>CAWUSK010000038.1:0-28717 GCA_963925035.1 uncultured Flavobacteriales bacterium
CACTATTCGACTTAAAAGTCGCAATCACAACATTCGCTTGATTGTCAACAATCTCTATTTCCGCTTCTAAAACATTAGTTGTAAGCGCATCAGTAATAACTCCTTTCAGAATCGTTAATTGCGCCTCTTTCACTTCGACAATCGGTGCTACAATAACCTCCTTGATTGGAGCAGCAACACTTGCTAATAAATTATCTTCATTATTCAGTACAACTTGTTTTTCAGAACCTAAGAATGTAACTACGTACAAATCTCTTAATCCTCTGCTGTCTGCAGCCATAGACGTATAATATCCACGTCTCCCACTTGCGGAAATCACGAAGAACACGTCATCATCAGTTGTATTTACAGGATAACCTATATTCTCCGGTTTGCTCCAAGCTTTGGATTTATCATTGTAAACAGATTTAAATATATCAAACCCACCCATTGAAGAATGTCCTTGAGAACTGAAATACAACGTTTTTCCATCCGGATGCATATAAACTCCTTCTTCCGAATATGGCGTATTAATTGCACTTCCCAGATTCACAGCTTCTCCCCAATTTCCTTTCTCATCCAATTTCGACATATAGATATCATGACCTCCCAATCCACCATTCTTATCCGATACGAAATATAAAACATTTCCATCTGGAGAGTAACAAGCTGAAGACTCGTGAAAATCTTTCGTGTTAATGTTTTTTCCCATTGACTCAGGTTTACTCCAAATATCTCCAGTCAATCTAGATTCATACAAATCTCCACCATTAGACTTGCCTAAATAAATAACAAAACGTTGCCCGTCATTTGAAATTCCTGAATTCGCGTCATGGTCATTTGAGTTAATTGGTTCACCTATATTTTTAGATTTAGACCAAGAACCATCTGTTTGTTTGTACGAAATATAAATATCTTCGAAGTTCTCATTCAGTTGTGGGTCAATTTTTCCTCCTGTAGAATTTGGTCTTCGTGCTGTAAAGACTAAAACAGATTCATCCGCAGAAATCACTGCTCCATATTCGTTGTACTCACTGTTCACGTTGTCTCCCATATTATCGACAAATACACGAATTGGATTTGCGACCAATTTTTTACCATTAGCACATTGCTCCAAGCGCATCATTAAATCCTGAATAATGTATGGATCTCCACCGTTCATTACCGCACGCTGGTATTGTCCATATTCAGAAACCGCTTTGTCAAATTGCATGTCCAAATGATATGCTTTTCCTAACAAGTAATGAATAAATGGATCAATCGACGGATTTAATTTTAAAGATTTTTCCAAAAAAGGCAATGCTTTAAATTTAAATATCGACGCCATGTAACACTCACCCAACTTATAATTCAAATCAGCATTGTTTGGATTGAATTTATTTGCTGCTTCATAAGGAACAATTGCTTCTCTGTAAAAACCAGGTCCTTGAGCATACAAATCATCCCCAGCTTTTAAATTGTCTTTGGCTTCTTTAAAACCGTCCTTGTCTTCTTTAAAATTTGCTTTATCAAATTCTACATTTTGTGCGAACAATCCACTTACAAGAAAGATGGATGCTAATACGATATATCTTTTTAACATGATTTTATTTTTCTTTAAGGATTATTGACAAATTCCGATGTATCCACTTGCGGCTTCTGCACCTAAACTGGCTGCTTTCGTCCAATCTTCACATGCACCAGGTTCATCACGCAAAAGTTCTTTTGCATTACCTCGGTTCAAATACGCATATGCATAGTTGGCATCAATTGCAATTGCTTTCGTGCAATCTTCAACGCACCCTTTCAAATCATTCAATTTAAATTTCGCTCCTGCTCTATTGTTTAGTGCATAAGCGTAATCTTTATTCAGCTCAATTGCTTTTGTAAAATCTTCGATTGCTCCTTTGTAATCGCCATCGTCAAATTTCGCACTTCCTCTGTTGTTGTATGCAATAAATGATTTTTCATCAATCATAATTGCCTTCGTGTATTCTTGAATTGCTCCTTTAAAATCTTCCTTTTTACGTTTGGCACTTCCAAGATTGTTATAAGCGAATGACATTTGTTTGTCCAATAAAATTGCTTTTTGGTAATCCTTAATTGCTCCGTCAAAATCATTCAGCTGACGTTTTGCACTTCCACGATCGTTATAGGCATAAGCATAACTCGGTTCAGAACGAATTGCATTGTCAAAATCTTCGATTGCTCCTTTGTAATCCCCCGACTCAAACTTCAATCCTCCTCTATAATAGTAGGATTTTGCGTGATCATTGTTTGCAGCAATTGCATTTATGTAATCTACAAGCGCTGCTTCTTTATTTCCTTTAAAAAAGTTTGCTCTACCTCTAGTGTAATGACTTTCTGGGTTGTTATTCAACGTAATTGACTGATCGAAATCTACAATTGATCCAGAGTAGTCTTCCATCGCAAATTTTGCCATACCTCTATTGAAAAATGCTTTTTCAAAAGAAGGATTAAGTGCAATTGCCTTAGTAAAATCATCAATTGCCCCTTGATATTGTTTTTGAGAAACTTTCGTTACTCCACTGTTATACAGTAAGCTACTTTGTATAGAATCACCTCCAATAATTGTAGCCTTTACAATTGAATCTGATTGTGAAAAGGCTGTGACTCCAACAAAAATGTTAGTACAGAAAAGGAAAATATCCCTCATTCGGTTGGTTGACATAGTTCGTTTTATTACTTAGTTTGCCCTAAAGTAACAAATAATGAATAATTTAAACACCAAAAAGTATAAGACTTAACAGATTAACAGCTGAAAACTACATCGCTGTGCAAAAAACCCAGTAGAATTTTAATGGTGCATTTTCATCGTAATAAAACCCAATTCCTACTTTTTTACTTTGTTTATTGAACATATTATTATAATGTCCTTTACTATCAAACCATTGTACATAGGTTCCATTGGCTGTTTCACTACCTGCAGCTATATTTTCTGAATTCAGTGACGATGCATTGTAAAAACGTCCTATTCGAGTAAATGTACCCCCCACTTTTACCAACTCGCCATTGACTCTGTCGTACGTATTGTGATCGAAATATTTTTGTGAACCTAAATCAAATGCATGATGTCTCGCTGCTTTGGCCAATTTCTCTTCCCAAATCAGAGGTTCCATTCCGAGCTTTTGACGCTCTTTATTAATCAACAGTAACAATGCTTGTTCTTCTGCTAAGTTGGATGAATGAACATTTTCAGTTCCACTTGGCATACCAAACATAAACCCTTTGTTTACATTTAGAAGCGCGGGGTTTTCTGCCTTTTCAAAAGTCGTGTTTTCTGCAATATCAGCAATTTCAAATTGCTGATCTATTTTATAGTAGGCAATTACCAAACTAGTGCTTAAACTCTGCTGATTTTCACTGGACAATTTATTTGAAAGACTGATTACACTGGTTTTTAAAGCAGCTTTATCCAATGTCCAATTTACTCTTTTAGCCAAATTCTCGTGGTCAGTTTTCTCAAACTTTGCGGCGTAACTTATTGCTTTTTTTAATAAGGAGAATTCCGTACGATTGTTTCGAGCAACGGTTGACTTATCAAAACACACTTTTGATGCAAAGTAATACGATGAACTTTCATTTGGGGAAAAGTTCATAAAACGTTTTGCTGCTTCCAAACATTTGTCTTGATCTTTGCCGTACAATTTTGTTAATCGATTAAATAACAAATCATTTGCGAATACAAGGGTTGGTGAAAACAGAAGAATGAAAAGGAGATTAATTGACTTCATATAACAAGAATAAGAGGTTTACACTTTTATAATACCTTCTTACTTTTTTGGTTACATTTTTATGCCCATTACACAAACATCGTCTATTTGTTCAAGGTCTCCTTTCCAATCAATGAAAAGTTTTTCGACTAGAATTCTCTGGTCGGGCATAGACAAATCTAGTTGAACATCTTCATATTCATTTTCATTTTCATATCCTTCGAACAAAGTGAAATATTTCACAGCTCTTATTGAATCGGTATTTTGGGCAAAAGAATTGTTGATTGATGAAAATTCGACAAAGAGAATAGTTGTATGTAATAATCTGAAGGTCAACTAACAGAAATAATGGAATTCTCTTACAAAGAGAAATTTTACCTTATTTCTAGTTTCCTACAGGTTCTTTTCTGAAGATCTTTAGAAGAATTAAACTAACACTAAACACTGCTAAAAAAGCCATACAACTCAAAACTACAGCTCCAATTAAATATTGATAAGCATTCGTTTGAATGTCTTCTGATTTCAGTGAAAGAAGTGTCTCATGATTTACTTCTCCACCAACAATAAACTGTCCGAACAATAAACTTGCATATAAAATAAATGGAATCATCGGTGGAATTGATATATTGGCAGCCGCAACAAAAAGTACTTTGTTCATTCTAAACATAACCGAAAGTGGAATTCCGACAAGTAATTGAAATCCCCAAATTGGAATTATCCCCATAAAAACGCCAAAACCCAGTGACAGTGCCTTCATAAAATTAGATTCTTCCGGCTTTATAGCTTCTTTTTTAATAGTCTTAAATGTATCGTAGGACAAAAGTTTTTTAGGATAGTAATAGAATAACGCACCTAATACCAAAACAGAATTCAGAACGGAAATGCGAAAAAAATCTCGTCCAGGCCTGAAGTGAGAAACGCGTTCTTCCATATCGTATAACACACGAATTGCAACAGGATGAAATTTTACATTTTTCCAGGCCAATCGCACTATAACTTCAATTTCAAACTCGAATTTCTTTGTGAAAAAGCGCATTTTACGCATTGGCTTTAACGGATAGATTCTAAAACCCGTTTGTGTATCCGGCAATGAAATCCAAGTTTCTAATTTGAACCAAAAATTAGAGAATTTATTACCAAAAGAACTTTTTCCCGGAACAGAATCATGCGCCATATTTCTTGAACCCATAACTACAGAGTTCGGAAATTCTTTTGCTTTTTCAACGAGTAATGGAATGTCTTCTGGGAAATGCTGTCCGTCTGAATCAATTGTTACCGCATGATCAAACCCCAATTCCATTGCTTTCTTAAATCCACGACGCAATGAAAAGCCCTTTCCTTTGTTCTCTTCGTTTGTAATTAGCACTATTCTATCTGCCAATTCTTCTAATATCGAAACGGTTGAATTTGTACTACCATCATTGACCACAATAACGGTTGCGTTAGGCACAACTTTAAACACCCGTTGAAGTACATCAGCGATTGTTTTTTCATTATTATAAGTCGGCACAAGAACGCACCCATTGATTTCTGATAGCATAGAATAAAATGCAACTGTTAATAGCGCAAAATTAGCAGAAATATCATGACTTCATTCTGCAAAACAGTTTAGATAAACCGATAAAAAGGAATTTTGGCAAAATCATTGTAAGTTTGTATCCAAAATAAAATTGTGATGATAAAATTATTTTCGATCTTATTGATTTCTTTCTCATTCACCGCGAGTAAACCAGTGAATAAATTAGAATTTTATAACGCTTTCAAATCCAACGATAAAGCAGTGATAAATAAAGGTATTGAGCAAGTAAAAGGCGGAACTACTTCTAACTTGACAAATGCTTATTTAGGCGCACTTACGATGAAAAGTGCTCAGTTCCCATCGACACCAAAAGAGAAAATTGCAGTTTTTAAAGAAGGCAAAACACTTTTAGAGGCGTCCATTGAGAAAGAACCTAAAAATGGTGAATTCCGTTTTTTGCGAATAGCCATGCAAGAAAAAAGTCCAAAGATTCTACATTACAATGGAAATATCGAAGAGGATAAAAAAATACTTCTGAATAACTACGCTTCACTTGAGTTGCTGGTGAAAAAAGTAATTAAAAAATATGCAGAAGAATCTAAGGTTCTATCTCCAGGTGATTTTAAATAATAACGTCTGAATAAATGAAAATTTTAGCCATCAATTACTCTCAATCAGGACAACTTGATGAAATAATTGAAAATTACATATCTCCTTTGACGAACGTCACAATCGATCGAGTGAAGTTTAATACTAGTAAAAAGTTTGCTTTTCCTTGGACGGTGCCGAACTTTTTCGATACAATGCCAGAATGTGTAAAAGAAATTCCCAGTCCAATAAATGAAATTAATTATCAATTTAAAAAGTATGATTTAATTCTTTTGGGTTATCAACCGTGGTTTTTATCACCATCCATTCCTACAACGTCTTTATTGAAAAGCCCTCAGTTTATCCAACGAATGCAAGGCACACCAATTATCACCATCATTGGGTCTCGAAACATGTGGCTTAATTCTCAAGATAGCGTTGTGAAAATGATTCTTGAGGCAAATGGACAAATCATTGGAAATCTACCTTTAATTGATAAATCATCCAATATTTTTTCCGCTGCCAGTATTTTGCATTGGATGCTGACTGGTAAAAAAGAAAGGAAATGGGGGATTTTCCCAATGCCGGGAATAAGTGATGAAGACATCAAAGGAGCTTCCAGATTTGGAGAAATATTAAATCAAAGTATTGCAAGTAAAACATTAGATACCTATCAAGAAAAATTGGTGAAAGCAAATGGATTGTTCATCAATACAAACATTTTATTCATCGAAGGACGCGCTAAAACAATCTTCAAAGTATGGGCAAATCTTATTTTGAAAAAGGAGGCTCAAGGAAAAAAAAGAAGCTTTTGGGTGAGCTTTTTTAAATACTACTTGGTTGTTGCACTTTTCATTGTGTCTCCTTTCGTTGTGCTAATTTACAATGTTCTAATTCGACCTTTTACCATTAAATCTATTCGTGAAAAGAAAAAGAAATACGCTTTTCTAGGAATAAAATGATTAAAAATTAACAATTTGTACGATTGAATTAACAAGAATATATTCTATTTTTGCTAGTGTACTTGCGGTAAAAGCCTAAACATTTAACCGCATTTCTTTCATAATTACGCTGTTAATTTGAAGAAAAAAAGTAATTTTGCAACATCAAAATTTTAAACTAGAAGATGTCAGAAGTTTATATTACAAAGACTGCCAATTTTTTGCCAAATACAGCTGTTTCAAATGATGAAATGGAGAGCTATCTTGGTGAAATTGGGGAACGTGCTTCTAAATCAAGACGAATAGTTTTGCGTAATAACGGAATCAAAGAACGTTATTATGCCCTAGATAAAGACGGAAACGTTACACATACCAATGCTCAAATAGCTGCTCAATCTATTCAGAATTTGATGGACAATGATCCCGCAAAACTCAAAGAAATTGACTTATTGACTTGTGGGACTTCTATTCCTGACCAATTAATGCCTTCACATGCGGTGATGGTTCATGGTGAATTACCAGAATCAAACGCAATTGAAGTTATTTCTCCTTCTGGAAATTGCTGTTCAGGAATGCACGGGTTTAAATATGCTTATATGTCTCTTAAAATTGGAGATGCAAAAAAAGCCGTTTGCTGCGCTTCAGAGCGCCTATCGAGATCTTTACATGCTGATCAATTTGAATTGGAAGTGAAAAAAATGAGTGAGTTGGAAGAGAATCCATACATCGCCTTTGAAAAAGACTTCTTGCGTTGGATGCTTTCTGACGGAGCTGCAAGTTTTCTATTAGAAACGGAAAAAAACAAAACTGGGATTTCTTTAAAAATTGATTGGATTGAAGCCTATTCATTTGCTAACGAAGCTGAAACGTGCATGTACATGGGAACAGAGAAATTGGCAGATGGAACAATGAAAAGTTTCAAAGACTACAAGCAAAGTGAAGTTCAAGAACAATCGATCATGGCTATCAAACAAGATACAAGATTACTCGGAGAAAATATCGTTAAACTCGGATTCAAAAAACTTGAAGGTTCGATTAAAGATAAAGGAATGACATCTGACGACATCGCCTATTTCTTACCTCACATGTCGAGTTATTTCTTCGAAAGTAAAATCGCTGAAACTCTCGATGCATTGGACATGCATATACCAAAAGAACGTTGGTTTTCAAATTTAGAAACGACTGGAAATGTAGGTTCGGCTTCTATCTTTTTGATGGTGGATGAATTAATGAACAGTGGGAAATTGAAAATTGGAGATAAAATTCTTTTGGCGATTCCAGAAAGTGCTCGTTTTTCATATGTATTTAGCCTTTTAACTGTATGTTAAAATGAAAAAAGAAAATGTTCCTCAAGACAAAAGTTCACTCGAAAATTTCACGAGAGAGGTTTGTTATGTAAAGAACAAAGACGGTAAATACGAAACCGAATTAAGCACAGGTTGGGAAACTAAAGCCGCGGCCCTTGAAAACGCTTGGGAAGAAATCAATCGAAGAACAGAGCTAGCAAAAAAAGATTGCACTGCTGGGAAAGTAAGCCCAATTGCCTATTATTTAGAATTTACACTGATGGACATGTCTGTTTTGGCCGGTTATACCGGTTTTTTCAGTTGGCAAATTAAGCGCCACATGAAACCAACTATTTTCCAAAAGTTAAGTGATAAAAAGTTGCAGAAATATGCATCCGCTTTTGATGTTACAGTAATCGAATTAAAGAATTTCAATCCATCGTGAGCGAATACAAACACATACAAACGGCACATTGTGAAAACGGTGTGACTGTAAGTCTATTAAAACAGCAAGGGTTGGACTTCATGACTGAACCATTGGCATTTGGGCTCGGTTCTGGTCTGTTTTACATTCATATTCCCTTTTTAAAAGTGAACGGTGGACCGGCAATTTCATTTCGTTCTATGCCTGGGTCTATTTTCAATAGAACATGCAAAACACTAAATATTCCTGTTGAACGAAAAAAATTCAGAAGTGAATTAGAGGCTGAAAAGTTTCTAGATAAACAATTAGATGCCGGTAAAACTGTCGGATGCCAAGTAGGTGTATTCCATTTACCTTATTTCCCAAAAGAATACCGCTTTCACTTTAATGCACACAACTTAATTGTTTTTGGAAGAGAGGGCGATAATTTTCTAGTGAGTGATCCAGTTATGGAAACTACAACTTCAATAACTCGAGCAGAACTTAGCAAGGTTCGTTTCTCAAAAGGAGCACTAGCGCCGAAAGGTCATATTTACTTTCCAACCGATAAGCCAATAGTTACTGAAGAAACTTTACGTAACGGAATTGTCAGAGGAATCAATCGAAATGTGCGAGACATGCTTTACATTCCGGCTTCGGTTACCGGTGTAAAAGGAATAAAACATACAGCAAAGAAAGTCCGCAAATGGCGCGATCAAGTTGGTGAGCGACAAGGTGGACTATTTCTAGGTCAAATTGTTCGGATGCAAGAAGAAATTGGAACTGGCGGTGGTGGTTTTCGCTTTATATATGCCGCATTCTTAGAAGAAGCCGCTGAAATTCTTGGCAACGATGAGCTAATTGGAATCTCTGAGCAATTTACAAAAGCTGGAGATTTATGGAGAGATAGCGCACTACAAATGGCAGGAATCTATAAAGGACGTATTACCTCACAAAAAGACTTTGATCACGCAGCAGATATTATGGTAGAGATTGCCAACGCCGAGAAAAAAGCGCTTCAAGACCTTGGTAAATTAAAACTGAAATAGTTGTGATGACAAATGTCATTGAACTACATAACGTTTCAAAAAAGTACTCTAAATCGACTCGATTTAGTTTAGAAAATATTAGTTTCTCTATTCAAAAAGGTGAAAAACTAGGTGTTTTTGGTCCAAATGGTGCTGGAAAAACAACTCTAATGTCTATTCTTTGTCGGATAATAGCCCAAACAAGCGGCGAAGTCATTTATAAAAATGCTGGTGAGAATGTATCCAGCAAAGATTTTCTAAATTCTATCGGTTACGTCCCTCAAGATTTCTCCTTTTATACAGAATTGAGTCCATACCAGAATTTACGCTACTTTGGAACATTATATGGCATAAAAAAAGCAGAATTAAATTCTCGTATTGAAGAATTAATGACTGTTTTAGGCTTACAGCAAGCAATGCACAAAAAAGTACAAACGTTTTCTGGTGGAATGAAGCGTAGAGTCAATTTGGCAATTGGTATTATTAACAATCCCTCCATTCTTTTCCTGGACGAACCTACTGTTGGTGTGGACGTGCAAAGTAAAAACGCTATCATGGCGTATTTAGAGGAATTGAATAAAAAAGGAACGACAATTATTTACACCTCTCATCACTTGAATGAAGCAGAAGAATTTTGCGACAAGATCGTATTACTCGATCACGGAAAATTAATAGCGCATGACGATATAAAAACGTTAATTAAGCAACATAATGTGGCAGATTTACAAGCGTTATTTTTACAATTAACTGGAATAGAATACAGAGACTAATGAGAAAACTATTCGCAAGTATACACAAGGAACTGCTTCTACTTATTAACGATAAGGTAGGTCTAATTCTTATGTTTATGATGCCTATTCTGCTCGTATTTATCATTACAATTGTTCAAGACAGTACATTCAAACTTGTAAATGACAACAACATTGAAATCATTGTGGTAAACAAAGACAAAGGAACTTTGGGGGATAGTTTATCTGGTTTATTGGAAGAATCAGGTGTTTTTAAAATCACGAATCGTTCGAAATTATCGCAAAAAGAAATTCAAAAGACCTTGTTAAGCGACAATCAACTATTGGCATTGTGGATTCCAGAAAACTTCTCACAACAATTAACTGCAAAAGCGCAAAGTGTAAGCACAGAGATGCTTAGTGAGTTTGACATCATAGAAAATGCTTCTGTTAGCCCTAAAATTCCAACTAAAATTGCATTGTATTACGATCCAATTTTACAGGAAAACTTTAGAACTTCAATTTCAGGTTCTATTCAATCGTTTCTTGGAGCCTTGGAAAGTCGTTTAATGATAGAGCAACTATATGTGGCAATGGGCTTTGAAGATATTCCTGAAGCAATGGAAGAGAAGTTCTTCTCCAATCAAATAACAATCGATCAAATATCTGCCAACACTTCATCAGGACAAGCAATTCCAAATTCAACCCAACACAACGTTCCTGCATGGTCAATATTTGCTATGTTCTTTATGGTTATTTCGTTGGGCAGTAACATTGTAAAGGAACGACTAAGTGGCAGTTTCGTTCGTCTTCAAACCATTCCGTCGAGTTTTTCTCTGGTATTATTGAGTAAAATGTTCACTTATTTATTTGTCGCTTTACTTCAGTTAACAGTAATTTTTATGTTGGGAAAATTCGTTTTTCCACTGATTGGATTACCAACATTGAGTTTACCTTCCAATATTTTGGGATTATTTATTATTTCAATTTTATCTGCTTTTTCAGCAATTAGCTTTGCGATGCTTGTCGGGACTTTTGCAAAAACAAACGAACAAGCGAACGGATTTGGAGCAATCACCATTATTATTTTAGCAGCAATTGGCGGTATTTGGGTACCAACATTTGTCATGCCATCTTACATGCAAGTTATTGGTAATATCTCTCCATTGCATTGGTGTTTAGAGGGATATTACACTTTATTCCTGAAAGGAGGAGATTGGTATTTACTCTTCCCAACAATTTTGTTCCTAATATTGTTTATATTAGCGTGTCAAATCTTGACATACAGCAAATTAAAAATTCAAAATTATATTTAAATGAGTCAAACTAGAGAAGAATTAGCCCTAGAGTTAAAAAAACACATTGTTGAATATTTAAATCTTCTGGAAATTAAGCCTGAAGAAATTAATGATGACGCGCCATTATTCGGTCCAGATTTAGGATTGGATTCTATTGACTCAGTTGAATTGATTGTGCTTTTAGATAGAGAATATGGTGTAAAAATCAACAACCCAACTGAGGGGCGTACTATTTTAGTTGATGTTAATACAATCGTAGATTACATTCTAGCGAACAAAAAATAATTCCTTCCAAATGGAGAGAGTATTTGTCACCGGAACAGGAGTTGTTTCTGCACTTGGAATAGGTGTAGAAAGGAGCATCGCTAAACTCAGAAATGGTGAAAGTGGAATTGGTTCTGCGAAACATTTTTCATCCAAATACACAGCAACATTGCCTTTTGGTGAAGTCGACTTAAGCAACGAGATGCTTATCGACATGACCAATTGCTCCAACGAAATAGGTGTTAGCCGCACTACTCTACTGGCATATTTAGCTTTTGGATTAGCAGTCGACGAAGCAAAACTAACTTCAAACGAGCTGAAATCAATTCGAACAGGAATTATTTCTTCAACGACTGTTGGAGGAATGTGCCACACCGACGAACTATACACAGATGCAAACCTTAAAGGAGAACCATCTGTTTATGTCCGTTCCTATGGACTTGGTGAACACACTACTCGTTTGATTAAGAAATTTGAAATTGGTGGATTTTCTTCCACAATAAACACTGCTTGTTCTTCATCCGCAAATGCTGTCATGCTAGGAGCTAGATTGATAAAGTCTGGTCGTTTGGATAGAGTGATTGTTGGAGGATCTGATGCTTTGGCAAAATTTGCGGTCAATGGATTTAATGCTTTAATGATTTTATCCGAAAATCCATGCAAACCATTTGATAAAAATCGTGACGGCTTAACGTTAGGTGAAGGAGCAGGTTATCTCGTATTAGAAGCAGAAAGCGTTTGTTCAACTAAAGAAAAATTAGCTGAAGTTGTTGGTTACGGAAATGCAAACGACGCTCATCATCCATCGACAACATCTGAAGAGGCATTTGGACCTTGTTTCGCTATGCAACGTGCGCTAGACTCGTGTCAAATGAATCCAAATCAAATTGATTACATCAACGCACACGGAACAGGAACAGTTAACAATGATGAAACAGAATTGTTTGCCTTTCATCAAATATTTGGAGAAATCCCAGCTTTCAATTCAACAAAATCGTATACAGGACATACATTAGCAGCATCTGGAGCAATAGAATCAATTTTTAGTATTGCCATGATGAATAATCGTGAATTGTATTCCAATCTGCGTTGTTCAGAGCCCTTAGACGATTTTGGTTTACCTCAAATTTTAGAATTTAAATCTGGAGTTGAAATAAACAACATCATGACGAATTCTTTCGGATTTGGTGGAAATTGTACATCTGTCATTTATTCTAAAGTATAGTTATGTACATCACAGACCTTCGCTCAATATCTCCTCAAAAAACGTATACCGATGAATTCTTAAATGGAGAATTAGTACATCACGATAGTATTATTTTCAACGTTGAAGAACCTAATTATATGGAGCTGATTCCACGTGGATTATTACGAAGAATGGGGAAAGCAGTGCGAATGGGAGTTGGAACAGGATTGCCATTAATTCAAAATAACAAGAACATTGATGGGATTTTGATGGGAACAGCGAATGGAGGACTAGAAAACTGCATCGACTTCCTTAATCAAATTGTAGAATACGAAGAAGGCATGTTAACGCCTACCAACTTTGTGCAAAGTACACCTAATGCTATTGCTGGACAGTTAGCATTAATGGATAAAAACAGAGGTTATAATACAACCTACACAAATGGTGGACATGCTTTTGAGAACACATTGCTAGATGCATTAATGCTTTTTGAAGAGGGAAATGCTAAAAAATTGCTAATTGGCGGAATTGAAGAGATTTCTAATTACAATTACAACATTGATTTCTTGGCGGATCATTACAAAGAATTCGCAGTTGGGAATTTTGAACTAATTGATTCATTAACTAAAGGTTCTGTTTGCGGTGAAGGATCAAACATGTTTATTGTAGAATCAGAAGCCATAGAATACCTAGCTAAAATAGAAGATGTTGCACAATTGACCTTTCCAAAAGAAACCGATATTGAGATCTGCATTAGTGCTTTGTTAAAAAGGAATGGAATCCTACATTCTGAAATCGATACTTTGATGCTAGGAATGAATGGCGATATCAATCACAACGCATGGTACACCAATGTTTCAGAAAAAATATTTCCAGACACAAACATACTTACCTTTAAGCATTTGGTTGGAGAATATAGAACGTGCACTTCATTTGCCGTATGGTTGGCAGCACATATTTTGAATGGAGAAAGCGCATTTCTCCCGTCAATTGAAAAACGAAAAATTCAGGACAAATCGATTCAACACATATTAATTTACAATCATTTTGATGAAGTGAATCATAGCTTTATCTTGCTCAAAAAATAGATAATTATGCCAATTTCAAAAAACGATTTCAACTTTCTAAATAAACTAGAGAAGAATAACGACAGAGATTGGTTTACCGCTAATAAAGAAGAGTATCAAACGTCTCATGAAAGTTTGATCGCATTCGCGGATGCAGTTTTAGAGAAATTAAATCGCCACGATGTAATTGAAACCTTGAACGGTAAGAAAAGTCTCTACCGTATCTATAGAGATGTCCGATTTTCGAAAGATAAAGCACCGTACAAAACTCATTGGGCTGGAGGCTACAAAAGAGCAACAGTAGAGCGCAGAGGTGGATATTTCTTTCATATTGCACCTAACAACGGTTCATTCGTAGCAGGTGGATTTTGGGCTCCTTCGAAAGAAGATTTGCAACGAATTCGTGAAGAAATAGCTGTCGACGACCAAGAAATGAGAGACGTTTTAGCGGACAATAATTTCACGAAAACGTTTGGCAGACTCGTTGGGGAGCAACTTAAATCCGCACCAAAAGGATTTGCAAAGGAACATAAAGCAATTGATTTACTTCGTTTTAAGCAATTCGTTTTTTCTAAAAACTTTACGGATGAAGAAGTATTGTCACCTAATTTTGCAGACAAAGTTGATCAAACATTCAAAGCCATGCGCCCATTTTTTGATTACATGAGTGATGTATTGACGACTGATATTAATGGGGAGAAGATTTAATTTCCTTTTAAGAAATTACCTCAGTCTTTATTAAGGCGCTACCATGCGCATCAACTCCGCACAAACAATTGCTCCATAAGTTCCGAGTGCATAGCCTAAAACGGCTAATATTGCTCCTACACTTGCTAAAGAAGGATGAAATGCTGCTGCCACAATTGGCGCAGATGCTGCCCCTCCAATATTCGCTTTAGATCCAACGGCCAAAAAGAAAAATGGTGCTTTAATTAATTTTGCGACAAGGAACATAAATCCGGCATGGAAAACCATCCAAATCAATCCAACAACAATTAATTGCGGTTCTTTTATAGCTTCCGCCAACTCCATTTTCATTCCAATTGTTGCAACCAGAATATAAATAAACACGCTTCCTATTTTTGATGCGCCTGCACCTTCATACTTTCTGAGTTTCGTAGTCGAGAGAAGTAATCCACCCGTTGTTGCAATTACAACCAACCACAAGAAAGAAGATGCAAAGGGTGAATCTGGATAGTGTTCACTAAAAAAACCACCTACAATTTCACCACCAAAATGTGCAACACCAACAACTCCAAAAGCAATTCCTAAAATCATCAAGTAATCTGTCAAAGTTGGTTGCTTTGCAATTGATTTTTCATAATCGATTACGCGCTTTTTTAAATCTTCAATCGCCGAACTATCGGCTTTCAACCAACGGTCAAACTTATCCGCTCTGGACGCCGCCCAAAGTAAAAATGCCATCCACATATTTGCAACAACAATATCAACGACTATCATTTTCCCATAGAGTTGTGGTGCGTAGGCATAAGTTTCATACATCGCATTTTGATTTGCTCCTCCTCCAATCCAACTTCCTGCAATGGTTGCCATTCCTCTCCAGGCAGCCTCTGCTCCTTCTCCACCAACAACACTTGGGTCAATCCACGAATAGATCAATATTGCAATCGGTCCGCCAATAATAACTCCCACAGTTCCCGTAATGAACATTATCAACGCTTTGGAACCAAGATTTACAATTGCTTTGAAATCGATTCCTAGTGTCATTAAAATCAATGCAGCCGGAAGCAAGTAATCTCTTGCTACGACATATAAATTAGAGTACTCCGCAGAAATCAATCCTGTTAATACCAGAATTGCCGGAACAACGTAGCACAAGAGCAATGCTGGAACAATCATGTAAAATTTACTCCAAAACTTGGACTTTTTATGAGCGGTGAAAAAGATAAATGCAAGTACAAGTGCGAGAAGTCCAAATACAATTTCATCTCGAACGATGACAGGTCGTTCTTTATGCACTATTTTGAATGCAATTTTTTCATTACCACCAGTTTTAAAAGCTTGAGCTTTTCCGCTTTTGTAACTCACAACATCAAAACTCAAGGATTCATCCACATCATTTAAAATGAAAGGGGTTAATTGGCTTAAAACGATTTTATCCGTATTGATATGAGCTACAATTGAATCATAGTCCATTGGAATATCCATCAATGCAAAATCAATAAAAATCGTCGTTTTACCTTCGATTACTAATTCCTTTTGAACGCTCGCGTTGAAATAGGTAAACGTACCAGCTTCCATTTTTTCAACGTTCGTACTATCTACAAATTCCAGTTTTACAGACTGTGAAAAGCCGAAATTCAAACTGAAAATGATAAAAAATAAACCAATAATGTATTTCATGTCAATTGTTTTAAATAAAAACAGCCCTCTTTTTGGGAGGACTGCTTAATATGATTATCGCGAAGTACTATCTTACTCCGTGCATTAATTTTTTGAATAATGGATTCAGAGCAATTGCAAGTAATCCTAATCCCACTGGTACAAGTGTGAAAATCATAAAGAAGAAAGTCAAAGAATGTTCTTCTTGAATCTTCTCAATCATTCCACCCATTTTACCTGCCGTCTTGTTACCAATTGCAACAGCTACATACCAAATACCGAACATTAAGGCAATCATTCTTCCAGGAACTAACTTACTTATGTAAGAAAGTGCTACTGGAGAAAGGCACAACTCTCCTAAAGTATGGAACAAGTATGCTACAACAAGCCAAATCATGCTAACTTGAACAGCAGCTCCGCCTTTTTCAATTCCCATTGCGCCAAATGCAAGAGCAGCAAAACCAATACCCAATAGAATTAATCCTATACCATATTTACTTGCACCTGAAGGATTGTATTTACTTTCCCACCATTTAGAAAATAATGGAGCGAACATAATAATGAATAATGAATTTAAAATTCCAAACCAAGATGCTGGAATTTCAACTTCTTTACCTTTCATTCGAACTATTGAAGCTTTGATTTGTAATCCTTTTTCGATTTTATCTAATTTCTCAGCATCTAAATATCTTAGGTCTCCTCCTTTATCAACGTCAATCAATAAAACGCTTGAAGCGTCTTTAAATTTCTTAGGCTCACGTATTGTAACTTCTCCTGGAACTAAAACAGCATCTGCAGCCAATTCAGTTTCATTGGTAACATAGCTCAACATTTTTACTTCTTCGCCATCTTCTCCAACAGATGTTGTTTCAACCTGATTGTAAGCAACAACGTAAGCATTCGAATTTAAATTTCTATCAATTTTCCAGATAACGATGATCCAAATTAAAACAAATGACGTTGCAAGAAATATGTTCGATAAAGCATACTTACTAAATGTTTGTTTAAACAACTTATAAAGTACCCATGAAATAATAGCAATTGGAACAACTGTTATGATGATATCAGCAATGTTAAATATTGTAGCCCCTGAACCAGTTAATATCCTAGTCGTATAGTCCTTAGCAAACAATGTCATTGAACCACCTGCTTGTTCAAAAGAAGCCCAGAAAATAACAGTGAAAACAGCGAACAATACAATTGCAATCATTCTATGTTTAGTAACCAATGGGTATCTAGCAATTCGAGAAATCAATAATGCTATAAACACAACAACACCTGTTAAAATGAAGATGTTTGAAATATCTGTTTCACCAAACTTTAAAATATTCGTTCCTCCGATTTTACTCAAAGGATCATTGATAATCCACACTAAACCAATTGTAGCAGAAATAAAGATCATTACTTTATCCATCATTGTAAATGGGTTCAAGCGATCTCCTTCAAACTCTAATTTAGGAGTGTTATCTTCTGTTTTTTCTGGTTTCAAACCAATTTCACCAAATATTTTTTGAGCGAAATAAAATTGTAGCATACCGAAGAACATAAAAATTCCAGCTAGACCAAATCCATAGCTCCATCCAAGTGTTTCACCTAGATATCCACAAAGCATAATCCCAAGAAAAGCCCCGGCATTTACTCCCATGTAGAAAATAGTATAAGCTCCATCTTTTTTCTCAGGAGTATCTTTATACATATGAGAAATTATAGAAGTCATATTTGGTTTGAAAAATCCATTTCCTATAATCAATAATGCAATCCCGATATATAAAAAGATTGGATTCGATTCAATAGCCATTGCCCCATGTCCAAGAGTCATTATTAGTGCTCCAAGGATAACGGCTTTTCGATACCCCATAAACTTATCTGCAATATAACCACCTAGAATTGGCGTTAAATATACCATTGCCGTGTAGGTACCGTAAAGCGCTAATGCATTTTCAGGAGACCAATCCCAACCACCTAGGCCCATTGCACTTACAAGAAACAAAACCAATAAGGCTCTCATTCCATAATAAGAAAAACGCTCCCACATTTCTGTAAAGAAAAGTACAAATAACCCTGATGGATGTCCTAAAACCGTGGACTTAAACATATCTGAATTCTCGTTTGACATTGTAATTTATTATTTAGATTAGTTTTAAATTTACTTTTCGTTATCAATGATATCACTCACTAGGGTTGGAGCATCCGTAGTCTCTTCACCTTCATCATCAATACCATGCATCATTTTTTTAATAAAAGGAGATGATACTAATAATAATACACCTACAATCATTCCGATATAAAAAAGACTTTCAAATAGTCCTGAATAAGCAGCTTTTGCAGCTTCCACATCTAATTCACCTGCTGATGGAGGTAAACTTGCAATGTTTGCTAACAAAGAGGCTATGTATTCTGCCCCTGCTGTTGCTAAAAACCAAACTCCCATCATAAAACCAACAATTTTTCCTGGAGATAATTTAGTTACATATGACAATCCAACAGGTGATAAACAAAGTTCTCCCCAAGTATGCAATAAGTAAGCTAAGACCAACCAAATCATTGGAACTAAACCGGCAGCAGATGTATTAATACCATATGCTAAAGCACCAAATCCTAATCCGACAAATAACAAAGCCAATCCGAATTTCACAGCAGCGTTTGGATTCAATTTTTTCTTAGCCAATTTCACCCAAAACCATGCGAATATTGGAGCAAACATCACAATAAACATTGCATTTAAACTCAAGAACCATGCGGAAGGCACATTAGAACCGCCAATATTTCTGTCCATTGCTCTATCAGCAAATAAATTCATCGAAGTATAAGCTTGTTCGAACAAAGCCCAGAAGAATACAGAAAAGACAATAAGTATTGTTAATGCAATTAATCTGTTTCTTTCAATTCGCGTCGATTTCATAGCCGCATACCAAATAATATACACTAAGGAAGCAGCTCCAGTAGACATTAATAAAACCTCAACAACACTATGTCGTTGAACCATTTGCCAAACTATTAAAGATGATAAAACAGCTAATATATAAATTAGATATTCCGTGTCTATTCCTAAAAACAATTTCTTTTTTAATTTTTGTAAATCTTTTGGCTCTCCTTTACCCATGAAATACTTTTTACCCCAAATAAAAGTGATAAGACCAATAAACATACCTATTCCAGCTGCGCCAAAACCGTAACCCCATCCATAAGCTTCACCCAAGTAACCACAAAGAATTGTAGCAAACCAAGATCCTATATTAATTCCCATATAGAAAATAGTAAAACCAGAATCCTTACGTGAATCCCCTTTACTATATAATTCGCCTACAATTGAGGAGATATTTGCTTTTAAAAATCCAACACCTAAAATAATAAGTGACATGGAAAAGTAGAAAATTTGCAGTGCATTGTTATCTCTGACAATTGTTCCATCAGCCATCATTGTAGCTGCATTGCCTTCGTACGCCATGCCAATATGCCCTAAAACCAATAGAATAGCCCCAAACGTAACGGCCTTTCTAAAACCTAAGAATCTATCAGCCAAATACCCTCCCAAAACTGGTAAAGCATATACTAAAGCGGCATAACTTCCTACAAGAATACTTCCATCATCATCTGTAAATAAATGATATTTTACTAGATAAAATATCAATAAAGCCTTCATCCCGTAAAACGAGAATCTTTCCCACATCTCCGTGAAAAAGAGAACATAAAGCCCCATTGGATGACCAAATAAGGTCTTTGTAGGAACTGCGTTTGTATCTTGGCTCATATTTTTTTAATTTTTTTCGAGTTCGTGAATGTAATCAAAATTTCAGAAAACATTACACTTTTAATAACATTTAGAATGGTAACTAACACTTAATAATTAAATCAATTGTTACTTCTTGTTAAACCTGACATTACCTGAACATAACTAAATCTTTAAAATTATGGCAGGAGGAAAAGAAACACCCAGACAAAAAATGATTGGTATGATGTACCTCGTTTTAACGGCTTTGTTGGCATTGAATGTCTCCAAGTCGATTTTAGATGCATTCGTTGCGATTGAAGAAAATATGCAAGAAGCAAATCTAACTGAACTGTTCCGAGGAAATGAAAAACGATCGGAAATTGTGGAAACAAGTATTGATAATTCAAATCCACAACGCGCAAAAAAGGCGAAACTTTATTTGGAAACTATCAAAGATATCGACAAAATGACAGCAAAGAGGATTCACTTAATTGATCAACTCAAAATTCAATTGCTCACAGATTGTGGCGAAGATATTTCAACGGTTGGGCAAAAAACATCTATTCTGCTTGAAAAATTCAATCCTAAATCTCCACAAATAAAACCAGTGAGAATGAACTTGGACAATGTACAGGGAAAGGACAAATACGATGAGGCCATGTATTTATTTATTGGCGAGGACATCAAAAAACCAGTTGGAAAGGGAATCGAATTGTGGAATTCATTTCTTGATTTTAGAACTGAATTAACAGAAAAGGTAGCTTCTTCTCAATTGAAAATAGACAAGAATGGAAAGGCGTTTGTTGATAAAGCGTATTATTTCAAAGCTCCGAAGATCACCAAATATGAAGACCAAAAAGACCTCAACAATCAATTGAAGAAGGCATTAAAATCATCTAACGTTCATACTGATGACGAAGCAGTTTTACTAGATATTTACAGCTCACTTTCGAAAAACGAGCGTTCAACCGTTCATGATATTACTGATGTTCATTGGATTGGAAAAACGTTTGACCACTCTCCATCCGTCGCGGCGATTGCATCATTGTCTTCCTTGCAAAAAGACATATTATCTGCCAGAGCAAAGGCAATTACCCTTATTCGCAATCGTATGGGAGTTGGAGAATATTCTTTCAATAAAATCATTCCACTTGCATACGGTCCTGAAGTAGTTAATGCGAACGAAGAGTTTACTTTAGAAGTATTGATGGCGGCATTTGATTCAGACAAACAGCCCGAAGTTATATACAACGGTGCGGCAATATCGGATGTTCATGATGGCAAAGGATTCCTTAAGTTAAAAGCGGAAGGTTCAACAATGAATTTGAACGGAACAATTTCCATTCGGAATAAGTCTGGGATTAAAAAAACACTCGAATGGAACAAAACAGTTCACGTAATGAAACCATCTGGTTCAATTGAAATTCCAGGATACAATTTGCTATATAGAACTTACGATAATATCGTCGACCCAACTGCTTCTGGATTTCCAGAAACTGTATTGACAGGAACCAACGTCACGATTCAAAAATCAAATGGAATGTACATTGTAACGCCTAATGGAAGCGCCAGAGATGCAACCTTGGTTGTCTCAGGAAAAACGAGTACTGGTAAAATTGTGCAATTGAAGCGAGTTAATTACAAAGTCAGCAATTTACCCAAACCAACTTTGTATTGGGGAGGATCTGCTTCTGGCGAGCCAGTTACAATTAGCAATACTTCATTAATTGCGAAATATGGTCCTGAAATCCCGTTGAATGTAAAGTTTGACATATTGAGTTGGGATGTACAAATTACTGGAGGAGCTCCACAAAAAGGATCTGGAAATAGTCTCGTTAGCCTAACAGGTTATTTAAAAGCAGCCCCAAAAGGAAGTTTGGTAAGCATCGTATGCAGAGTTCAAACACCAAAAAAATTAATTATGTTCGTCTCTGGTACGTATAAAATTTAACCTAAAAAATAGTGCGAGTCGGAATAATAGATTATTTCGGCTCGTTTTTTTTTATGATTTTACACAAACGAATTTCCTTTTCAAAAGTTTTATACATTTGTGACAAGAACAATTTAATTTTATGAAGTGTAATTTCTCCATCTTATTTCTAATAACTTTTGCATTCGCTTCTTGCCTGCAAAAGGGGAAAGATTCTGACAAATCAAAAGAGGCACCAGAAATTCTAACTGTAGACAGTCATTCTTACTCCAACCATTTTGAAGTAAGCACAAAACATTTGCATTTGGAATTGGATGTCAATTTTGAAAATCAAACAATATATGGTGTTGCGCGACATGAAATGAACAGCCACAATGCTGAAAATGCCATTTTTGACATCAAGGAATTGAAGATAAAAAAAGTGACACTCGGAAAAGGAAATGAAGTTGCCACAGATTACGTCATCGGAAATCACGACGAATTACTAGGTTCTTCATTGTCGGTTAAAATTAAACCAGACACGAAATACATCAATATATACTACCAAACAACTGACAAATCTGAGGCTTTGGATTGGTTAAGTCCTGAACAAACTACTGGAAAAACGCACCCATTTTTATATACGCAAGGACAAGCAATATTAACAAGAACTTGGATTCCATTGCAAGATACTCCAATGAATCGTATTACTTATTCTGCTGAAGTTACTGTTCCGAAAGGACTTATGGCAATTATGAGTGCTTCTAATCCAACAGAAAAGAACTTATCAGGAAAGTATTCATTTACTATGGAACAAAAAATTCCTTCTTATTTAATTGCATTAGCGGTTGGGAATTTAACATATACAAAATTGGGCGCAATTTGCGGCGTATACTCTGAACCAGAATTAGCAGGAGCTTGTGCTTATGAGTTCTCTGATTTACCAAAAATGATTTCAACCGCAGAAAAAATATATGGGAAATACCAATGGGGCAAATACGATATCGTGATGCTTCCATATTCATTTCCTTTTGGTGGAATGGAGAATCCGCGCTTAACTTTTGCAAATCCAACACTTTTGGCAGGAGATAAAAGTATGATTTCTGTGGTTGCACATGAGTTGGCACATTCTTGGTCAGGAAACCTGGTAACAAATGCAACTTGGAATGATTTCTGGTTAAACGAAGGCTTTACTGTCTACTTCGAGAACCGTATCATGGAGAAAATTGGAGGAAAAGAAAACGCGAACATCCTAGCGTTGATTGAATACCAAGATTTATTAGCTGCTTTAGATGATATTGAAAACAGCGATCATCCAGAGGATACAGAATTGAAACTTCAATTAGAGCAAAGAAATCCAGACGATGGAATGACGGATATTGCCTATGTGAAAGGTGCATTCTTCCTAAGAACTATTGAAAAGGCAGTTGGTCGAAAAAAATTAGACCAATTCTTAAACTGTTATTTTAAAGAACATGCATTTCAATCGATTACGACAGAAGTGTTTGTTGCAGATTTGAAAAACAATCTATTAGTACCAAACAACATCGATTTTGATGTCGAAGAATGGGTTTATCAACCTGGACTTCCAGACAACCATGCGCGTATTGAATCCGAAAAGTTGGATGAAATGACAAAATTGGCAGAGCGTGTAAACAATGGCGAAGATGTTTTCGTAGGGAAATTGAAAAAATTAACTCGAGGTGATTTTATCACGCAAGAATGGCAAACGTTTGTAAGAGGGCTAAATGAAAATGTAACTCCTGAAACCTTGAAAAAATTAGACGTTCAATTTGAATTCAGTGCAAACTCAAACCCAGGAATTAAATCTGACTGGTACAAGTTAGCATCGCGCAATGGATACATTGGAGCGAAACCAGAAATGGAAAAATACCTCATCAAGATTGGACGAAGATGGTACATCGAAGGGATTTACGAAGCACTAATGAATTCTAAGAACCCAACAGATCATTCGTTTGCGAAAGCCACTTTTGAGAAAGCGAAAAGTGGTTATCACGCTGTCACACGCAATACGATTGAGGGGATTGTTACAAAAAAATAATGCGTTTTTAGATTTTTTAAATTGACAAAAAAAGAACGATATAATTATCGTCCATTTTTTTATAACCTATTGAAATCGAATTTACGCCATTGATGCTAACTTCTCTTCCAAAATAGCAATCTTCGCTAATGCATCTGCTTCTTTTTGCTTTTCAATGGCAACAACTTTTTCTGGAGCGCCACTCACAAAACTTTCATTTTGTAATTTCTTTTGAACGCTTTTTAAGAACCCTTGGGTATAGTTTAATTCTTCTTGCATTTTCTCCTTCTCTGCTTCTAGATCTATTGAATCTCCAAATGGAACAAAGAATTCATTTCCATTGACAATGAATGAGTTTGAATTTTCAATTTTATCAGTCGTGTAATCCAAGTGAGATAGATTCCCCATTTTCACTATCACACAATCAAAATTAATATCAACCTCTTTGTTCTTGCGAACGAATAACTCCATTTTCACTTTCGTGGCAATGTTGTTTTTCTTACGGATGTTACGAATATTGGTAATCACTTCTTCAGCAATTGTAAACTCAGAAAGAATCATTTCGTTTGAAGTTTCAAGCGTCGGCCATTGTGCAATAATTATATCATCGCCTTCTTTTCTATCGCGAATTAAGTGCCACAATTCTTCCGCTACGAAAGGTGTAAACGGTTGCAACACTTTTAATAATTTTTCAAAGAAGTCCAATGTTGTTTCCAAGGTCTTTTTGTCAATTGGATGTTGGTAGCCAGGCTTGATCATTTCCAAATACCACGAACAGAAATCATCCCATACCAATTTATAAGTCGCCATCAGCGCTTCAGAAATCTTAAACTTATCAAACAGTTCGTTGATGTTTTGTAATTCTTTGTTCAACTTGGCACCAAACCAATCAATTGCCATCTTAGACGATGCTGGTTGAGGCAAGTCATTATTTACAATCCATGAGTCAACCAAGCGGAAAGCATTCCAAATCTTGTTGGTAAAATTTCTTCCCTGCTCACATTGTGAACTATCGAAAGGCAAATCATTTCCTGCCGGAGATGAAATCAAAATACCAACACGAACTCCGTCTGCTCCGTACTTGTTAATCAATTCGATTGGATCTGGAGAATTCCCTAATGATTTAGACATTTTACGTCCTAATTTATCTCGAACGATTCCAGTATAGTATACATTCTTAAATGGAATATCTCCCATGTATTCGTATCCCGCAATAATCATTCTCGCCACCCAGAAAAACATAATTTCTGGAGCTGTTACTAGATCATTTGTTGGATAGTAATACTTAATCTCTTCGTTATTTGGTTGCGTCAATCCGTTAAAAACAGATATTGGCCAAACCCAACTCGAAAACCATGTATCCAATACATCTTCGTCTTGTTTAAGATCAGATGCCGTAATCGCTCTCCCTGCTTTTTGTGTTGCAGCTGGAACTGCTTCTTCAATTGTTTTTGCAACTACGAAATCCTCTTCTCCATCTCCATAGAACCAAGCAGGAATTTGATGTCCCCACCACAATTGGCGAGAAATACACCAATCCTTCACATTCTCCATCCAGTGACGGTATGTGTTCTTGAATTTATCCGGATGAAATTGAATATTTCCATTCATAACGTTCTCCAATGCTGGAGCCGCCAATTCTTTCATATCAACGAACCATTGCAAAGATAGTTTTGGTTCAATCACAGAATTTGTGCGTTCAGAATATCCCACTTTATTGATGTGATCTTCCGTTTTAACCAAATATCCTTTATCGTGTAATTCTTTTTCAATTGCTTTACGCGCATCAAAACGATCCATTCCCTCGTAATGCATTCCGTTTGCATTTAAAGTTCCGTTATCGTTAAGAATATCGATCGTTTCTAAGTTGTACTTCTTTCCTAGGTCGTAATCATTCACATCGTGAGCAGGCGTAATTTTCAAACATCCTGTTCCAAATTCCATGTCAACGTAGTCATCAAAAATGATTGGAATTTCACGCCCTATAATTGGAACTATCGCTTTCTTATCTTTCAAATTAGCGTAACGAATATCGTTTGGATTCACACAAATTGCACTATCACCCAAAATTGTTTCAGGACGAGTTGTTGCAATTGTTAACCATTTATCGTCTGTTCCAGCAATTTTATAACGAACGTAAAACAGTTTAGAGTTTACTTCTTTGTGCAATACTTCTTCGTCTGAAAGTGCAGTCAATGCTTCTGGGTCCCAGTTCACCATTCGCACGCCACGGTAAATTTTTCCTTTATTATATAAATCAATAAAAATATTGACAACAGATTCTGAATATTCAGGATCCATCGTAAAACTCGTTCTATCCCAATCGCAAGAAGCTCCTAACTTCTTCAATTGTTCCAAAATAATTCCACCGTGTTTGTCTTTCCACTCAAAAGCATGCGCTAAAAATTCGTCTCTTGTCAAATCTGATTTCTTAATCCCTTCTGCGCGTAATTTTTGAACCACTTTTGCTTCTGTTGCGATTGATGCATGATCAGTTCCAGGAACCCAGCAAGCATTTTTCCCTAACATTCGTGCACGACGAACCAATACATCTTGAATTGTATTATTCAACATATGTCCCATGTGCAAAACTCCGGTAACATTTGGAGGTGGAATAACGACTGTATACGCTTCTCTTTCGTCAGGGACAGAGCGAAAATATCCTTTCTCCATCCAATGTTGGTACCATTTTTCTTCTGCTATTTGAGGCTCGTATGTCTTCGGTGTCTCCATATGATATAAATATTTCCTGCAAAATTAACGCTTTTAGGCAGTAATACTTCATTCTTTTAGCCCTTTTTAATCATATCACGTTGATTAATTACATCTTTCCTAACTTTGTTCTTAAATAATATCGAAATACCATGGAAAAAATCATTCCAATAATTCTCTTAGTACTCACTTTTACTTCTTGTATGAAAGGTGAATCAGTTGATTTTGTAATTCACAATGCTCGCGTGCATGTTATGGATGATAAAAACTCCATTTTTGAAGCGATTGCTTTTAAAGACGGGAAGATTGTGGAAGTAGGAGCTGAACGACAAATTCTGAATCGCTACAGTGCAGACGAATACATTGATGCACAAAAAAAAGATGTTTACCCAGGTTTCACGGATGCTCACGGTCATATTATGTCCTATGCCAAGCAATCGCTAAGTGTGAACTTAGTTGGTTGTAGATCTTACGACGAAATGTTAGTGCTTATTGAAAAACACCAATCTAAAAACAACAGCAAATTCATTGTTGGTCGAGGCTGGGATCAATCAATATGGAAGGATCAAGAAATGCCAAACAACCAACGTTTGAGCGAACTCTTCCCAGACATTCCTGTCTGTTTATTTCGTATTGACGGTCATGCCCTATTAGCAAACGACTACCTCATCGAAAAATCAAATGTAGTAGAGCGTGTAGATGCAGATCCAGAATTAAACCTTGGTGGATATTTTATTAAGAACGCAGAGGATAAATTCACTGGAGTAATGGTTGACAATGCCATGAATCCAATTCTTGAACTGATTCCAGATTTTCCAGAAGCTCAATTGAGTGAAAAAATACTTGAAATTCAATCGGAATTGTACGGATATGGAATTACTGGAGTTCACGAAGCAGGATTGGAAAACAGCGAATTGAAACTATTTGAAAAACTCATCAAGAAAGATGAATTACATTTAAATATTTACGGAATGTTATTGCCTTCGGAGGAAAACATTGCTTTCGCGAAGAAAAATGGAGTTTACACCAATAAAAATCTGCTTATCCGAAGCTTCAAAGTTTACGGTGATGGAGCACTTGGTTCACGAGGAGCTTTTCTAAAAGAAGCATACAGCGATCACGCTGGACATCATGGTTATTTGACGACTTCGTTCAAGCGTATGACAGAAATTGCAGACATGTGTCACAGTATCGGATATCAGATGAACACGCACGCTATAGGTGATTCAACAAATCGAATAATATTGGAATTGTACCAAAAAGTGTACGATAGAAACCCGGATCACCGATGGCGAATAGAACATGCTCAAATTATTGATCCAAATGATTTTAATTTATTTGCCAAGGCGGGAGTTTTTCCGAGTGTTCAACCAACACACGCTGTTTCTGATCAACGCTGGGCTATTTCACGAATTGGAGAAAAAAGAATGATCGGTGCGTATTCCTATCAATCGCTTTTAAATCAATTTGGAATGATTGCAATTGGAACTGATTTTCCAGTTGAGTTGACTGATCCTTTTTTAACCATTCACGCGGCGGTTCAACGTAAAAACATCGACAATCTTCCAGCTTTAGGATTTCTACTCAAGGAACAAATATCCCTAGAAGACTGTCTCAAAGGAATGACAATTTGGGCCGCGTATGCATCGTTTCAAGAAAAACAGTTGGGTACATTAGAAAAAGGTAAAGATGCAACTTTGGTTATTTTTGATAGACCAGTTCAGAGTTCAGGAACCTACAGTCCAAACTTCGCACATACGACTTTTATAAAAGGCAAAAAGGTCTACTCAATTGAGTAGACCTTTGTATATTAAACTTATCAAATTCTAAAACCAGAAAAGAAATTAATTTATGTTTAAAATGACGGACAAGAGATAGTTTTGAACGTGCTCGGTTTATCTTTACAACTTAAGTTAAAACCTAATGAAACTTCATGTGACCCACCTGAAACTCCATTGTTTAATTTTGACACTGTCACATCGTAACTATATCCAATTTTA
>CAWUSK010000039.1:0-101344 GCA_963925035.1 uncultured Flavobacteriales bacterium
TTCTGCCATTTGAAATGGATCTCCACCTCGCTGCGACATGATCATTTTAGCTAGCGGTTCCAATCCTAACTTCTTTGCTTTCTCTCCTCTTGTCAAACGTTTTTGTTTGTAAGGCAAATACAAATCTTCCAATAAAACAGGGTCGAAACAATCCAAAATCTTTGATTTCAATTCGCTTGTCAACTGATTCTGCTCTTCAATTGCTGAAAGAATGGTTTTTTGACGTCCGATTAAGTCATTGAATTTTTTTACCTCATCTCGGATAAAAGCAATTTCAACTTCATCCAAACCTCCTGACATTTCCTTTCTATAACGCGCGATAAATGGTACAGTCGATCCTTCGCTCAACAATCCAACTACATTCTTAATCGACGATTCCTTAAATCCCGTTACCTTTTTTATATATTCTTGCTCTTGCATAACTTCAATTGAATAACAAAAATAGAAGATGTATTGAATTATGTACACAACAAGAATCTTTTCTTATCTTCGAACTACGAGATTTATACAATTATGAAAAAAATTATTCTTATTGGTGTTGTAGCATTTTTTGCGTCCTGCACACCTAAAACAGCTGAAGTAGTTGAAACTGCTGCACCAATCATTTATCCAACAACTGAAATTGCACAGGGAAAAGGACTGTATGACGCCAAATGTTCTCAGTGCCATAAACTGAAAGTTGTCGATAAATTCACTACTGAAGAATGGGCGAAAATTTTACCTGACATGGTTGGAAAAGCAAAACTTCCAGACAATGAAACTGCTATGATTCAAGAATTCATTGCTTGGGAGCTTAATAATTAATGCTAAACACTTTAAAAATAATTGATGCGAGCTCGGTTCTTGCCGGACCTTCTGTGGCTACATTTTTCGCTGAACTCGGAGCTGAAGTGATTAAAATTGAACATCCAAAACATCCTGATGTTACACGAAGTTGGAAGTTGCCTTCTGAAGATTCAAACTCTGCAGTTTCAGCATATTTCTCAAGTATCAACTATAAAAAAACATATCAAAAACTAAATTTAAAGTCTGAAGAGGACCGAAATGCTTTTCTAAAGTTGACGAAATCCGCCGACATCTTAATCACCAACTTCAAGAAGGGAGATACTGACAAGTTCGGAATCAAAGATGAATTACTTTTACAAAATAATCCTCGGTTGATTCATGGTAAAATCAATGGTTACGGTTCTGAAAGCGATCGTGTGGCGTATGATTTAATTCTACAAGCAGAATCTGGTTTTATGTCAATGAATGGAACTTCAGAAAGTGGCCCCGTGAAAATGCCAGTTGCGTTGATTGACGTTTTGGCTGCACACCATTTAAAAGAAGGGATTTTATTAGCGCTATACGAACGTGAGAAATCCGGAAAAGGAAAAGTAGTAAGCGTTTCTTTGTACGATGCAGCATTGAGTAGTTTGGTAAACCAAGCTTCTAATTATTTGATGGGAGGAAAAGTCCCACAACGCATTGGAAGTTTACACCCGAACATTGCACCGTACGGTGAAACCTTTAAAACAAAAGACAAAGCGCTAATTACTTTTGCAATAGGGTCAGACGGACATTTTGAAAAACTATGTGCAGAATTGCATTTGGAAACACTTACTACAGACGAGCGTTTTGTGACAAACCAAAATCGTGTGGCAAACAGAATAGTTTTAGCGGAACTGATTCAAGAAAAAGTAAGTCAATATTCATGTACAGAACTCTTAAATGAATTACAAAAATTGAACGTTCCAGCTGGAAAGATAAAATCTTTGGATGAAGTGTTTGACGTAAAAAGCGCGCAAGAACTTATCCGAACAGAAACCATTGACGGAATAAATACTAAGCGGGTGACTTCCGTTGTATTCAAATGAATATAGAAATTAGAACTCCAATTAGCCCGAAAGAATGGGAATTATATTACGCTTTGCGTTACGACGTATTGCGTAAACCATTGAACCAGCCTTTAGGTAGTGAACGGAATGATGGTGATTTAAAAGGAATTCACTTTGCGCTTTTTGAAGATGGAATGTTGCGCGCCATTGCTCGTTTAGACAAAGTAGATGATGAAACAGGACAAACACGTTTTGTTGCTGTTGATACTGTAGTGCAAGGGAAAGGATTTGGAAAGCTAATTATGGAAGCGGTTGAAGTGAAATCTATTGCACGTGGAAATAAAAAAATGATTCTCCACGCCAGAGATTATGCACTACCATTTTATTTGCGCTTGGGCTATAACGAAATTGAAAAAAGCTATAAATTGTTTGATGTATTGCAACATTATTTAATGGAGAAGGTGTATTAGTTTAATATCAACTGAAGTTAATGCGTCAGAACCAAAAAAACTCCTAATAATAAATTATTAGGAGTAAAGTCAACTAAAATTAATTTCGAGTTTCTTACACAAATAATAACACTAAGGCTAAAACGAATCCAATTGCAGTGAAAATCATTCCTTTTTTAAACATACTTGAACTTGGTATAAACATCCAAAAAGAAGAAATAACAAAAAACAACAATGAACATCCAAAAATGATGTTCAAAATGTATAAGGGTTGGCTGCTTTTCGCTTTATGTAAATGCGTCATTTTATCTAAAACATATGGAAGCTCCTTTGTTATGAATTGAGCTTTTCCTGTTTTACTGTTGTAACTTCCCCCCTCAAAAGAAATTATATTGCCTTTTGTTTTTACGCCTTCAAGTTCTCGCATATCTAATGCTTGTGCAAGCGCCTCACCTTCTAGATTTGGTTTCAAAGATACTTTATGTTCTGTTTCAACTTTAAATGTATCACTGTCTCTAAATATTAATACAATTCCACTAATTGCGTAAACTGCCATTATTCCCGAAAGAAAAAATCCTAAATAACGGTGAATAATTCTCATTTTACCTTCTGTTTTTCTTCCCATAATCTTATTTTAATTTTCGTAAACGATCGTCAATTCGCTTTGTAATCAATTTGAACAATAATTCAGTGTCCTTTTTATTGATTTTTCGTCCAAATCGAATGGTTTTTCCGAAATATTGAAAGTCGATTCGTTCACCACCTTTCACCCAAGGAGATTGTTCCCAAACAGCCTGTATGGATTTTTCTTTGGGTTGATGAACTTCCATTTTTGCTATATTCTCGTAATAATAAACACTGGATTTTCCATAAGATTTAATCGAACGTTTATAAGACAGCGCCGTTTCATCCAGTTTAAGCAATTCCCTACCCCACAAAAGCCAAAAGAAAGAACGCGAAACTTTGATTGCATAATATGCCCAAAACGCCATGAAAATATAAATGATAATTTGCTCTTGTTCTGTCAATAAAAACGTGAAATAGGACCAAACAACAGTTGCTCCAATTGTAAACCACATGGCAACCCAAGCGCCCATCACTCCTTTCATCCAAGTTATATTCTCAGGGTAAATTACAATTGTCAATTTGTTTTTATCGTCAACAAAACTGACGCGCTCACCAATCCACTTCATACTGCAAAAATACTTATTTAATGTATCTAAAGTCTTGTCCGGCTTTAATACTTAACACAGATTCGTAAATCAATTGAATTGCATTTTCAACATCTTCTTTTCTACACATTTCGACTGTAGTATGCATATACCGCAACGGCAAAGAAATCAAAGCACTTGGCACTCCTTCGTTCGAATATGCAAAAGCATCTGTATCTGTGCCTGTTGCACGTGAAGCTGCTGCGCGTTGGAAAGGGATTTTATTTTTTTCTGCTGCTTTAATAATCAACGCCAATAAATTGTTTTGAACTGCAGGTCCGTACGTTAATACAGGTCCCGAACCAGAACTTAAATCACCGTTTTCAATTTTATCAACCATTGGAGTTTGCGTATCGTGACAAACATCAGTAACAATTGCTACGTCTGGATTGATTTTTTGAGCAATCATTTGAGCCCCTCGCAATCCAACTTCTTCTTGTACAGCATTCACAATGTATAATCCAAAAGGCAATTTTATTTTGTTCTTTTTCAAAAGATTGGCTACCTCAGCAATCATAAATCCACCCATTCGGTTGTCTAAAGCACGACCGCAATACCTGTTTTTATTTAAAATCATGAATTCGTCTTCAAACGTAACGACACACCCAACATGTACGCCCATTTTTTCAACTTCTTCCTTGGTAGAGCAACCGCAATCCAAAAAAATATTCTTCATACTTGGTGCATCATCTTTTGTGTGACGCATATGAATCGCTGGCCATCCAAAAACAGCTTTAACAATTCCTTTATCTGTGTGTATATTTACCCGTTTAGAAGGAGCAATCATGTGATCAGAACCACCGTTTCTTCGCAAGTAAACAAATCCTTCTTTAGTAATGTAGTGAACGAACCATGAAATTTCATCAGCATGCGCTTCAATCACAACTTTATATTTCGCTTCAGGATTTATCACTCCGACAACTGTCCCGTAATTATCAGTAAAATACGAATCGATGTTTGGCTTGATATAATCTAACCACAATTTCTGCCCTTTAGATTCAAAACCCGTTGGCGAAGCATTGTTTAAATAAACTTCCAGAAATTTTTGTGATGCTGCAGATATTTTCATGTCTTTTGATTTCGTTTTCTCAAAAGTAATGAAAGTTCTTATCTAAGCAATGTGATATTACCTTTTACAATGGCTTCTTCATCGTTGATGCATTTAACATCCAAGTAGTAATCGTAGACATCTGGATCTAAATACTTGCCTTTGTATCTTCCATCCCAACCAAATGAGCGTTCATGAGATTCAAACACCAATTCTCCCCAACGGTCATAGATTCTGAATATCATTTCTTCGAAAGGACCTTCTACATATAAGATGTCATTTTCACCATCACCGTTCGGAGAGAATGCATTCGGCACAAACACGTATGGCTCACCACATTCATAAACGTAGGTTTTTACTAATACTTGTGTAGATTTTGTACAAGCTCCATTCGTAACGAACACAGTGTAATTGGTTGTTTGGTCAACGGTGACTGATGTTATTTGGCTTGTCGGACTTGCTACAGTTCCAATTGGAAACCAAAGGTATTCATAACCTCCAGGATTTGCAGTTAAGGTCACAACTGCTCCACTTGCCACGAGATATTCACTAGCAGTAGCACTAATCACTCCAGTAGAAATATCATCCACAGAAATTCGAATAGAATCAGTCACGACACAACCGTTGTTAGAGGTCGCTGTGACGTACAAATATTGCGAAATGTTAGGATTTACTTCTACAACATTTGACGAAGATGGTGTTACAACAATCGAATCTGGACTCCAAACATAACTGAATATTAATGACGGATTAGAATTTGTAGCAATAATGAGCGTAGTTTCTCCTTTACAAATAGAATCATTCCCGGAGAGAGTTATGGAGGCGCCAATAAAGTCAACATAAACGCTATCCACCAACGAGCATCCTGCGTTGCTTACTTGAACATAATATATTCCGGGCTGGGTTGGTGTATACGTGAATATAGAATCTGTTTGATCCGCATTTAAAGGTACAGTAAATGTCAAGTCTTCTGACCAGATAAAATTATCAGCGATACCATTGGTATAGGCAATGAAATCTATGGATTCAGGATTACAAAATACTTGATCTGTAATTGTACTCAACCCTAATGAATCATAGACTGTGATTGTCAATTGTGCTGTATCTGTAATCAAACAAATACTGTCTGTTACATACAAGAATATTTCATAAGTTCCGGGCGTATTGAAAGTCACTGTTGGTTCGAAAGTGATAGAAGTTGTGTCTCCATTCCCTAAGTCCCATAAGTAAGAATCAGAATCGGAAGAAAAATTATCAAACGTTACGGTAAAAGGAGCACAACCAATATTATTGTCAACGGTGAACTCTGCAATTGGAATTAATTCAAAATCGAATTTAAATAAGATGTTATTGCAATTAGTGCTTAAATTAGTATCCGACCAAACTGAGCTTGGAAAAGTAGGGAAATCACTATATCCATTACACCCCCCACAAACAGATTGATAGACAACTCCATTTTTATCAAAACGCGAAGTCCCACCATCAACATGTTCATCAGCAGATGGTCCTCCTAAATAGCTTCCGTACAATATATCGGCAAACTCTCTTTCAATTACTAATAAATAAAAATCATTCGAAGCTGAAGCGGACGACTGCTCTGCATCAGCAGTTACGGGTAAATTGTTGATGTTACCAGCTTGCACGAAACTTGGACCCCAACCAGATATATAGATATTGCCACAAAGGTCTACTAAAAATGCAGCTGGTGAAATATTTGAAGTAGCATCTCCGTTGCCGAATGTCGTAGAATTTTGAACAATACTCAGAGTAGAATCTAATTTTATCACAAATTGACTACTATTCGGATTAACAAAAGGAGAATTGATAACAGGAAACGCTCCATTTAATGACTGTCCCAGAAGATAAACATTGTTCGCTCTATCTATTTCCGCAAAAAACGCTTGATCATAATTAGCAGTTCCAATATACGAGGCACCAATAAGACTCTGTCCATTTCCGGATAATTTAGCTACAAATCCGTCAGTTTTTCCTCCATTATAGTTTGGTTGCCATCCAGCAGCCGTTCCCATTAAGTTTGTTGAACTTGTTCCCCCGCAAAACACTACATTAGAACTGGAATCTATTTTTACCGAATAACAAGCATCCAATTCAGCTCCGCCATAATACGTTGACCATAACAATGAAGATAAAGTGTTGTTCAACTTAAAAACTACTCCATCTTGTTCGCCCGCATTAAATCCTTGTATGGGAGACGCAGTTGGAAAATCATTAGAACGAGTGCAAGAAGCTATAACACAATTTCCAGCATCATCCAGCATTATTTCACCCCTAAAATTATCACCATAATTAAAAACCAAAGAATCATAAATAGGATTATTCCCTGCGTTCATTACGTTATTAATTCCATCATTGCCAGAACCTCCAATATAAGTAGAACCCAATAACAACATTCCATTAGAACTCAACTTTGAAACATAGATATCCGTTCCATTTACCCCGTAAGTAACCGCATTCCCGTAAAAATTCGCTCCCGAAACACCGCCAGAATGAGTTGATTGATAACCATTTTGAATTGGAAAATCGATACTCGAAGTTGCACCAAAAAAGTATAAATTATCATTTTCATCAGCAATTAAACTATGAACAGTTTCTGTACCTATGTTATCATTCCCTCCTCCCATGAAACAAGTCCATAACATTTGAGTTCCATCCGCCGAATATTTAGAAATAAACACGTCTGTAACACCATATGTTCCTGCTGGATCATTTGCCGAGGGCATAATATTAGTCATATTGGTTGTTGTATTCCAAGATGGTCCTGGTGTTGGATAGGCATTCCCAAAAACTGTTCCTCCAGAATATGCTTTCCCGTCATGTGCATAAGTTGCAGTCATTCCAAAGTTATCCGTTTCAGAACCTGAATAGGTTGCGAATATGAGCACTGGATCAATAACTAGTGTGACAAAAGGATTGTACTCTCCCAATACAAAATTTACTCTGTTGGCTTCCAACTGAAAAGAGCATTCCACCTCGATTATTTTTCCATTTACAATTTGATATGCATACGGTTTTTGCTCTATAATATTTCCCAGGGCAGTACCTATGATTAAGTTTTCTTTTTTATCTATATTAATTGAGCGTTGCCCTTCATATTCTAATTTGATAACAGATGGGTCTACTCCAGGCTGCACATGAAATTCATATTTCAATTGCTCTAATTCTTCAATCAGTTTTAAATCAATTCCATCGTATAAACCGTGCATAATTGCTTCGCTATACCCACGAACTTCTGAAGCCCATTTACTTTTATCATTTCCTAAAAAATAATTGTAATAGTTGGGTGTTTCGCCAAATTTTTCAATGGAATTAACTTCATTTGAGCCAATAAAATTTAGATGAACTATTGTTTGTCTATTTTCTTTTGGACCATCAATTTTAGTATAATTAGCATGTGCTTCATGTGTGCCAGAAAAATCTTGTAAATGAAAAACCATTTTCTTTTGTTCCACCCACAAATTCCCTCCATCAAATTTGGATTGAAACAAGACTTGATCGTTCCATTGCCCTTTATTTTCTATGAATGAATGAAGAATTGAGTGCTCATGCGCAATCTCTTGTCCGTTGACAAACATTGAAGAAATATAAAGTAAAGAAAGCAGTAGAAATCGCATGTATATCAAAATAGTTGAACTCTAAATTAGTGATTTAATTATAAGACGCCAAAACACCTGCAAAAGTTTACCGAAAACCTTATTTTTGAGGCATGGGAAATCGCATTACAACTTTATTCAATATTGAGTACCCGTTAATCCAAGCAGGAATGATTTGGTGCTCTGGTTGGGAACTTGCTTCGGCTGTTTCTAATGCAGGTGGATTGGGAATTATTGGTTCTGGATCAATGTATCCTCAAGTTCTAGAAGAACACATTTTAAAATGTCAAAAAGCTACTGATAAACCTTTCGCTGTTAATTTACCAATGTTGTATCCAGATATCGATAAACATATTGAAATCATTATTCGCTTAAAAGTCCCAATCGTTTTTACTTCTGCAGGAAATCCAAAAACATGGACGGAACATTTAAAATCGCATGGAATAACTGTTGTTCATGTTGTTTCTAGTTTGAAATTTGCTTTAAAATCGGAAGAAGCTGGAGTTGATGGAGTTGTTGTAGAAGGATTTGAAGCTGGTGGCCATAATGGACGAGATGAGACTACAACCTTGTGCTTAATTCCTATGGTTGCGGAAAAAGTAAAAATTCCAGTCATCGCGGCAGGTGGAATTGGAACCGGTCGTGGAATGTTGGCAGCAATGAATTTAGGTGCAGACGGTGTTCAAATCGGAAGTCGTTTTGTGGCTTCAATCGAATCAAGCGCTCACCAAAATTTTAAAAATGTTGTTGTTGGCTCGAATGAAGGAGATACAGATTTGACATTGAAAAACGTGACTCCAGTGCGATTAGTGAAAAATGCATTTTACAATCAATTGAAGGAGGCCTACGAGAGAAACGCAGATGTGGAAGAATTAAAAGCAATTTTAGGTCGTGGAAGAGCGAAAAAAGGAATGTTTGAAGGCGATTTAGTAGAAGGTGAATTGGAAATCGGGCAAATTGCAGGATTGATCCACAACATTCTACCAGCGAAAGAAATTGTTGAAGAAATAATAACAGAATATAAAGTGGCAATTGCTGAGCAATCAAGTACTAAATTTCAATTTTAATGATAGAATACGACAAGTTTATACTTGAAAATGGATTAACAGTATTATTCCATAAAGACATTACAACTCCAATGGCCGTGGTCAATACATTATACGATGTAGGCGCGCGCGATGAATCGGAGGAACAAACTGGCTTTGCTCACCTTTTCGAACATTTGATGTTTGGTGGCTCTGTGAATATCCCAGAATTTGATACGCCTTTGCAATTGGCTGGCGGAGAAAACAATGCATTTACGTCCAACGATATTACAAACTACTACGATGTTTTGCCAGTCAACAACATCGAAACAGCACTTTGGTTAGAAAGTGATAGAATGCTGTCTTTGGCATTTACGGATAAAAGTCTAGAGGTACAACGCAGTGTTGTGATTGAAGAATTTAAACAACGCTATTTGAATCAACCTTACGGTGATGTTTGGTTGGAGCTACGTCCGCTTGTTTACAACGTTCACCCCTACAAATGGGCAACCATTGGAAAAGAAATCAAGCACATTGAAGACGCAACGATGGACGATGTCAAGGCTTTTTTTAAAAAATTCTATTCTCCAGCAAATGCTATTTTGTGTGTTGCTGGGAATTTGGAATTGGAAGATGTGAAGAAGATGGTTCAAAAATGGTTTGGTGATATCGCAAAACAACCAAAGCCAGTTCGGAATTTACCGAAGGAACCGAAACAAACAGAATTTAGAGAAAAAACAATCGAACGGAAAGTACCCGCAAATGCATTTTATTACGCGTTTAGAATGGTGGACAGAAGTCACGAAGATTTCTTTGTCTACGATACATTGTCTGATGCATTGGGACGAGACGAAAGTGCGCGTTTGTATATCAGCTTGAAAAAGGAACAAAACCTTGTTTCAAGTATTGGCGCTTATATCATGGGATCTTTGGACGAAGGACTTTTGGTTATTTCTGGTAAGTTAAATGACGGTGTTTCTTTTGAAGAATTCGATACCGCTTTTTGGAAAGAGTTGGATTTAGCTCAAGAAAGAAAGTTCACAACGGAGGATTTGAATAAAATCATGAATAAAATTCGAACATCAAAAGAATTTGGTGATCAAGGTACCTTGAACCGTGCAATGAATTTATGCTCCTATGAATTACTTGGTGATGCTAGTTTAATCAACCAAGAAAGTGAAATGTACCAAAAAATTACGTCTGAAGACATTCAACGTGTAGCCAAAACAGTTTTACAAAAAACAAACTGTTCACTATTAAAAGTAAAAGCAATATCGAATGATTAATAGAACTATTCCACCCGCGTTAAAGCCAATTGATCATATTGAATTTCTTGCACCCGAAAAACACGCACTCTCTGATTGTGTAAACTTGTATCACACCAAAGATGTACCCGATGAAACTTGTCGTTTTGACTTCTACTTCGACGCAGGGAAATGCCGTGGACTAAAAGGAATTCCAAATTTTGTAAATGGTTTATTATTGTCTGGAACCAAGGGGAAATCTTCGATTCAAATACACGATGAAATCAACGGAAAAGGTGGTTTTTTTGAGTCTGGAGTTTCAATAGAAAACTCAGTGATTTCAGTGTATTGTTTGCGCGAAAATTTTCAATCTATATTTGATACGATCATCGACGCGATAAAAAATGTGGACTTCATTGAAAAAGAAGTTAACGAATTTTTGAGCGACTCCAAGCAAAAATTAAAAATCAACTTGAGCAAAATGAGCTACTTGGCACAAGTTGAATTCCAAATTGCGCTATTTGAATCAAATGAGTTTTATTCGAATACATTAACACTAAATGATTTTGAAGAAATTACTTCGGCTCAATTAATTGATTTTCACGCTAAACATTATTTAAAAGGACTTTCAAAAGTAGTTGTAGTTGGAAACTTGGAAGATGACATTATTCAAAATGTCATTCGTGAAACGAAAGAAATCGCTCTTCCATCGAAAGCGGATTTTGAATCGACTATCGTCAATAAAAAAGGTGAAAAGTACGACGAAAAAGATGATGCTATTCAATCTGCCATTCGCGTAGGTCGAATATTATTCAATAAAAATCATCCTGACTATTTAGATTTCTTAGTTTTAAACACGATAATAGGAGATTATTTTGGTAGCCGTTTAATGACGAATATTCGTGAAGACAAAGGTTATACCTACGGAGTTGGTTCGATGCTAGCTGAAGTGAACAACTTTGGTTACTTCTTAATTGCGACCGAAGTTAGAAAAGACGTTAGGACACATACCTTGGATGAAGTTAAATTTGAATTCAATCGATTGCAAAACGAATTGGTCTCTGATGAAGAAATGGAATTGGTAAAGAATTACATGTTAGGTCAATTACTGAAAAGTGCTGATGGCGCATATGCAATGACTGATTTATTTCTGAGTGCCGAAGCACACGGAAAAGACTTGGACTTTTATAACGATGCAATTGCAGCTGTGCGTGCCATAAAAGCAGAACGAATTAAAGAACTTGCCAACAAATATTTGAACTGGGCAGATTTCACAGTAATAAGTGTTGGTTAGCAACTAAGTTTACTCGATTTTCGTCATAATACTAGAACGCCTTTTTTTACGTTATACATTCACCATGATTAAATACATTTTCATTCTACTAACACTGCTTTTTTTCTCATTTTCCGGAAATGCATCTCATGTGATGGGCGGAGATATTACGTGGACATGTCAGGGTGGTAATTATGTTTTTCAATTGGTTTTTTACCGTGACTGTAACGGAGCGATCATTAACACAGGAGCAGAAACGATTAATGTTTGGGGACATCCAAGTTTATCGAGCATTACATTAAATTATGTTTCAAGTAGCGATGTTTCACCAACCTGCACGCAAGTTGCTGGAAGCCCAGTTCCGCTAGATTGCGGAAGTGGCGCTGGCGGAGGGAACGGACTTGGCGCGGTTGAAAAGGCCATTTACCGATCGAATCCTATTAATTTAAATGGAACACCTCCTGCATCTGGGTGGATTTTTACTTTTCAAGGTTTTTCAAGAAGTGGCTCGATTAATAATTTAGTTGACCCTTCGAATGCCGGAATAACAATAACAGCTAAAATGTTCGCTTTTCCTGGAGGAGTCGCTGGAACATGCGTTGATAATTCCCCTCAATTTCTTCAAGAACCATATTTTGTAAGTTGCGTAGGAGAAGCATATGAATACAACATGAATGCAGTTGATGTTGACTTGGATTCTTTACACATTCAATTTGGACAAGCTTTAAATCATTTTCCAAGTGCGGCATACAATCCGCCAACAACGCCAGCTCCAGTAGCTTATGAAAGTGGTTTTTCGTTTTTATCACCTACACCTGGAACTGGAATGAATGCTGGGAATATACCCGCTCAAGTTGACCCAAACTCTGGGAATTTAACTTTCTTGTCCAACAATAGCGGGAATTTTGTCATTAAAATTGTCGCACAATCCTTTAGAAATGGTTATTTAATCGCTGAAGTGGAACGTGAAATTCAATTGATTGTCACGAATTGTGCTGGAACAAATAATAAACCTGTCATCAACGGACCATTCGCTGGACTATTCGAAACAACTATTAATGCTGGAGATTTAGTCAATTTCAACCTAAACTCGACAGACATAGAAGTATTGCAAGACGGTTCACCTCAAGATAATATTCTTTCAGCAACTGGTTTACTTTTCGGAACGAACTACACGAGTAATGCTGGTTGTGCAATTGCACCGTGTGCTACTTTAAATACCACACCCTTAATTACAATGTCGCAAGGCGTAAATACCACTTTCAATTGGCAAACTTCATGTGATCACATATTGAATCCAACCGGACAAGCAGCTACTTCAATTCCTTATCACTTCGTTTTTAAAGTGCAAGACAATTATTGTCAAGTACCAAAAGTAAGTTACGCTACAGTTACAATTAACATTTTAAATCCTGGTGTAGTACTAGCTCCAGCAATTTCTTGTATCCAATCAGACGCTACTGGAGATGTAACTATTAGCTGGAACCAAGTTGCCGATCCAACTGGAACATTTAATGAATATCAAATTTATTCACTTCAAAATGGCTTACTTGGAACTGTTGGGAATATTGCAGCGACTTCCTTCACACAAACTGGAGTTATACAAGAAAATGATTATTATGTTGCATCGGCCTCTGGATGTAACGGAAACACTCTAAATTATTCGGATACAATTTCGAATATCTTTTTGACCCTAAACAATCCTAATAACGGAACTGCATTACTTTCTTGGAACGACCCAGTCAATCCGGTGCTTCCATCAATGAATGCCTATTATCATATTTACAGAGAATACCCAGTTGGCAATTGGTCCTTGTATGATAGTGTTCCATACGGCACTCACTTTTATAGAGATACAATTCGAATTTGTTCAACTTTACTAAGTTACCAAGTGGTTTTACCAAATCAACCTTGTGACTATACATCCAATATTGAAGCTGACACTTTTGAAGATCAAATTTCACCAGATATCCCTTTTATTTATTCTGTAACCATAGACAGCTTGACGAATGAGGTGACTATAACTTGGAATCAAAATGCCCAAGAAGATACTTACGGCTATGTCATTTATGTAAGAAATGCCGCTGGTAGTATTGTAGAATTAGATCAAGTTCTTGGTATTTCAACAACTTCTTATACTTATAGTCCTGATGTAACTATTGGGCCACTAACCTATTCTGTAGCTGCATTTGATTCTTGTTTTACAACTTCTACTCCACCTGTAAATCAAACTTCAGCAAAAGCAGACGTTCATACAACTTCATTTTTATCAAGGTCTTTGGATATTTGTAATCGAACAGTAAGGTTAAATTGGACTGGTTATATCGGTTGGGCTGCAATAGATCACTACGAAATTTACAGCAAAAATGATTTAGGTGTTTGGGTATTGGAAGGCACTACTTCAGGCACTTCATTTACGATTGATGTGATGGACGCACTCAACTATGACTTTGTTATTCAGGTGTATTCATCAAACGGAGCGATTTCATTTTCGAATAAAGTTTCCATATTTATTTCCGCACCAAACCAACCTTCCTATAATTACGTGAGAGTTGCAACTGTGAACGATAAAGAAATTCATTTGAGATTACAAATCGATGCAACAGATAATATTCCTGCCGTTTCAATTCAAAAGAAAATAAATGGAATTTTTGAAGAAATAGATCAATTACCAATTTCAGCAATGCCAATGACATATATTGACACAGATGTTGATGTCAATGAATCATCTTATGTCTATCGAACTCAAATATTAGATAGCTGTGGACGATTAGGAATAACTTCCAATGAAGCCGCAACTATTTTACTGACGATTGAGAATGATGAAGTAGGGAAAATCAACTACCTCAACTGGACTCCTTATTACGATTTTGATGGATCGCTTTTAAGCTACAACGTTTACCGTGGAGTGAGTGGAATTTTTGAAATCAACCCAATTACCACATTAGCAAATGGTCATTATTCATACGAAGACGATGTAAGTGAGCTCTATTCGACGGGCAGAGTTTGTTACCAAATTCAAGCTGTAGAAGGAATGAATGTTTATAGTTTTTCAGAGTCGAGCTATTCAAATGTGCTATGCAGGACTTTACCACCCTTAATCTATATCCCGAATGCATTTACCCCTAATGGATTAAACCCAATATTCAAACCGGTGTTAACCGATTTCGATGGCGCAGGTTATGACTTTTCTATATTCGATCAATGGGGACAGGTGATTTTCAAAACAGCGAACCCAGATGACGGTTGGGATGGCAGCATAAAATTAAGTGGGAAAATAGCCAACACAGGAACGTATGTTTATTTCGTGAAACTACACGATGGAGACGGTATTGAAATCATCAAACGAGGACACGTTACATTACTGAAATAAGTGTAAATTTGTTCTGTGAAACGAATTCTCATTATTCAAACTGCATTTTTAGGCGATGTAATTTTAGCGACTCCTGTTGTCAGTGAATTAAATCGTGTTTATCCAGATGCTAAAATTGATTTTCTCTTAAAAAAAGGAAATGAATCTTTGGTTCTTGGAAATCCTAAAATTAATGAGGTCATCACATTCGATAAATCTTCCGGCAAGTGGAAATCTATAATTCGTTTAATCAAAAAATGTCGTGCTTTAAAGTACGACTTGGTAATTAACCTTCATCGATTTGGCAGTTCTGGAATGATTGCCGGATTTTCAAAAGGAAAAAAGCGCTACGGATTTAAGAAAAATCCATTTTCATTCATGTATACCAAATCCTTTGAACATGAGATTGATGATGGGACACATGAAGTAGAACGGAATTTACAATTGATTTCAGAGTTCGGCTGTACAGCTAAAGTTCGACCTGAATTATTTCCTTCAGTAAAAGAGGTTTCAGCTGTTCAATCCTATATTCTTCCAGAATATTATTCTCTCGCACCGGCTTCTGTTTGGTTTACAAAACAATTACCCATAGAAAAATGGCTTGAATTGATTGATAAATTAGGGCATGGGAAAACGATCTATTTACTTGGTGGAAAAGACGATGTTGAATTATGTGAATCTATTTTAATTCAATCATCTTCCAAAAACGTAATCAATTTAAGTGGTAAACTCAATTTACTAGAATCCGCTGCTTTGATTCAGAAGTCTGCACGCTCCTACGTAAATGATTCAGGACCACTTCACCTTGCCTCTGCCGTAAATGCGCCAGTTACGGCATTTTTCTGCTCTACTGTCCCTGACTTTGGATTTGGACCGCTATCAGATGACTCTGAAATAAAACAAGTAAATGGGTTGGATTGTCGCCCTTGTGGCTTACACGGTTATAAAACCTGTCCTAAAGGGCATTTTCATTGTGGAAAGACGATGGTAATTTAATTAACTCAAACAGCAGATTATAGGTTATTTTAATTTTAACTCCATCACAAAATCTTCCATCAAATACCCTTTTCCTATATCGATATCTTCTTCTTTTATAACCTTGAATCCAACATGCTTATAAAAACCTACAGCCTCATTGTATTTATTAACGTTTAAGTGCAAGCTAGTTTGATCAAGGTCAAAAGCGATGTCAATTGTATGATTTAATAACGTTCTTCCTATTCCTTTTTTATGGACGTTTGGTTTCACGTATATTTTATGAATTCTTAATTGATTCTGATCTGGGAAGTTCGGTTCCAATCCTAAAAATCCAACCGCAATCCCATCCAGCTTCGCTAGGAAATAGATATAACCCGTTTGAACTTGTTCCTGAAGTGTTTCTAAAGAGTACATCCAATCCAACATATAGCTAATTTGGTCTTTCGATAATATCTCACGAAAAGTGTAAGGCCAAATTTCATGAGCTAGTTGATTAACGATTACTATATTATCCTTGTTCAATTGCGTTATTTCAATCATGCTCCAAAAGTACAAAACTGTTTTATGAAATTATCATGCTCTTAGGACGAAAAATTCACTGACAAAGATGCATCTTGACTAATTATTTCGAAATCACCTGGAAATCTTCACCAACTACTTTAAAGGAGGTTCGTCTATTTAATTGATGAAGTATTTCTTGTTCGTCTTTACTTTCTTTACTGTTAATATATGCTTCAGCAAGAAGAATACGATTACCATCAATGTCCAGTAACGCTTGCTTATCCTCATCTTTCAGGTAATTTGGCTCAAATTCTCCGTATCCCTTTGATGTTAATCGTTCCTTAGAAACACCTTTAGACAAGAGGTAATCTACACATGATTTCGCTCTTCTTGCGGATAATTTTTGATTGTAGGTATCACTTCCACGAAAATCGGTATGTGAATTAATTTCAACTTCCAGACCAAATAAGCGTCATCATAACTTGAGTTAATTGGTAAACCTAGATTTTCTGGTTGACTATAGGATTCGCTTTCTAAATCGCCGCCACTTTTAAAAACATCCAATCCACCTATAGAGTTGAAACCGGTTTAACTAAAAATAATTTTTCAACGGTCATTACAAAAAAAGTGAGTCCAATTTATGAACTCACTTTTTTGATGTGTTTTATTTAAATTAAATCCCTCCTCTACTTTTTGTCTTTCCTGAACTCGGCTTTGGAGCAGAACTTGGCGTAGATGACGGCTTAGGTGCTGGAGAGCTTGACGGTGCATTCCTCGTTGGTGCAGGCTTTGGAGTTCGATTTGGAGCACTCGGCTCTGATGTTCTAATGGTCGGAGCGGGTTTGTAGACAGGTTTCGGATTTCTTGTTGGCGGCGCAACAGAACTATTAACGTCATCTCTTTTATTATTCACTGGATCATTGGAAACAGGAATTGGTTGTGGTTGAGAGTCACTCGGAGCAAGTCCTTGATCTGTGCTTTCAATAGAATTTATATCACCTCTAACTGGAGCTGAGTCACCAGCTGGAACTGTCGGTCTAACAGGATTTCGATTAATAACTTCTCTATCTATTTTTCTCAATGTTGGAGTAGATGCAACAGGATCATTGATTCTAGGTTCTTTTACCGGTTCAATATTTAAAAAAGCATTATCATAAACACAACCATTCATATCTCTGGAAGATATTCCGTTCTGCTCACATCTTTGTCTAGCACGATCTCTACTACGTTGATCCAAATCATTTACAGATCTATATACTCTAGGAAAAGAACGGTCTGTGAAAGATTCCGTATTTCTACCAATCGCATAATCAAAAAGTGTCGTAAAATCCGAAACTCTGTACTTGTCGGCAATGACTTTAGCAATGTATGCTTGCCTCTCTCGATTTACATAGTTGTCATCATCAAATGGATCCTCAAATCCAGAACGCGGCACTATAATTCCAGGATCAAAATCATCACGCTCGATTCCGTTTGCATTACCTAGTACACCCGAATAATTTGAAACCACGCAAGGAAGAATATTTACTGAAACATCCATAAACGCCATTCCTCCAGTGCTTCTCATTTTTACTTCGGCTGATTCACCATTTGGCCAATGCACAAAGTAAGATTGTCCTGATTTCTGAACTGTTCCGCCATGGTCTAAAAAATAAGTCGAACCTGTTAAATGAACAGATTGTCCATTCAAGCGCACCGGAGTTGAGTAATCGGCATCGGGATAATCTTCCGCATAAATTGCCAAACGGTCACCACCTACATTCATCGCAACTGCGGTGTTCAATGAAAAATCATCATTCTGAGGTCGCTGACGCGTTTGAACCTCGACATCGCCTTTATTAGATTTTGTCAATACAAATTCACCTACTGTTTGAAAGGAATATCTCGCTCCGTCAAATGAAACCATATGAGGGTCGCCATATGAACGCGCCTGCTTTGGAGAGCAATAAGCCGACTCAACTGTTCGATTAACTCGTCTCCAGAATTCAGCATCTTGCTCACTTGTACTAATAGCATTTGTGCTATTACGAATGTTATTTATCGTGTTTTGATCAACCATGCGCAGCATTTGATTCGGCGTGAAGTTCTCGGGAAATGTCCTTTGCGGAACAGGCTGGTCATTTGCTATTGCCTCGATACTATTTGCAAGCCATGCGCCACGAATAACATCCCATTGCTGCAATTCTTTACGAATTGGTTCAAAACCGTGTGTTATTTTTTCTTGCGCAAATGAAAAGACGGTAGATAATACTAAGATTAATGTAGTGAATGTTCTCATAATAAAAGGTATTTGGTACTGACTAAAACAATTAGTATGCCACAAGTTAACAGGTTTAGTTCGGAACTCAAGTTAAAAATTTGTTAAACAAAAAATCCTGCTAACGGTTGCTAGCAGGATTCGAAATTATAATAATTTGGAATTATCCTCCGAAGTCATCGAAACGAACATTTTCATCAGGAACTCCCCATTCATCGCACATTTTAATAACTGCTTGATTCATCATTGGCGGTCCACAGAAGTAAAACTCAATATCTTCTGGCGATTCGTGTTTCGATAAGTATTGATCAATTACTACTTGGTGAACAAACCCTATGAATCCGTCACCCTTTGGATCCTCTGTACTTTCTTTATTTACCCAATTATCTTCTGGCAGTGCATCAGATAATACCAAGTAAAAATTAAAGTTTGGAAAATCTTTTTCCAAATCTCTGAAGTAATGGATATAGAACAATTCAGCTTTTGATCTACCTCCGTACCAATAAGTCACCTTACGACCAGTTTTGAGTGTTCTAAATAGTTCATATAAATGAGAGCGCATTGGGGCCATTCCAGCACCACCACCGATGTATAACATCTCAGCCTCTGAATCATTGATGAAGAATTCACCATAAGGTCCAGAAATAATCGCTTTGTCACCAACTTTTAAATTAAAAATAAAAGACGAGGCAATTCCTGGATTTACATTCATCCAAGCATTTCGATCTCTATCCCATGGCGGAGTAGCGATACGAACATTCAACATTACTCTTCGTCCTTCAGCAGGATAAGAAGCCATTGAATATGCACGAACAACTTCCTCATCATTTTTCATTATTAATGGCCATAAACCAAACTTATCCCAATCTGATTTAAACTTTTCAGGTTCTCCTGGGTGATCTTGAGGATGAGCAGAAATATCCATTTCTGAATAATTTACTGTACAAACTGGGATCTTAATTTGAATATAACCTCCCGCCTTGTAATCCATGTCTTCTGGAATCTCAACGATAAATTCTTTAATGAAGGTTGCAACATTGAAGTTAGAAACTACAGTAGCTTCCCATTCTTTAATTCCAAGAACTTCCTCTTCTACATGAATCTTCATGTTCTCCTTTACTTTCACTTGACATCCAAGACGCTTGTGAGCAGCAATTTCTTTTCTTGAGAAGTGCGGTTCCTCCGTTGGAAGAATACCTCCACCACCTTCAAGTACGTGACAAATACATTGAACACATGTTCCACCGCCTCCGCAAGCAGAAGGCAAGAATATCCCGTTATTCCCCAATGTACTTAAAAGAGTACCTCCACCATCAACTTCTATTACTCGTTCTCCATCATTGATGTCGATTGTAATTTTACCCGCTGGCGATAACTTTGCTTTTACGAATAATAACATTGATACTAAAATCAATACTACCATTAAAAAGACAGCTAATGTTAATCCTAAAGTCAGTCCCATTTCTAATTCTTATTTATTTGTTAGCGTCAACAGTTTTTACTACTGCAGTTTTTTGAGCTGGTTTATCTTTACCATATTTAATACCTGAGAAACTCATAAATGCTATCCCCATTAATCCTGTAATGATAAATGTAATTCCTAATCCTCTCAATGGAGCAGGAACATGTGAATAACGAATTTTCTCCCGAATAGCAGCAATTGCCACAATTGCAATGAACCAACCAATTCCTGATCCAAAAGCAAATGCCGTTGCATCTAAAATTGTTGAATACTGACGGTCTTGCATAAACAATGCACCACCAAGAATCGAACAGTTTACAGCAATTAATGGCAAGAAAATACCAAGTGCACCATAAAGTGCAGGAGCAAATTTCTCAACAATCATTTCTACCAATTGTACAATTGATGCTACAACAGCAATAAACATGATAAATGACAAGAAGCTTAGATCAATGTCAGCATAGCTATCATCTATCCACGTTAAAGCTCCTGCCTTAAGAAGGTAGTTCTCTAACAAGTAATTTACAGGAACAGTTACAGTTAATACAAAGATAACTGCCGCTCCTAATCCAACAGCCGTCTTAACTGTTTTTGATACTGCCAAATAAGAACACATACCTAAGAAATAGGCAAAAATCATGTTCTCAGAAAATATGGCTTTTATGAATATGTCTAATGTACTTTCCATAATTCTATATTATTTACACTAATACTAGTGTTGCTCTATTAATGTTTTATTACGCGAACGCTGCACCCAGATAATGATTCCAACAATGATCAATGCCATTGGAGGTAAAATCATCATGTTGTTGTTCATATATCCCATTGAGAAAAGTCCTGTTCCTAAAGGCGAATCAGCCGTTGGGATTGGACTTCCAAAAATTGGAAAACCGTACAAAGATCCCGATCCAAATAATTCTCTAAATACCGCTACAAGAATCAACAGTCCTGCATATCCAAGTCCATTACCAATTGCATCCATAATAGAAGGCCACGGTTTGTTTGCCATTGCAAAAGCTTCAAAACGTCCCATAATGATACAGTTGGTAATAATCAATCCAACGAATACGGATAGTTTTTCAGAAACATCAGGTAAATAAGCTTTAAGCAACTCGTTTACAATAATTACCAATGCAGCAACAACAACTAATTGAACAATAATTCTAATTCTTGAAGGAATTAAATTTCGCATCATTGAAATAATCATGTTACCCAGGATCAATACAAAAAGTACTGCTCCTCCCATCACAACACCTTGTTCTACTTGAACAGTAATTGCAAGTGCTGAACAAATACCAAGCACTTGAATTGTTACTGGATTGTTATCCGTTAAAGGATCAGTAACAAGCTTTTTGTTTTTCTTTGAAAACAACGGCTCTTTTGGAGCTCTTGTTTTGATTGCTGCATCACTCATATCTTATTTTTTATTCAAGTTTTTGAAATATACACTATACACCTTTAAGCAACGGTTAGCCATTTCCTCTACTCCTTTGGATGTAATTGTACCACCTGTAATACCATCTACTTTAGACTCTTTAGCTGAACCCGAACCATCTTTTACAATTTCAAACTTTGCGAAATCACCATTTTCGTCAGAGATTTTCTCTCCTATCCATCTGTTAATGAAGAATGGTTGAGTGATTTCAGCTCCTAAACCTGGTGTTTCTCCTTTGTGACCAAATGAAGCACCTTTAATTGTTTTCATGTCCTCCTCTAGGCAAATATACCCCCAAATTGGTCCCCAAAGTCCTTTACCAACAACCGGAATGACATACGCTTTCTTTCCATCTAATTCGGCAACGAATAATGGGAAGTTGCGATCTGCATCCTTCAATGTTTTATCCTTATACTCTTTTTGAATGTCAACATCGAAAGCTTTTACACCTTCCTTTACATCTCCATTCATATCAAGCACTAATGCATTATCAAGGTTTACATATTTCTTAAATTCCTCTTGTGCATTTTTTCTAGTAATACCCATTTCTTTGGTATCCATCATTGCTGACAGAATATCCAATTGCTTCTTTACGATGTTATTCTTCTCTTGTTGAGGCTTTAATCCAATTGCAAGAACGGATAATATAGTTCCTACAACTACAACCAAAACAATTGCAAAACCGAAAGTATAACTGTTACTGTCTCTGTTGATTGCCATAATTATACAGTTTTAAGTCTTTTTAATCTTCGTTTAACATTACTCTGAACTACGTAATGATCAATAATTGGTGCCATAATATTCATGAATAGAATAGCCAACATTACCCCTTCTGGATATGCAGGATTCAATACACGGATTAAGATTGCAATAATTCCTCCGAACAAACCATAAATGATTTTCCCTTTTGCTGTTTGTGAAGCTGTTACCGGGTCCGTAGCCATAAACACTGCTCCAAAAGCAAAACCACCAATAACCAAATGAAAGTGTGCTGGCAAATCAAGGAAATCATTCCCTCCTACAAGGTTTAACAACATTCCCATAATATATCCACCTGCAAAAAATGAAGCTATGATTCTCAATGAACCAACTCCTGTACCTATCAAAATCAATGCTCCTAGCAAAATCGCAATTAATGAAGTCTCACCAATTGAACCAGGGATCATACCTACAACAGAATCAAATAAGGAATAATGATTGGTATAAGCATCTAGATTTTCAAACACGGGTTTATCTGACATAAACGTAGCCAAATCACCTAAAGCTGTAGAACCTGTAAAACCATCAACTGTTGATTCTTCACCTGCCATCCATACTTTGTCTCCAGACATTGAAGTCGGATAAGCAAAGAATAAGAACGCTCTTGCTGTCAAAGCAACGTTTACGATATTCATTCCAGTTCCACCAAAGATTTCTTTACCAATAATTACTGCGAAAGCAGTCGCAACACCAACCATCCACAAAGGAACGTCAGCAGGCATAATTAATGGAATAAGCATTCCAGAAACTAAGAATCCCTCGTGTAAAGAGTGACCGTTAATAATTCCGAAGATAAATTCGATTGTCAAACCAACACCATAAGAAACTATAATCAACGGTAGAACGACTTTAAGTCCCATCATAATTTTTGTCCCTTGATCAGCCCAATAAACTAAATCTCTATCTCCAGCAGAAGCTACCATTTCCCAGTGACCTGTATTGTAAATCCCAAACAATAGACAAGGAATCATCGCGAGGATAACAGTCATCATTGTTCGTTTCAAATCTACACCATCACGGATGTGTGCTCCTTTTTTCGTTACTTCAGCTGGAGTAAACGCCAACGTTGTAAACGATTCAAAAATTGGATGCCATTTTTCAAGTTTTGCCCCTTTAGCAAACTTAGGTTCCATTTTGTGTACTATATTTTCTAAGAATTTCACTGCAATTATTTTTATTAGATTACATGCATTCCTCTCCAATCAGGTCTAAACCTTTTCGAATTTTATCTTGAATGTTAATTTTTGTTGTGCAAACATACTCGCACAATGCAAAATCTTCTGGAGCTACTTCGTAAATCCCTAAGTTTTCCATTCCATCGATATCGTCTGTGATTGCCGCTTTCACTAGGTGCATAGGTAGAATATCAAAAGGAAATACTTTTTCCAACTCTCCTGTCATAACAAAAGCTCTTTCCTCTCCATTTGTGTTTGTATCCAATCTAAACTCCTTTTTAGTAGTTAAGAAAGTAGGAAACAAACGTGAATTTGAGAATTTATCAAATCCTGGTGACATCCAACCTTTAGTTAAAACAAACTTCAACTGATTACCTTCTGGAATAACAGTGATTTGGTTGTGATAAAATCCTAAATGACCATCTTGAGCAACTTTATCTCCAGTTAAAACGTTTCCAGAAATCACACGAACATTGTCCGATGCAATTTGCCCTGCGAGAACTGATGATAAATTCGACCCAGAAATTACTTCTGCATAATGCGGATTTTTTATTTCAGAACCAGTGATTGCAATTGTTTTACGAGCATCATACTTTCCAGTAGAAAAATAACGCCCTATTAAAACAACATCTTGCGCATTTACTGTCCAAACAAACTCTCCTTTATTAACTGGGTCGATGTGGTGAATTTGCGTCCCCACATTTCCTGCTGGATGTTTTCCTGAAATATTATTGATTTCAACGCCTTTAGCTTCGGTAAAAGTTGAATTCGAAGGAACTTTTCCATTTAAAGTTAAATGAACTTTCCCTCTTGTCAATTTTGCCAAGGCATCAAGTCCTTTTTGAAAATCTTTATTCTTTCCGTGTAAAACGTAATCAAAATCCGGAGCAAGTGGTGAGCTATCGAAAGCTGAAACGAAAATTGCTTTCGGCTCATTCTTAGTATTAGCGACGATGTCCAAAGGCCTTTGTTTGATACAAAGCCACAGACCAGAAGCTAAAACTGCCTCCTTTACTGCTTCGTTTGACATTGCGGCTAAATCCAATCCATCCTTCGTTTCGTATTGAATTTCTGAATCAACAGAGATGATCACCTCCATAATTTTTCTTTTCTCTCCGCGAACGATTGCTTCGATTTTTCCACTCACAGGAGACGCACATTTTACGACTTCATTGTACTTATCACAAAAGATAATACTACCTGCTTTTACAGTTTCACCTTCCTTGACAACCATTTTAGGGGTCATACCGTGAAAATCTGTCGGCTTAATTGAGACTGTTTTAGGCATTACTAATTCAGATTTAATCTTATTAGCAGTTCCTATTAACCTGATATCTAAGCCTTTTCTAAGCTTTACTGTTTTCGACATGCATTAAAGCGTTTTATAATAACAAAGCAAAATTAAAAAATTCACTATCATGGGAATACTTTACATCGTTTTGTAGTGCAAATAACGGTTAATTTAGAATCATTCTAAATTAACTGAAAGGCTACAAATCTTAAAAAAGTGGTTAAATAATCATCAATAAAATTTAATAGGTAGATATTTTTTAATATATTGGTCAAACGATAAACTGTTCATGAGTACATTAATTACATCAGGCATTCAAATTTCAGTTCAAACACAGTTTAGAACGGACATGTCGAATATTGTGAAATCAGAGTTCTTATTTAATTATCGCATTTACATCGAAAACACGAATACTTTCAGTGTTCAGTTAATGAAGAGAGATTGGTATATTTTTGATTCGCTTTATACAGCTCGCTATGTAAATGGTGAAGGCGTTGTTGGTGAGCAACCAATTCTTAAACCAGGAGAAAGTTACACCTATACAAGTGGTTGTGACTTATGTTCAGAAATTGGAATGATGAAGGGATTTTATACATTCAAAAACTTGGTTGATGGAGAATTGTTCGAAGTGTTTGTTCCAACCTTCAAACTGGAATACCTGGCAAAACTTAATTAGGGCTTTCTCAATATTCCAAAAATCAATAGCACTGCTATTCCTCCTAATAACAGCCAAATATAAGCGTAGGACTTTTCTTTTTCTTCCGGCTTTTCATCTGGTAAATCACTTAGCAAACCTGCCGCATAGTCTAAAATTTCATCGTCCATTGTTTTTTTATCTGAAACAAACTCATTCAAGTAATCGATACGCTCCTGAATTCTATAGATTTCCTTTTTATTGCCTCTTTCCTCAAAAATCGCCATCATTTCAACTAGCGCATCTATTTCATCGACGTTAAATCCTCCACTTTCTGCTAAATCAACTGAAACGCCGTAATAGTATAAGGCATTGTCAACATCACCATTCGCTTGATAATAACTGGCCAAATTAAAATGACTTTCAATGATATTATCCATTCGGTTCAGCCTTTGTCTTAAGCGCAGTGCCTTCTCAAAATAAATCAGCGATGAATCCATAATGTCCATATTGAAAAACAATATAGCCTTGTTAGTATATGCATTTGATACCATTCGCTTAGAAGTAGTTTTTAAACTATAATCTATACTTTTTTGATAATACTCTTGAGATAACTCCATATTACCTCTATCCATTTCTATCATCCCCAAAGTTGCAAAAGCATTCGTCACAGATACATACTTTTTCAATCGCACTGCCTCATCTTTAAATTGAAGAATGCTAAAGATACCAACTGAAGTGTCACCGATAGCACAATACGCCTGTCCGAGTCCCATTTTTGCTGCAAACACTAACGTTTTGTCAGGCGATCTTGCACCGACCTTAATTGACTTCAAATACGACTTAATTGCTTGCTCATAATTCCCTGAAAGATAATGCGTATTACCAATTTCCATTAAAACCTCCGACGTCTGAGTTAAATTTCCACTGATTTCAAAATATTCCTTCGCTTTATTTAGATTGAGAATTCCATCTTTAATCTTTCCATTTTGCACATAATAAGCACCTAAAGTCATTTCGCCGACTGCACGCGGAAAAGCACTATTCTCACCAGATACATCTAAGAGCAAATTCACCGCCAAAAATTTAAGAGAATCAAAATCGTTAACTCTATATTCATAAAATAATTCTAAACCAATCTCAGCTTTTTTCGTGTTGTTTCTTTCTTTCAATAAATCATTAAAAGAATTTTGACCAACAACATCCGCGATTGAACTAAAGCCAATGAAAACGATGATTGATATTTTATAAAATAATTTTGTCAACTTCAGTTTTAAATTAGGTACTTTGCAAGGATAAACAACATTGCTTACTTTTGCAATAAAATTACACAATTATGTCGAATGCTTTATTTCAAGTTCCTGTGGCAACTAACGAACCCGTTAGGCCTTATGCGCCAGGTACTTCTGAACACAAAAACCTAATTTCAAAATACAAAGAAATGTATGATCAAGCTCCAATTGATGTGCCTATGCACATTGGAGGGAAGGAAGTTCGTACATCGAATAAAAGATCAATGTCACCACCGCACGACCACAAAAAAGTGTTGGGACATTTTAATTATGGAGATGCTTCTCACGTAAATCAGGCGATTGACGCAGCTATGACGGCACGTGAAGAGTGGGCTAATTTACCTTGGGAGCAAAGAGCAGCTGTATTTTTAAAAGCAGCAGACTTGTTAGCGGGACCTTTTAGAGATAAAGTGAATGCATCCACTATGTTGGCACAATCTAAAAATGTAATGCAAGCAGAAATCGATGCTGCATGCGAATTAATTGACTTTTTTAAATTTAACGTTCAGTACGTTACTGAGATTTATAAGCAGCAACCTGAATCATTACCAGGAATGTGGAATAGATTAGAATACCGTCCTTTAGAAGGATTCATCTTCGCTATTTCTCCTTTTAACTTTACTTCAATTTGCGCAAATTTATGCGCAGCTCCTGCAATGATGGGAAATGTTGTTGTATGGAAACCTGCTGAATCTCAAATGTATTCTGCTCAAGTTTTAATGGAATTATTCAAAGCAGCTGGAGTTCCAGACGGAGTAATCAATTTGATTTCGGTTGACGGACCAACTGCTGGTGATGTTATTTTTAAACACAGAGATTTCGCAGGATTGCACTTTACAGGTTCAACAGGTGTTTTTAGACATCTTTGGAAAGAGATAGGGAACAATATTGGCAACTACAGAAGTTACCCAAGAATAGTTGGAGAAACTGGTGGAAAAGATTTTATCATGGTTCACAAATCAGCAAATCCAGCTGAAGTAGCGACTGCTTGCACGCGTGGGTCGTTTGAATACCAAGGTCAAAAATGTTCTGCTGCGTCTCGCGCTTACATTCCTTCTAACCTTTGGGCAGATGTGAAATCAATCATTATTGAACAAGTGAGTTCATTTAAAATGGGTTCACCTGAGGATACTTCAAACTTTGTTAACGCAGTAATTTCAGAAGTTTCTTTTGATAAAATTGCTGGATACATTGATTACGTAAAAGGACAATCAGATGCTGAAATAATCGTTGGTGGAAATTACGATAAATCAGTTGGATACTTTGTTGAACCAACAGTTGTCGTAACGACAAATCCAAAATTCAAAACATTGTGTGAAGAAATTTTTGGACCAGTTTTAACGATTTACGTATACGATGAGAATGATTTCGAAGCGACACTTGAATTGGTTGACGGTACTTCTGATTATGCATTGACAGGTTCAATCATTTCAAACGATCGTTATGCGATTAATTTGGCAATGAAAAAATTAGAAAATGCAGCTGGAAACTTCTACATCAATGACAAACCAACTGGAGCTGTTGTTGGACAACAACCATTTGGTGGAGCTAGAGGTTCTGGTACTAATGATAAGGCAGGTGCACCAATGAACTTATTGCGTTGGGTTTCTGCTCGAACGATTAAAGAAACATTCGTTCCAGCATCTGATTACAGGTACCCGTTTTTAGGATAAGCATATACTTTTGAAAGCGCCTTCATTCTTGAAGGTGTTTTCTTCTTTTTTTAATGAACTGATGAAAATAATTGTACCCATTTTAATGCTATCACTTGTATTGTTTTCTTGTAAAAAGAAAGAAATTCAAGCGGATAAAGACGAGAATGCAATCGTAGACTATATTGCAGAACATGGATTAAATGCTATCCCAACTGGCACCGGACTATATTATGTGATAGATGCACAAGGAACTGGTGTAAGTTGTAATTCCAATTCCACAGTAAAAGTTGCCTACACTGGTTACTATCTGAACGGTCAAATTTTCGACGAAAGTTCGGCTTCTGGAGCCACGTTCAATTTACAAGGTGTTATTAAAGGTTGGACGGAAGGAATTCCTTATTTCAAAAAAGGTGGTACTGGTAAATTATTGATTCCTTCGGCTTTGGGCTATGGGTCGAATGAACACAATGGAATCCCGGGGAATTCAGTGTTGATTTTTGATATCCATTTGACTGATGTTTTATAGACTACAAGAAAAAAGACTTGATCAATTGAGACATTATTAATCTTTGATCCTAAACGACTTCACCAAGAACGCAGCATCTTTTTGAAATTTTTCTTTTCGGTCGATTGTCGTCCAGGCAATTGCTGTAATGAATTTACACTTCAATTCAACGACAGAAATCCAGTAAACTAATTTACTCGACCAACCATAAGTGTCTGCTTCAAATACAGTTTCGTAACCATTGATTTTTTTCAATTCAAAAGCAGTTAGCTTGTTTGAAGAAGGTTCTATCATTTTTTGTTGAAGCTCCTCTAATTTATCAATTGAGAATGCTTTTAAGTCCATTCCTTCTTCTTTATTATCCTCCTGAAGTGCGACATATTGTACATTTATCAAATCCGAAAACTGAAACTTCGATTCGTATTTCAAGTTTTCTGTGATAAGCATTTCTGATGGATACGAAAAAGTGGTAGAATTATCTGCTTGAATTGTATTGAAGTAATCTGGAATTTTGTCGAGCTCCACTAGCTTCTCATGCTCAGTAGTTGAACAACTTGAAATTGCGAAAAGAAAAATTAAGGGAAAAGTGAAATTAATATACTTCAAAACAGACTTCTAACTTTATTTCAAACACTTAAAGTAATCGAATGGTTCAAGGCAATCGTTGCACTGGTAATGCGCTTTACAAGCAGTACTTCCAAATTGACTTACCAATCGTGTGTTTTTAGATGTGCATTGTGGACAAGGAACAACAGCAGGATCCGCAAATAAAGTGCTTTTGTCCGGTTCGTTTTCTGGCGGTGCAATTCCGTATTCACGCAATTTAATTCTCCCCTTCTCTGTCAACCAATCTGTTGTCCAAGCAGGAGAAAGAACTAATTCAACTGTTACGTTTTCAACTCCTTTTTCAGCCAATTTATCAATGATATCCTCTTCCATGCGTTTCATTGCAGGACAGCCACTATAGGTTGGAGTAAGTTTAATGTGACAAGAATTCTCACTGACTTTTACAGCACGTACAACACCTAAATCGACAACAGTTAGAACAGGAACTTCTGGATCAAAGACTTCCTCCAGGTATCTCCATATTTCAAGTTCTGTTACCATTCCATATTTGGATAAGCGCGTTGCATGTATTGTAATTCAGCTAAAATATATCCTAAATGTTCAGAGTGTTTTCCAATTCTTCCACCTTCAAATTTCCAAGGACTTTCAGGGATTTCCAATGTTGCCATGGCAAAAACTTCATCGACTGTTTTTTTCCATTGAGCTTCTAATCCACTCATATCGGGCAAAACACCGCTTACAGTTAATTCAGCATCTACAGTATCTTTATAGAACAATTCACCCGTGTATCGCCACATTGTATCCAATGATTCTTGAATTCGGCTGTGCGATTCTTCAGTTCCATCTCCCAAACGAATTATCCATTCAGAAGAATGACGTAAATGGTATTTTGTTTCTTTCAATGATTTCTCAGCAATTCCCGCCAAACGAGGATTATTCGATTTCATCAAAATTTCAAACAACGGTTTACGATACGCATCAAATAAGAATTGACGCATCATTGTAAATCCAAAATCAGTATTTGGTTGTTCTACTAAAAGAAGGTTTCTGTAATCTTTATCGAAACGTAAGAAAGCCAACTCATCGTTGGATCTTCCTTTCCCTTCAACTTCACCAGCTAATTCTAATATAGTTGTCGTTTGTCCAACGAAATCAAGTGCAATATTCGTCATGGCAATGTCTTCTTCCAAAATTGGACCGTGCCCGCACCATTCTGAAAGACGATGTCCTAGAATTAAACTATCATCACCAATACGCAATAAATATTCAAAAAGTGAATTCATTATACCTTAATTACATGTGAGAAATTGAATCCGGCACTTCGTAAAAAGTTGGATGACGATATACTTTAGAATCTGAAGGCTCGTATAATTCTTCTGCATCAGCAGGATCAGAAGCAAAGACATTGTTTGATTCAACCACCCAAATACTAATTCCTTCCGAACGACGCGTATAAACGTCTCTTGCATTTTCCACAGCCATTTCAGCATCTACGGCACGCAAACTACCAACATGTTTGTGGTTCAAACCTTGTTTACTTCTAATAAAAACCTCCCACAGAGGCCAGTTATCGTTATTTGACATATCTATTTTAGACTTTAAGACTAGAAGATTAACTTCGTTGCTACTTGCAGCGATCAAGAATTTAATGCTTAATCTTTCAGTAAATTTTTAATCAATTTAAAATTCGCAATTAGAAATTACCTAATTCGAAATTCTATTATTAACTCGCTTGTTTTCTCATTTTTTTCTTCTCTGCATACGCTAGAGCAGCTTGTCTCACCCACAGCCCTTCTTCTTTTGCCTTTCTACGCGCATCTACTCGTTCCTTATTGCAAGGTCCATTTCCTTTCACAACTTGCCAAAACTCATCCCAATCAATAGGTCCGTGCTCGTAATGCCCTGTTTCTTGGTTGAATTTCAACAATGGATCAGGTAATGTTAAACCAATCAATTCTGCTTGTGGAACAGTTACATCAATAAATTGTTGACGAAGTTCATCATTTGTGTGGCGTTTAATTTTCCACTTCATTGATTGCGCAGTATGTTTTGATTCAGCATCATTTGGTCCGAACATCATAATTGCTGGCCACCAAAAACGATTTAACGCATCTTGAGCCATGTCTTTTTGTTCAGGAGTTCCTGCAGCCAATTTCATCATGATTTCAAATCCTTGACGTTGGTGAAACGACTCTTCCTTACAAACTCTAACCATTGCGCGCGCATACGGTCCGTAAGAACATCTGCACAATGGGACTTGATTCATAATTGCTGCGCCATCAACTAACCAGCCAACAGCTCCCATATCTGCCCAAGTAAGTGTTGGATAATTAAAAATCGAAGAATACTTTGCAACGCCTGAATTCAAATCGTCAATTGTATCTTCCCTATCCGCTCCCAAAGTTTCTGTTGCGCTGTATAAGTATAAACCGTGACCTGCCTCGTCCTGAACTTTCGCAAGCAATACTGCTTTTCGTCTTAAATTAGGCGCACGAGTAATCCAATTTCCTTCCGGCAACATCCCAACAATCTCAGAATGAGCATGCTGAGAAATCTGACGAATCAAAGTGTTTCGGTATGCGTCTGGCATCCAGTCTTTTGGCTCGATCTTAATATCGTTGTCAATTTTTTCTTGAAATTTCTGTTCAAGAATTGCTATATCTTGTTCTTTCATTTTGTTCTAAATATCTCCTACAAATTTACAAAAATATAGACGATTTACAGCTAAATTTTTAAGGTTTGAACGAATAGAACCTAATTTAAAACGATTTCAAGGAGAATAATGAGTATTTTTGTCACCAAATTAAGCAGAATATGACACCGAAATTTCATACACTTACTGTTCTCGATATTACCAGAGAAGCGGAAGATGCTGTCTCCATTTCATTTCATATACCGTCCGATTTGACTGAAGATTACGCTTATGTTTCGGGACAATATTTAACCTTGCGAGCGACTATCAACAATGAAGATATTAGACGTTCATACTCTCTTTGTTCTGCACCTTTTGAAAACCAGTGGCGCGTTGCTGTAAAGCAAGTTGAAAACGGTCAGTTTTCTACCTACGCGAGTAATGAGTTAAAAACGGGAATGAAACTGGAGGTTATGACGCCAACAGGGACTTTTAAGTTTATACCAGAACCAAATAGCAGTAAATCTCATGTTTTATTCGCGTCAGGAAGTGGAATTACACCAATACTTTCTATTGCTAAAACAGCGCTTCATGAAGAACCGAATTGCGATGTTACTTTGTTCTTCGGAAATAAAGGATTTGCTTCCGTTATTTTTAGAGAGGAAATCGAAGCATTAAAGAACCAGTACATGGGTCGTTTGCGTGTTGTGCACATCTTTTCGCGTGAAGGACTTGGAAATGCTATTCAAAAAGGTCGCATTGACGAGAAAAAAACGAATGAATTGTTCAAAGCGTTTTTAGCACATACAGAAATTGACAACGTATACATTTGCGGTCCAGAACAAATGATTTTGGGAGTAAAAGACGGCTTAATTGCAAATAACGTAGATGAACATAAAATTCATTTTGAGTTATTTACAACTCCAACAGGAAATAAAGTAGTTGAGGCTCCGAAAGATGAACCTAAAATCGATTCAAACATTAAAATCATTTTGGATGGAGATGAGATTGATTTGCATTTACTTTCAACGGGAATAAATATATTAGACGCTGCACAAGAAGCTGGAGCCGATTTACCTTACGCTTGTAAAGGTGGCGTTTGTTGTACATGTAAAGCAAAAATTATAGAAGGATCTGTTCGAATGGATGTGAATTACGGACTAGAAGCAGACGAAGTAGAAGCAGGTTATATATTAACGTGCCAATCGCACCCTACTAGCGAAAAATTAGTAGTTTCATTTGACGAATAAAAATTATGGCACTTTTTAAAAAATTATTTTCAAAATCATCGAAAACAAAAACTCACAAAGGGTTTTTCGAAATTCCAGTCTTGAACATCGAGAAATTAACGAGCGATACAGTAAAGGTTACCTTGGATATTCCAGCTGAATTAAAAAATGAATTCAACTTTAAACCAGGACAATACCTAGATTTCAATGTTGAACTCAACGGAAAAGAGGTACGCCGTTCATATTCTATTTGCAGTGGTATAAACGAACCAATTTCTGTAGCAATAAAAGAAGTGGCAAAAGGAACTCTATCTAAATGGTTTAACAATGACTTAGCAGTTGGTGATGTAATTACTGTTTCACATCCGATGGGAACTTTTAGTATTCCTGAAAACGCTAAGAAAATTGTTGCAATTGCAGCTGGAAGTGGAATTACTCCAATTATGGCATTCGCTAAAGACATTGAAGCAAAAGGAAATTCGTTGGAATTGTTTTTTGGAAACAGAACAGAAGAAAATATCTTATTCCACTCCGAAATTGATGCATTCAAACATACAAAAGCTACTTACTTTTTAAGTGGTGAGGAAAAAGATGGTTTTGTTTCTGGTCGAATTGACACGACAACTTTTTCTATTCTAGTCAAGGAGCATCTACAATTGCTAAAAGCTGATGCTTTTTTACTGTGTGGACCAGAGAAAATGATTGCTGAAGTTTCAGACGTTTTAAAAATGTTTGGTGTAAGCGAAAATAAAATCAACTACGAGTTATTTACAACGCCTGTTTTATTGAAAAGTAAAACTGAAATGATTGAAAATAAATTAGAAGGTGAAGCAAAAGTCACTGTCATACTTGATGCTGAAAAAACGCATTATAATTTAGCGGCAGACGGACCAGCCGTTCTTGACAAAGTAAACAGCGATGGATTAGATGCACCATATTCATGTAAAGGCGGAGTTTGTGGTTCTTGTCGCGCTAAGGTATTGGAAGGTTCATGCACAATGACAATGAATTATTCATTGACCGACAAAGAAGTGGAAGAAGGTTATATTCTGACATGTCAAGCGCATCCATCATCTCAAGAAGTAGTAATTTCATACGATGCATAAAACAATCGTTGTTGTCGGCACAAGTCGTGGTATTGGTAAATCTATCGTTGACCTATTAGCGAAAGAACCGTCAAATCGTATTCTCGCGTTATCGCGGAATGCAGATGAGATGAATCGCCACTTTTCAATACACAAAAACGTTACTTGCTATGGTCTTGATTTAAGCGGAAGCGATGTTCGTTCAAAATGCACGGAGATATTTTCGCAATTAGAATCCATCGACATTCTTATCAACAACGCTGGAAAATTGGTGAATAAGCCATTTCTTGAATTGACGCATGAAGATCTTACAACAAGCTACAATGTGAATGTTACTGGAGTAATGGAAACAACGCAAGCAGTGCTTTCTAAAATGACAAAAGGCCACATCGTGAATATTAGTTCAATGGGGGGATTTCAAGGAAGCGTAAAGTTTGCAGGATTAAGTGCGTATTCAACGTCAAAAGCAGCTTTGTGCAGTTTTACTGAATTATTTGCTGAAGAATTTAAAGATTCAGACATCGCTATGAATTGTTTATGTCTAGGTGCTGCTCAAACAGAAATGTTAGAAGAAGCTTTCCCCGGATATGAAGCACCTGTTTCTGCCGAAAAAATGGCAGAATACATTGTTGATTTTGCACTGAGCGCGAATCAATGGATCAAAGGGAAAATAATTCCTGTTTCATTGAGCACGCCTTGAATTCTTATTGAAAAAGGCAAAGCAAAGATCTAGGCAAGTGACTTTTTGTCATTGTAGACTTGATTTCGGAAACACACTTTTCTTTATATTTGCGTCATTGTGGAAAAAAATACTATCACAGTTACTTTTTTTAATTTCTGTATTTCCTTACTAAAAGCCCAACTTGAATAGAAAACCAAATAGCAATATTTTTAGCGATGCGGAATTAGTTCTTTTAGCAAAAAAGAAACGTTCTGACTTTGGGTTACTTTATGAAAAATACTTTGATCAGATATTTCGATTTGTCTTTAAAAAATTAGGGGGAATGGAAGATACAGCTGGAGATATTACACAACTTGTCTTCATGAAAGCAATGGCAAACCTTGATAAGTACGAAGATCGAGGATTTCCTTTTAGTAGTTGGTTGTATCGCATTGCTCAAAACGAAGTGGCGCTATTTTTTAGAGGTGAAAAGAAAAATTATTCAGTTCCGATTGATGAAAATAGAATCACAGAACTGGCAACTGAAGCTGATATCGGTTCAAAAATGAGTGTTGAGCAACAGGAAGAATTGGTCGAAATGTTGAACGGATTAGAAGAGGGTCAATTGGAAATCATTGAATTACGCTTTTTTCAAGAGTTAAGTTTCAAAGAAATTGCCGAAATTTACACTATTACTGAATCGAATGCTAAAATGAGAGTATACCGTATTCTAAAGAAAATCGGTAAAAAATGGAAAGGAGAGAAATGAAAAAATTCATTTTAAATAAAGAAAAGACGGACTTAAATCCAACTGACGTACAAATTAAACGTCAGAAGGACTTTTCACGTCTTCACCATGAGTACGAAAAAGTAACCAAGCGTAGCAAACGACCTTTGTACAAAGACCCGAAATTATTCATGCTTTTGTTTATTCTTGGATTGGTCTTGTTTTTAATGTTTTACGAAGGATAAAACCGCTCTTTTTTGTTTCCAGACTCTTTTTTTGTACCTTCATCTGATAATTTTGAAAGGGTTGAGAAAACTACTAATTATCTTGTTTCAATTGATGCTAACAAATGCTGTTGAGGCCCAAGATATACATTGGTCACAATTCAACGACAATCCACTTTTTCAGAACCCAGGAAATGCTGGAAATTTCAATGGTGATTACCGTTTTGTAGCAAATTACCGCGATCAATGGAGAAGTGTTACTGTTCCCTACACCACTCTTTCACTTTCTGCAGATGGAAAACTCGCGAAACATAAAAATTTAGGTTACGGTATTCTATTTTTTCACGATGTTGTGGGAGATGGAAGTTTAAGAACAATCGAACTTCAAGGAAACGTTTCTTATTTAATTAAATTATCAAAAGATTCAACGCATACAGTTCGATCGGGCCTAAATATAGGCATGAATCACCGACAATTAAATTTCGATCAACTGTATTTCAACAACCAATATGATGGAATTCAGTACAACCCTTCACTTTCATCAAACGAAGTATTAAGTAATGATCGAAAAACTAATTTTTCACTCGGAATTGGAGCGGTTTATGAATACTATGTTAACAAGCGATTCAATATCATTGGAGGTGTTGGAGCGTACAATTTAAACAAGCCAAATCAAGGGTTTTACAACGATGTTATTCTTAGAGACATTCGCACAAATATTTTCGCAAAGGGAATTTACAAGATTGGGTTTGATTGGGATATTATTCCTTCTGTGAACTTGTCATTTCAAGGAAAATACAACGAAATTATTTTTGGGTCTTCCTTTAAATATACACTCAAAGACCGTTTAGGTGAATACCGCGCATTGTATGCGGGAGGCTGGTTTAGAAACAAAGATGCTGGATATTTGTCATTAGGAATGGATTACCAAAGTTGGTTCGTTGGACTGAGTTACGATATAAATTTTTCAAAATTAGTTCCCGCCAGTCGTGCTAGGGGTGGATTTGAAATCGCAGTCCGTTACATTTTACATCGGTTTAAACCTAAAAAAATAGTACACAGAATATGTCCAGATTATATCTAATATTTTTCATTTTAGGTTCATTCTCGACAGTTTTCGGTCAGAATAATTTAAAAAAATACCTTGCTTTTGCTCAAGAACAATTTGACAAAGGAGATTATTTCTATGCCTTAGAATATTACGGAAAAGTAATGGAGTTTGACTCTCAAACTGTTGATATTCTTTGGAGAATGGCAGAAACGAATCGTGCTTACAAAGACTACAGAAAAGCCGAATATTATTACGCAAAAGTTTACGAGCGTGAAGAAGCTGGTATTTATCCCTCAAGTCTTCTACAACTTGGCTTAATGCAGAAGCAAAATGGAAAATTTGACCAAGCGCTTGAAACATTCAAGCGGGCCAAGAAGAAATATTACAAAGACAAAAAAAGTTATTTGTACCTCAAATCGAAACAAGAGTTAGCGAGCACCGTTTGGGCAAAGTCTGCAATTATAGATACTGCCAATGCCGTTATAGATAAATTACCCGAAACAGTGAATACACAAAACTCGGAGTTTGGACATGGCATTTATAACGGGGAATTGATTTTTTCAAGTCTGAGAGCAGACTCCATTAGTGCGGCGGAAGAAGTCTATTCAACAGAATACAAAACCTCTTTGTATAGAAGTAAAATTGAAGATTTAAAATTCCAACAATCGACTCAAATAAAAGAACTCTTTCTTGATCATTTAAATTCAGGAAACGGAAGTTTTTCTATGGATGGTAATCGCTTTTATTTTAGCCAATGTTCAGAAAAAGGTTATAATTATTCGTGTAAAATCATGGTCGCTTATTACAACAACGGAGGATGGTCGCAAATCGATTCCTTAGGTGAAATTATAAACGAACCTGGGACAAACACTACAATGCCATGTATCGCAAAACTAAACGGAGATGAAACATTAATTTTCGCTTCTGACCGAGAAGATTCTGAAGGTGGATTGGATTTATATTACAGTAAAATTAAAAATGGGAATCAATTCGGAAAGGCACGGTCAATTAGCGCTTTAAACACAATGGACAATGAAGTAACTCCTTGGTGGGATAATAAACTTAACCGATTGTATTTCTCATCATCTTGGCACAATGGATTCGGTGGTTTGGATGTTTTCTATTCTGAATATACAGATCGATTTGAAGACCCAATTAATGCTGGACTACCGGTCAACAGTAGCGCTAATGATTTGTATTATTTCAACGCAAATGACAGTTCTTTTGTAACATCAAATAGAATCGGAGTTTATTTTAGTAAAAACCCTACTTGTTGCAGTGATATTTTCATGTTAAGCCCTCCAATAATTGAAGAGCCCCCTTCGAAAGAAGAAACTTTAGAGGAGTTAAATAAGCGATTGCCAGTAACACTTTACTTTCACAATGATGTTCCTAATCCACGCTCTCGAGACACTTTAACTCGATTAAATTATATTACTACCTATAGTGAATATACGGCAATGTTGGATCAATACAAAAACGAATATGCTAATGGCCTAAATGGAGAAAAAGCTGAATTTGCAAAAGAAGAAATCGAAAACTTCTTTATTGAATATGTCGACAAAGGTGCTTCTGATTTAACATTATTTAGAAATTTACTGTTAAAAGAATTGGACAAAGGCGCAAAAATAAACATCACTATTAAAGGTTTCGCTAGTCCGCTAGCCAAGACAGATTACAATGTTAATTTAACAAAGCGTAGAATTTCATCATTGATTAATTATATGCGTGAATTCAATGATGGCGTTTTCGTGAAATATCTAGATGCAACTGCAAACAATGGAGGGCAAGTTGTTTTTTCTCAAGTTCCTTTTGGAGAATATACAGCTAACCAATTAACAAGTGACAATCCGAATGACGTTCAAAACTCCGTTTACTCCAGAAATGCTGCGATAGAAAGAAAAATTGAAATTCAGAGTGTCAGCTATTTAAATGAAAATCAGAAATTTGCGATTGTTTCCGACAATCCAGTGAAGGATGCAGGTACAAGTAGGCAAGGCGATATTATTAAACAGTCGTTTAAAGTGAAAAATGAATCTATGAATTCCGTTGAGCTGAATGCTATTCGTATTACTTGCGACTGTGTAACTGCTAGTGCTAGTAGAATGACCTTAGCACCAGGAGAAATAATAACAATTGACATGGAATTAGATACAACATCGAAAACAGGGTTTACCTTAGAATCAATCTATTTGAGCTTAAAAGACCAGCCTGAAGAATTAAGATTGTACATTTCAACAGAAATAAAATAAATCCAAGAGATTGTATTAATTTAGCCGAAAATTCAGCTGTGTCAAACTCTCCTAAACGTTTACATTTTATTGATTGGGCTAGAAGCATCGCTATTATTTTGATGCTTCAAGGGCATTTCATCACAGCTACTTTTCAAAATTATTCGGCGTTAAAATTCAAGGTTATAACTCAAGGAACATCAGGGAACTTTATTTTTGATTTTTGGATTCAATTGCGCGGATTAACTGCTCCATTGTTTTTCACGATAACGGGGTTGATTTTTGTGTTTTTACTCGTTAAAAAACAATACGACAATCCGTTTAAGAACCCACGAGTTAAAAAAGGCTTACGTCGTGCCATCCAAGTTATTATTATTGGATACATGCTACAATTAAACATTAAAAATATTCCTTATTATTTATCCGGTAAAATCAACGATAGGTTCTTCGCTTTTCATGTATTGCAGTCTATTGGTTTCGGAATATTGGTAATCATTCTCATTTACATTCTTTCAAGTTACATTAAAAAAATACCGCTGGTTATTTACCTATTTGTCCTCGCTATAATAATTTTTGGATTGAAATCTTACCTAAAAGGAATGGGAAGCGCATACTTCCCAAGTAATGCACCAGCAATAATTCAAAATATTTTTCACGGAGAACACTCCATTTTCCCTATCTCCCCTTGGGTAGGATATATTTTATCTGGTGGTGTTCTTGGAGCAATTTTCGGTAAATATGAATCGCAAATTCATTCTAAATCATTCTGGTATAAATTTTTAATAATTGCGGTTTGCTGTCTACTCACTTTAAGAATATTATTTCATGTTTTTGGAATTTACTTTTTTACAGAAGAGTTTAGCGCATCAGGATATTCTTTTATCACACTAATAAAAATAGTAACGCTATTGACCATATTGATATTAATTGATACAAAATTCAAATTTACAGAAGGTCTTTTTTCGGCGATGGGCCAAGACACATTAATCATCTACGTGCTGCATACAATGGTTTTATATGGAGCGTTTATCGGAATAGGATTAAATACGTATTTTAGCAAATCACTTAGCGGAATGGAAGCAATTTTCGGGGCAGTTTTATTTGTAGTTTTATTTGCATTTATCATCAAGTTAAAGCCTGGAATTGATAAAAAAATAAACTCGTTGAAAGAAAAAATACGGTTAACATTAAAACGAAAAGGTTAAAATGTCTGGTTTAAAAGTAAAGGAAGTTTCGGTTAAAGGAAAGCGACTCAAGTTTATTGATATGGCACGTTCGGTTGCCATATTATTAATGTTAGAGGGACATTTTGTCGATGATTCGCTTATGGACGTGTTTAGAGACCACGACAATGCTATTTTTTCAACATGGTATTATATTCGTGGTTTTACAGCTCCGGTATTCTTGACGGTAACAGGATTGATTTTCACCTACCTATTACTTCAAAAACAAGATGAACCTTACTTTTCTAACCTTCGAGTTAAGAAAGGATTCAAACGTGTTGTAGAACTGTTCTTTTGGGGTTATATGCTTCAATGGTACTCATTCCATGTTTTAGAATGTATTGCGGCTGGCATCTTCTCTATTCTAGTGCTGTTTTTACTTTACAAACTGATAAAAATAATTCCATTATGGATTTATTTCATGATTGCCGGAATTATACTTTTTACGTCATTTTTGTATTTTCAAAATATGCCAGATGACCAACAATGGTTGCCAATAAACAATTCATTCCTAGAATCATTTTTTCATGGACCTAAGCATAAATCTATCTTCCCTATAGTGCCATGGATGGGTTATACGATGTTTGGATCAATGATCGGTGCCTTGTTACACTCTTTGCATAAAATTGTAACAAAATATTACTTTGCTGGAGTATTCGTAATTGTAGGTTTCATACTTTATCACTATTCACACGAATTACTCGAAGTAACTGATTCAATCTGGGCAACTATTAGCGGAAGAAACCCAAAAATAGTGCGCTTAAACTGGCTTTACAACCGCCTTGGAATGGTATTTATGGAGTTAGGAGTATTGATGTTCATCGATAAACTTTTAGGAAAGCGAATAAAGGACACTAGCTTATTCCTAAAAGTAGGACAAAACACATTGACGATATACATCATTCACATGATTGTACTTTACGGAAGTATTTTAGGATTTGGATTGAATAAATATTGCTACAAAAATTTAAACCCACTGCAAGTAACAGTTGGAGCAATACTATTTATTACAACTTTTGTGATTTTTATAAAGTACTTGGATCAAATTAAAGCAAAACTATCTTTTATCCTTGTCCCGATAAGCAAGTTCTTTAATCGACTATTTCGAGTAAATTAGTTTTTCTTAGTGTTTGTTACTTCAAGCTTAGGCTTTTTGCGCTCGTACGGTGATGGAGCTAAAGGCTTTTCAAACTTTATCTTTCTCTTAATTTTACGTTCGCCACATTCCTCTTCAACAACAAGCGTCACAATGTATTCTTGTGCGTATTTAAACTTGTGTGTCACAATCGAATCGGTGGATGATTTACCGTCTCCAAAATACCATTTAACTGAAATCGCATCTGGAAAGTAAGCGGTACAATGCGCTAAATACTCTCCAGTTTTAGTCCTCACGGGCTTCACCTTGACGACGTCGCCAATCAACTTAAATTCCTCCAAATGCAGATTCACGTACTTATAAGCAGTATTCGCAAGAAAATCAGCATCCTTTTCTAGAATCCCTTTACTATAAGAACCACTTGGTGTGTTTTTAAAAATGGACGTAAAGAAAGTGTAGGCAATCAAAAAAGAACCTTCCAAGGTTGGGTGTTGACCATCTTCACGGTATAAATTAATAGGTGATTTACTTCTTACATCCTGCCAAACTTGTCCAACTGGCACAATAGGTAGGTTGAACTTTGTTGAAATATACTCATAACCTCGCTTTACAGTGTCACTCATTTTTGTGTATGTATCAACTTCACTGCGTTCCGCAAAACCGTCCTTATATCCCCACGTCATATAAAGTAGTACATTCGTACACGAATTATTTGCGTAGACTGAATCTAAAATTTTTTGAATGTAAGGAACAGAAGCTGTATCGATGTAATTCTCTGGATAAGAAAGTTCACGACTAAATCCTTGCAACACGACATAATCCCATTTTCTTTCTTTTAATTTTGCATACAACTCTGGTTTTAAGCTGTGCATCTTAAAACTATGATTACTGAACGCATTCATCTCCACATACATCTTCACACCTTTCGCCTCAGCTATCTTATCAAACAGTACAGGCATACTGTTCATATGTGTATAGCTATTACCAATAAACAAAATACTTTGATTTTGACTCTCCGGCAATGCAGAGGCCTGATTAACAGGTTGTTGTGAATAGGAAGATGCCTGAAGTAAAAAAGTAAACAACAGCATAAAAAAGCGCTTGAACTGATTGGTAAGTTTCATTATTTCAATCATAAAATTAATTCAAGAATTGAGTTACCAAATATTAAACCAAAATATTAAGTTCAAACCTCAGTTGTTTTTATCGTTGTGCAATACTCTCGGCAATTTGTGCCAATTTTTGTTGATCCAACTTCAGTTTTGGTTTAGCGAAATTCATATCATCCAACTTATCAATAGGAATTAAATGAATATGCGCATGCGGAACCTCGAGACCGATTACTGTCACTCCTATTCGCTTACAAGGAAAGACCTTCTCAATTTTTTTTGAAACCATCTTAGCAAAGATCATCATCCGACCTAAAAGTTCATCTTCAAGATTAAAAATATAATCCACTTCGATCTTCGGAATAACTAAAACATGTCCTTGCTTAACGGGCATAATATCTAAAAATGCTAAGAACTCTTCATTTTCCGCTACCTTGTAACATGGAATTTCACCATTAATAATTTTGGTAAATAACGTAGCCATTAACGAGATATTTCAACAACTTCAAATTGAATTATTCCATTTGGAGTTGTAATTTCCGCAATATCACCAACAGATTTACCTAACAGACCTTTACCTATTGGCGAATCCACACTAATTTTCTTCTCTTTTAAATTCGCCTCACTTTCAGCAACCAAGGTATAAATCATTTCCATTCCATTCATCGGGTTTTTGATTTTTACTGTTGAAAGAATGAACACCTTTGAAGAGTCAATATCTGAATCATCAATTACACGCGCATTAGATAGCACTTCTTTGAGCTTTGAAATTTTCATTTCGAGCAATCCTTGAGCTTCTTTTGCCGCATCGTATTCAGCATTTTCAGATAAATCACCTTTATCTCTCGCTTCACCAATCTGAACAGAAATCGCTGGACGTTGAACTGTTTCCATTTCATACAGTTCTTTCTTTAGTCTAGTAAGACCCTCTAAGGAATAATAACTTATTTGTGACATGTTAATTCTAATTTCATTATACAAAAACAAGAGAGCCCTTAATAGGACTCTCTTGAGATATTAAATATAGTAAATTCTTTTTACTTCAAGCTAATCGTCGCTCCAATTGTATGAATTAATCCAAATGTACCTGCGAAACGCACTGCGTATTCGATACCAAGAGCATTTTTATTTTCTCCAACTAAAGCATCAACAGACAAACCAGCAGTTGGTCCAATCAATGCGTTAGAACGATTCTCAGCACTGAAAAGGTTTTTCTCGTAAACGAAACCACCTCTTAAGTTAAAAGCAACTCCAGCAGCTGTCATTCCGTAATCAAGTCCTAAAGCGAATTGATCTGAAGAAAATGAGTTTGCAGTAAACCCAAGTGCCAAGTTAATTTTGTGTTGCTCGTTAATGATGAAATCATATGCCCCTCCAATAGAAAGAAGCGAAGGCAATTCATACGTAGCTGATCTTTGTTCTAGAGTTGCTACAGCATTTACCGAAGCACTCGATGAAACATAATTAATTTGATTTGCCAAACCATCACCTTTAAACTTCATAACAGGTCCAACATTTTTTAATGTAATACCAAATTTAATTTGATCTTGTTCACCAGTAACATATCTAATACCAGCATCAAAAGCGAAACCAGTTGCTTTCAGGTTAGACATACTTTCTGTAATCACCTTGATATTAATACCTCCATAAATAGAGCTAGAGAATGTTCTAGCATAACCGATGTTAAAGACATTTGAACGTGGTGAGAAAGTACCAATATTTCCTTCAGGATTATTTACCGTAGTAATTGGAATGTCACCGTAACCAAACGATTGCATACTTACCGCGATAACATCAGATTCAGAAATTTTCTGAGCGATTCCAGCACTGTACAATGCGATATCAGCTGACCCCATCCAATTTGTATAATTGAATTTGATTTGCGTTTTATCTGTAAATGCAAGTCCCGCAATATTAGTAAAGGATGCTTCCAAGCCGTTAACACTTGCGATACCAGCGTTTCCAGAACCAGTACTTCTAGCCCATGGATTCACTAACATATGCGATGCTCCAGCAGAACCAACACGATCTTCATTTCCTGCAATACTTGTAAACCCAGTCATTACTGCTAAACCTACAACTACTGCGCTTTTTATTTTTACGATTGAATTATTCATTTCAACTTAATTTTAATCTGATTAAATTCCTTGTAAATCTATTTGTCTCATTCCACCGTAGAACTTAACAATTCTTTCTCCAATATCTGGAACATCCACATGGATGAGGAACAAGCCACCCGATACCGGAATACCTGAGTAATTCTTAAGGTCCCAATCTACCGAAGTAATTGGACTATCCTTTTTAAATGTTCTAACTAATTTTCCATTTACCGTATAAATCTTGATTGTACATATTTCTGGAAGATTCGTAATCTTAACTCTTGTATCCAAACGACTTGTTTCATACTCAGAATAAGCATAATATGGATTTGGAACAACATTGATGATGTCTAACACTTCTGTCAAACGATCAATATCACCGGTTCTAGTCGCAATATTATCCATGTTCCAAGAGTACATTGGCTTACCTCCATTTGGACCACCGGTTGGTGATGCAGCAGTAGAGAAATTTTTGTATTCTTTGTTTACACGTAAGCTAATTGAAACTTCAGTAGCTAAAAACTGTTGTCCAGCCAATAAAATAGGATTCGCAATCCAACTGATACTTCCGTAAACGTTTCTCTTAAGTGCATTATCTCCTCCTTCAATAGCTAACATATCATTGTATAAAACATGCGTAGAATTACTGGCAGCTTCAGAAGGAACATAAGCAGGATAATTGTATCCTAACGTATAGTTGTTCTTCGCTTTATTTTGGAAGCTATAGATATAAATCGGGTGCATTCCACCTAAAATAGGGTTTCCGCTATTGTCAACAATTCTATCTGTTGGGTTCCATAACATATCACCACCATTATCAGAAATCAAAAATGAATTTTCACCAAACGCCAAGTATAAACGAGCTCCAGATTCTACATCAATTGCATATCCTGGGAACCAACCCATACCAGTACCTGTTCCGTCTACATTTCCATTTTTATCAACACTTTGACTTTTTCTCATTGCACCAGGTGAGCAGTTTCCAACGTTCAAAGCAGCCTCTCTTCCTAATTCAATAACCGGGCATCTTGTCCATTTTGATTTATCCGCAGTAATAACGATATCAACACTAGGTGTGAAACTAATTGATGCGTTTTTACGAGCTGCAGCAGGTCCAGGATAATTAAAGTAAGCCAACGGCATAAAGCTAGCTTGGTAACCTACAACTCTATGAGGAGCAATTCCACCACCTAGTACTTTAGACCATTCTTTAGCATCATCATAACCAACTTCATCTGGGTAGTTACAAGGATTTAAATAATCTGCAACATCTGGATTACAATCACCAGTAGTTGGATCTAAATTCGGCTCATACGTACCTGAACGAATCCAGTTCGTTGGATAATACGCATCATTATCAGCAATAACAGACAACCAACGTTTTGTACTATCAACGTAATTAATAGATTCTGACAATAATTTTGTTGAATTAATTTCAATTCCTCCACTTGGAGAACCTTCAGGAACATAATATTTTTCCTGATTAATTTGAACTGAAACTCCCCATTCAGGTATCACTTGCTCATTGTTATTCCAAATCGTTCTATCAGAACTAACAGAATCAATAAGACTTCCACCATCTGAAGTATAACGTTTGATTACCCATGAAGCTGTATCAGCACCATTTGAATTAGAAGTATTATAATCTTTGAATTTACAAACAAAGTGTCCTCCTACAACATTCAATGGATCAACAACTTTCACATTAATTGGTCCAGCTCCATAATCGTAAACTGGATTTTCCAAGTACCCGTTTTGAATAATAGAATTTGTAGAAGCACTAGTTAAGTTAATAACTCTATTTCCATTTCCGTAACCGTCTAAACGTTTGATTTGAGGTCCTGAACCATAAACAAGGCTAGAAATTGTTCCAGCTGCCTCTGGTGATGGATTGTGAGGTATACCTGATACCGATCTAATAGAACCACCATCATATCCCAAACGAGACGAAATGTACGGCATTCTTTGGCCATCTAAGGCTAAAGGATCGTTTGGATCATATTTTTTAAACTCATTATGTGCATAAGCTACGGCAATATAGTAGTATGTTTTATGATTTACCAACGTTCTTGTTCCTTGCGCAAATTTATCTTCAGTAATTTGAAATGTATGACGAATACCTTTGTTTTCCGCGTCTACTTTTTTAGAACCAATTGAGAATCCTAATTCTTCATCGAAGTCAAAGTTGATCAAATCAACAATACCATTTTTGATGTCACATTGTGCAATCACTTGAGCTTTTGTATCATCACCGATATCAGCAATAGAAGTTTCTCCGTTTTTCAATTGGTAAATTTGATATCCTTCAAACGTGTAGAAACGATCTACTAACGGATCAACAATATTTACTTTATCCTCTTCGTAGTAACCTTCATCACTGTTATTTGAAGCAGCTGGATTATCCAAAGATAAAATCAACTCATTCTCCAATTCTTGAATAGATAATTTTGGTGCGTAAGGTGGCTCCAAAATTCTAAAGCATGCATCAAACAAGGCTTGTGCCTTAGTATCTGCACGTTTCATTGCTTCAACAGATGCAAATAACCCACCTGCATTACTTCTTCCATAAACAATACCAACAGTAATGTTGTTAATTGCTCCCGGTGTTAATGTAAACGGTCCAGCTGATTGTACAAATCGTCTATCTCCTTTTACCGTATTTGCGGTAACCTCACTCCAATCGTCATTTACAATTGCTCCTGCAGTTGCCCAACCCAATGGATCAGAATCTCCAGGGAATAAATAATCAGATGGAGTTGTTGTTGCACTTGGTCCATAACCAGGCCCACCGTAAAACATTTCAGAACCATTCGCCCATGAACCACTCATAAAGTTATAAAATTCATTTGCGTTAGAAGGATCTGAATAAGGATATACAGCACCTTGTCCTGTATAATACGTAAACCTTCTCATTCCAAAACGCTCATTATCTATAAGTCCATCAGAATATCCTAAACCAATTCCTTTGTAAACAATTCCGTTATCCGCAATTGCATCAGCAACAGTAGGAATAATTTCAGTTTCAGTTGTTTCATCGAAATACGGTCCAACATTATCTCTTAAATCCGCATCTAAATATGGTCCTTCAAAGAAATCTACACCAATTGCAGGAGGATTTTCTCCATATCCAAGATTACCTCCAGAAGTTTCATCCAAGTTATCTCCATTATAAGCATATCCCAGACCTCTTGAAACATCACAACCAATATAATCATCATCATAACCTCCTACATCCGCATCAACGTATTGTGAGAAGTACGTCTCATACAAAGTTTGTGTTCCTTTGTTGATCATTTCATAGTTATAGAATGTCATTCTATTCACATCATCACTCGTTGCAAAAGCAAAAGCTTGAGCTCTAATTTCCATACCGATTGGATCACCATTCGATTCACCGTGAATATTTCCATTGTCATTAAATACCCACCAGTGCGTTTCATCTCCAAACAAAGAAATTCTACGATCGACACCACATTCAATATCATCTCTATCTAAAATATCATCGTACCAAGGAGTATCTCCATCTTCTGGTCTGTATGCTCCATCGATACCGGATGCTCCGTCTGGATTATCATAAAATGGAGCTAAGAAATAATCCTCACCTCTTGTAACATCTCCGTGTGCAGGCCATGCATAAATTCTGTTTAGGATTTCATTCGAAGGTTTAACCACATCTCCACAATCTGCAGGATCTTGGATACCATTATCACATTCCCACCATGCATTGTAAGCAATAACCTCTGACTTTCTAATCGTGTAGAACTTATCGTAAAAAGCACAACGGTCTGCATCAATAGTTGCTGCACCGAAATCACGCGTAGCATCTCCTCCTACAGGACCGGTTGGATCGTAATTACCTGACCCAGCAGTAGCAGATAACGGTCCTGGCCAGAAATCATTTCCTGTAGAACGGAACGTAAGTGCCGCCAACTTCAATTGACCATTGATGTCTTTCCCACCCATCCAAAGTGCTCCAGCGAAAATAACTTTCAAGTTACTTCCTTTAGGGACTTCATATGCAGCAACACCTGTAGAACGGTTCTGGAACATACTTCCTCCCTGCTCAATTAGCGCGCTAACATCATTAAATGACATCGTTAATTTTGATGTCGCCGGAGTACAATTCGCTCCTTTTTCAACAATATTTGATTGCCCACTTACTTGCGGTCCATTGTGAGGTCCGTAATAAGATAATGCAGTATTTGTCCACAACATAACAGTTGCGCCAAGTACGATATTTATTATTTGCTTTTTCATAATACTTTTCTAATTATGATATTTAAAAATCGAATTTAACACCCAAACGAATAGTTCTTGGAGAACTAATATTGAAAGGGTTATCTACTTTCATTGAATAGTAGTTTCTAAATGCTTCCTCGTCTGCTTGATTCTGGATAGACGCTTGACTTTCAGCTGCCGCTAAATACCCATCATCATTAGAGTTTCCAGTCGCTCTGTACACTCCTAGCACATTGAATTTATTCAATAGGTTTGTTACACGTAAATAAACATTTAAGAATGTTGCTTTTTTCTTATCTCCTTTTCCAATTGTTAAATTGAATGTTCTGTCCAATTGAAGATCTAAACGGTAAGCCCAAGGTAATCTTGACCCATTCGTTGTACCATCCAATCCAGCTGCATTAGGACTAAGTGCCGCAGCATTTGTAATATTTTCTTGTTTTGAATATGGTGAACCTGAGTTAATGTTTGAAACGATGTTCAATCCCATATTCTCTAAAATGTTCACACCTTTAATTACAGGTCCGTTGTAATCAGTTCCTTCACCGTACCGGTAATCAAACGTAATTGCGAATGCATGTCTTTGATCGAAATCGTAAGGCACAATCGTTCTTAAGTTAGGTAAACCTGCGTTGATAATACCTGAAGAAGACGTTGCGTCAGATCCAGTACCATCAGCAAATTGAATCGTATAATTCGCAGTCATTCTGATGTTACCTGTTCTTCTCAAATCATAAGAAATCGTCATACCTTTTACAGTACCAAAATCTCTATTACCATACGTTCTATATTGTCTTGGATAAGCTCCAGTAACATTAATCAATTGAACGTTATCTCTCTGCTCTCTATAAAAAGCTGAGATTTTTATAGATGATGTTTTTGTAACTACTTGTTGAAATCCAAGTTCGTAATCAATAGTTTTCTCAGGTTTCAAGTTTGAGTTGTTAACAACAGCACTTCTGTTTTGAATATGCTGGTATTGGTATGGATCGAAACGAGTACCAGTTGTTGGTCTTTTTGTCAAGATATCATAGTGAGCGAAGAAAGACGCTTCATCCGAAATAGGAAATGAAAACGAAATACGCGGCATCACATTGATTTGAGCTTTGTAATCTTCAAAGGCATCAGCAGTTGGAGTATCCTGACCCGGATTTTGTAGATAAGGCATAATTCCGTTTGGCCCTTCAATTACTTTTGGATCTGCAACCTCAGCACCATTCGCATCGTACCAAACATTTCCATTTCTGTATCCTGTAATTGCATTTGGATTAAACTCGTCATTTACATAAACAACATAATCGTCACCCATTGAAGTAGGAATTCCATCAATCCAAGTTAAGGAAGCATCGTTCGATAAATCTGCATTCGCTTCTCTAACCGTTTTTGCATTGTAAATCAAATATGGATCTTTCAATACTGGTTGATTTGCATCGTAAACATCTACCCTTACACCAACGTTGAATACGATGTCACGGAATGCAAATTTATCCATTACAAATCCTGCGATATAAGTTGGTTGAAATGCACCTACAAATCTTTTGTAATTTCCATTTTCATCTGTATCGGTAAAATAGTTGTTAATGTCAGTTTGACCTTTTACTTTTTTACCTGTGTGATCATAACCGTAGTAAGAAACAAAAGAGTTTCCACTATTCAACAATTCATCTGGAGAAAACATGTCTAATGAGAAAATGTTAGGATCGTATTGATCGATGTTGATGTACTCATTGTCAGCAACACCTGAGTTGATCATTCCATTTTCTTGTAAATATTTTCTTAAGTTATAATCGAAGAAATATTGATTGTCATTATTTGCCTGACCACCATATTCACCGGTTCCACTTGTATGAGCGTAACCTGTGTTTAACGGCTCGTAACCTGTATAAACAGTTCCAATAGAATCAAACAAAATTGGAGAAGATTTATCAAGCTCGTTCAAATGTGCATTTGCATATTGTCTCGCTAAAGTCCAGATACCGATCGGTCCATTGTCACCAGCACTCCAACCACGATCGTATCGTTGCTCGTACTCAAATCCTAATGCAATAGAGTGGTCACCAATATTTACAGCTCCAGTTCCTGAAACACGAATTTGATCAGTTTCACTTTTCCCAAAGAAGTTGTAAGGAGATCCAATGTTATTCCAAATTCCATAAACTGATTGTGGAGCATCCCCATTTCTCAATCCATTTCCTTGAAGTACTTGCGTTAAGTTTCTATAGTTTTCTTCAGCTTGCCAAGAATTAGCATAATCATACAATGAAAAGTACTGAGCAGTTTGTGCTGCTAAATCAGGATTAGTTTCTGAAGGCGTAAAGCGAACTTGCGTCTCTGCAGGAATAGTAACTTGCTCTGGTCCGTTTTGTTCGGCAGATAAACCTTGGTAAGTTTTTTGTCTATCAATCTCAAATTTCCCTACGTGTCCGTAGTTGAAAATATTATATTTATGATTCGGATCGTAAGCGTCATCTTTCGTTTTAGAGTAATCGACCATCAACGTATAGTATGCACTTTTGATTTTTGAACTGTTCCCTTCTTCTGTATTCGAGAAACGTTGAGTCAATCGACCAAAAACTCTCCAATCTAAAGACTTGTAAGCTCCAGGGTTTGAGAAGTTCATCAATGAACCGGCATAAGAATAGTTATTTCCCCATCCATAATTCAATGAACCACCAAATGATAAGTTAACCGAAGGTCCAGTATTTACATCAACTTTACCTTGAACAGATACAATATGAGTTCTGGCATTCATTCTCCAATCTACTTTTTCAAAATCATCTTGTCTTAAAAAAGAAGAGTTATAGAATGTTCCAGTTTCAGTTTTCCTTAAAGGCTCTGCTAACAACGCATCGCGACTTTCCTTTTTAATTCTGTAAGTTCCTTCAGCTGTAGGACGACTGTCTACTTGATCTGTATAGTTAGCAGAAACTAAGAAACCTAATCTTGGTTTAATTTTCTTACCAGTAGAATCTTTTTGCATCCAAAGTGGACCAGAGAACATACCCTCAACAAGGTTATATCCAAATTTATCCATTCCGAAAACCTTTCCATCATATCCATCAGGATCCTTTCCACTCAAATACATTCCTGAAGTCACACCCTCAATAGAACCAAAGTACTTAGCAGAAGGCCCTCTAGTAGTAACAGAGATAATACCTCCTGTTGCATCACCGTAGTTTGCTGGAAGACCACCTGTAATTACAGTAACCTCTTCAATTGCTGATTTCGGTAGATTTGAAGACCCACGTACTTTAATACCATCAATATAGAAGTAAGTACCATCAGATCGAGCTCCACGAACACTGATTGCTCCAGAACCTTCATTTGCGTTTACACCTCCTACTGTTCCCGCAACACCTGCAGCAGAACGCACAGGTAAGCGAGCAATATCTTCTCTTGTCACGGTTGCTCCAGAAGCACCACCATCACGATCGATCAATGGAACCTTATAGGCTACAACTTTCATTTCGTCAAGATCCTGAACGTCTTTCGCCTTTCCGATTTTCAAATCGTACAAGAACGTAATTTTTCCAGAACTAACAATTACCCCTTCTAATGCCAAAGGTTGATACCCTTCTGTTGGGTTTCTAACTTCAATGTCATATTCTCCTGGAGAAATTGAATTAATTTGAAAATTTCCATCAAAATCGGTGTTCGCTCCCCCTTTAATGGCATCACCAGATCTTAAAATGACCTGAGAAAATGGAATTGGTTGTTTGGTATCGCTGTCAGTTACAGTACCCTTAATGGTACCCATATTCGCTTGCGAAAAGCTGTAAGACACTGTAAGCAAAACGCTTACCAATAACAAGTTTAGTTTTAGTAACATAAGTGCAGTTTGTTTATTTTTAAACTTTGTTGCTTTTAAAGCGGGTAAATATAGTAAAAATCACATTCATCCGGGCATGTTAAAAAAAATTAAATTGATTTTCTATTAACATCCATTAACAAATATATAACAATCGTTTAACACAGTTCGGTGATAATGCATCAATTTATAATTTAAATATACACGTCTATTTCATTATAGTTGTTGAACCCTAATCATGAAAGGGGGTCTGCCTCTTGAATTAATAAAAAACCAAAGGATTAAAATTATTTGATATCTTTGAATACAATCTAATAAGACAAAAAAAAGCAATCTAATTTTGAACACTACTTCCCAAATAGCTGAAAGTTTCGCAAAAAGACGTGGTCAAATAGCAATATTGATTGATCCAGAGAAAGCTAAAAGTCAAACCGAGTTAAAAGAGTTGATTGAGAAAGCTGAGTTTGCTAAAGTGGATTATTTATTTGTTGGAGGAAGCACAGTAACACGCGAAGATTTTATTTCTGCGGTTTCATACCTTAAAGCACACTCAATAATTCCAGTTATAATATTCCCCGGGGCATCGCATCAAATTTCAAAGGAAGCGGACGCCCTTCTCTACTTAAGTTTAATATCTGGAAGAAACCCTGATTATTTAATTGGTCATCACGTGCAATCTGCAAACGAAGTTTATTCCATGAACATAGAGGTAATTCCAACTGCATATATATTAATAGACGGTGGTACAAAATCTTCTGTGGCTTATGTCAGTCAAACAACTCCAATACCTAACGATCAATTGTCTATTATTTCCAATACAGCTAAGGCAGGAATTTTACAAGGTAAGCAACTTTTGTATCTGGATGCTGGAAGCGGGGCACAACAAACTGTTCTTCCAGAAACAGTAAGAGAATTGAGCTTATTAAACAAACCTATTGTTATTGGTGGTGGAATTAAAACCAAAGAAAAAATAAAGGAACTTTCCGATGCTGGAGCAAATGTAATTGTTATCGGCAATAAAATTGAAGATGACATGGATTTTCTGTTGGACATCCATTCATTCATCAAAGAATCTGATAGAAATTAATTAATCCCCAATTAATTCATTACATTGACTGATGGATTTAAAGAAAATTGCTAGCGTTGCCTTCGGAATTGCTTTTTTAATGGCAATAGTACTGTTTACAGGAAACGGCAGAAGTTACATTTCTATTCCCGTTGCAAAAATGATATTTATTATCGCTGGGGCGATTGGACTCTTTCTAAATCTATTAAGCTTCCGTACTGGAAAAAACGGCAGTGTTTTCAGTTTTTTTTACTGGGCGGGAAGTTTAATCGTTTTTCTTGGATTAATTTTCTTACTCATGCATTGGCCTTACGGTTACTACATTGTAATTGCCGGAATGGCTGTTTTAGGGATTTCTTTTATTGTTCCAGAGAAAATTATTGAACAGGGAAAAAATGATTCTGATTTATTGGATGACTTGTAGGTTAATTATTAATCCAAAGGTTTGAAGCTAATAGAGATAATGGTACTTTTCAGAGATTATTTCTACATTCTTTCTTTACATTGCCCAAAGAAGAGAAAGCAATGCTTTCGAAGACCAAGCGATAGCGCCGGGAACAAAGAAAATCAAGCTTTTATCGAAAGCAGTGCTTTCTCTTTTCCACTTTTAGCATCTTTCAGTTCGCTTCACTGTTTTACTTATGCTAGGCGCTTTTAATTACTTCTTTACCAATACTTAAACAAAAATCAAAATTTTATTAGACAATTTGTAGATTAATCAAACTTTGCTTTGAGCGACATGTCCATACTTTTAAAACTATGTGTCAACGCTCCAACAGAAATGTAGTCAACTCCTGTTTCTGCAAAACTTCTAATCGTGTCACTTGTTATGCCTCCTGAAGCTTCAGTTTCTATCTCTTTCGGAATTGTGTCAATAACAGCCTTAATTCGCTCTGGAGTGAAATTATCCAACATGATGCGATCAACTTTCCCAATTTCTAATACTTCTTTCAATTCAGCTTCGTTGCGCACTTCGACTTCAATTTTTAAATCTCGTCCAGTCGAAACTAAATACTGATTCGCTTTTTCAATTGCGGGTTTTATTCCTCCTGCATAATCAATATGATTGTCCTTTAGCATAATCATATCATATAGCGCAAAACGATGATTGTGTCCTCCGCCTATTCTAACCGCCCATTTTTCCATGTATCGAATTCCAGGTGTCGTTTTTCTGGTGTCCAATAATTTTACATTTGTTCCATCTACAATTTCAATCATTTTAGATGTTTCCGAAGCAATTCCGCTCATTCGTTGCATGAAATTCAAGACCAATCTTTCTGTGGCAAGAATAGAGCGTGAACTTCCTTTTACTTCGAATGCAATGTCTCCAAACTTGACCTTACTTCCATCCTTGATAAATATATCGACAATTAAATTTTTATCGTACAATTTAAATATCCGTTCAGCCAATTCAACTCCAGCAATTATGCCTTCTCCTTTCACTATCAATTTGGCAACTCCAACTCCATTTTCTGGAACACACGACAATGAAGAATGATCTCCATCTCCAATATCTTCTATAAGTGCGTTTTTTATAATTTCATCAATCATAGTGCAAATTTAAGATTATAGGAAAGTAAGCGCCAAAAATGACGTGAGAATTTAGAAAGATTTACGTGATTTAGAAAACCAACAAATGAAGGTTAATCTTCTTCGATACGAAGACTTTCAATTTTGTATTGATCGCCTTCTGTTTTAAAATGAATAGTGATTCTGAATTTCTCTCCTCTACTGATATAATTTCCGATGGCAAAAGTTCCATCCGCAGTTTCTTTTCCTTTGAAATAAAAATTAAAATCATTCCCTGGTTTTCTTGTGAAGAAATCTTTTAAAACCAATGCTGCTTGAGATTGACTGTACACACCTTCTTTACCTAAAACATTAATCAAAATTTTAGACTTACCTAAAGCAACAATGGCATTTGGATTGTTTGACTCAAATGCACTATCAATCGATGCGTAAGGAACATCTCCGAAAATTCCCAAAGAAAAAAGTAAAGAAGCTAATGCGGCGTATATAAAACTCATAATGTATATCTCAATTTCGAACGAAAGTTACAAAATTAGTGCCGAAATACAATAAAAGTTAAATGTTCAGTTGTAATTTACAGCTAGGTGGATCTAAACACACCAAATAGCTTGTTGTTTTTTTACCACGAAGACACGAAGGCTCAAAGATTAAGAACGCAAAGACATCCATTTCATGAATGTTACCTACTTCGTGTGCTTACCTTTTTCTACTCTAATTGTCCTTAATTTATCCTTAGCGGTAAAATTTATACGTATTTGTAACACGAAGGCACAACGACTAGAAATAGAAAAACAATATTTTGATTAATTTCGCTCCTATGAAAGTGAAATTGATTTGTGTAGGAAAAACAATGAGCAACTATTTGATTGAAGGAGAAAAAGAATATTTACAACGCTTAAATCACTACAATAGTGTCGAAAAAATTGAAATTCCAGAAATTAAAAACGCTAAAAATCTCAGTAAGGATCAAATTAAAAAAACAGAGGGTGATTTAATCCAGAAACACATCCAACCGGCTGATATAATAATACTCTTAGATGAAAATGGCACAAGCTTTTCATCCGTGAAATTCGCCCATTACATGCAGAAAAAATTCAATAGCGGGGGGAAAAACTTAATCTTCATTGTTGGAGGCGCTTACGGATTTTCGGATGAAATATATGCACTCGCACACGACAAAATCAGTCTTTCAAAAATGACGTTTTCACATCAAATGGTGCGAATCTTCTTCTTAGAACAAATTTACCGTGCATTCACCATTTTGAAAGGAGAGCCTTACCATCATGAATAATAATTGGCTTGAAAGAAGAACTATTGATTATATTTAACACGAAAACTGCCAAGTTACTGCATGAAATCTGTATCCAAAAGTGCTATTCTTACAATTCTTACACAAATTCCAGCACAGTTATTTGGAGTTATAGCAGGTATTTTCATAACGAGGATTCTCGGACCAGAAGGAAGAGGTGTTTATGCCTTGTTTTTTGCCGACATTTCATTACTATCAACAATTCTAGGCTTCAGTGTTGGCACTGCAATTACCTTCTATGTAGCCAATAAAAAAATTGCACGAGAAAAAACCATAGGTATCAGCTTACTATTTTCATTCGTAACCATTGTTCTTAGCTTCTTAATGCTTGCCATTTGGCTCAACCTTCCAATTTCAAGTCTTTTTATTCCAAGTAAAAATCTAACTGGCTCTTTCATTCTTATTTTTTGCTGTTTCGTTGTAATTAATCACATTGACATTCTTTATGCTGCCTTTTTTCAAGGGGAAAAACGTTTTGGGATCGTTAATCGCGTTCTACTGGTCAATAGTTTCTTGAATTTTGGGTTGTACGGTGGGTTGTTTATCATCTTCTACTTTGATGTTTATGCAATTGGGATTAACGAAGTGCTGCTCACAGCACTCATTGTTATGTTTTTAAATTTCATGCATTGGAATTATCATTATAAAAAACATTACAACTATACAATTTCATTCAAATTGAACTGGAAAAATGATATTCAACCCTTCATTCGCTTTATGGGACTTGATCACTTAGCAAATATCGTTACGTTTTTCAATAACCGATTGGTATTGTGGATCATCGCATTTTACATGAGTAATGAAGCCATTGGTCTATTTGCCCTAGCATTTGGAATTACACAATTGCTCTCGATGCTTTCAAACCCACTATCTCAAGTGCTTTTCCCCGTAATTTGGGCGGACGATGCTAAAAAGCATTTAAAAACTTACATTTTGTTTTGTCGTGCTCATTTTTCCATTTTGCTAGTTATCTCGTTCGTTGGAATTGTTGTTACGCCTTTTGTCCTCCCTATCGTTTATGGTGTCGATTTTTCTTCCTCTATTTTACCCTTGCAAATCATGTTTTTACCAGCCATATTTTCGTGCCAAACAAAAATTTTCACAGGAATTCTTTTTGCTGAAAACAAAGTGAAAATTTACCTTTTCTCCGCATTAGCAGGATTAGTCGTCACTTTGGTTCTCAATTTTACACTTATCCCTTCATACGGAATTGAAGGTGCGGCAATTGCTTCTTCCCTGTCATTTATCACCACTTTTATTGTGGTCTATTTGGCCATGGCGTTAAACGTAAAACTACCTTCCAATAACCTGTTTTTTCTAACCAAAAGCGATTGGGGGAAAATTAAAAACACCCTTAAATACAAGGGCATTTCGAAGAACTAAATGATTATTAATTGCTACATTCGTAAAAACTAAAGGAAGACTTGGAAGCCACATACTTTTCATTACTTGATATAATTCCAGTTTTTTTCTGGGCAATCATAATCCTAGTTGTGGCCTTAGTAGTTCGAAGTTCAAAAAGACATTTACCAGAATACAAATATTACTTGCCTAACCTGTTGGCGAAAATGTTTTTTGGGGTCGTGTTTGGCTTAGTATACTTTTTCTTATACGGAGGAGGAGATACAACAGCTTATTTCGATGGAGCAGTTTGTATGAACAATCTATTTTTTAAGTCTCCGGAATTGTACTTTGAACAACTTTTCAATCCACCGAGCCATTTTCAATACACCACTTTCTACGATTCCACTACTGGTTATCCACCGGGTTGGATTTTTAGAGAACCTGAAGGGTTTTTCGTTTCAAAAATCATTTCTATCCTGTCTTTTTTCACCTTGAAGAGTTATTTTGCAATGACCTTGATCGTGGCAACTTTTACGGCGTATGCCTCTTGGAAATTATACCAATTGGTGCGTTCTTACAATTTCTGCAACGAAAAACTATTAGCCTTTGGCATATTGTTTTTACCGTCCGTGAATTTCTGGTGCTCGGGAATTTCAAAGGACAGCATTGTTTTCATTGCAACCATCTTTCTAATTTACAATGCCTTTATAATCATCTCAAAAGAACACAAAAGTAGCATAATCAATTTTATCATGCTCGCGCTCATGGCGTTCATTGTTTTTCATATCCGACCTTTTATTTTAGCAGCCATTTTAATCCCCTTGTTTTTTAGTGTAAGCGCCAGATTGGTGCGCGTATTAGGTGGAGGAAACATGGCTGTCATTGCTTTTAGAACAATTATTCTTGTTTCTGGGGGAGTTTTCTTAGGAGGCACATTTGTATTGCAGTCAGAGCAAGATTTTATCTCTTCAAACAGTGTTTTTCAACAAGCTTCTTTAATTCAACAAGATTTTCAAAACAACGATACCTATGGTGATAAAAAATACGACCTGGGCAAAGTTGAGTTTACGAGTGTCGGCCTTTTAAAAGTAATGCCGCTGGCCATTTTCACGGGTATTTACAGACCTTTCATCTGGGAAGCTTTGAGTCCTACGTTAATTCTAAACGGAATTGAAAGCGTTATTTTTCTCTACTTTACATTTTTGTTTTTCCGGAAAAATGCACTTAAAAAATGGGCTTTAATTCGAAGCCATGAATTCCTGATATTTTGTCTTTTATTCATTCTCATCATTGGGTTTATGACTGGAATGACTTCTGTTTTATACGGTGTGCTAGTTCGCCTTCGAGCACCGCTTCTGCCATTTTTATTTATCCTCCTTACCGTTAAATGGGGAGAAAAAATAATTCAGCTAAATACTAAAAACTAGTTTATCATTTATGAAAAATAATTTTATAACTAGGTCAATTATCTTGAAATGACAGACCAAATTAGACAAAACGTAATTTCAGGAGTCAAGTGGAATGGAATTGGTCAATTTAGCCGTCAATTCATAAGCTTCGGGGTAATGATTGTGTTGACACGTTTGTTAAACCCAGTTGAATTTGGTCAAATTGGAATTTTACTTTTCTTTATAGGTATTTCTGATGTTTTCATTAATTCAGGTTTAAGCACAGCATTAATTCAGCAAAAAAGTAAATCAACTATTGATTATTCTACAGTGTTTATTTTTAACTTAACTGTTAGCCTTGCCTTTTATATTATCTTTTTTTTAGGAGCACCACTTATCGCATCATATTTTGAACAACCTGAATTAACTGAACTTTGTCGTATTCTTGCTTTCGTTTTTATTATTAACGCATGTGGAACAGTACAATCAACTATTCTTACAATTAATTTAGATTTTAGAAAACAAAATCTCATCTCCGTTATTGGCGTTGCAGTTTCTGGTCTTTTCGCCTTATCTATGGCCTTCAATGGTTACAAGGTTTATAGTCTTGTTGGACAACTACTTGCATTTGCGTTAACAACTAACTTGTTACTTTGGCTAACATCGAAATGGAGACCCAAGTTCATTTTTAGTGCAAAATCGTTCAAGCGATTGTTCAAATTTGGATCAAGTATATTATTATCTTCAATTTTAGATAAAATATTTACAACTGTTGATAATCTGATTGTCGGAAAAATATTTAACACTACACAATTGGGTTTTTATACTCGTGCGAAATCCACAAATGATCTACCAATTCAAAACACTACAGGTATATTATCCTCCGTGTTTTTCCCCGTATTTTCAAAACTAAATGACAAAGACGAACTTAGAAGACTTCATTTAAAATTTATTAGATTAATTGCATATTTAATCCTTCCACTTATGATTGGATTAGCGATTGTAGCAGAACCATTAACTCTTGTTTTATTCGGAGAGAAGTGGCTTCCTTCTAGCTCAATGTTACAAATTCTTGCAATTTACGGTCTATTATACCCGATGAGTGTAATTCTTGTACAAACGTTATTAGTCCTTGGTGAAAGCCGCATGTTTTTAAAGCTCGATATTTATAAGAAATTCATTTTATTAGCTTTAATGATCATGGGCTCTTTCCATTCAATTGAATTCTTCCTAATATCCATTTGTATTGGGCATTACATTGGGTTTATATTAAATTTAATTATTGTTTCTAAAACCCTGAAACTTCCAATAAGTTCATACTTAACAGTTTTCACGCCTACAATCATCATTACCTTGGCAATGGCACTATTCGTAATCTTTATAAGCAATTTTGACTTTCCGTCGACTGCAGTCAAGTTAATTACCCAAGTCACCACAGGTATTATTTCTTATATTAGCCTTTCGATAATTTTTAAAATAGATAACTTCATATTTTTTAAGAACTTATTGCTAAAAAAAATAAACCGTAAATGAAAACGACCGTTACACAACCATCTCTCCCTCCTTTGGATGAATTTTATAATTCTCTCAAGCAAATTTGGGAATCAAAATGGTTGACGAATGGAGGTCCATTTCATGAACAATTAGAAATTGAACTCGCTAAACGATTGGGGGTAAAGTATCTTTCACTTTTTTCAAATGGCACCCTTGCACTTATTAGCGCAATACAAGCATTAAAATTAACTGGGGAAGTAATCACTACGCCTTTTAGTTTTGTGGCTACCACGCATTCTTTATGGTGGAACGGTTTAACACCTGTATTTGTAGACATTGATCCAATCACTTTCAATTTAGACCCTAAAAAAATTGAATCTGCAATAACAAGTAAAACTACGGCAATATTACCGGTTCATGTTTACGGTAAACCTTGTAATACAGAAGAAATCAATCGAATTGCGGACAAACACAATTTAAAAATTATTTACGACGCAGCACACGCTTTTGATGTTAAAACAGATAATAATTCAATATTAAATTTTGGGGATTTATCAATTTTAAGTTTTCATGCTACAAAAGTCTTTAACACCATCGAGGGAGGAGCAATCATAAGCCATTCTCCAGAGATGAAAAAAACAATTGATTTTTTGAAGAATTTTGGCTTTGAGGATGAAACAACGGTTGTTGGCCCCGGAATTAATGCTAAAATGAACGAGATACAAGCCGCCTATGGCTTGTTGCAATTGAAATGCATAGATGTAGAAATAAGTAGACGAAAAGTTGTACATGACTTTTACATTGAAAACTTAAAAAACGTAGAAGGAATTACTTTAAAAGAAAAGGCAAATAATGAGTCCGAAAACTATTCATATTTTCCGATTTTGGTAGAGAAATCGTATTCAATTACGCGAGATGAACTTTACGAAAAATTAAAACGTAATGACATTCTTGCCCGAAGGTATTTTTATCCTTTAATAAGTCAATTTCCTCCTTATAACGATTTGCCTTCTGCATTGCCAGAAAACTTACCAATTTCGAAGTCTATTTCTGAAAAAGTTTTATGCTTGCCAATTTTTGCTGATTTAAGCGTTGAAACAGTGAAAATCATTTGTGACATCATAAAAAATACTGATTAATATGAATGTTGGAATAATGCAACCATATTTCCTGCCGAATATAGCACACTTCAGTTTAATCGAAAAAACGGAACACTGGATTATTTTTGATTCCGTACAATTTATTAGACATGGATGGATTGAAAGAAATCGTGTTTTAAAACCTAATGGTGGTTGGCAGTATATTAGTATACCATTGGTTAAACATTCAAGAGAAACATTAATAAAAGATGTTCAAATTAGAACAACCGAAAATTGGGAATCAAAAATATTTAGTCAATTAGAACATTATAAAAAAAAGGCGCCTTTTTACAATGAAACAATCCAATTACTAAAAGAATGCTTTAATATTCAAACCAATTCTATATCAGAACTAAATGCGCATGCATTAAAAACGATATGTGCGTACTTAGACATTCAATTTCATTTTGAATTTTATTCAAAAATGGACATGGAAATACCAGAGGCTAAGCATGCAGGTGATTGGGCATTACAAATTTGTAAGAAAATAAACGTCAAAAGCTATACAAATCCAATAAGCGGTCAACACCTATTTGACGCAAGTGAATTTAATGAATCAAACATTAAACTGCAGTTCCTAGAATCTATTGATAGTGAATATCCACAGAAAGGAAATGAATTTGAGTCGGGATTATCGATTATAGACTCTCTTATGTTTAATCCAATAAATGATGTTCAAAAATTAATAAAAACGTATACGATACATGAGGCTTGAAACTGGAGGGTATTTTGAATTAGAACTTGGTAAACACAATGATTTACATAGTAAAGGTCTTTTTTTAAATTCTGCAAGAAATTGCCTGAAACACATTCTGCTACACAAAGAAATCTCAAAAATTTATTTACCATTTTACACATGTGAAGTTTTATTGGAGCCAATAATTCAATGCAAGGTGGCTTATGAGTTTTATAGTATTGATGATCAACTAGAACCTATCCTCAATTTTGAAATTGAGGATGATAGTGCTATTCTTTTTATCAATTATTTTGGTGTTAAAACAGATAACATTATTTCACTTGCGAACAGATTTGACTTCGTAATTATTGACAACTCTCAAGCTTTATTTTGTGAGCCTATAGAGAATACACATTGCTTTTACTCTCCGAGAAAATTCATTGGCATGCCAGATGGAGGTGTTTTATTTTCTGATGCTATGAATAACAATTATGAAATTGATTATTCAGTCGATAGAGCCTCACATTTACTAATTAGGTTGGATTCGAATGCAAAAAATGGATATCCCGTATTTTGTGAAAATGATTCTGAAATTTCAAATCTACCAATTTTACAGATTTCCAAATTGTCACGTGCAATATACGACAACGCGTCATTGGATATTATTAAGGAGAAAAGAAATACAAACTTTAATTATTTACATTCATTCTTTAAAGATACAAATGAATTAAATTTAATTACTTCTAACTGCGGTCCATTAGTTTATCCGTTATTAATTGAAGGTGGTAGCCTATTAAAAAATAAATTGATACAAAACGACGTATTTGTCGCTACTTATTGGAAGAACATTGTCCCGTATTTGAATGAAAATTCAATTGAATCATATCTTGTTGAAAATCTTGTTCCCTTACCAATAGATCAAAGAATTACAAAGGAAGAGTTGGACAAAATAATAAGTTTGGCGCAACTATGAATTGCTACCTCCGCCCTTTAGTCAAAGAAGATGCGCAAGTTTCATACAACTGGAGAAACGACAGCGAAATCTGGAAACATACAGGTTCTAGACCAAATATATTAATTACTCCGCAAATTGAAGAAACTTGGATTTTGGAGGCTATTGCGCGAAAAAATGAAATTAGATTTGCCATCTGCATTGAAGAAACTAATGAATATATCGGGAATGTACAATTAACCAAAATCACCGAAATTGATGCGGAATTTCATATTTTTATCGGAATGAAACAATTTTGGGGTATGAATCTAGGGCAGAAAGCAACATTATTAATGCTTAATTACGGATTTGAAAAATTAAAATTAAAAGCTATTTATCTATTCGTTTCCAAAAAAAATGGTGCTGCAATCAGCATCTATAAAAAATGTGGATTTATTAGTATTGAAGAAAATAATGACAATAATTATAAGATGATTATTAAAAACACTAAATATATATGAAGCCATTGGTTAGTGTTTGGATGGTTACTTATAATCACGAGAAGTATATTAGACAAGCGATTGAAAGTATATTGAGTCAAAATGTTGAATTCACTTATGAAATCGTTATTGGGGAAGATTGCTCTACAGACAATACAAGGGCAATTTTAAAAGAATTGGAGGCTAAACACCCCAATATAATTAAACCCATTTACCATGTAGAGAACGTTGGACCATCAAGAAATGCCTATGAGTTTGTGTTACCCGCCTGTCAAGGAAAATACATTGCTGTACTTGAAGGAGATGATTATTGGACTGACAATAATAAATTACAAAAACAAATAGACTTTTTAGAGAAAAATGAGGATTACTCAGCAAGTGGACATCAATCAACATTAATTTTTGAAAATTCTAAAGAACCACCTAGATTATTTGGAGAAACTTCTGATACAAGCTATAATGTAAATGATTTTTTACAGCATCGGAAATTTCATACTTGCTCATTAGTCTACAGAACCGAGATCATAAAAAGTGCATTACCTTTTCCATCAAAAATAATTTCAGCGGATAGAGCTATTTATGCAATGTTAGCCAGTCATGGAAATATCAAATATTTTGCAGACGCTATGTGTGTTTATCGTAAACACAACTTTGGAGTGTCAACAGCTATTACTGTAAAAAAACTTGAATTAGATTTATTGATGCTTCCTTGGTTAAAGCAACATTCTGCAAAATTTCCGGTTAGTAAATTGCGTGCCTTTATTCACTTGACCATTTTTACCTATCCGCAAAAAACCACAAAGTGCCAAGCCCTAAAACATTACGCATTATTTACTTTTTTTTCCTTTTCTTATTTCCCGAAAAATTTAGGAGATGTAAAGTGGGGAACAATAGATTTTTTTAAACTTTTATTTAAAAAAAATTAGATATGGAGTTAATAACAATAGGAATGCCTGTATTTAATGACATTAAGTTTATCGAAGAATCAATACAAAGTATTCTTTCCCAATCTTTCGTCAATTTCAAATTACTAATCTCCGATGACGGTGCAACGGATGGGAGCCAATCAATTTGTGAGAAATATGAAAAACTAGATAGTCGAGTAGTTTACATACGACAAGAAATCAATCTAGGCATTTCAAAAAACATGCAATTCTTACTCAATTCGAGCGAAACAGAATTCTTTATATGGGCAGCAGATGATGATATTTGGCATGTCGATTTTCTTCAAGAAACGAATAATTTATTGGTCAAAAACCCAGATTCAATTGTCGCATTTTCGAAGTATAATCTTATCGATGAAAAAAACAACACAATTTCTACCATTTCAAATCCCAACTACAGTTCAACATCTTCATATCATCGATTAAAAAACTTTATAAAGAATTCTGACGACGGATTTGGTTATGGATTGTTTAGAACTTCTCAAATCAAAAAAGTTCATTTTCCAACATGGTGGTGGCCGAATAAAAACACACCATATAACAACATTTTTCCTACACTTTGCTTCTATCTTGCAAAAGGAAATTATTTGGAATATACAGAAGAACCTCTATTTTTTAAAAGAGTGAAAACTGAAAAAAACACCAATCACAAACTCATTGGACAAGGAAATGCTTTTAAAGAAACGGCTGCATATATTATTCGCCGATTTAACCTAATTACTTTTTCAACTAAAGAAATCCGTAAGGCAAATTCAGGCTTGTTAGCACTTAGAATTTACCCAATAATATTTTATCATTGGTTTTTCATATCTTCATACCAGCAAATTAAACTTTCTTTAAAAAGCTTCATAAAAAATAGACTTCGAAATTGAAAAAAGTTCTAATTCTCGCTTATGATTTCCCTCCTTTTGTCTCGGTAGGCGGTTTGCGCCCCTACAATTGGTTCAAATACATGAAAGATTGTGGATACGAACCAATTGTTGTTACAAGGCAATGGGATGAGGAATACAATGGCATTGCAGATTATGTTACTCCGAGTAGTACTTCAAAAACGGTATTTGAAGAAAATGGATTTGGTACAATTATAAAATCACCTTACTTCCCCAACTTCCCGAATCGACTCTATTTAAAATATGGTGAACATAAATTTAAATTAATTCGAAAAGTGTGCTCGGCTTTTTTTGAAATCTCTCAATTCTTATGGATAACAGGCCCTAAAAAAGAAATTTATAAGTCTGCCAATCAATATTTAAAAAACAACCGTGTCGATATCATTCTAGCAACAGGTGATCCGTTTGTTTTGTTTCATTATGCGTCCTTGTTGAGTCAACAATACAAAACGCCATGGATTGCAGATTATCGCGACCCATGGTCATTTGGACTTGGCATGGACAAAAAAATAATATACAAAAGATGGAGCCGGTTCATTGAGAAAAAAACACTCAAAACCGTTTCTGAAATCACTGCAGTTAGCAATATATTTCTTAATAAAATTCAATTATTGACTGACAAAAAAATACATGTTATTCCAAATGGCTATGATCCAGAAATAATAGATAATTTGGAATTACAAAATCGCACAAACAAAATATTAACGATCGGTTTTATTGGTTCGATTTACAAATGGAATCCAGTGAAGCAATTCTTAAAAATACTGAGCACATTTGTTTCTCAAAATGGTGATGATTCGATACGGTTGAATATGTATGGAATTAACAATAAAAAAAACGTCCAAAAGTTAATTGAAACTAAATATACAAATTTACAAAAGGTAGTAACCATATACCCTAGACTTCCGAACGATGAAGTACTTGCTGAATCCTCCAAAAGCCATGTCCTTTTATTATTCAATTACTATGCTATAATTGGCACGAAAATATACGATTATATGGGGATGAAAATTCCCATTTTATTTTGTTTTTCGAATGACGAAATTACCGATAATCTGAGAGACAAATACAAAGCTATGAATGAGTATAGTGACCAGCCATTTGATGCACAACAAAAGCTTATCGAGGAAAAAAACGCAGGAATTATAGTTGAAAACTCGATTCATTTAATAAAGACCCTAGAAAGTTTATCTTCTGAATTTAAAGAAAACGGAGAAATAAAGTGCCATTCATTAGACAATCAAGAATTCTCGCGTAAAAGACAAACAGAAAAATTAAGTCAAATAATGAACGCTTTAACTAATTAGAAAAATGCAAAAAGTCGTCATTGTAGATTATGGAATGGGAAATATTAATTCCATTAAAAAACAACTCGAAAGAACGTCAGTGCATGTTACTGTCTCTTCTGAAATTTCTGTGATTCACGGTGCAGATAAACTCATATTACCAGGTGTGGGGCATTTCAAAAAGGCCATGGACAACTTGATAGAATTGGGTTTGATTGATGTGTTAAATCAAAAGGTGATTACCAAAAAAACACCCGTGTTAGGTATTTGTCTCGGAATGCAATTAATGGCGAATAAAAGTGAAGAGGGAAATGCAACAGGACTTGGTTGGATTGAGGGAGAAGTGGTTCGAATGAAAGTGAATGACTCGCTTCGCTATAAAATTCCACACGTAGGTTGGAATTCGATTGTTCAACAAAAAACATCTGTGCTCAACACTCATATTGAGGAGGACGCATCAATGTATTTTGTCCATGCTTATAAGTTCGTTGCTAAAAACGAAGCTGATATTTTACATACAACTTCTTATGAAACCGAATTTACCTCTGCCGTATCAAAGGATAATATTTTTGGTGTACAGTATCACCCTGAAAAAAGTCAGGATGAAGGACTTCAAATCTTTAAAAACTTTATCGCCATCTGATGTTTAGACCAAGAATAATCCCCGTTTTATTGCTCCAAGATGAAGCCCTCGTCAAATCCATTGGATTTAAGAAACACAAATACATTGGCGATCCCATTAATGCCGTTCGCATATTCAATGACTTAAGGGCCGACGAATTGGTCTTTTTAGATATTGAAGCGAGTAAGAAAAATCGACTTATTTCGTTGGACTTTGTTAAAGACGTAGGAGAAGAAGCGCGCATGCCTTTTGCTGTTGGTGGAGGAATTAAAACCATCGAAGATATTCGTTCCATCATTTCAGCTGGAGCAGAAAAAGTCATCATCAATACCGCGGCTATTCAAAACCCTAATTTAATTCGCGAAGCGGCAGATTATTTTGGTTCTTCGACCATTGTTGTGTGCATCGACGTTAAAAAGAAGTTGTTCAAAGGAAATCTTGTTTGGTGCCTAAACGGGTCAAAAAGCAGCGGGATTTCTCCAGTCGATTTTGCCCAACAAATGGAAAAATTAGGTGCAGGGGAAATTATCGTGCAATCTATCGAGCAAGATGGAATGATGGAGGGCTATGATATTGAATTGATCAGGTCTATTTCGGAAGCTGTTTCAATTCCTGTAATAGCCTTAGGCGGCGCAGGAAATACAAGCGATTTAGAAAAAGCTCATAACAAGGGCTTTGCAAGCGCAGTTGCTGCAGGGAGTATGTTTGTATACCAAGGAACCAAAAGAGGAGTCCTTATTAATTATCCTGAAACGAATGATATACAATTCAATACTATTGAATAATTCTTTCAAGAAAGAAGGGTTTTAGTTACATTTGAATTCGTAAAACCAAAAACTACGAATCCAATTCATGGAGGAAAGACCTTATCAACTTTGCACGCGTTGCGTGATGGACACAACTGATCCTGACATTACATTCAACGAAAAAGGAGAATGCAATCTGTGCACCGAATTTCTAGATAAACGAATCAAACATAAATTTCAAGGGGAACAAAGCGACAAACAGCTGGATGCATTAATCGAACAAATGAAAGCGGATGGTAAAGGCAAAGAGTACGATTGTATTATGGGATTAAGTGGTGGAATTGATAGTTCTTATACTGCATATATTGCTACCCAAAGAGGTCTACGTGTTTTAGGTGTTCACCTCGATAACGGATGGAATTCTGAAGAGGCTGTTCAAAACATTAAAAACATAGCTAAGAAGTTAGAAATCGATTACGAAAGTTATGTTTTAAACTGGGCAGAGTTCAAAGACGTTCAATTGGCATTTTTAAAAGCTTCAATTCCCGAAGCCGAAACACCAACTGACATTGCTATTCCGGCAGCCACACATCATTTCGCTAAAAAATACGGTGTGAAATACATCATTAGCGGTGGTAATTTTGCTACAGAAGGCATTCTACCTAAGCACTGGCATTACAATGCAAAAGACCTTACATACTTCAAGGCAATTAAGAAAAAATTTGCAACGCGCAAGTGGAGTACATTCCCAACATTTGGTTTCAGAAGTGAAATGTATTACAAGTTGGTGAAAGGGATAAAAATGGTTTACATTCTGAACCTTGTTCCTTATGACAAAGACAAGGCCATGGACTTTTTAAAAGATAAATTGGGCTGGAAATATTACAGTGGTAAACACTACGAATCGAAATATACAGGATTTATTCAATCGTACTATTTGTTTGAAAAATTTGGAATCGATTACAGAAGAGCCACACTTGCAACCCAAATTTGCACTGGAGATGTTCAACGCGATGATGGACTTCAAATTTTAAGTGTAAAACCGTACAACGAAGAAAAAGTAAAGGAAGAGAAAGCATACATCGCAAAAAAATTAAGTATTTCGCTGTCTGAATTTGAAGGTATAATGCAGTTACCACCAAAATGGTATACGGATTATCCAAATGATGAGAAAAAATTAGCGTTTATCTACGACACATATCGAAAAGTATTTAAAAAAGATAAACTAGCTAATTTTTAATTTTGATTATAAGTGTATCTGCCAAAATATCAATTAAACAAATAAACTATCTTTACACTTTAATTAGTAGCATTATCATTACACCCTAATCTTCACTTGAACGAAAATCTACGACATACGAAATGTCTTAAATGTAATTCTGAACAAATCACTGAGCTCCCTGACTTCAGTAAAGTTGGACTTGTACAATGTGCTTCATGCTCTTTTGTGTTTTCGAAATGGATTCCATCAAAAGAAGAATTATTAGATTATTATTCTTCTGATTACGACCGCACAAAATATTTCTCGCCCATTACCGAAAAAAGGTACAATAAATTGTTGGAAGGATTTGAAAAATATAAATCAACAAACCGAATTTTAGATATTGGTGCTGGTTCTGGTTTTTTTCTTAAAACAGCTCAAAAACGAGGCTGGGAAGTTTATGGGACGGAAATTGATGAAAGTGCTATGGAAAATTGCAAAGATTCCAGTTTAAATATGTCGTTTGGTGATATAAATACAATTGATTTTCCTGAAAACTTTTTTGATGTTGTAGTGCACATTGAAGTTATCGAACATATTAACAATCCAAACGAATATGTGTCCGAAATACATAAAATACTTAGACCTGGAGGAATTACCTATTTGAGTACCCCGAATTTCAATGCGTTACACCGTATGCGCTTAAAAGAAAAGTACGATGTAATCTCTTACCCAAATCACCTGTGCTATTATACGACAAAAACACTTAGAGACTTATTTAAGAAGCATCATTTATCTGCAATGAGTATTAAGACATCAGGATACAGTTTAACGCGATTAAAAACAAGCAAAGGGATTAGTAACCAATCTTATGTTTCTGAAACTTCTGATGACGAAATGCTTCGAAGTAAAATTGAATCCAATGGATTTCTGAAATTCTCTAAATGGTGCTTCAATGGTGTATTTAATTTATTTAAAGTTGGTGACAGCCTGAAAGGTACTTTTATTAAGGAAAAATAGATTTCGAAGTTGTGGTGGAGAAAAAGTATTGTGAGTTTTATTACGACGAAGGCGCAAAGGGTAAGATAGCCCATTACTAAAAATTAAGGGCGCAAAGACATCAACTGCATTGATGTTAGAGCCGAAACAATTTTAATTATAAATAGAATAAAGAAAATCATTAGCTTTATTTACATGACATTCTAAACATCAATGAAGTTGAAACCAAAAACATCCATTTATGGATGTTAATCCTTTGTGTGCTTAATTTTCAGAGGCTCAATCCCCCTTAGACTTCGTGCCTTTACGGTGAAGAAAAAGCAATCTTAAACATCAAATTTTCAATTCAAATTATTATCTTCACCCTCATGTGTGGAATAACAGGATTTATTGACTTCAACAAAGCTACCAGTGCTGCTACTTTGTTGAATATGACAAATTCTCTCGCGCATCGAGGACCAGACGGATTTAGTACTGAACTTATTTCATCTTCCTCATTTGATGTAGGAATGGGGCACCGTCGATTATCGATTATCGATTTAAGCGATCACGGTAAACAACCTATGAAATGGGAATCGCTTTGGCTCTGCTTTAACGGTGAAATATACAATTACAAAGAAATTAAAGTAGAACTTTCTCAACTTGGCCACACATTTATCGGTGATTCTGATTCTGAAATGATTCTGCACGCTTTTAAAGAATGGGGCAAAGAGAGCATTCAACGCTTTATTGGAATGTTTGCAATTTTCATTTTTGACGAAGCGACAAATGCTGTTTTCTGCGTGAGAGATCGTGCTGGTGTAAAACCTTTTTTCTACTATTTTAAGGACGGTCTATTTCTTTTTGCATCTGAATTAAAAGCATTTCATCAGCATCCAAAATTTGAAAAAGAAATTGATGGAAATGCTGTTGCTGCCTTTATGCAATATGGGAATGTTCCAACGCCGCACTGTATTTTTAAAAATGCTAAAAAAATTAATCCAGGACATACCATTTCGTTGGATTTAAATTCAATTCCAGCGAATATTAAGCAAATTACACAGCAACAATACTGGAATGTTTACGATGCTTACAATCAACCTAAATCGACTGTTTCATACGAGCAGGCGAAAGTGGAAACGCAAGCTATTTTGGAGTCTGCGGTCAATTACCGAATGGTGGCTGATGTTCCGGTAGGTGTATTTTTAAGTGGTGGATTTGATAGCACATGTGTTACAGCGCTTTTACAAAAAGACAGAACAGAAAAGCTGAAAACATTTACAATTGGCGTTCCAGATATCGGTTTAAATGAAGCCCCTTACGCAAAAGACATTGCCAATCATTTAGGAACCGATCACACGGAATTTGAATGCACAGAACAAGAAGCGCTTGGAATGATTCACGAGTTACCTTTTTACTTCGACGAACCGTTTGCCGACTCAAGTGCCATACCAACAACCTTGGTGAGTAAAATGGCACGTAAAGATGTCACCGTTGCTTTAAGTGCTGATGGTGGAGATGAAATCTTCGCTGGTTACAATCGCTACGATTACATGATGCGTTACGGAAATAAATTGAACTCAATTCCTGGCTTCGTGCGTAAATCAATGGTTGGAATAATGAATAAAATTCCTTCAGATAAAATTCCAATCCTCAAGCATAAATACAATTTTCACAATCGTTACGAAAAGATGAAAGGTGTATTACATAACCCATCTGATAAAGAAATTATGCTGAGTTTAAGTCAACAATTTACAGACACTCAGATGAAGGATATCATGAAAAACACTTTTCAACCTTTGGATACTATGTATTTGAGTGATGAATTGAAATCTGAATATAAAACACCTCTTTCATACATGACCGCAATTGATTATCAAACGTACATGCTGGATGATATTTTGCAAAAAGTAGATCGCTCAACTATGATTCATAGCTTGGAAGGAAGAGAGCCATTTCTCGACCATAGAATAATAGAATATGCAGCTCAATTGCCGGATGAATACAAATATTTCAACGGTGAGAAAAAGCGAATTTTACGCGATATTACATATCAATATGTTCCTAAACCATTGTTAGACCGCCCAAAAATGGGGTTTGCAATTCCTTTGGCGACTTGGTTAGCCAATGATTTACGAGATTTGGTCGAAACTCATCTCTCTGAGAAACAAATTACCCAGCAAGGAATTTTTAATTGGGAATACATTGATAAGATCAAAACGTCTTTTTACAACGGCAAAAAAGAATATGACACAAAATTGTGGTATATTTTAATGTTCCAAATGTGGTTCGGAAAATGGGGCAATTAACATGAAAAAAGTACTTTACATATCGTATGATGGGATGACAGATCCGCTAGGTCAATCTCAGGTATTACCATATATTTCTGGTTTAACCAAAAAAGGATATACATTTCATTTGATCAGTTTTGAAAAGCATGATCGATATCTTAAACATAAGAATCACATTCAAAAATATTGCGATGTAAATAACATTCATTGGCATCCACAAGATTATCATACAATAGGAGGTCTGAAGAAAACAATTCGTCAAGTTCTAAAAATGAACAAAGTAGCGTATTATTTACACGAACGCCATCAATTTTCAATTATACACTGTCGGAGCTACATCGCAGCATTGGCCGGACTTAAATTAAAACGCATGTTTGGTGTTAAAATGCTGTTTGATATGCGCGGTTTTTGGGCGAATGAGCGAGTTGATGGAAAAATATGGAACCTTGATTCTAAAATCTACCGCACCATTTACAATTACTTCAAACAGAAAGAAATTCAATTTTTCAAAAAATCAGATTACACCATTTCGCTTACAACGAATGGAATGAATGAAATCAGGTCATGGGAAGCATTGAAGGAAACGGATGTGAAAATTAAAGTAATTCCATGTTGTGTCAATTTAGAATTATTTGATCCAACTAAAATAGATTCAACACAAAAATCCGCGCTCAAAAATTCATTAAACATTAATGACACTGATTTTATTTTAGGCTATGTTGGCTCAATTGGTACTTGGTACATGTTGCCTGAAATGTTGGGTTATTTCAAAGTTCTGAAATCTATTAAAGCCAACGCTAAATTTCTATTTGTTACTGGTGAGAAACCCGAATACATTCTTGAAGAGGTAATCAAAAAGGACTTAAAACCTGATGATTTTATTATTACTTCTGTACTGCACGATCAAGTGCCAATTCATATTTCATTGTTTGATCAATCGGTGTTTTTTATTCGTCCATCCTATTCAAAAAAGGCCTCCTCGCCTACTAAACAAGGTGAAATTATGGCAATGGGTGTTCCATTAGTTTGCAACAGCGGAGTTGGAGATACTGATGAAATTGTACTAAAATATAATTCAGGAAAGGTTATTTCAGAATTCACTGATGAAGAATATAGAAAGGTAATCGAGGAAAATACCGTTTTTGATTCTGAAGAAATAACCAAAGGAGCAAAGGACTATTTTGCTTTGGAAGAAGGAGTAAATCGTTATCTTAGCGTTTACAAAGCCATCGATGACTAAAAAAGTATTCATTCTTGCACCTTATCCAACTGGAGAAGCGCCTTCACAACGGTTTCGTTTTGAACAGTACGTGGGTGAATTGTCAACTCAAAATTTAGCCATCGAAATTCACCCTTTTTTGAATGACAAAACGTGGGGGAAATTATACAAACAAGGGTCTTTTTTCGGAAAAGCGTTTGGCATTCTTGGCAGTTTTTGGAGGCGATTTCTTTTACTCTTTCGATTAATAAAAGCCGATTATATTTTCATTCACAGAGAAGCAGCAATGATTGGTCCACCTGTTTTTGAATGGATCATTGCAAAAATACTTCGCAAAAAATACATTTTCGATTTTGACGACGCGATATGGTTGCCTAATTACAGCGAATCGAATGCTAAATTCCACCGTTTAAAAGCCTATTGGAAAACCAAGTGGATTATCAAATGGGCTGGCAATGTTACTGCAGGAAATGAGTACTTAAAAAATTATGCTGAGCAGTACAATAAAAAAGTTCAAATCATTCCTACTACCATTGACTTAGTAAATGTGCACAACAAAAAAACAGATTACAATTCGAGTAAAATTACTATTGGCTGGACTGGAACGCACACAACAATGCATTATTTAAATGAAATTATTCCTGTATTAAAATCATTGGAAAATGAGTATTCGTTTACTTTCACTGTGATCTCCAACTTACCTCCTATTTATGGATTAGAATCATTGCAATTTGTAAAATGGAACAAGGAAACAGAAATTGAAGATCTAGCAAAGTTCTCAATCGGAATAATGCCTTTAATTGATAATCAATGGGCAGAAGGAAAATGTGGATTTAAAGGATTACAGTACATGGCACTTGGAATTCCAGCAATTCTATCACCAGTTGGCGTGAACACTTCCATTATTCAAGACGGTGTGAATGGTTTTTTATGTTCTACGGCTGAAGAATGGAAATCACAATTGATTGCGCTTTTCGAATCCAAAGAACTTTGTCAAAAAATTGGTTATGAAGGTTATAAAACGATTGTTGATCGATATTCCGTTGAAGCAAATCTTCCTCATTACAAACAATTGTTCCAATCATGAAAATTCTATTTGCAACCTCCAACGAAAATAAGGCGAACGAAATTCGGCAACTGCTTCCAAGCACAATTGAATTAATCACTTTAAAGGATATTGAAATAAACGAAGACATTCCTGAAACATCTCCAACGATTGAAGGAAACGCAAAGCAAAAAGCAGATTATATCACCATGCATTTCAACATCAATTGTTTTGCCGATGATACTGGACTAGAAATAAATGCTTTGAATGGTGAGCCAGGTGTTTTCTCTGCACGATATGCAGGCGAACAACGTTCGGATACAGACAATATGCAGTTGGTGTTGGACAGACTAAAAACCAAAGAAGATCGATCAGCGCGATTTAAAACAGTGATTGCATTAACCATTGACAAGCAACAGCATTTGTTTGAAGGAATTGTAAACGGAGTCATTCGGCAAGAAAAATCAGGAACACATGGGTTTGGCTACGACCCGATTTTTGAACCTGAAAATTGCGGAAAAACGTTTGGAGAAATGGATATGGATGAGAAGAACAGTTACAGTCATCGCGCCAGAGCAATTCAAAAAATGATTGCTTTCATACATGACCATTTTTAAACTGATGAATTCGTCTTATGCTGTTTAATAGCCTTGAATATATTGTATTTTTCATTGCAGTATTCATTCTTTACTGGCTAATTCCTGCAAAACACAAGTGGCTATTACTGCTTATTTCCAGTTACTTTTTTTACATGTGCTGGGAGCCCATTTACATCTTATTGATCCTTCTTTCAACAGGAATTGACTATTTTCTATGTCTGCATCTCACTGGAAGCGAACATAAGAAAAACAGGAAAATTGGACTTTACCTCAGTGTTATCAGTAACCTGTCTATCTTATTCCTCTTCAAATATTTCAATTTTTTTCAAACAGAATTGCAACATCTTTTGTCGTATTTCGATGTTAATTATTCCCCTTCTACTTCAACATTACTGCTTCCTCTCGGAATAAGTTTTTACACCTTTCAAACCCTTAGTTATTCAATTGACGTTTACCGCAAGGTAATAACTCCAGAAAAGCACTTCGGGAAATTCGCGTTATACGTTTCATTCTTTCCTCAGTTAATCGCCGGACCGATAGAACGAGCAAAGGATTTAATCCCTCAGCTTCAAACAAAGATTCGAAAATTCAATACCGAAGATTTCAAAAATGGAATCTTGCTATTTGTGTGGGGGCTTTTCAAAAAAGTTGTTGTTGCAGATAACTGTGCAATTCTTGTGGAACGGTATTTTGAAAACTCCACAAATGAAACTGGAGGCACAATGCTTTTTGCTACTTACTTGTTTGCGATACAGATCTATTGTGATTTTTCAGGTTATTCAGACATGGCCATCGGAAGTGCTCGGATGCTTGGAATTAAATTAAAGACCAACTTTAAAACACCTTATTTCAGTTCAAGTATCACCAAGTTTTGGCACCGTTGGCATATTTCATTTTCGCAATGGATCAGAGATTATATCTATATTCCTCTAGGTGGAAATAGAATGTCAAAATATCGGGTTGCGTTTAATTTATTGATTACCATGACAATTGGTGGGCTTTGGCATGGAGCATCATGGAACTTTGTCCTGTGGGGAATTGTGAATGGCGTTCTATTAATTTTATTTAAACTATTCACTCGTTTCAATAATGACTACAAGTGGTTGCATTTTATTAAAGCACTAGTCGTTTTTCACCTGATATGTTTGACCTGGGTTTTCTTTAGATCTGCTGACTTGAATCAATCATCAGAAATACTTGCTCAATTTTCTCAAATCTCCTGGAACGATCTTTATTTTGTGTTTGCTGACAATCGGTTTGCTCCAGCAATTATTGGTAGTTTACTGCTTTTTCTAATCGAAATTCAAATTCCATTTCAATCGATTGAAAAGTTGCGAGAAAAACCATTTATCTGGCGCTACTCGCACTATATAGTGATTTGTGTTTCAATTTTATTCATTGGTAGTTCTGTAGGAAAACCATTTATTTATTTTCAATTCTAAATGAAAGGACTCATTCTAAAAATAGCAGTTCTATTTGGCATCGTTGCACTACTCGACTTTGGTTTAAGCAGGCACCTTGATTCTCTATACAAAAAGAACGAAGGTCCTTATGCGAATGGGCATTTGAATTACTATTTGAATCATATAAAAGCAGACACCTTATTTATTGGTTCTTCAAGAACCATGAATCATGTTGATACACGTAAGTTTTCAAATCACACGTATAATCTCTCAAGCGCAGCGATGCACATTGGATATCAAGCCGCACTTCTCGATGTTCTAGAACAAAAAAACAAGCTTCCAAGTAAATGTCTATTAATTCAAATAGAAGCCGATGAATTAGAGAAGTATACTGTTCAAGAGCTTCGAAAAGACATTTATCAACTGAATTACTATTATTCCAAAAATCAGTTTGTAAAATCTGAAATCAACAAAATTTCGACTTTTGAATTCATTAAACACTGGTCAAAACTATACAGTTATAGCGGTTATTCTTCTTTACTTATTACAAATCCAATGCAAGGAATCAATGAGAAACCGTCAATAACTGGTTACGCACCATTGATTGGGCAACAATTCAGTTCAGATGAACAAAACAACCCTGAAAAGAAAAACAAACGAAGTAATTTTTTCTTTTACCTAGATCACATTCATTCGATTTGTAAGCGGAATAATATTCAGCTGATATGCTTTACTGCGCCTTATTTGAAAGATGACCAATCGCAATTCACACGAAACTCAAAATTGGGAGAGAAACTCAAGAAGAAGAATATCATTTATTTCAATTATGCATCAATTAGAAAACAACTTCCAAAAATATATGAGGACAGCACCAATTGGTGCAACAATATTCATTTAAATGAAAGTGGAGCCAAAATCTTTACTCAAATATTAAAAGATACACTTCGGCGATAAAAACAACTCCGAATCCAGTTGATATTCTCTCTCACAAACCGTATCTTTGTATCCTAAAAAAGTACTCATAGCGTTCGCGCATTATACGAAATACATGTCTAAAATCATTTACACTAAAACTGATGAAGCACCAGCTTTAGCGACACAATCTTTTTTGCCAATCGTACAAGCTTTCGTGAAATCATCTGGAATCGATATCGAAACTAGAGATATTTCATTGGCAGGAAGAATAATATCAAAGTTCCCTGAATTTTTGAAAGACAACCAAAAAATCAATGATGATTTGGCTGAATTGGGAAATCTAGTAAATGAACCAGATGCAAACATCATTAAATTGCCAAACATTAGTGCATCGGTTCCACAATTGATTGCAACGATACAAGAATTACAAGAGCAAGGTTACGCGATACCTGATTTTCCAGTCAATCCAATTACGGATAGAGAATTAGAAGTACGTTCTCGTTACGATAAAATTAAAGGAAGTGCCGTAAATCCTATTCTGAGAGAAGGAAACTCAGATCGAAGAGCTCCGAAGCCGGTTAAACAATATGCTCGAATGAATCCTCATTCAATGGGCGCTTGGGCAAAGGATTCAAAAACGCATGTTTCTACCATGTCAAGTGCTGATTTCAAAGCAAATGAAAAATCAGTTACGCTTGAAAAAGCTGGAACTGTTTCTATTGAACTTGAAACTGAAGATGGTACAAAAACAATTCTAAAGGACAGCCTTAAAGTTTTAAAGGGTGAAATTTTAGATGCAACAGTTTTGAGTAAGTCAAAATTAATTGCATTTCTATACGAGCAAATTGCAGATGCAAAGAAACAAGGCGTTTTGTTTTCTATTCACATGAAAGCAACAATGATGAAGGTTTCTGACCCAATTGTTTTCGGTCACGCAGTTACTGCATTTTTCAGTGAAGTATTTGAAAAACACAACGCACAATTTGAAAAATTGGGTGTAGATGTGAAAAATGGTTTCGGAGACTTATTGGCAAAAATAGAAGCGCTACCTGCTGCTGAAAAAGAAGCAATTGAGGCAGATATTAAAGCGTGTTATGAAGCACAACCGTCACTTGCGATGGTTGATTCTGATAAAGGAATTACTAACCTAAACGTTCCGAGTGATGTAATTATTGATGCTTCAATGCCAGCAATGATTCGTACTTCTGGGAAAATGTGGGACAAAAACGGAAAGCCGCAAGATACAAAAGCAGTTATTCCAGACAGCAGTTATGCTGAATTATATCAAGTAACAATCGATTTCTGTAAAGAGCATGGTGCTTTCGATCCAACAACAATGGGAACTGTTCCAAACGTTGGATTAATGGCTCAAAAAGCTGAGGAATACGGTTCACACGACAAAACATTTGAAATCAATGGAAATGGAACTGTTCGTGTAATTGATAACACTGGAGCGACTTTAATGGAGCACAAAGTTGAAAACGGAGATATCTGGAGAATGTGTCAAGTGAAAGATGCACCAATTCAGGATTGGGTGAAACTAGCTGTAAATCGTGCTAAATTATCAAACACTCCTGCAATCTTTTGGTTGAGCGAAGATAGAGCTCATGATGCTGAAGTCATTAAAAAAGTAACGAAATACCTAAAAGATTACGATACAACAGGATTAGATATCCGCATCATGTCACAGGGAGATGCTACTCGTTTTACACTTGAGCGTTTAAAAGCTGGACAAGATACAATTTCAGTTACTGGAAACGTTTTACGAGATTACCTTACAGATTTATTTCCAATTTTAGAATTAGGAACAAGTGCAAAGATGCTATCTATTGTTCCTTTAATGAATGGGGGTGGATTATTTGAAACGGGAGCCGGCGGTTCTGCACCGAAACATGTACAACAATTTGTTGAAGAAGGTCATTTGCGTTGGGATTCTTTAGGAGAATTTTTAGCGTTAGCTTGTTCATTGGAACATATGAGTATAGCCGACAATAATAAAAAAGCAAAAGTATTGGCTGAAACATTGGATTTGGCAACAACAACATTTTTAGAAAAAGACAAATCTCCTTCACGTAAGGTTGGTGAAATTGACAACAGAGGAAGTCACTTTTATTTAGCGCTATACTGGGCACAAGAATTGGCAAAGCAGGATAATGACATGCAACTGAAAGCGCAATTCGCTGCAATTGCGCAGGAATTATCAACGAACGAAGAAGTAATTATGAATGAGTTGAATGCCGCACAAGGACATCACATTGAAATTGGTGGTTACTATTTCCCGAAAGATGAATTAGTTGCTCAGGCAATGCGTCCAAGTAATACTTTAAATCAAATTTTAGCTGGAGTTGCAACTTTGGCATAATCAAAAGTAGATATCTAAAAAAGCCCTTACAAGATTTGTCAGGGCTTTTTTAGGTTTAAGCCTTTATCGGTCTAATTGAATTCTAACTCAACTTCATCTTTTGCAAATACACCATAACTGTTATTTGACCACGTTTTTAGTGGACGTTTATTATCGACTAAAACAAAAGCAGGAAACTTATGTTGTGCTATTTTCTTCATTTCTTCTGAATTTTCAGCCAATCGTACCGTAATTAAATCTCCTCCCTTTTTCTTATACCAATCAATTATAGTCGAGTCAATTGCAGTTGAGTCAAAACGACAAACGATATATTCTATTTCAATGCTGGGGACGCGTTTTTTCATTACAAGAAGTTGGTCAATGGCCTCCAAGCAAAAAGGACAACCAGGAATAGTTATTACTACTAATTTCTTTCCATTCAATTCGGCATTTTCTGCACTTTGCTCAACTTCAATGGAATCATTTGTAAAGTCACCTTCGTAAATTGGCGAGATCATAAAATAGATCAAAAATGGCAACACGAAAATCACCAATAACAACATCCATCTAAGGTATTTATTGATTGATTTCAATATTTTCTTCGCTATTATCCAAAGTACTATTCCTACTAAAATCATAATTAAATAAGGCAGTACCTTACTCATTGTCCAAGACAATCCGCTATCTAAAAAGTATGTTTCCATAAAATAAAGGTGTAAAAAAAGGAAGTCGAAACTTCCAGTTTTTTTTATTAAAAATTAAATCATCTAATTAATTCAATGTACAAGAAACTCCTGCATATTCATTGTCATCACATTGTGCTTGAGCATCCTTTTTGGTTGCAGTATAGCTTTCTGTATAACCTGGTGCTCCATTCGCATAAGTACAAGTACAAGTTCTTTCTTTATAGCATGATGTTAACAACATCAAACCTGCAGCTACAAATAATACATTTTTCATTTTAGTTTAGTTTAAGGGTTAAATCAACTCAAATATACATCATAATAATTAATCCACAGTTGGAAAAACCTTATTTATAGCGCATGTGGTCAGTAACTTTTCCCTATCTTTGATTCGAAATGACTAAAATAACGATTCTCTCCATTATTTGTATTCTTTCTTTTGCCTGTTTTGGGCAAAAATCAAAGTACTCTTCTAATTTAAGTGCGTGCACTGGAGCTGTAAACATATTTGATAATGGCCAATTCAATTTACAATTTACTGCAAAAAAGGGCATTGATTTCATTGACAGCTATCCTTCACTTACTGAAGTAGGAAAAGACAATCAGATTTGGTGCTCGTTTATCGCGAATGCGGCAGGAACGTTATTCTTTAAGGCAAATATCGATAAGGATTATTTACAAATGGTTGTTTTCAGCCAAGAAGTCGATGACATTTGCGGTGAAATTGAAAAAGGTATAGCTGAAATAAAGCGTTTACATATCTCAAAAGAGTATAAACAGGTTGGATTAGACACCACTGTTTCAATTAGCGTTATGTATGCTCTTAAACTGCGACAAGGAGAGAAAATTCATGTGTTATTTTCAACAGCAGCAGAAAAGAAAAATTCAATTCAATTGAACTGGAATTTCAAGCCTGAAATAGTTGTTGAGAGGTCCGTTAAAGTTATGGACAAGCGCAATGATGACTTTGCTCCAACCTTTAGCATATTAATTCGTGACGGCGAAACCAAGACACCATTAGTTGGAAGTATTGAAATTCTTAATTCAAAGCAAGTCGATGCTGTTTATCGCGCTTCTGATTTACTCTTCAATTTAGAACGAAAATGTGAAATATCCTTGCTGTGCAAAATAGATGGTTATTTTTTCGATGAACGCATAATCGAGGTTAACCCATTTGAAGACCAAGTAGTTACTATTTACATGAATCGAGTTTCAAGTGGGAAAAGTCTTAAAATTGAGGATATTCAATTCAAACCAGGGACAAGTGAAATTGTAACGAGCTCTGAACCAAAGTTAAATCGTTTAAAAGACTTTTTGGCCTTAAATGCTTCTTTGAACATTGAGATTCAAGGGCACGTTTTTGAAATAGGAGATAACTCAACGATGGGACAAAAAATTTCAGAAGCAAGGGCTAAACGAATATTAAAATATTTAGCTGACCACGGCATTGACGAGGATCGATTAGAAGCTGTTGGTTATGGAAATACGAAACCTGTTTTTGAAGAGCCAAAGCTTTTCGCTGAAGAACAAGCGAATCGTCGTGTTGAAATCTTGATCAAATAAAAAACCCCTGCACTTCGACTAGCTCATAACAAGGGTTGAAAATATATTTATTAGGACGATTATATAGTCATTATATCCTTTTCTTTCAAAATTAACAATTCATCAATTTTAGAAGAGAAAGAGTTAGTAATATTTTGAATTTCGTTTTCAGCATCTTTGGCCAAATCTTCTGACAAACCATCATTTTTCAAATCCTTCACCATGTCAATTGCATCTTTACGGTGATTTCGAATACCTATCTTCGCATGCTCAGATTCAGCTTTCGCTCTTTTAACTAGTTCACGTCTACGTTCTTCAGTTAAAGGTGGAATAGAAATGATAAGCATTTCACCGTTATCTTGAGGGGCAAAACCTAAATTTGAATTAACTATTCCTTTATTGATTTCACCCAACATAGCTTTTTCCCATGGCTGAACAGTCAATGTACGTGCGTCCATCGTGCCAATATTAGCCACCTGCTGAATCGCTGTTGGTGTTCCATAATAATCTACCATAACAGAATGTAACATGGCAGGAGAAGCTTTCCCTGCTCTTATTTTTGTTAATTCCGATTCAAAATGAGCAATTGCGCCTGCATTAGCACTTTTAAACTCATCGTATATCATATTTAAATCTTCTACCATCGTCTTTAGTTTCTAACAATTGTACCTACTTGTTCTCCGTCCAATACTCTTTTAAGATTTCCGATAGTATCCATATCGAAAACTATAATTGGCAAATCATTTTCTTTACACAACGTAAATGCAGTCATATCCATTACGTTTAGTCCTTTTGCATAAACATCATCAAAACTAATCATATCGTATTTCGTTGCCGTTGGATCTTTTTCTGGATCAGCTGTGTAAATTCCATCTACACGTGTCCCTTTCAAAATAACGTCTGCATTAATTTCAATTGCTCTTAACGAGGCAGCCGAGTCAGTAGTGAAGTATGGATTCCCAGTACCCGCACCAAAAATAACAACACGTCCTTTTTCAAGATGACGAACGGCTCTTCTGCGAACATATGGTTCTGCAATTTCTTTCATTTCTATGGCCGATTGTAAGCGCGATTGAACTCCAACAGATTCCATTGCTGCTTGCAAAGCCATTGAATTAATCATAGTAGCCAACATGCCCATATAATCGCCATGCGTTCGATCCATTCCTCCCTCTTCTGCCTGAACACCTCTAAAGATATTACCACCACCAATGACGATTGCAATTTCAACACCTAGTTCATGAATTTCTTTAATTTGCTTAGCGTAAGCACTCAATCTATCGTTATCAATTCCAAATGCTTTATCACCCATGAGTGATTCGCCGCTTAGTTTTAAGAGAATTCTATTGTATTTCATTTATTTTTTTTTGAACTAGGCAAATATACAGAAATCAAGGTACGATTTTACGATTCGAAAATACTTTCTACAAAAAAAACCGTAAGTACGAATACTTACGGTTTCAAAAAGTTAATGAATAAAGACTAACCTAAAGCGATTCTTTTAAAATCAACAATTGTCAATCCTTTCTCAGAAGAACTCAAAAACTGCTCAACACTCATTTTGCTATCTCTAACAAAATCTTGACTTAACAATGTGTTTTCTTTAAAGAATTTATTCAAACGACCTTCAGCAATTTTCACAGCCATTTCAGCTGGTTTACCTTCTTGAATCGCTAAATCTTTACCAACCTCAAGTTCTCTTGCGATTGTATCAGCATCAATACCTTCTTTGTTTAATGACAATGGGTTCATTGCAGCAACTTGCATTGCAACTTGTTTACCAGCATCGTCAGCAACATCAGAACCACTGTTCAATCCTACTAAAGTAGCCAATTGATTTCCTGGGTGATTGTATGCGACAACTTTTTCAGCTTTTAATACTTCAAAACCAGACAAATCTAATTTTTCACCAACAACGCCTACTTGTTCTATAATTTTTTCATTTACAGACAATTTTTCGTTGTAAGCAGCATTTAATAACTCTTCAGTAGATGAAGGTAATTTTGCAATTGCAATATCAACGAGTGATTGCACGAAATTACGGAAATCGTCATTTTTTGCAACGAAATCAGTCTCGCAGTTCAATGCTAAAACTACACCTGTTTTACCATCTGTAGTCGCTTGAGCAAAAACAACACCTTCTTTTGCTTCGTTATCACCACGCTTAGCAGCCACTTTCTGACCTTTTTTACGCAGTACATCAACAGCAGCTTCGAAGTCACCGTCTGTTTCAACAAGAGCATTCTTGCAATCCATCATGCCCGCTCCTGTTTGTTTTCTTAATTTATTTACATCTGCCGCTGTAATTGCCATGGAAATAAGTTTTAATTTATTAATAATATATCTATAATGAATGACAATATCATTCAACTTTACTTCTTACTCAGCGTCTTCTGCTTCGTCTTCTGCTTTTACTTTTACTTTCTTAACTGCTGGAGTTTTTTTAGCTGGAGTTTTCTTTTCGATTTCTTCAGCTGTATCTTCATCAACAACATCCGCTTTTACTGATTTTGGAGTTTCCTCTTTTTCAGCAGCAGCTTCTTCATCTTTAGAATTTTTACGCTCAGCTAATCCTTCTTTTATCGCAGCACAAACCGTTTCCATAATGATCGAAATAGATTTCGTAGCATCATCATTTGCTGGAATTGGGAAGTCAACAGTTTTAGGGTTAGAGTTTGTATCAACCATTGCAAACGTAGGAATATTCAAACGTTTTGCTTCGTTCAATGCAATGTGCTCTTTAATAATATCAACGATAAAAATAGCTGCTGGTTGACGAGTCATGTCAGCAATAGAACCAAAATTCTTTTCTAATTTATCACGTTGACGAGTTTTGAACAAACGCTCTCTTTTGTTCAAAGTCTCCCACGTTCCATCTGTTTGCATTTTGTCAATCGCTGACATTTTACGAATAGACTTGCGTGTTGTTTGAAAGTTTGTTAACATACCACCTGACCAACGTTCAGTTACATATGGCATATTGATTTCTTTCACTGCTTCAGAAATAATATCCTTAGCTTGTTTTTTAGTAGCTACGAAAAGAATCTTTTTCCCAGACTTAGCAATTTGCTTTAGAGCCGCACTCGCTTGATCGAGATGTGCAATTGTCTTATTAAGGTCAATAATGTGGATACCTTTTTTCTCTTCAAAGATATACGGCGCCATTGCCGGGTTCCATTTTCTTTTCAAATGTCCAAAATGAACACCAGCTTCTAATAAATTTTCAAATTTTACTTTTGACATGTTCTTTATTTTAATTGTTTACGTTCCTTTAGTAATCAATTCAAAAGGGGCCGAAGCAGTACTTATGAACTTGGATACTAAACAACCGTCAAAATAATATTAACGTTTAGAGAATTGGAATTTCTTGCGTGCTTTCGGTTGTCCTGGTTTCTTACGTTCAACCATTCTCGGGTCACGAGTCATTAATCCTTCTTCTTTCAACAATGTTTTGTATTCTTCATTCTCTTTCACCAAAGCTCTAGAGATTCCTAAACGAATTGCTTCAACTTGTCCATTGATTCCTCCACCAGAAACATTCACAGTCACGTCGTATTGATTTACTGTATCTGTCAATTGAAATGGTTGAACAATTTTTGCTTGAAGAACATCGATAGGAAATACTACCTTATAATCTTTTTTGTTAACAGTTACGTTACCTTTTCCTTTTGTCATATAGACACGAGCAACAGCTGTTTTTCTTCTTCCTAAAGTGTTTATTACTTTCATACTAATTATTTGAATGTATCTAAATTAATTACAGTTGGCTTTTGAGCTTCATGATTGTGCTCAGTTCCTTTGTAAACTTTAAGATTTGTAAATAACTGACGTCCAAGCGTATTCTTAGGTAGCATACCTTTGATCGCTTTTTCGATTAATCTTTCAGGATGTTTCTTTAACATCACTTCAGCAGAAGTAAATCTCTGACCACCTGGGTAACCCGTGTAACGGATATACTCTTTGTCAGAAAGTTTTGTACCCGAAAAGGATACTTTTTCTGCGTTAACAACGATTACGTTGTCACCACAGTCTGCGTGAGGGGTAAAATTCACCTTGTGTTTTCCACGGATGATTCTCGCCACCTTACTTGCTAAACGACCTACTGTTTGGCCTTCAGCATCTACTACAAGCCACTTTTTATCAGCGGTTTCCTTGTTAGCAGAAACGGTTTTGTAACTTAATGTGTCCACGTTTATACTTTATTTAATAAGACAATTCCCCAAAATTGAGGGGTGCAAAGATATGATTTCTAGTTGTTATTAACAAACCATATTGAAAAAAATAACGCCTAACTGAAGATAAAAACAAAAATCGCCAATTTAGCTTGACGATTTTCAATGATAAAATTCAGCATTGATGCTTAGATTATACTTTTTTCTTAAACTTATTTATAGCGTTAACTGTAAATTCTGAAAGCACCAACTCACCGCTCATTGCTGCTCGTTCTGACAATAATTGATCCCAATGCTCCGTACCTTGCCAAAAAACAGATTTTAGCATCGTCATTGCTTGAGGATTCGAAGCGGTAAGCTTTAGTGCTAATTCATTAATTCGTTCATCCATCTCATGAGTTTCATCGAAAATTTCTGCATACAATCCATTGTCAGCCGCCCAGCGTGCAGAGCGCCATTCCGTTGCGTTAATCGCAAGCTGGCTCATGGCTGAAGCCCCAACTTTTCGTTCAACCGCGGGTCCAACTACAAAAGGTCCAATTCCAACGGCTAATTCCGAAAGTTTCACATCAGCGTATCGTGTAGCGAAACAATAATCCACTGCAGATGCAACTCCTACTCCTCCTCCAACTGCTTTCCCTTGAATACGTCCGATTATAAATTTCGGGCATTTTCTACAAGCGTTGATAACGCCCGCAAATCCTGAAAAGAATATTTTTCCTGCCTCTAGATCTTCAATAGAAATCAACTCATCAAAACTTGCTCCCGCGCAAAAAGCACGATCTCCTTCCGACTTAAGCACAATTACCTTTACGGAATCATCATTCCCTAATTGAGTAATTGTATCCGATAGCTTTCTTAAAATTGTACCAGGTAAAGAATTACTTAATGGGTGACCAAATTCAATCGTTCCAATTCCGTTCGGATCAATTGTTACCTTAACAAATCCTTGGTGAATAGCATCTGACATATCCTTATTTTTTTTCCATTCTTTGGTTCGCTCTATTTTCTTTCGGCGACGCGATTTTAACATCAATGTTTCTTCCGTTCACCTCCAAGCCATTCAAAGCTTGTATTGATTTAATCGCGCAATCCGTGTCTGCCATTTCGATGTAACCAAAACCCTTCGATCTTTTAGTCTCTTTCTCATAAACTACATGGGCATAAGTCACTTCACCAAAAGTAGAAAAAGTTGCTTCCAAATCTTCTGATGTAATGGTCCAGTCCAAGTTAGCTATAAATATATTTGTCATCTTTTTATTTTAATGTAAAACTATCAGAACCTATCAGTTGACCTTGACAATAGATTTTGACCTTATAATTCCCTTTTGTTAATTCCTCACCATTTAAACGGTAATAAATCGCCATATCAATCCGCTGATTATTGTAATCAATGTCTTTTTTATCTGAATAAGGGATAGAACCACCATCTACAGAAATAATGTTGCCAGAACTTGACTGTAATGTCTTACCTTCTGGTGTAATCACTTGCAAATAAACAGTTTTATTACCTGACGGTGTGATTGGGTTTTCAGAAACTGTAAACGCAGCTTTAATCTGAACAATATTTTTAGCCTTGTTCGACTCCTCTGTTGTGTTATTCAATTTCATTCTCAATCCTGAAGTAGAGAAATTATACGCTTGTAACTTAGACCCTTTCTTAACCTGTTCAGCACTTTTTTCAGCATCATCCTTATATTGATCTCTTTCACCAGCCGTCTGCGTTAACTTCGTGTTTGTTGTTTCCAAATCACTCGTCAATCTATAATTCAAAGTATTTAACGAATCGATTTGAACAATATAACCACGCATAATTTTCTTCATTGTCTCAATCTCTTTACGAGCCGAGAACAACTGACGCGCACTCATATTTCCCCTCTCTACTTTCTCTAAAAGGTCTGCAATTTCAGCTTTTTGCTTGTTAATTGAATCGGCTTTTGACTTGTCTTTTTCTAAAAGCAAATCATATGTTTTAAGCATTTCTTTAAAATCCGTCTTTATATCATTCGTCATTCCACCAACGTATCCTGACATCATGTCATTCATCCCCTCCATATCAGAGTTTAGAAGTGCATTATCTGTGTTACATTGATTTAAGTCGCTGTTTTTACTCGACCATAAATAAGCCATAGTTCCCAACCCTAATAAAAGGATGATGATAATAGCTACAAAAGCTCCATTGCTTTTTTTTTGAGGATTTTCTATTTCTGACATAACACTGAAATTTAATTAAACGCGTAATTCCTTTGTAAATTAACGGTTATTATTTTCATCAAGTCTACAAATTCAAGTTAACGAAAGTTAAATATTAATCAACGAATATTGAATTACTAACCCCAATAAATTGTAACTATGAATAAATCTAAAGAAAAAAATTATTTTACTTCTTCGACTTGGAAAGTATAACTTTCCATAATTTGATTTGCAAGAAGCTTTACACAAGCCTCTTCAACCATTTTCTCTGCGGCACTTGAATTATCTGCCTCAACGAACAACCTAACATGTCTACCTATTCTAACTCCGTCAATTGACTCAAGCCCAATGTTTTTCATGCTTCCAGTAACAGCTTTCCCTTGTGGGTCTAACAATGCATCTAATGGCATTACGTCGATTTCTGCTTTAAATTTCATTACTTTTTGTTTTGCTAAATATGTTTTCTATCATCGATAAAATCAGGTACAAAAATACAATTAATGCTATAGACCACAATCTAAATGCAAGAATTAATCCCAAACTTATTAACAAAAAAACAATGCGAATTTGATTTCCTTGCCATCCAAAAGATTTTACTTTCAGCGAAAACAATGGAATTTCTGAAACCATTAATAACCCGAAGACAACAATTAAGCATAAAATCAGCCACGGATTAAACAGCAAAATTGAATACTCATTCCATGACAAGTTATAAGCCAACGCTAAAGGGAATACCATGAAAAACAATGTCATTGAAGGTGTTGGTAATCCAATAAATGATTCGCTTTGACGTAAGTCAATATTAAACTTAGCTAATCTAAACATTGCGAAAAAAGGAAGTAGCAACCCGATAAGCGGAATGTAGTTCCCTGAAAATGTTGTTAAGTCAATCGAATTAAACCAAAGAAGGTAATTTTCATGTATTTGACCTATTGAAATTCCACTCTCAAAAGTACCCGGTTGAACTGTTAAAACGACCATCATAATTACACCCGGAGCAACGCCAAAAGTGATCATGTCAGCAAAAGAGTCTAACTGTTTTCCTAATTCACCACTTGATTTCATCAAGCGCGCGATAAATCCATCGAGAAAATCGAATATTAAACCGCAGAAAATAGCAATTGGTGCTAAATCCAATCTTCCAGAAAGCGCAAATACAATTGCAAGGATTCCACAAATTAAGTTTGATGCAGTAAATAAATTCGCCAGATTAAACATTGTCTTTCATTGTTTTGAATAAAAAAATCAACTTTAACTATTATATTTACGTCTTAGTAATTCAAATTAACGGTACAAAGAACACAATTTTTTACAGAAAAATCTGTTATGAGGTATAAAAATCCGAATTCTATGCATACTACCGCTTTGAAAATTTTTAGCGTATTCCTTCTATTATCTGGTATTTCCAATGCTCAAGAATCACCAAGTGAAACCGTTGCTCCTAAATACTCGAATGAATTTTTAGCAATTGGAGTTGGAGCGGATGCTCTTGGAAGAGGAAACGCCGTTGTAGCCCAAACAGACGATGTAAATTCAATTTACTGGAACCCTGCAGGATTGACTCAATCTAACAAATGGCTTGAAGTTAGTCTTATGCACTCTGAATATTTTGCTGGAATCGCTAAATACGACTATTTAGGCCTATCACATTCAATTGACGAAAAAAGTACCATTGGGTTTTCGGCAATTCGTTTTGCTGTAGATGACATCCCAAATACGACTCAATTAATTGACAACAACGGAAACATCGACTACGACAACATTACATTGTTTACCGCAGCAGATTACGCTTTCCTTTTGTCATACGCTCGAAAAACAAAGTACCCTGGACTGAGTGTTGGTGGAACCTTTAAAGTTATTTATAGAAAAGTAGGCGATTTTGCGAAATCGTGGGGATTTGGTCTTGATGCTGGTATACAATACCAAACCAAGAACAAATGGAAATTTGGTTTAATGGTAAGAGATATAACATCAACTTTTAATGCCTGGGTATTTACGCTTGACCAAGAAACTCAAGAAGTCTTTATAGCAACCGGAAACGAAATCCCAGAAAATGGTCTAGAATTAACGTTACCTAGAATTATTCTTGCTGGATATAAAAAGTTTGATCTTGGCAAAAAAGGATTTTACACTTCTGCCGAAATTGATGCTGACGTTACTACTGATGGTAAACGAAATACTCTATTAAAATCGAACGTGTTTTCTGTTGATCCACATTTGGGAATTGAAGTTGGATTTAAAAATTATGTTTCTGTGAGAGCAGGAATTTCAAATATGCAATACGTTCGAGATTTTGAGGATAAAAAATCCTTAAACGTTCAACCAAATATTGGAATTGGATTAAATTTCAAAAGTTTTTACCTCGATTATGCCTTTACTGATATTGGAGATGCATCAGTTGCACTATATTCACATGTCATTTCTTTGAAAATCAAACTAAATAAGCCTAAATTTGATAAATCAAGTGAAAAACTTTAAAACACATATTGCCCTGCTGCTCTTTATTTTTGTCTCAGCAATGGGCTTTGGGCAAACCTATGGAAATGAATGGATCAATTACAATCAATCTTATTACAGCTTTAAAGTCGTAAACACAGGTGTTTATAAACTCGATTATGCAACGCTAACTGCAGCAGGAATACCAGTAAGTTCATTTCAATCTCAAAACATTCAAGTCTTTGGTAAGGAAAAGGAACTTCCATTGTATGTAATTGACAATGGTGATAATTCAATTGATACTGGAGATTTCATTCTTTTTTATGCTGAAAGAAATGATGGATGGCTCGATTCAACAATTTACCTTGACCCAGAAACCATTGGGAATCCAGCATACAGCTTATACAACGATACCATTGAATATTTTTTTACCTGGAACAATTCTACTTCAAACCTTCGTTATTCTATTGAAACCGATGTTAATTTTGCTGGATACAGTTCAATTGAAGACTATATTCTTTACACGCACGAATTCAATTATAACAACGGTTATCAAGAAGGAGTTCGCTCGTCACAAAATTCTAGTTCATTCTACATGCCAGGAGAAGGTTGGGGAACTGGCAGTTATAATGGCGTTCCAAGTGGGACTGCATTAAGTTTAACGGCAAACACTCCAGCTCCATACACAGGGCCTAATGCACCGAATGCGCTTTTTAAAGGTCTTTCTTCTTCTTCTTCTAATGCAGCGTCCACAGGAACTGGAAATCATCATTTGAGATGGGAAATTGGAGCCAGTAATGCTGTTTTAGCGGATACTATTTTTAATTCGTACGCTCAAATTAAAATTGAAAAAGAATTTAGCCCTAGTATACTCTCCAATGGATCAACTTCTGTAAATTGGAGGATTATAAATGATCAAAATGCAATCACCGATTTCCAAGCTTTCAACTATTTTTCGATCAACTACCCGCGGACAACAAATTTCCAAGGAAACACAAAATTCAACTTCAACGTAAAAAATAATCCACAAGGTAAAATTAGAATTGATGCAACAAATGTAGGAGCTTCAAACCCGCTGCTATTTGTTCATGGAGACTCGCCAAGAATAATACCTTTTGCCAATTTTGGTGCTGGTCGTTCTGCCTTAATACCAAACAGTGGGAACGGAGTGAATCAACTTGTTATTTACATGGATTCCTCTCAAATATTGTTGGCAAACAATTTAAAGCCAGTCAATGGCAACGGAAGTTTTACGAATTTCATGACTTATCCAGGCGGAATTGAGGAAGCACTGCTTTTTATCTATCACCCAAAACTATATTCGAGCACCTTAAATTATGAAGCGCATAGAACTTCTGCAGCTGGAGGTGGTTATAATGTCGTTATGGCAAATGTGAATGAATTATACCAACAGTTTGGAGGGGGAATTGAAAAGCATGTCAATGGTGTTCGTCGTTTTTCTCATTTTATATATAATAACTCAGTCATAAAACCAGTCGGATTATTTTTACTTGGTAAAGGAATACGTGAAGCGGAATATAATTCTGCATTATCAGACGGACCGGGATCTAGAAAAAACGTGCAGCGATTCCATGAATCTCTAATTCCGTCATTCGGACAACCTTCTAGTGATGTATGTATTACAGCAAATCTGGAAGGAGCATTTCCTTGGTCACCATTAATTCCAACAGGCAGGATTTCTGCTAGAACGGAAGTTGAGTTGAACGATTACCTGGATAAAGTAATTACGCATGATGCGAATCAAGACCCTAATTCCATTTATGACACGCCAAATAAAGATTGGCAGAAACATATATTGCATTTTGCAGGTGGCTCTGACATTGCGCAGCAGATTCAGTTTCAAAATTACATGAACAATTACAAAAACACCATAGAAGACAGTCTTTTCGGAGGTGTTGTTCACAGTATTTTCAAGCAGTCAAGTAATCCTCTTGACCCAACGATACTTAGTGGAATTACAGATAGAATCGAAAAAGGAGTTAGTTTGATGAGTTATTTTGGTCATTCTTCATCTACTAATAGTGGATTTGAAATCAACCTAGATCAGCCAACAAATTGGAATAACACTGGCAAATACCCGATGATGCTTGTTAACTCATGCTACAATGGGAACATTTTTCAACTAGTCCCTTCCAAATCTGAAGAATTTGTCCAAGTCGCGAACTACGGAGCAATTGGATATATAGCTTCCGTTTCAGTAGGGTTTGATATTTATCTAAATCAATATTCTCGAAGTTTCTACAACCTCATTTCTCGGGATAAATATGGCGCGACCATTGGAAGTCAAATGCAACAAAATATTAGTGACCTTTATTTAACTGGCATAAGTAATTCCTATTTGGAGTCAACCTGCACGCAAATGGTACTAAATGGCGATCCAATGGTCAAACTGAATTGGCACCAAAATCCTGAAATCGAATTACTAGAGCAAAACGTTTCGTTTTTTCCAAACGACATAAACTTAACTGTTGACAGCATTGAGGTTAGAATTATTCTAACAAACCTTGGACATTCCACATTGGATACATTTAACCTTGAAGTTACGCGTAGCTTTCCTTCGAGCACTGTCGATTCGGTTTACAATTTTCTAATTCCAAAATTAAACTACAAAGACACATTAAAGTTTAAGGTTCCTTTACAGCCAAACATCTCTGTTGGAATGAATACCTTCAACATTAGAGCAGATTTACCATCCGTAATTGGAGAGCAATACGATGAAATCAACAACAATCAAATTGTAAAAACTTTATTTATTAAAATTGATGGCATCTTACCAGTTGTGCCATACGACTATGCTGTTGTGCCTGAAGATAGTGTAACGGTTAGAGCTTCCACAGTTAATCCAATTGCGCCTTACAAAACTTATCGTTTTGAACTAGACACTACCGATTTATTTAATAGTCCAATGCATCGGTTTGCGCTCATTTCTGGACTCGGCGGGGTAAAAGAGGTAAATCCATCTGAATGGAAAAGTGTTAGTAGTGGATTGCCTTCTCAACTCGTTTGTACAGATAGTACAGTTTATTTTTGGAGAGTTGCAATAGACTCCGTTGTTTTAGATTGGAGAGAACGTTCTTTTCAATATATAATTGATAAAACTGGCTGGGGACAAGATCACTTCTTTCAATTTAAGAAGAATGGATTTTTTGGTATTGATTATGACCGCCCAAACAGAAAACGAGACTTTGGATTATTTTCAAAGCTAATCACCTGCGACGCATACAGTTCAACAGCTGGAGCTGATATTTACTACAACGCCTGGTACATAGGTGGAACACAACAAGATTACGGTATTTTAAATTATACACCAAAATTACATGTCGGAGTTATAGATCCAATAACGCTGGAATCGTGGGGAACACGATTTGTTAGCACTAATGAAAATTTAACTCACAACTTCGGAAATAATAACGACAATTTCTTCCGATCAATGAAATATTTCACTTTCCATCAAGATGATCCTGCAAAGCTAGATGCATTTCAAAACATGATCAACAATGAAATTCCTGATGGATATTATATATTGATTTATTCACCAATGTCCACAAGTTATGATTTATGGAATTCTCTCGATTCTACGGATATGTATAACACATTCGCTGCGCTCGGATCAGATAGCATAAACGGTGACAGAATAAATGCTCCATTTGCTTTCTTCTGTAAAAAAGGAGATCCGTCAAGTGTTGTTGAAGTTTTCGCACAAGGAGCTACAGGCGATGCACATTTAACAGCTACCGCATTTGGAAGTGATGAAGGACAAGAGGCATCACCATTAATTGGCCCTTCTTCGAAATGGGGAAATGTGTATTGGAAACAAGACCCTTCTGAATTAAGTTCGGCTGATTCAACTGTTTTAACAATATCCACTTATAATATGGCGGGAGTGCTTCAGTCAAACATTGACATGCCTTTTACGCTAAACGATTCGTTAATTGACTTAAGCACAGTTGTTAACGCATCCCTTTATCCTTATATTAGTCTAAAGTGTCATTACGCAGATTATGTAACAAATACTCCTGCTCAAATCGATAGATGGCATGTATTATTCGACCCGCTTCCAGAAGCAGCCATTGACGGAACGACTGCCTATCTTTGGTCAGCTGGAGACACTTTAAGTGAAGGCCAAACAGTTGATTTTGCAATAGATATTCGCAACATTTATTCACTTGACATGGATTCTTTGCTTGTAAGCTATTGGGTTGAAGATGAGAATCAAGTCAAACATCCAATTCCATGCATACGTCAAGATTCGCTAAGAGTAAGTCAAGTTATTAGAGATACAATTACATTCTCGACTTTGGGTCTGGGGGGAATCAATTCACTTTGGGTAGAAGTCAACCCATATGTAAACGGCAGTTTATATATAACGGACCAACCCGAACAGGAACATTTTAATAATCTCCTTCAGATTCCATTTTACGTAATCGCAGATGATAAAAATCCAATATTAGACGTTACATTCAATGGAAATCATATTTTGAATGGTGATATTATTGATCCAACCAGCGAAATTCTAATCACGCTCAAAGACGATAATGACTTTTTAATAATGGACAATGTTTCTGATACTGCCTTATTTGGTATTTACCTAACTTATCCATCCGGAAATGTAAAACGAATTCCATTTACAGACGCTCAAGGAAACACTGTAATGCAATGGATTCCGGCTGAAGCACAGAATAAACGATTCAAAATAATTTGGCCATCAGAATTTACAGAAGATGGAAAATACACCTTAATGGTTCAAGGTACCGATCGAAGCGGAAACCTTTCTGGGGATATTGACTATCGTGTTACGTTCGAAGTAATTCATGAATCTTCCATAACCAATATGATGAATTATCCGAATCCATTTAGCACGAGCACACGTTTTGTATTCACACTAACTGGATCTGAAGAACCAGATGATATTCTGATACAAATCATGACAGTTACTGGTCGTGTAGTGAAAGAAATTAATGAATCGGAAATTGGACCAATTTACATTGGTAGAAACATTACTGAGTTTGCCTGGGACGGAACAGATGAGTTTGGTGACCCACTAGCGAATGGTGTTTATTTGTATCGCGTAAAAGCAAAGATAAATGGTGAAGATATCAAGCACAGAGAATCCGGTGCTGATGTTCACTTTAGAAAAGACTTTGGTAAAATGTACTTGATGCGTTAGAAGAAACGGCAACTGAAAATCGCTGTATCATCTACCAAGTCCAACGGTCCTTTCCATTCATCTAGCTTGGAGAAAATCAAATTATTCATATCATCCATTTTCAATGGGTAATAATTATGAACCAATTTGACCAATCGCTCAGTTCCGAAAAATTCTTCAGCTTCATTTTCTAACTCAACAACGCCGTCTGTATATAATACAATGGTTGTATTTGGACTTAAATGCTTTTCTCCAATATTGATAAAGGGAAGTTCATCCAACATTCCCAAACCAATACAGCCTTCTTGTAGGTCTTCAAAAGTTTTCCCATTTGTAATGAACGGGTGATTGTGCCCTGCATTGACGTAACTCAACTTGCGAGAAGTTGCATCATAATGCGCTAAGAAAAAAGTAATGAATTTCTCACCTTTGGCACTTTTCATCACTTTCTTATTCAATTCTTCAATCAATGTTTTCATGTCAAACCGCTGATAGTCGAATAAGGTGCGAATTGTCGCTTGAAAGTTTGCCATCAGCATTGCTGCGGCTATTCCTTTTCCTGAAACGTCTGCAATACAAATAATGTATTCATCATCGCCCAAGGGAATGAAATCGTAATAATCTCCCCCAACTTCATGTCGTGGAGTATATTTTGCAGAGATATCCATTCGTGAATTCGACGGTAAATCCTCAGGAAACAAGAGCTTTTGCATCGTTGAAGCAATTTCCAACTCCTTCTTAAAACGTTCTTGTCCGATACTTACTTTTGTCATACGTTTGTTTTCAATCGCAACGACAATCATGTTCGCCAACGTTTGCAAGAAACTCATGTAATTTAAAGCTTGAGTCAAATATTTCCCATTGTACTCTACTCCTTTCACTAATAAGTATGCAAGAGGAAATCCTTTATGGTAAACAGGAACAACAACATCAAATTCACTTAATAATTTTGATTTAGAAGACTCAATCATCGTGATTTCTTTAAATCTTCCTAATTCACCTTCTATATCTAAATCGTGCACTTTACCTTTGTAACCAACACGTAACAAACAATTCCAATCTTCTTGTTTATTGAATAAAACAAATCGCTCGTAACCCAATTGTTCATGAACAATAAACTCAAACAACTTTGTAATAGTCTCAACGTTTTTATTTGAATTAATCGCAGTCGTTATCTCCAATAGAGAATTCAACTTAAAATCTTTAAGCTCAATCTGATTCTCTAAATTCTTAACAAGTTGCTCCAAGTATTTTATAAATTATTTATGATTTCAGGAAGTCGCTTAATTGCTGCAATTTCTCTGAATTTAACTTTGTAATCATCGCAAGGACTCCCGAAATAGGTCTTTCCTTCATCCAGGTTTTTTCCAATTCCCGATTGAGCAAAGACTGTTACTCCATTTTCCAATGTGACATCGCTCGCACATCCAACTTGACCCCAAAGCGTAACGTTATCTTTAATTGTAACGCAACCCGCAACTCCGACTTGTGCCGCCATCAAACAGTCTTTTCCGACAACAGTATCGTGACCAATTTGAACTAAATTATCAATCTTAGTGCCTTCTCCAATAATCGTCGTTGCAGAAACTCCAGCGTCAATTGTACACAAAGCACCAATTTCAACATTCTTTTTCAAGTGAACATTTCCACATGTATGCATTCGATCGTAACCCGAAGATTTCTTTTTATAATAAAATGCTGAATGTCCGATTACAGTATTTGGTCCGATAACGACATTTTCCTCAATGATTGTATTGTCTCCAATTACCACACCAGCTCCAATTCTAGTATTTGCACCAATTTTCACATTGTGTCCAATGAAAACATTTGGGTAAATAATGGCTGTTAAATCAATCACACACTGTTCACCTATCATGAACGATTGCGGGACAAATGGCGAAAAATGCTTCGCTAATTTATTGTAATCGTCAAATGGAGCAGTTGAAATAATCAATGCTTTTCCTTCTGGACATTCAACTTCCTTGTCAATCAATATCGTTGTTGCAGCGCTGTTTAATGCCTTGTCATAATATTTTGGATGGTCAACAAAAACAAGATCTCCTGTTTCAACACGGTGAATCTCATTCAATCCAACTACTAAATGCCTTTCGTTTCCAACAAAAGAACAATTAATGATTTCGGCGACTTCTTTTACGGTAAGTGCTTGTTTAAATTTCATGGGAAAACTTTGTAAAGTAAAACTACGAGATTTGAATGCTTGTTTTTTTGTCGATTCGAAATGTTATCCTCCTCATTTTGTTAATAGAGAAATGAACTTAATTAATTGTTTGGTGTACTAAAAACCCAAAGACAATTATGAAAAAACTTCTTCTTCAACTCACATTAATTATTGGGTTTTATTCAACAGCACAAACAGATGTTATTGCGCTTAAAAGTCATTCCGGGAACTTATCAGAAATCAGCCGAGACAACTCAAATTTTGGACTAGACGAATCCATGTTTATTGACAGTGTAATTTACATTGGTGGTGACTGCTACGTTGAAGTTCGTGACGCCTGGGGGAATTTTCAATCCAGAGATACCATTTGCGACAACACCTATTTCAAGGAGCATGGTTACTCTTATGAATCTGCATCAAAAATGTATCGAAACAACACGGTTTTAGTAGGATTTAAGAAGCCGAACAAAATCAATGACAATTCAAAAAATTGGAACAGAACGAACAGTACAACATGGTTTGTGGCACTAGTCTTATCCATGTCCGTCTTCTATGTTGTGTTTCCAATCGGAAAAAAGGATAAAAATTGAGACACATTTTAAGAAATACAGTTGGAATTTGGTTGGTGTCATTTAGTGTGACAGTGCCTTTTCCTTACTATTTCATTGGTTCATTTTTTAGTGCCTCATCCGATTCGGAAATTTTGTATTTGATAGCATTGTACGTGCTTCTATTTTCAATAACAGCAGCAATTCTTTACTCAAAATGCGTCAAATCGGATAAAATCAAATTGGAGGATTTGCTTCGGACAATAGTCGCTTACATTCTTTCATTCTTCCTATTGAAATATGGCGTTGATAAATTACTGTTACAACAGTTCTACACGCCTAAACCAAACATTCTATTTACGCCAGTTGGAGAAATGAGTAAGGACATTTTGTTCTGGACAAGCATGGGAACTTCAACATCCTATAATTGGTTCATGGCGCTTCTTGAAATCATTCCAGGTTTACTTTTACTTCATTCAAAAACACGTGAATTAGGAGCTTTAATTGCTTTTGGAGTATTACTCAATGTCTTTATGGTGAATGTTGGTTTTGACATCAGCGTGAAGCTCTTTTCCTTGTATTTGTTCATCTGTTCTATCTATTTAATTCAACCTTTTACATCGAAGTTAATTCGACTCTTAACAATGAAAAAAGAAGTTCAGTTAGCCACAGCTCCAAAACTTTTGTCTTCTTCCCCTCTGATAAAACGTCTATTAAAAAGTGCTGTAATTTGTTTTTTCATATTGGAAATAAGTATTCCATACTTAAATCAAACCGCTCAACTCAACGAATTTATTGGCGCATATAAAGTCAATTCATCTTCGATGCTTTTTGGTAACAATTTAAAGCGCATCTACATTCACAGCGAAGAGTATTTCATAATAGAAGATAACGAAGGCCAATTCCATGATTATAATTCAACGATAACAGGAAATTATATTCATTTACTAGATCAAAAAGTGGGTTTTCAAATTCACCAACATGAATCAAAGACGGAATTCAGAACGATTGGCTTATCAGATGTAAAATCAATTTCTACAACACGCATCGAATTGAACCAACTTCCAGCAATGCAAGACGATTTTCATTGGACAGTTGAAGGAATGATTGGCGAATAAACTGGTATTTCTAATACCCCAACAATTCTTCAAGCGCTGTTTTAACTTTCTCTGCATTTGGCAATAGCTCCGCTTCTAAGATAGAATTCAATGGAATTGCTGGTGTATCAACTGCCCCAACAATACTTATCGGCGCATCAAGAGATTTAAAATTATCACGTTGAATTCTTCCTGCCAAACCAAGAGTGAATGATGCTTCTACAGATTCCTCTGTCACCAACATCACTTTTCCGTGCTTTTTGGATACCTCATTGATTTTATCAAAATCCAATGGGTTCAGTGTTCTTAAATCAATGATTTCAACTTTTCCTTCGAAAGATTTAGTAGCTTCAAGTGACCAATAAACACCCATTCCATAGGTAATTATCACACATGATTCACCTTTGTCAATTGCAGCTTCAGAAGCTTCTTGAACAACGCGCGCCTTCCCGAAAGGAATGATATAATCTTCGTCCGGCTCAATTGACATTGCTCCTTCTGTTCCTTTTATCTTA
>CAWUSK010000040.1:0-27985 GCA_963925035.1 uncultured Flavobacteriales bacterium
AACTGCCTTAAAGTGCATTTCACAACTGTTTTCGTCTCGGAAATACTCGTTGAACTAGTATATTTTCATCTTTTTTCTTCAAATATGACGCTCAATATCGTAAACTATTTACTTTGTGGTAAGATTCAGACCAGTCAATAAACTATTTTAGATTAAGCCAAACAGATACTGATGGAACGCATGCTTAAGTTGGTGAAATAATTCCAATAGATAATAGATTCAGTCGTCAAAAAATTATAAAACGATACAATGCAATAGGACAAGAAGTTGGAGCTTATGCAAAAGTTGTTGTTATTAATGTTTTTGACGATGGAACTTCGGAAAGAGTATATGTAGATTAATTTCTACAGTCAGTTTAAATTAAATTTTACTAACCATTTGTTGCTTGAGTTTTTTTTTAAATACATTTGTGGTAATAAATCTGTATAATATGCGATTACTACTTTTTACCGTTGTTATAGCAATAACCCAATTTTCTCTTTCTCAACACAGTAATGAGTTCTATAATAATGGATCTTTAGTTCATGTACAAGCTGGTGCTTTAATTCATGTTCAGGGAGATGTACACATGTTTCAAGGCACTGGATTATTAGAAAATAATGGTCTTATTGTTTCTCAAGGCAATACTTATTCAGACAATTTATTTCAGCAAATAGGAACAGGTACATTTCGATTTGAAAACTCTTCAGTGAACGTTGGAGAAAGACAATTTATATCAGGAAGTTATGCTGTTCGCGGTGGTCAAGGACAAATTGGGGTAAATGATGGTTCATTTTATAATTTAGAATTAGCTAATGATCAAGGAGTAGTTTATTTAGTTGGCACTGGAAATATTTCAGACGTTAGAAATAGTGTCGATTTTATCGCTGGAGTTACGGCAAATAGAATAATTACTCATAACGTGGGAATGACAGGTGCTATTGCAAATCCAGCCAATGGCGTTAATTATACAGGAGTATTTGGCATAATGAATCCAACAGCTAGTTTAGTAAGTATGCCAAATAATACGGTAACTGCGAGCGGAAACATGAGTGGCGTTGATAATCAATATGTTCAAGGGAAATTAAGAAGAGCTATTGCTGCTGGTGGAGGAAGCTACGGTTTCGTCTTAGGAGTAGAACCGGCAGGAGCAGGTGCTCAAAGAGGAATGCAATACGCTAGAATTGATTTCGCGCCAAATTCATATGATGTAATTACGGGATATTTTCAATCAGGAAGCTCGAACGCTTCACCTGTTCTTTTAGAATGTTCAGGGTATTCAATGAATTACTTTGGAGGAACGGACCATGGTGAGTGGATGTACACAGATATCACGGGTTCAGGAGTTGGAACTTACGCTTTGAACGTATGGCCGCAAGATGATAATTTCATTACTAGTTTTCCTTGGATGATTACCAAGGACAACAGTTTTCAAGGAACAGCTAACGATTGCGGGCCAACGCCAGTTGGATTGTCAAGGGCTGGTTTTAATGGGTTTAACACTCCAAGTGAATTTGATGTTGCAGCTCCGATATCTCCGTTGCCTGTGGAATTAATTCAAATTTGGATAGAAACAAATTCTAATAATCTTGAAGTGAACTGGGACGTTGCATCCGAGCAAAATGTAAATTATTATGAATTACAAAGAAGTACAGATGCAGTAAACTTTGCACATTTAACGGCATTACAAGCTGCTGCAAACACCAATACAAGTCTGCATTACGAGCATAAAGATTTTACTGTAAATAGAAATCAAGATTATTATTACCGATATAAAGGAGTTGATTTTGATGGAATGTATTATTATTCTCCAATCGTTGTTGGAAGGTTAAATTCAGAAGGGTCCGATTATCTGGGAGGTGAAATTTCAGTCTATCCAAATCCAACTTTCTCGAATGTAAATATTGCATTTGAATTTGAGGAGGAAAAAGATATTGAGATTACGATTTATAATGCGATAGGTCAGCAAATTTTAAATACAGCTCTATATTTGGAAGAAGGGTACACGGTAGTTCCTATTCAGTCTGAAGAATGGGCTGCAGGAATTTACACTTTGAGAGTAATTGAAATAGGAACAGAAGTTTCTGTTTGGAAAAAGTTTATTAAAAATTAAATAGTAATCATATGAAAAGTAGTATTCTAATTGTATCAATCTTGGTTTTATCCAATATGGCAATTGCACAGAATGTAGGTATTGGAACAAATGCTCCATCTGAAAAACTCCATGTAGCTGGAGGTGCTCGAATAACAAGTTTATCGGGTGTTAACAACCGCTTAGTTCAATCAAATGCGACAGGTGTTTTATCTAATATTGTAGACGGAGCAAGCGGACAAGTACTTGGTACTAACGGTGCAGGTGCGTTGTCTTGGATCACATTACCCGGTGGAGGAATTACCGGAGTGACCGCTGGTAATGGCCTAGTGGGCGGAGGAACAACTGGCACAGTAACTGTTGATGTTGTTGCGGTAAATGGTTTGACTACAAACGTGGATGATATTCGTTTAGGAGGTGCGTTAATAGAGAATACTACAATTACACAAGGAGCCTTTAACATGGTTTATAATGTAAATGGAAATGGTGACTTCATAATTGACGATAACGGATTTAGTTTATTTAATGTCGATGCTAGTACGCAACGAATAGGTATTAGAAATGCAGCTCCAGCTAATTTATTCCACATGACAAATGGAGGGACTGTTGTAGGAGGAACTTCAATGGCATTGTTTGAAAATACAGGTGTGAGTGGTGTTGCATTGAATGGTACAAATACCAACGCTACAAGTGGTTATAATGCTATTGAGGGTATTACCTATTATAGCGGAACAGGATTCATTCCAGCAGGTGTTCTTGGTTTAGCAATGTATCAAGGTGCAGCGTCAGCTCCAACAATTGGTGTTAGAGGTGCGACAAATGAATGGCAAGGAACTGGAGTTAGGGGGTCTCGTTTTAATAGCGGAGGGGTTAATTCAGGATGGGGAGGAGAGTTTTATGACGATTTAGGTTATACAGGATTCTTAGGAACTATTTCTGATGAGAAAACTAAAAAGGATATTGTTACAATCAATAATGCAACTAGCTTGATTATGGAACTGAATCCTGTAACATACAGCTATGATTTAGAAAAGTATCCTAATATGGGATTGAATAGAGGATTAGAGTATGGTTTCATTTCCCAAGAAGTTCACAACGTTCTTCCAGAGATTACCAGAGTCAAAACGTTCGATACGCAGGCTTGTGTTGAAATGGCTCCAAATGGATTAACCCGAAATAATAGCGAGGAGTTTGTTGTAATGGATTATACACGAATTATTCCAATTTTAACAAAAGCAGTTCAAGAACAACAAGTGGTTATTTCGGATCAACAATCGGAAATTGACGCTATGAAAAGTGAGTTGAAAGAGTTAAGAGAATTAATACTTGAGAACAAATAGAACAAAGAAATTATTACATAAAAAAAGCGCATCATTAGTGATGCGCTTTTTTTGTACAAAATACATTATGCTTTCAGCAAATATTTCATATCAACTTTTTCTCCGATAATTCGGTTCAATTGATCGATTGAAACTCGCTCTTGCTCCATCGTGTCACGATCTCTAATCGTTACTGTATTGTCTTCCATTGTTTGATGATCGACCATAATACAGAAAGGCGTTCCAATCGCATCTTGACGACGGTAACGTTTCCCTGGAGAATCTTTTTCATCGTATTGACAGTTGAAATCGAATTTCAATGCATCCATAATTTCTCTTGCTTTCTCAGGTAAACCATCTTTTTTCGTCAATGGCATAATCGCTGCTTTATAGGGCGCCAATGCATGAGGAAGTGAAAGAACAACGCGTTCTGAATCGTTTTCTAATTGTTCAGTTTTAAAAGAACTGCTTAAAACAGCCAAGAACATTCTGTCCAATCCAATTGACGTTTCAATTACAAACGGCACATAGTTTTGGTTGATTTCTGGATCGAAATATTGCAATTTCTTTCCTGAAAATTCTTCGTGTTGCTTTAAATCGAAATCTGTTCGTGAGTGAATCCCTTCCAACTCTTTAAATCCCATTGGGAAATCAAATTCAATATCAGTAGCTGCATTTGCATAATGCGCTAATTTGATATGATCATGAAAACGGTAATTTTCCTCTCCCAAGTTTAATTTCTTGTGCCAATTGATACGAATGTCTTTCCAGTATTCGTACCATTTCAATTCTTCTCCTGGACGCACAAAAAATTGCATTTCCATTTGTTCGAATTCACGCATTCTAAATATAAACTGACGCGCGACAATCTCATTTCTAAATGCTTTTCCAATTTGAGCGATTCCAAAAGGGACTTTCATTCTTCCTGATTTTTGAACGTTCAAGAAGTTGACAAAAATACCTTGAGCAGTTTCTGGACGTAAATAAATCTTAGCGGATTCACCAGACACAGAACCTAATTCTGTCGAAAACATCAAATTAAATTGACGCACTTCCGTCCAGTTTTTAGAACCTGATAGAGGACAAGAAATCTCTAAATCCATGATCAAATTGTAAACACCTTCAAGGTCTTCGTTCACTAACGTTTCACGCATGCGGTCTTCAATCTCAGTGATTTTTGTCGCGTTGCGTAACACGTTTGGATTTGTTGCTCTGAATTCTTCTTCGTTAAAAGCATCTCCAAAGCGTTTCAAACCCTTTTCAACTTCTTTATCTATTTTCTGACGAATTTTCTCAATGTAATCTTCAATCAATACATCGGCACGGTAACGTTTTTTTGAATCTTTGTTATCAATCAACGGATCGTTAAATGCATCAACGTGACCTGAAGCTTTCCAAGTTGTTGGATGCATGAATATTGCAGAATCAATTCCTACGATATTGTCGTGCATTTGAACCATTGACTTCCACCAATATGCTTTGATGTTATTTTTCAATTCAGATCCCAATTGACCATAATCGTAAGTTGCAGATAAACCGTCGTAGATTTCAGATGAAGGGAATACAAATCCGTACTCCTTTGCGTGGGATATTATTTCTTTAAGATTGTCTTCTTTTTGCATAGCGCAAAGATAGAGAACTTGTTGGGAAATAGAACTGAAAAAGGATGAAATCGGGTGGAATTATCAAGAAATATTTTTTACTAAAAATGTGCCCATGCTAAAACACGCTTGCAAAAGATAACCGCCAGTTGGAGCGTCCCAATCAATCATTTCGCCTATGCAATAATGATTTGGCAATATTTCTATTTCGAAATGTGGTGATAAGGCATTACGTGAAATCCCGCCAACAGTAGAAATGGCATCTTGAATTGGCGCTGTCGCAACAATTTCTAATGGAAACTGTTTTATGTATTTCGAAATGATTTTTGAATCAGTAAATTCTTCTTTTGAAGTGGTTGACTTGAGCAATGCAATTTGAGCCGAACTCAATTTCAACTCTTTTTTCAGTGTTTCTGTAATCTTTTTCTGAGTGGAAGATTCTAGTTTTTTCAGCACTTCAATTTCGGAGAGTGTTGGTTTGAAATCGATGAAAATAGCAGCTTTGCCAATTTCATTGAGTTGTTCCCTAATTTGTGGACTCAAAGCATAAATAACGTTTCCTTCTAGTCCAAATTTAGTAAAAACACCTTCGCCTTTTTGTGTTTTATTTCCACAGGTAATGCTACAGTTTTTTAACGGTTGTCCTTCGTGTTGCTCGATGAACGATTTGTTCCAATTGATCTGAAATGCACAATTTGAAGGTTGAAAAGGAGTAGTTTCAATTCCTTCCTTCTCGAATATTTCCAGCCAACTTCCTGTTGAACCAGTTACAGACCAACTTGCTCCGCCAAGTGCAAAGACCACTTTATCCGCCTTTACAACTGCATCAAGATTAAAGATAAGTTCCTCCTTTTCATTCCAACCAAGCCACTCGTGTTCGAATTGGAAATGAATGCCTTTGTTTTTCAGTTGATTTAGAATTGCGTCCAATACTTCTATTGGCTTTATTCCTTTTTCAGGATAAACACGTTTACTGCTTCCAATCATGGTTGGTATTCCAATGGATTCGAACCAATCCCGTAAATCATCATTGGTAAAAGAACGAAGTGCTGGCTCTAAAAAGTCAGAAGGTGTGTAGCGCTCGATAAATGCATCTATTTCTTCAGAATGCGTTAGGTTAAATCCACCTTTACCAGCAACCAAAAACTTACGTCCAAATTGCTTATTTTTTTCGTAAATCGTAACGTCAAAAAGTTTCGTGTCAACTTGCGCTGCGAACATAAGTGCTGCAGGACCTCCGCCAATAACTGCTATGGATTTTTTCTTAATTATCAATTGTCAATTAATTTCCCCGCAATAAATCCTGTTGTCCACGCTGCCTGAAAATTATAGCCACCAGTTATTCCATCAATATCCATAACTTCTCCAGTGAAATACAAGTTTTTGACAATCTTGCTTTCCATCGATTTCACATCGATATCGCCTAAACTCACTCCTCCACACGTCACAAATTCTTCTTTGAAAGTTGTTTTTCCGCTTACAGCATATGCATCATTGGTGAGTATTTCCACAATTTTATTTACTCCTTTTTTTCCAATATTTCCCCACAGTTGGTCTGAAGGAAACTCCGATTTTTCAATTAAGAATTGCCATAACCTATCTGGAAGAAGAAAAGGACGGTAGTTACTGAGTTTTTTCTGACCATGCTCTTCAACAATAGAACGAATTTCTGTTTGAACAATTTCTGCATTTTGTTCGTTCACCCAATTGACTTGAATGTTAAAAGTGTAATCACGTTCACTCAATATTCTAGCTCCAAACGCAGACAGTTTTAGTATGGATGGTCCGCTCATTCCCCAATGTGTGATTAACAAAGGCCCGTCTGATTTTAATTTCGTTCCTTGAACATTGGTTTTGGTCTTTTCAACCACAATTCCCATCAATTCCTTTACTTTTTCATTGGGCATGTTGAATGTAAATAATGATGGAACAGGATCAACGATTGTGTGTCCTAGTTTTTCTAACCACTCAAGTCCACTTCGTTTTGGCGATCCTCCTGTCGCAATAATTACTTTGTCGTAGACGATAGTTTCACCAGTGGTAAACGTCAAATGGATCTGGTCATTTTGAGGCAGAATGGCAGTAACACTTCTATTCATTTCAATTTGAACTCCCAGTTTTTTACACTCATTCATCAAACAGTCAATAATACTTTGAGAGTCTTGAGAAACGGGAAAAACACAATTATCGTCTTGCGTTGTTAGAGGGACTCCTCGCGATTCAAACCATTCTTCTGTATGTCTCGTATTGAACGTTCCAAACGCTTTTTTCAAGAACATTTCCCCTCTTGGATAAGCAGCAGCAAGTTGATTGATATTTCTACAGCCGTTTGTAACATTGCACCTTCCTCCACCAGAAATCTTAACCTTTGCTAGTAGTTTATTTGATTTCTCTAATAAAGTAACATCTGCTTCTGGGTGATGTTGTTTTGCTGAAATAGCTGAGAAAAACCCTGCAGCGCCTCCGCCAATTATTGCAACTTTCATTGAAATTCTATTTCAAATTTTTCTTTCTTTTCGGCTTCAGATTCCTTCTTCATTTTATCTAATATTCGATTTATTTTTGAATCCTTTTTGGGCTGTTTCTCTTCAATAACAGGTTCAACTGAATTGTCAGGATCAAATTCAATAATCATTTCTTCCTTCGGAGGATTTTTTTCTTTTACGTATTGTTTCACTGTAGAGTCATTCTTAAACAAACCGAATTCTGACTTTAGGAGCGACTTTACATCTTCCTTCTCTTTTGTAATGTTCTCCTTGGTCGTTTCTTTTCGCGACTGTTTGTCCCATTCAATTGTCGGATTGTCGATGTTTCCATACATGCGCATGTAAACTCTAAATCCAGTTCCGTCGTCGATGATTTCCCCAAACTCACTTGTTTTTTCCTTTTTCAAATCTTTGAACCTGAAACCGAAGCGATAATCTACTTTATTGTCGAAAGAATGTTTCCCAGAAAGTTCCACATCCAAAGCAGAGGAGGAAATAGACATTTGTGGAATAGTTAAAACACTGTTTTTGATAATCAATGTATTTTTCAATTGATCGAATTTTAAGTCGTTTAATTTACTTCCAAATGCATCGATGTTATCTTTTCCAATAACAGCTCTTAAACTTGAGGATTTTAAACTTGAAATAATGGTATTGAAAGTCTCTAAATTTTTCAATCGACCGTTATCGATTTGAATGCCAATATTGGCAACAATTGCGTTCGAAATAACTCCAGAACGCAAATCGAAAGGCGCTTCAAAATTTAAACTTGCTTTTGCTTCGCCTTCTATGTTTGAACTTTTAATAACGGTCTGTTTGAAGTCGTCCCACTCTTTAAATAATTTTGTAAAATTGATGTTGTCTGAAACTATTTGGCTAGAAACATGAAATATTTCAGGTGTTTTCTCTTCAATTGTAAGAGAGCCATATACATCTGCGCCGCCAGTTTTAATTGCAATTTTAGAAAAATGAATTTTGCGGTTATCCACCGACATGTTTCCGGTAATTTCTTTGAAAGTATGCTCATCGTACTTTAAACTCCCAATTTCAACAAACATGTTTCCTGTGATATCGTTAGGTAAAATATATGCCCGCTCACGCAGCACAATTTCTTCTTTTGACTCTGTGCCCAAATCCTCCAAATAGATAAGATTACTGTTTATTGAAACATCGGCGGTCAAGTTACCCTGAGAAGAAATGTAAGCTGCTAAGTTGCCGAAAAGTCCATTGAAAGTAAAATCTGATCGTTTTACTCGAAGTTTTACATTATCGACGCCAGCTTCATCACCATTTAAGTATACGCGCCCAGCGATATTTTCAAAAACACGTTTGTCATCTATAAGTTGAAGGTCAACATCTTTCAAGATGATTTGGCCGTCTAATTTTTGAATATCATAGTGGACAACCTGATTTTCATTTGTATTGCCTTTAATCAAGAAGTCAGAGTGGACATCAATTGAACCAGTCAATGTTTGAATTGACGGTAGCTGGAAAAGAGCATGGAGAACTTCTAGATTTATTGTCCCATCGGCATTGCCTTCGAATACTGGGTTTGCGAATTGAGTTAACTTTAGGTTTCCCTTAAATGGTCCACCTGAAGTTGTAAAGGCAATGTTTTTTAATTCAAGTTTCTCTTTTTCAGATCCGCCGCGATTTGAGTAAATTCCTTCTAAATTTAAACTAGATACAGTAATTCCAGATGTTGGTTCTTTTAAGTTGCCATTTGTGATTCCGAAAATACAATCGACTGTAACAGATTGTTTTGCATTATCGTCGCCGTTGATTTCTAAATCGAAAAGTAGTGTTCCGCTTCCTCCAAAGTTCTTAACATTTTCTGTTTCTTTCATCGCCAAGCGATTCGCGGCATCTTCAATTTTTATATTTTTACCCTTCAAACTGAATTGAAATTCTTTTTCTGCAATATTCCCTTTGAACGTAAAAGGCAATTCAGAAATGTAAATTGTGGATTGGGGAATCTGTATTGTTCCAGCTTCTTTATCAACATTGACCGTAATATTCAATTTCGCAGGTTTATTAGAAACAAGGTTGATTTTCCCACTTCGCGCTGCAATAATGTGAAGATCACTTGTTGCAGAAGTTGTGAATTTTGAAGAGCTAAACTCTCCTACGAGTGACATTGAGTGAATGTTAATAGCATATTTTTGGTCAATAACTTGGTTGAAATATGAAAATCTAAACTCTTCAAAGTCAACTTCTTCTAGTTTTACTGCAAGCTCAGTGTTCTCAAGAGAGTCCTTGCTTTCGGCAAGAATATCAAAATTGGCAATTCCTTGACTGTTGACTTTTAATTTGAGTGTTCCAGGTGAAATTTCAACTGATTTCAAGGTGTAATTTTCGCGCCATAAATCCATCGGATTGAATTTCATTCTGATCCGTTTCGAGTACAACAAGGTATCTAATTTGGTAGAGCCTTCGAATGAATCTTGAATAAAAACATCCTTGAAATCGACTGATAAGCTTGGAAACGAGCCCCAAAAAGCCAAATCAACATCCGAAACAGAAACTGGAACTTTTAGACTTTTATTTACTTCTTCAATGACAAGGGCACAGATGTCATCCTTAAAAACATAAAGCACAACCGTAATTAACAGCACTAATCCAAGGATAATTCCTGTGAACCATTTAGCTATAAGGAGAATGCGCTTTTTTGTCATTGGTGCAAAGTTATTTTATAATAGAGATGGATTGAAGAACTAACAGTTTACTTATTAACGCAGTTGTGTTGGGATTTGTTACTTTACCGTGGAAAAAAGAAATCTTTGTTTTTCAGATGTTAAGGCAGTTTCTATTATCTTTGCATTTGGATTTAAAACAAAAAAATGAGTTTACTTACAGTAGGATCAGTTGCTTTTGATGCAATTGAAACACCATTCGGAAAAACGGATAAAATTATTGGCGGAGCAGGAACGTATATCGCTCTTGCTGCAGCATTTTATAATAACGAGCAAAACATTGTTTCAGTAGTTGGAGATGACTTTCCACAAGAGATGCTGGATCAATTGAAAAATAGAAATGTAAATATCGAAGGATTACAGATAAAAAAAGGTGAAAAAACATTCTTTTGGTCTGGTAAATACCACAACGATATGAACTCGCGAGATACGTTAGTAACGGAATTGAACGTATTGGAGCACTTTGACCCAATTATTCCTGCAAGTTATCAAGGAGCAGATTATCTTTTGTTAGGGAATTTAAGTCCTCAAGTTCAGGCACAAGTAATTGAAAGGTTGACTGTTCGTCCGAAGCTAATTGCAATGGATACGATGAATTTCTGGATGGACATCGCAATGGATGACTTAAAGAAAACGATTTCAATGGTTGATATCTTAATCATTAATGATGAAGAAGCACGCCAATTGTCAGGAGAATATTCGTTGGTAAAAGCGTCAAAAGTAATTCGTGCTATGGGACCAAAATATTTAATCATTAAGAAAGGTGAGCATGGAGCTTTGTTGTTCTACGGAGACAAAGTTTTCTTTGCACCAGCTTTACCTTTAGAGGAAGTTTTTGATCCAACTGGAGCAGGAGATACTTTTGCAGGAGGATTTATGGGATATTTGGCGAGTACAGATGATATTTCTTTTGACAACATGAAAAGAGCGATTATCAATGGTTCTGCATTGGCTTCATTCTGTGTTGAGAAGTTTGGAACTGAGCGTTTGATGACAATCACTAAGCAAGATTTAGAGAATAGAATTGAAAAATTTGTTGCGTTGACAAATTTTGAAATGGTACAACTGATTAATTAAGCACAATGGAAGACTTGAATTTTTTAGAGGAATTGAATACACTGACAGTGAACGAAGACGTGCTATCTGTAAGTAAAGATGTAAATGAATTAAGAAGTAAATTTGAAGATTACATCTTAGAGGAAGAACGAAAAATTCAAGTGGCCCAAATGGCTACTGAGGAAAACGAAGAGGCGGTTGAACCTTCTGCCGATTCAAAACAAGAAGAGATTGTTCAATTAAAAGAGCAGTTTTATGAAGTTTATAACGCTTACAAGGAAAAGCGTAAAGCTAAAGTTGAAGATAAAAAGGCTAACGAAGCGAGTAATTTAGCTGAAAAAACAGCTTTGATTAAGCGTTTGAAAGAAGTTATTTCAACAGAAGAAAATATCGGAGCAGCTTTTTCAGCATTGAATGAAATTCAAGATAAATGGAAAGAAATTGGCGATATCCCGAGAGATAAACGTAATGATATTCAAGGTGAATATTCTCGTTTGTTGGAAGATTTCTTTTACAACATCAAGATTTATAAAGAATTAAAAGACCACGATTTTCACCGTAATTTTCAATTAAAAACAGCGTTGATTGTTGAGTTAAAAAAGATAAATCAATTGGATTCCATTCGTGAAGCCGAAAATCAATTAAAGAAATTACAAAACGACTGGGAAGACATTGGTCCAGTTCCAAATGAGGAATGGGAAAATGTTAAAGAAGCGTATTGGACGGAAGTTCGTTCAGTTTACAATAAAGTCAACCGTTTTTACGATGATCGAAGAGTAGAACAACAAAATAATTTAGCTGCAAAAGCCGAATTGGTGGAAGTAACGAAAGTTTTGATTGCAGAAAAAGATAAGAATGATTCTTCAAAAGCTTGGGAAGATATGTCGAAAGATATTTTGGAAATTCAAGCGAAATGGAAGAAAGTTGGTTTTGGTCCAAAAAAGGAAAACGAACTAATTTGGAAAGATTTCAGAGCAGTTTGTGACGAGTTTTTTGCAGCGAAGAAAGCATTTTTCGCCACTATTCATGAAGAATTTGACGGATTAGCCGCAAAGAAAAAGGCACTAATCGATAAGGCGCACGCTTTAAAAGAGTCAACTGATTGGAAAGATACCGCGAATAAACTGAAGCAATTGCAACAGCAATGGAAGCAAATCGGACACGCGGGCGTGAAACACGAGCAAAAATTGTGGAAAGAATTTAGAGGAGCTTGTGACGCTTTTTTCAATAATCGCCAGGCTCAATTCGATGCAAAAGATGCTGAGTTTGAAGGGAATTTGAAATTGAAAGAAGCGTTGATCGCTGAAGTTACGGCATACATAGTTCCTGCAGAAAAGAAACAAGCGCTGGCTGATTTGAAAGCATTTTCGGAGAAGTTCAATGCGATTGGATTGGTTCCTATGAAAGCAAAGGACGGTGTTTTTAAAGCTTATAAATCTGCATTAGACAAACACTACGGTGATTTGAAAATGGAAGGTGCTGAGAAAGAAGCGATTCTGTTTGAAGCAAAAATTGATGCATTAAAAGCAAGTCCAAGTGCTGGCCGATCATTTTCTGACTTAAAAGCAGACTTGAGAAAAGAGATTGATGTGCATAATAAAGAAATCAGTCAATTGGAAAATAACCTTGGCTTCTTTGCAAACAGTAAAGGTGCAGATGCTCTAAAGAAAGATGTTGAACGTAAAGTTGATGCTGCTAAAGCAAAAATTCTTGAAATTAGAGCGAAATTAAAAATGATCCCGAATGAATAGATCCATCAATGTGTTACTCGTATTTATTTTAATGCCAACAATGCTAATAACCATTATCATTGGATTTGATTTACCACTTACTTTTTTAAAAACATCTGGAGCAGATATGCCTTATCGAGAAGAAGTTTTTCTTAGTTTAGGATTGCTTATTTTGATGATTAACGTGCGTCGTTCAATTCGCCGTTGGGTTGGAATATCAATGGTTTCTAAGGTGAATAAATTTAAATGGAACGAACCAGTAAGTTTGCCGAGAAAAAAGCGAGTTGTCACTTATCTAATTCTTGAAATTGCAATTATGGCGTTTGTTGCGGTGGCACTTTACGTTGTTTCACCTCAAGCATGGATGCCAGCAATTGGTTTTTTGTTTGGTGCGGTAGATAATGTTGTATTTACTATCATCGGTATTTCAAGAGACAGTTACCGTGTTGGACTTTCGTCAAGAGCCTTGGTTATTGCAGACCGCGAAGTGATCGTGTTGTATTTTACAGGACTGAGAAAAGTTTCTCAGCAACAGCAAAGTATTTATTTCGATTACATCAAAGGGTTACAAATGGATTTCCCAACAGATTGTATTCAAGAAGATAGTAGAGCTGAATTTTTTAAAATATTGGAAGCACAAATGGATCCAGAAAGGGTTTATTTCTCTCATAAAATGGCGTAATTTTTCATTAGTGATTTCCTGAAAATCATTGGCTTGAATAGTGTTATTCCAGCCAATACGGAATCTATGAGTCTGGAGATGGCGATTATCCAATTGATATGGGACTTAGAGGTTTGAAACCAGTTGTTCAATAAACTATTATACTTATCTTTTGGCTATGAATAAAATAAGCCGAAGGAGTTTTATACCATTATTGGGCACAGCGGTGGCGGGAGCTTCCGTTGTGTCATTTTCTATAAGTAAAGATACTTCAGTAAGCGAAATAACTCTGCCGCCCTCTTTAAAAAAAGGAGATACAATTGGAGTTTGCGCTCCTGCTGGAGGAATAAAATCACCGTCTGAAATCACAGATTTTCAAAAGGTATTGAATGATTTAGGTTATTCAGTTGTTTTATCAGAAAATATCGAAAAGAATACCGGGTATTTTTCGGGGACAGACCAACAGCGCGGCGAAGACTTCATGAATTTGATTAAAAATGAGGATGTAAAAGCCATTTTCTTTATACGCGGAGGTTGGGGTTGTGCGAGGATGTTAGAATACTTAGATTTTGAAGTGATAAATAAACATCCTAAGATCATTATGGGATTTAGTGACCCAACAGCATTGTTAAACGCAATAACGGTTAAAACGGGCTTGATTACGTTTCACGGTCCAGGAGGAAATTCAACGTGGAATAATTATAGTCTACACTATATCAATGAATTATTGGTAGAAGGAAAGCAAGTGAATTATCACAATCAAAAAGGTGATTTGCCAATTGTTACTTACAGTGAAGGAACGGCCCAAGGAGAGTTTTTTGGGGGGAATTTGAGTGTTCTTTCTACAATGATAGGTTCTGAGTACTTGCCAGACTGGAAAGGAAAAGTTCTCTTTTTGGAAGATGTCGCCGAAGAGCCTTATCGTATTGATAGAATGTTAACACATTTGAAATTGGCCGGCGTTTTTGATCAAATTTCTGGATTGATTTTAGGAACGTTCCGTAAATGTCTTGCCGAAGAACCGAACTTTTCATTTACACTTGAAGAAGTCTTTGAACAACATTTTAACGGAGCTAAATTTCCTGTTTATTATGGTGCGCAAATCGGACATACAGCAAATAAATTTACAATTCCAATTGGATTAAAGGTAGAAATGAACGCGGGTGAGGGAACTTTTAGGCTGATGAATTCAGCTGTTCAATTTTAAGGTTACTGCCCAATATAACTTAAACGTCTAATTTCTTGGCGCAGATTATTTTGTGCATCAGCTAATTTAAAAATTGGAACATAATGACCACCGCCCAATTCAGCTGCTTTTATCATTTTTTCCATATCAACGTCCTTGTTCTTAATTCCAACAACAGACATGTGAATGTTTTTCTTCGTATACTTTTTAATGTACTTTTCATAATCCGTTGAGTTTCTATTGAAAGCTCCATCGGTAATGATAATCACATGATTTGTACCATTCGTAATAAACGCTTTTTGTGCTTCTTTGAAACCAAGTTTAATTCCTTCTCCACCTGCAGTTGCACCAGACGCACTAAGTGCACTAATTTCACTTTTAATAGCGTCCTTTTGATTACCGTATGTTGGATTCAATAATACACGTGAATTTGTCGCATAAGTAACAATTCCCATTTTATCTTGAGGACGCAACATTTCTGTCAATTGAAAAAGTGAATACTTCATCAATTCAATTTTATCAGCATCTTTCATTGACCCAGAGACATCTAATACAAACACAACGTTTACTGGAGAAAAGTATTGATCGTCAAAATTATCTTTGTCTAAATCTGTAAATGCTGGGGGCATTTCTTGCGGAATAGTTGTTTCAATTTCTGTGATTAACTCTTCTTTCAGTGTTTCTTCTATTTCAATCACAATTTCATGTTCCGGCACTTTTTCAGGAGTGACTTCCGCAATTGGTGTTTCCGGAATTTCTGGCGTTTCAGGAACAGATGCGATAACAGGTGGCGTATAATTTGGATTTTTGTCCAACTCTAAGACAATGTAATTGCGTTTAAAGTTGATGTACGCACCTAACTCTTCTGGGTTGTAACCTTCATGCGTCGCATAGAAATAACTCAACCCTAAAGTAGCTTCGGATTTTATTTTTCCCTTGGAATCAGTTTTCTTCGCCCAAATTGCTTGACCGTTTTGTAAAAGTGTGACGTTAGATTTACTAAGTTCATCTCGTGTTTGTCTATCAATAGTAACAACTGTTAAATCGAAATTGTTTGGGTTTTTTCCTCCTGGGCGTTCAGAAAAATCAGGACAAGAAGTAAACGCATTTGAGGATAATTGATCAACTTCATTGAGGCTTCCAGCTAATTTCACGATAGTTGCTTCACCTCTATCGCTCGTGAAAATTTGGACATCGTAACTAAATCGTCCTTTCACTTTTGGATTCACTTGCAATCGTACAATGATAGAACTGTCTTTTTCGATGATTTGCTTGGAAGTGATGTAGACAACATCAAATGGCTTTTTAACACTTAAGACCCAATGCTGCTTGTCACCATTGTTTTTTAAAACGATATCTACAAATCGATTAGAGTATACTTCTAGATTTCCAAAATCATATTTGGTTTTATCAAACGAAACTTGAGCAACACTTGTGTGAAGTAATAAAAACAAAGCTAGAACGAGAAATAAATTTCGCATACAGTTAATTTAGCAAAAAACGCGCCGAAGGGTATTCTAATAATATTAACGTAAACAAAAAGATAAAAGTGTGTCTAAAAATTCAGATGGAGCTTCGGCGTGAACCCAATGTCCTGCATTTTTAATTGTTACCACTTCTGAATCAATAAATAGATCTTCAATATCTGTGATGTCTTCGTCTAAAATATAATTGGATAAGGCTCCACGAATAAATAAAGTTGGAATAGAAACCGAAAGATCAGGCACAGCCGCTAAAATATTTGGCATTTCGTGTTCCAAGACTTCAACGTTCATGCGCCAAGCCAAGTTTCCTTTTTCTTTCCAGTATAAATTTTTCAAAAGAAATTGCTTCACACCTTCGGATTCAATGTGCACGCTCATCTGCGCTTCTGCTTGACTTCGTGCAGTGATATTAGGTAAGTCTACTGAATGAATTCCTGCTAATATATGCTCGTGATGCATTGGATACGCTTTCATTCCAATATCAACGATCACTAATTTTTCTAATAAATCTTCATGTTGTTGAGCAAAATACATGCCTACTTTTCCGCCCATGGAATGTCCCAAAAGAATGAAGTTGTTCAATCGAAGTTCACTGCATAATTCATAGACATCCTGCGCCATGAGCTCATAACTTGTTTCTTCTGCCCAATCTGAATGGCCGTGATTTCTTAGATCAACAAGAATTACTCGGTAATATTCAGCTAATTTCTTTGCATGGGTTTGCCAATTGTCGGAATAGCCGAATAAACCATGCAATATAACCAATGGTATTCCATCGCCTAATTCTCTATAATGAAGTTTCATTTACCGGATTTTGATTACAAAACTAATCATCCAAAATGAATAGATGGATGATTTAATTCAACAATACTGAAAATAAATCAAGTAGATTTGGAAGCTTCACGTAAGATGATGAAACTTCAACTTTCGGTTCTTCAGAATTTCTTAATGACGAAGTTTTTGCTTTTGTAGGAGTGGCCATATCTTCAAATGAAATGGTCCCTACTAAGAACTGTCCTTCATTTAAGTTAGAAACAACTTTAATTAAATCTTCACTTGATACAATTGACTTGTCGTATGCTATTTTGGCAACATTCGTTTTGCGTTCTTCTTCAAATTCAAATTCAACACTTGCTACACCATTTGTTTCCTTTAATCCTTTTCGAATTGACCCACCACAACCCATTTGACAAACCATTCCATCAATTTCCATTGTCAATAGTTGATTTGGATTCACTTCTACTTTGGCAGTTTCAACGTTTGTTTTTTCTACTGTTTCTTCATGCTTTTCACTAGAACAAGCGCTCAAAAGAATACCGGTAGTTAATACAAAAACAATTTTTTTCATAAGTGCAGAATTATTATTGTCAAAACAAATGTAAGGGAATCGCATATTAAATGCTTTAAAAAAATGTTAAATATCTATCTTTGTACAAAATAAGTAACATGATTATTAAATCAGCTCAGTTTGTAATTTCCAATACCGACCTAAAGTTATGCCCTACAGACGGGAAACCAGAATATGCATTCATCGGTAGATCAAATGTTGGAAAGTCTTCGTTAATCAATATGGTAACGCAGCGAAACAAATTAGCAAAAACTTCTGGCACACCAGGTAAAACGCAGTTAATCAATCATTTTATCATCAACAATGAATGGTATTTGGTCGATTTACCAGGTTATGGGTATGCAAAAGCATCGAAAACTTCTCGTGCAAAATGGGAGAAGTTTATCTCTGAATATTTAACACAACGTGAAGAATTATTAAACGTTTTTGTATTGTTGGATTGTCGCTTAGAGCCGCAACAAATTGACTTGGAATTCATGAACTGGTGTGGAGAAAAAAACATACCTTTTTCAATGGTTTTCACCAAAATCGATAAGGTTTCGAGCACTGTTCTTCAAAAAAACCTTGCGAAATACAAAAAAGAAATGCTGAAATATTGGGATGATCTTCCTCCAGTATTTACATCTTCTGCAGAGTCAAAATTTGGTCGTGAAAAGATTTTGAACTATATCGAACGAATTAATGAGGCGGTATTAAAAGTTGATAAGTGATATTGGTCACATTTTAAGTGTTTCGTTTCCCCGATATTTGCAAAAGAAAATAAAAAAATAAAGATATGATAGTAGAACAATTGTATACAAAGTGTTTAGCAGAAGCAGCATATTATATAGAAAGTAAAGGAGAAGCCATTGTGATTGATCCAATAAGAGAAACACAACAATACATAGATATTGCACAGAACAATGGCGCAAAAATCAAGTACATTTTTGAAACGCATTTTCACGCAGATTTCGTTTCAGGACACTTGGATTTAGCTAAAAAAACAGGAGCATCTATTGTTTATGGTCCAACGGCAACAACAGGATTCGATGCAATTATTGCAAAAGACAATCAAGAATTTAAAATTGGTGATGTTAGAATAAGAGTATTGCATACCCCAGGACATACGCCAGAATCATCAACGTATATGCTAATTGATGAGAATGGAAAGGAAACGGCAATTTTCACTGGGGACACTTTGTTCTTAGGAGATGTTGGCCGACCAGATTTGGCTGTAAAATCAGATTTAACGCGTGAAGACTTAGCCGGTATGTTGTTCGATTCATTAAGAACACGCATTATGCCTTTGGATGATGATATCACAATTTATCCAGGGCACGGAGCAGGTTCATCCTGTGGAAAGAACATGAGTTCAGAGACTATAGGAACATTGGGAGAGCAAAAGGAATCGAATTATGCATTGAGAGTAGATATGACAAAGGACGAATTCATCAAAGAATTGACGTCTGATATTTTACCTCCACCGCAATACTTTCCAAAAAATGCAATGATGAATAAAATGGGATATAGCTCATTTGATGAAGTATTGTCTCAAGGAAATAGCGCATTGTCAATTGAAGAATTTAATGCTGCAGTAAATGATGGTGCCTTGATTTTAGATGTGCGCACGCAAGCTGAATTTATCAAAGGATTTATTCCAAATTCATTATTTATTGGTTTGAACGGAACATTTGCCATGTGGGTTGGAGCGTTGATCGAAGATATCAACCAAAAAATTGTATTAATTGTACCGGAAGGTAATGAAGAAGAAGCGGTTACACGTTTGTCAAGAGTTGGGTACGATAATGCGGTTGGATTTTTAAAAGGAGGAGTTGATGCATATGCTGAAAACGGAGGGAAATTGAATACAATCACTTCAATTTCTGCAGAAAAGTTTGCGGAATCGGCTTCAATATGCGACATTTTAGATGTGCGTAAACCAGGGGAGTTTGAGTCAGAACATATTGTTAATGCACCAAATTATCCACTCGACTTTTTGAATGAGCATATGTTAGAATTAGATAAAAATAAAACGTATCATGTACATTGTGCTGGAGGATATCGTTCTGTTATTGCCATTTCTTTAATGATGCAACAAGGATTTAATCAGTTGGTTGACATAGCTGGAGGTTATGGAGCAATTAAAAACACAAGCATAGAAAAGACAAGCTATGTTTGCCCATCGACTTTGAAATAAATTATGGCAAAAATTCGTGATATCGAATTAGGAGACTTCCCTCTGTTACTTGCTCCGATGGAGGATGTGAGTGACCCGCCTTTTCGTGCTTTGTGCAAACAACACGGTGCAGATTTAATGTACACAGAATTTATTTCTTCGGAAGGCTTAATTCGCGATGCTGCCAAAAGTGTTAAGAAACTTGATATTTTTGAATACGAACGTCCAGTTGGAATTCAGATTTTTGGTTCGGACATCGAAAGCATGAAAATTGCAACAGAATTGACAGCGAGAGCAAATCCAGATATTATTGACATCAATTATGGTTGTCCTGTAAAGAAAGTTGCTTGTAAAGGTGCTGGCGCTGGAATTCTTCAAGACATTCCAAAAATGGTTGAGATGACAAGAGAAATTGTCAATTCAACGAGTTTACCTGTTACGGTTAAAACGCGTCTTGGCTGGGACGATGACACGCGATATGTTGTTGAAGTTGCGGAACGTTTACAAGATGTAGGAATTGAAGGTATTTCAATTCATGGACGAACGCGTAAACAAATGTACAAGGGGTCGGCCGATTGGTCGTTGATTGCAGAAATCAAAAACAATCCACGTATGCGCATTCCGGTATTTGGAAATGGTGACATTGATACTCCTGAAAAAGCTGTTGAATACAAGGCAAAATATGGAGTTGATGGAATTATGGTCGGTCGTGCAAGTATTGGTTATCCATGGATTTTCAACGAGATTAAGCATTTTGTAAAAACCGGAGAGCATTTAGCAAAACCGACTATTGAAGACAGAGTAGAAGCAGCGATGCAGCACCTAGATATGAGTGTAAAATGGAAAGGCGAATCATTGGGAGTAATCGAAATGAAACGTCATTACACCAACTATTTTAAAGGAATTGCAAATTTCAAAGAACACAGAATGAAACTTGTTACTTCATTTGATTTGAATGAAATCAAAGATATATTGAACTGGGTCAAAGCGAATTCAGATGAGATGCATTTTGTTTAATTCTGAAGTAATTATTGCTTTTTTATCCACTCAACGGCTTTAACTACTGAGTAACATATCTTAGTCGGCATTTTAGGTTTATTTACTTTTAAATAAAAGTCAGCTAAAATTTTCTGTCCTAAATTCCGAATTACTATAACATCGCAAAAAGTATATAAATTTCCACTCGAATCAGCTGCCCAATCGCGCACTTCTGGTTCAACATCTGAAAAGGAGTCGAATTCATGCAAGTTGAAGAATTTTCCGCCGCCATTGTCCTTCAAAAATTGATAACCACTATCAATCACCGATTTACTAATTTTTCACATTTTTTGGAATCGAAACATGAAACAATCTTTTAGTTTACAATCGAAAAGTAACTTCGTGTTCAATGCGTTCGGCAATTAATTCTGACCGCGATAAGCAGCCATGAAGTGAATCAAAATTGTACGCTGAACCCTTTTCGTCGATCATAGAATAATGGCTATATTAGCAACTATAAAATTACAAAAAATGCAACGTTATCAAAGTTATATTCAGGGAAAATGGTTTGACGGCCAAGGAGTTGAAACCAATTTATACAACGCAATTACGGGTGAACACTTCGGTCAGGCATCAAGTGCGGGTATTGATTATGAGGCTGTGCTTCACTATGGAAGGACAATCGGTGGAGAAAAGTTGCGTAAAATGACATTTCAAGAGCGTGGAAGAATGCTAAAAGCATTGGCTTTTCATTTACTCGAAAAGAAAAACACGTATTACCAAGTAAGTGCACTTTCTGGGGCTACAAAAGTTGATTCATGGATTGATATTGAGGGAGGAATAGGAAACTTGTTTGCAAACGCTTCTTTGCGTCGCCAGTTTCCAGATTTACCTTACAATGTAGATGGAGTTGCCGCACCACTTTCAAAAGAAGGTTCATTTATTGGTCACCACATTATGGTTCCAAAACGTGGAGTTGCGGTTCATATCAATGCTTTTAACTTTCCAATTTGGGGAATGTTGGAGAAAATAGCGGTGAATTTTATGGCGGGTGTTCCGGCAGTTGTAAAACCATCAGAATATACGTGTTACTTGACAGAAGTAATGGTGCGTGACATCATTGATTCCAAAATATTACCTGAAGGAGCGTTGCAATTGGTTTGTGGTTTAGGTCATGGAATCATAGATCACGTGACTTCTGAGGATGTTGTAACCTTTACTGGCTCTGCGTTCACTGGAAAAATGCTAAAAAGTTTACCTCGAATTGTACAAGAGAGCGTTCCTTTTAATTTGGAAGCGGATTCTTTAAATGCAACTATTTTAGGTCAATTTGCCGTTCCTGGAACTGTTGAGTTCGATCTATTTATCAAAGAAACGGTGAAAGAAATAACAGTAAAAGCAGGTCAGAAATGTACTGCCGTTCGTCGTATTATTGTTCCCGAAAACTTGATTGGAGAAGTTCAGGAAGGAATTGCGGCGCGTTTGGCTTCAACAAAAATTGGAGACCCAAGTCAAGAAGGTGTTCGAATGGGTGCTTTGGCTACGCGAACACAAGTTGATCGAGTTCGTGAAAATGTTGAGTTGCTAGCAAAGTCACAAAAGATCGTTTTTGGCGATTTAGACGAATTTGAAGTTATAGGTGCGGATAAAAACAAAGGAGCATTTTTCTCTCCAATTTTGTTTAGAAATGATGACCCATTTACGAAAACAGACGTTCACAACATAGAAGCATTTGGACCAGTTTCTACAATTATGCCATACAAATCAATGGACGATGCTATAGAATTGGCAAGAATGGGCAAAGGTTCGTTAGTTTCATCGATTGTAACTCCAAACGACGAGGAAGCAAAAGAGTACATCATTGGTGCAGCAAGTATGCACGGACGTATTTTGGTGTTGAATAAAGATTGTGCGAAAGAAAGTACAGGTCACGGTTCCCCAATGCCATTGCTAACACATGGTGGACCTGGTCGAGCTGGAGGAGGAGAAGAAATGGGTGGAAAACGTGGTGTTTTACATTACATGCAACGTACGGCAATTCAAGGTCACCCAACTACAATTACAAAAATTACTGAGCAGTTCCAAGTTGGAGCAATTATGCCAGAAGCAAATCCACATGTGTTTAGACAACATTTTGAGGAATTGGTAATAGGTGATACAGTATTTACGCATAAGCACACAGTAACAGTTACTGATATTGTCAATTTCGCGAATGTTTCTGGAGATAATTTCTATGCGCATATGGATGAGACATCGTTGGATGGAACCATTTTCGAACAGCGTGTTGCACATGGGTATTTCTTGTTGTCAAAAGCTGCAGGGCTATTCGTTGACCCTAAAAAAGGACCAGTTTTATTGAACTACGGAGTCGAAGAAGCGCGATTTACTAAACCAGTTTATGCTGGAGCGACTATTGGAGTTCGTTTTACTGTAAAAGAGAAAATTGATCAGGAGAAAAAGGATGAAAATGACATTGCGAAGGGAATTGTAAAATTCTTGGTGGACGTTTACGACGAAACAGGAGAAACTGTGGCCTTGGCAACAATCTTGACGATGGTGAAGAAATTGGACCAGTCTGTGTAATAATTAGTTAGTTTCAATACTTATTTAGTAGATTTGTATCTTTAAAAAAGTTCTCAGAACTTAAAAGAAAAGTGAAGATGTTCAAAAATATTTACCGGTTTTTATCGCCAAAATTTCAGATGCTATTTTTAGATTATAAAGTAGATATGAGCCCGCGTTATGGACACGGTAAACCTGCACATCAAGAACTGCTTGATATTGTAGAGGCAAATCGAAATGAATACAAAGAGTTTTTACTTAAATCGCTAAGTTTTAAAGATGAAATTCAACAAATTAAAAAACAAGGAGACGAAAACAATTCGAACCTTTCCGTTTGGAACAATGGTTTTTTGCCTGGATTAGATATCGTTGGGATATATGCGATGTTGGCAATTCATCAGCCTAAAAAATACATTGAAGTAGGATCAGGGAACTCTACCAAAGTGGCGTTTAAATCGAAAACAGAGAATAAGCTTACCACAGAGATTATTTCGATTGATCCCATGCCCAGAGCTGAAATCGATCAATTGGCTACTACAGTTATTCGCAAGCCTTTTGAAGGTATAGATTATGACATCATTCTAAACTTAGAGGCGAATGATATTTTGTTCATTGATAACTCGCACAGAATTTTACCAAATTCTGATTCCATGGTGTTTTACATGGAGATTTTACCAAAATTGAAAAAAGGAGTTATTGTTCATATTCACGATATTTATATTCCTTTCGATTATCCTCAATTTATGTGTGATAGAGCTTACACTGAGCAATATGGTTTAGCAATGTTTATGTTGGCCAATCCGACTAAGTACAAAACGATTTTACCAAATTATTTCATTTCAGAAGACAAGGAATTGAGTTCTATTATTGCACCAATGTGGGAACACGAGAATCTTTCTGGAGTTGAGAAGCACGGAGGTTCTTATTGGTTGCAGATTATGGAGTAAATAGAGTCAGAACTATAAGAGCAAAGAGTCAAGACTTGTTCTGTTGAAGTTTTCTTAATTACTATTACTTTCTATAAACAATTTCACCTTATCCGCTGCTTTCTTTCCTGAATTTGCACCTGTTTCTTGGGTTTCTATTCCTTCTGACCAACCTCCTGCGAAATAGATGTCGGATCGTTCATCTGCATGTCGAATTAAAGTGTTAAGATGAGAATGAAACTCAGGTGTTAACAAATACGTTTTATCGCTTTTACCCAAATATTGTTCAGCTGAGGCTAGCTAACAATGATTACATTCTAGTAAATGATTCGTGTGAGGTTTTGCTTTATGATAAAGTGGGGAATCTTTTAACCCCTAGCAATTTTATAGTTCAAATTCCATGGACGTCAAAGATGGACAGTATCCATTTTCGTCTTTTTAATCGAGCAAACATGCAAGAGCAACTTACTGTTTTTTCGTTTGATGTCATTAGTCCACCTATTGCAATAGGTTATCTTGATGGAATAATGGAAGGTGAAACATGTTCCAAACATCCAATGTTTATAGAAGCACAAACACCCGAAGAAGCCCCGATAAAATTGTCTTAAGAAATCACATATTGACAATTTAAATTGTTGATATAGATGTATTTGGGAAGTACGCATAATTTGACGAATATGCTTATTCGGTATTGGAAAAGAGTGGAAATTCAGATGTCGAATAACGAATGAATTAGAATATTCATCTTATCACGATGCCAAATTTTACTTGGAATAGAATTGATTAATCTTTCTTAATTTTAGAGAAAAATTAGACATTTTGAAAAAGTTCCTATTTACTCTATTCGCGCTGTTAAGTCTGCAGGTTTCAGCCCAAACGAAAATTACAGTTCAAGATGGCATTTCACTAGAACCAATGCCTTTTGTAAAAGTGATGCCAAACAACGGAAAACCTGGGTTTACAGATATTGACGGACGATTTTATATTCCACAAGATGCTTCAGAATTCCAATTGCGCTTTATGGGTTATAAAGACAGTTTGTATTTACTAGATGCATTGTTGAGTGATACAGTTTTTATGTGGAGCAGTATACAAGACGTGTCAGAAGTAACGGTAATTGCTGGAGAGAATCCTGCGCACCGAATTATGGATTTGGTAATTAAAAACAGAAAGGATAATCACCCTTTGGCGAATGATGCGTTCACGTATAAAAGTTATAGTAAATTCATTTTTGATGCTGATGATGGTTTGAAAGATCGACTCGTGAAGGCTCCAGAGGGTGATTCAACATTAAATGACTTACAGTTTCTGAATAAGCAGCACTTGTTTTTATTGGAAAGCGCGACGGAGCGAAAATTTATTCCACCAGCGAAAGATCGAGAAGATATAACGGCATATAAAATTTCGGGATTGACATTACCGATATTCTCCACATTTGCTCAAAGTTTACAATCATTCAATTTTTATGACAACGAATTTGAGCTGGTTGGAACTACGTATATTAATCCGATTGCTTCCGGCGGGACAGAAAGGTACTTGTTCATCTTACAGGACACTACAGTTGTAGGAAATGATACAACGTTTACCATTTCATATCGTCCTCGCGTCAATAAGAACTTCAAGGGAATGGAAGGTACGATGTACATTAACACGAATGGATACGCCATAGAAAAGGTTATTGCATCTCCTTATTCTAGAGATACATCAAGTAATTCTTTTACTGCGAGAATTGTACAGGAGTACCAGTTTATTGATGGACAAAAATGGTTCCCTACAAATTTAAGTACTCAAGTAGAGTTAAAGGGACTTGCATTAAACTCTAGTGGTGGTTATGTATCAGGAAAGGGGAATACGTACATCAAAGATATTGTTATCAATCCAGAAGATTTGAAAAAACGTGGATTTGGAAACATTTCCATCGCTACGGATGAAGATGCAGGAATTGCTAACGATAAAGTGTGGGATGAATACCGTACAAATCCATTAACGGATAAGGAAAAACGTACTTATCATGTAGTGGATAGCGTTGCGAAGGAAGCCAATTTTGACCGTAAACTATCAGCTCTAATGGCTTTAGCGACGGGAAAAATCCGAATGAATCAAATCAATTTATTATTAGATAGAATTGTTGATTATAACATTTACGAAGGCGTTCGTTTAGGAGCAGGCCTTGAAACTTCAGAGTTATTAATGAAAAACATTACTGTTGGTGGTTATTTTGGTTGGGCAACACGTGATAAGGATTGGAAATATGGTGGTTATTCAACTTTTGATATCAATAAACGAAACGGATTACAGATTACATTGAGCTATCAGCAAGATTTATTGCATCGTGGAGGGAATGTGTTTACTAAGCAAGGGTTCAATTTAGAGAATACAGAAGCATATGCGCGCATATATAGAACTTTTATGGAACGTCAACGCATAGTAGAGCTGAAAGTCGGTTATGAGCCATTAGGGAATTTAAAATTGTATGTTTCAGGAAACTATCAGCGCGTTGAATTCACGGACGGATATCAATATTTACCAGTGGACACTTCTTACTTTTTTGGGACAAAAGTTGATTTAGCAGAAACATCTTTGGAAGTGCAATGGAACATTCGCGAACGTGTTATATTATTAGGAGATATGCGCGTGGCAAAACCATCAGGTTATCCAAAAGTTGCATTTAAATTCACGAAAGGCTGGAAAGGAATTGCTGAATCGAAAATGGATTATATTCGTTTGAATTTAAAAATCAGCCAAGATATTCATTCTTTGCGATTTGGAGAATTAAATTGGACGATTCTTGCTTCACAATCGTTTGGCGATGTTCCGTTGTTCTTGAAGCAAAATGCTATTGGTACGCGTCAAGATTGGAATATTTCAACAGCTAACACATTTGAAACAGTTTTCCCTGGAGAGTTTTACCATGATAGACAAGTGTCATTGTTTTTACGTTATGCATTTCCAACAATAAAAACGAAAGCAAAATGGAACGAACCACAATTTATTCTTCACCATGGGTTAGGTTATGGTGACTTTAAAAACCGTTTAGAACATTCTCAAGTTTTTGGTTCTATGGATCATGGCTTGTACGAAGCTGGGTTGATAATGAATGGAATTCTAAACGTAAATATTATCAGTATAGGAGTTGGGGCATTTTACCGTTATGGCTTTTACTCCAATGTCAATGAGTTGAAAAATATAGTTCCAAAGATAAGTGTAAAAATGGCATTACCGATGTAATGCCATTTTTAAAGATTATTTAATTACACGAATTCGTTCAGTAGGAACTCCTCTTTCTGCTTCAATTTGAGCGGAGTACATTCCTTCACTTATATTTGTTAAGTCAATACTTGTCATTTTCTGGGACACATGATTTTTAGTGTAAATGATGCAACCTTGAAGATCAACAATTTTAATACTCACTATTTCATTTAATATTAAAAAATTGACTAGTCCCAAATGTACCACTAAGTTCCCACAACCACCATGCGGTTAAAGAGCTTTTCCCCGAAGTATCTGCGATTTAGCCTATAGCAAAATTCGTTAAGGTAGTTCTCTGGAGATACTCATTTTGATCATGTGATAAACTCCGAGTAGGTTCTTTTTCGCTTTGCTAATAGTCACATGCCCCCATTTTAGAGATGTTTTGGTGGTTTCCTTATTTGACTTGAACGAAACATGTTTATCAAAAAGGACGGAAAAGTCTTCATAGCTAGTGCTTTTGTCTATAATAACTGATGA
>CAWUSK010000041.1:0-61289 GCA_963925035.1 uncultured Flavobacteriales bacterium
AGCAATGTGCAAATTGTCATTTTACAAATGGTATTTGTGCATGGCTTTTATGAGCAGTACTAAAAAAGGTGTTTCAGCTCTAGAAATGCAACGTCAACTTTGTCATAAGCGATATAGAACGATTTGGGTTTTGATTCATAACATACAAGCGGGAATGTGATGATAAGTATAACTTAAGTGGATCAATTGAATTAGACCAAGGATATTTCGAAGTGGCAACCCCAAACCCTAAGAAACTTAAGCGAGGTCGTGGCAGTCAATCAAAAATAAATATTGATGTGATGGCAGAGTCAACACCTTTTGAGGATATTCACTCTGGTAAAAAGACCTCTCAATTTAGATACGCTAAAATGAAAGCTTTAAAAACACATAAAGCGGATGAAATAAACGGAGTAGCATCGAAGAATATTGATAGCCAGTCATCAGTTATTATAGACAAAAGCACTAGCTATGAAGACTTTCCCCCCCTTTTTGTTAAACATGTTTCGTTCAAGTCAAATAAGGAAACCACCAAAACATTTCTAAAATGGGGGCTTGTGATTATTAGCAAAGCGAAAAAGAAACCTACTCGGAGTTTATCACATGATCAAAATGAGTATCCCAGAACTACCTTAACGAATTTTGCTATAGGCTAAATCGCAGATGCTTCGGAGAAAAGCTCTTTAACCGCATGGTGGTTGTGGTTGTGGGAACTTAGTGGTACATTTGGGACTAGTCAGTAAATTATTAGACAATTAACAATGATTCAAAAGATTGTTTTTTTTTTTGAAATGCGTTCATTCGGCGTTTGTGCCTGGTGGGCAAGAAAGCTTGGTATTAGTAGCTCTAAAGTAAGACTTGGTTTTATATACTCCTCGTTCATTGCACTTGGCTCGCCATTGTTGATTTATTTGATAATGGCTTGGATACTTGAGCACAAACACTACTTTAAGCTGCAACGAAAAAAAAGAAATACAATTTGGGAATTATAATTTATGCTGCTAAACTATCATTTTTTTTATAGAATTTATTATTTCATTTTTCTACTTTTACTAATAACTTCGGGTGGAACAATTGGTTACATGATGATCGAGGGCTGGAGCTTCGTTGATTCATTTTATATGACCATTATTACGATTTCTACTGTAGGCTTTGGCGAGGTGGCAGAATTGACCGTATATGGTAAATTATTCACCTCCTTTTTAATTATTTCCAGTTTCGGAACATTTGCTTTTGTTTTATCAGCAATTACAAAATATCTAGTTGGAGGGGAGTATAAAAAGTATTTCAAGGAGTATCAATCAATCAAAAAAGTAAAGAAAATGGAAAATCATGTGATAATTTGTGGATTCGGCAGGGTAGGAAAGCAAGTTGCCGAAGATTTGAAATCACAACATGTATTATTCGTGATTATTGAAAGAAATCAGGAATTAATTGAAGAGTTTTCAATGAAGCATGATTATACGTTTGTCCAAGGAAATGCAACTCACGATGAAGACTTAATTAAAGCAGGAATAGCGACTGCTAGAGGATTAATCACTTGCTTACCAAAGGATGCAGACAATCTTTATGCGGTGTTAGCAGGAAGAGAGTTTAACGCAAATATCCTAATTATCTCTAGAGCTTCATACTATTCGTCGGTTAACAAATTGAAATTAGCAGGGGCTAATAATATTATTATGCCGGACTCCATTGGTGGATCGCACATGGCTTCACTTATTGTAAACTCAGATGTAATGGAATTTCTAGATATTATTCGTGTACAAGGAAACAAAGGTGCAAATGTCGAGTCAATAGCTTATGAAGAATTACCTTTGGAATTTCAAAACAAGACGCTAGGCGAATTGGATTCTAAAAGAATTACGGGAGTTACTATTATTGGGTATAAAACTCAAAATGGCGAGTATCAAATTAATCCAGATGTAGACATTGAGGTTGTTCCAGGTTCTAAAATATTCGTTCTTGGAAAGAGCAATCAAATAGAAAGTTTAAATTTACATTTTGGTATAAGTAAGTAATGAAAGTATTAATTACAGGAGCAAACGGTCTTTTGGGACAAAAATTAGTGGAGTTTTGCGTTAACGCCGGACTGGACTTTATAGCCACGTCTTCCGGTGGAAACCGAAATCCAAACTGTCCAGATTCAGATTATTCAGAAATGGACATTACGAATGAACAGAATGTGGAAAGTGTTATAAAAAGATATGCTCCAACACACGTCATTCACACTGCGGCAATAACCAATGTAGATTATTGCGAACTTAACCCGAAGAAATGCGAACAAGTGAACGTAACAGCGACCAACCTACTTGCAGATATTTGTCATAAACGAAATATTCATTTTCAATTTTTATCAACTGACTTTGTATTTGATGGTGTAAAAGGTAATTATGCTGAGGAAGACACCGTAAATCCGATTAGTATTTATGGCAAGTCTAAGGCTGATGCCGAAAAGTATTTATTGGACGGAGAACATACAAATTGGTCGATAGTTCGTACAATTATTGTTTACGGAAAAGGGAGTAACTTATCTCGAACTAATTTAATCATTTGGGCAAAGGAATCATTGGAAAAGGGACTCGAAATGAAAATCATAGATGATCAATTCAGAGCGCCAACTTTTGTTGACGATTTAGCAATGGCATGCATTACTATTTTGAGAAAAAATAAAACCGGAATATTTAACATTGCAGGACCAGCGGCGTATTCAGTTTTTGAGATTGTTCGAAAAATCGCCGACCATTTTAATTATTCTATCGAGAAGATTGAACGTATTTCTACAGAAACATTAAATCAACCTGCAAAACGCCCGCCTAAAACAGGATTTGATCTAACAAAGGCCGAAAAAGAACTCAATTATTCTCCAAGAACCATTGAAGAATCGTTAGATTTAATCTATTCCTCGGCAGTTTAACCGCTTATCAACCTCAAAGATGTTTGAACAATTAATTTGTTATATTTGTGTGAAACTATAGTAAACTAAAACTCAAGAACTTTTATGAAATTACTTCTCGGACTAATCGCTACAATTTTACCATTTATAAATTTCGCACAAGAACAGACAATCGATCAAAAAATTGATTCATTTTTTCGTCCTATTGCCGATGCAGTTGGTTCTGTGGTTTTTTATCCAATTAGTATAGGTTCACATAGTGTACCAATTGTTCTTCTAATCTTAATTGGAGGGGCTTTGTTTTTTACCTTGTATTTCAAATTCGCAAATTTCACATTATTCGGAAAAGCACTAAAAGTTGTAAGAGGTGATTACGATGAAATTGAGAATCGTTCGTCTGATATCGCTGAAGGAGATTCTACACCAGGCGGAGATGTTTTTGAAACTATAAAAGTGGATGCTCCAGAAGGAGAAGTTACTCACTTCCAAGCATTAACAGCGGCATTGTCAGCTACAGTAGGCCTTGGTAATATAGCAGGAGTTGCAGTTGCAATTGCCATTGGTGGTCCGGGAGCAACATTCTGGATGATTTTAGCAGGATTACTTGGGATGGCTTCAAAATTTGTTGAATGCACGCTAGGCGTGAAGTATCGAGAAGTTGCAGAGGACGGGACGGTTCATGGCGGACCAATGTATTACCTATCTAAAGGATTAAAAGAAAAAGGCTTAGCAAAATTAGGAAAGGTATTAGCGATCTTTTTTGCCATTATGTGTGTTGGAGGTTCGTTTGGTGGTGGAAACATGTTTCAAGCAAATCAAGCTGCTGCCCAAATTACTGAGCGTTTTGGAATTGAGAGTGGTGCCGCAGGACTTGTTTTTGGTGTAATCATGGCAGTTTTAGTTGGAGTAGTTATTATTGGTGGAATTAAAAGAATTGGCTCGGTTACAGAAAAAGTAGTTCCTTTTATGGCCGTTATATATGTTGGAGCCGCATTAATAATAATTGGAATGAACTATTCGTTAATTCCTTCGGCCTTTGGAATGATTTTCGACGGAGCATTTAACTCTTCAGCGGCCTTGGGTGGTGTTGTAGGGGTTTTAATTGTAGGATTTCAACGGGCGGCTTTTTCTAATGAAGCAGGTGTTGGTTCTGCAGCAATTGCCCATTCAGCCGTCAAAACGAAATATGCTGCGAGTGAAGGAGTCGTGGCATTATTGGAGCCGTTTATTGATACTGTTATTATTTGTACTATGACAGCGTTGGTTATTATTATTACAAATATCGACGGTGAATTTTTAGTGTACGGTGAGCAAGGTGTTCAAGGTGTGCGATTAACAACTATCGCTTTTGAGACTGCAATCCCTGGTTTTTCTTGGGTATTAACGATCGCCGTTGTATTGTTTGCTATTTCAACAATGCTTTCATGGTCTTATTACGGTTTGCAAGCATGGAAATTTTTATTTGGAAGAGGTAGAGTTGCAGATATTAGTTATAAAGTGTTATTTCTTCTGTTTATTGTCGTAGGAGCTTCTATTAGTCTTGGTGCCGTAATTGACTTTTCTGATGCAATGATTTTTGCAATGGTGTTTCCAAATGTTATAGGGTTAATTATACTTGCACCTAAAGTAAAACAAGAGTTATCGAAATTTTTAACGGCAATTAAAAAGGCATAAATTAGAAGATGTCACTTTCTAAAAGAAATAGAAGAGGGCTTTTTGGACTGATTTTAATCTGTCTTTTTATTGCGATTACACCGCGTATTCTGAATGCAATGTTCAGTGGGTCAAAGCCGATAATTTCTTTTGAAGAAGCTCATGAAATTCATTTAGGCATATCTGCAAAAAAAAATCGTGCTAAAAACACAAAGAAAAAATCTTGGAAATCGCGTTACACTAAGCCAAAATCAATGTTTTATCCTAAAGAGTATAACTTAAATGATTGGATGAGATTAGGTTTGTCAGAAAAGCAATCGCAGATTGTGTTAAAGTTCACTTCAAGAGGTATTTCAGATGAGGAGGAATTAAAACGCATTTTCGTTATTCCAGACGAGCTGTATACTTTGATAAAAGACTCCATTATTTATTCCCCGAAACAATTTTCAGAAAAAAAACGAAACGAGATAGAAGTACAAAAAATAGAAGAGGTTGATATTAATACGTGCACAGAATTAGAATTGGAAAAAATTCCTGGAATCGGGAATTATTTCGCCTCAAAAATCGTTGAGTACAGAGGTCAATTGGGAGGCTATAATTCGATCAATCAACTACTTGAAGTTTGGAGATTTGACAATGAAAAATTAGAGAAGATCAGTCCATTCATCTTTCTTACGAATAGAATTAAAAAGTTAGACATTAATTTGGTTAGTTTAGAAGAGTTAAAGTCACACCCCTACATTTCCTATGGAATCGCAAATTCGATCGTTAAAATGCGCGCACAAATTAAGTACAATACAATCGAAGACGTAAAACGTTCTAAATTAATAGACGAAGAATTCTTTGAAAAAATAAAACCATATCTAGAATGCAAATGACCTTAGAAGAAGAAATTAAATCAAATATTCGCGATGTTCCGGATTTCCCAAAAGAAGGAATCATGTTTAAAGATATTACACCTATTATGATGAATGCTCAACTTTCTAATAAAATCGTCGATCATTTAGCTGAGTTGTATAAAAATGAAAACATTGACGTAGTTGCAGGAATTGAAAGCCGTGGCTTTTTGTTCGGATACCCTTTGGCAATGCGTTTAGGGATTCCGTTCATTTTAATTCGTAAAAAAGGAAAATTACCGTACGACAAAATTAGCCATGAATATTCATTGGAATATGGCACTTCTACAATTGAAATGCATACTGATGCAATCTCAAAAGGACAGCGTGTTCTTATACATGATGATTTATTGGCGACAGGTGGTTCCGCGGAAGCTGCAGCCTTATTAATACAAAGATCAGGTGGTGCAATCATAGGATTTAATTTTCTTGTTGGATTAAATTTTTTGAATGGAAAGGAGAAATTGCTCAATTTCTCTGACAATATTATTAATTTAGCCGATTATTAAAGACAATATTATACATCAAAAATAGAATTAGATGAATTTCGATTTGAACGAAAATCAAAAAATGATTGCACAAATGGTGCGTGATTTTGCTGAAAAAGAAATCCGTCCTTACATGAACAAGTGGGATAACGAAGAGTACTTTCCTGTCGAGACCATGAAAAAAATGGGCGAACTTGGATTGTTAGGAATTTATATTCCAGAGCAATACGGAGGCAGTGGTTTTGGTTATTTCGAATACGCGACTGCCCTAATGGAATTAGGGAAGGTTTGTGGGGGAGTTGGATTAAGTGTAGCTGCGCATAACTCATTGTGCACTGGGCATATTTACTACCACGGTACAGAAGAGCAAAAGCAACGATTTTTACCAAAGTTAACTTCAGGTGAATTTATTGGAGCATGGGGATTGACAGAACCGAACACTGGGTCTGATGCCATGCGAATGAAAACAACTGCCGTTAAAGACGGAAATGATTGGATTGTTAACGGTGCAAAAAACTGGATTACACACGGATTGTCGGGAGACATAGCTGTTATTTTGGTTCGAACAGGCGAATTATTAGACAGCAAGGGTGTTTCTGCATTCATTATTGAAAAAGGAATGCCAGGTTATTCTGCTGTTAAAATTAAAGATAAATTAGGCGTTCGCGCAAGTGAAACTGCTGAGCTTATTTTTGACAATGTTCGTGTACCAAGTAAAAACGTAATAGGTGAAGTTGGAATGGGCTTTTTACAAGCAATGCAGATTTTGGACGGTGGTCGTATTTCAATTGCGGCTTTAAGTTGTGGAGTTGCCCGTGGAGCATATGAAGCGTCTGTTAAATACTCAAAAGAACGAGAACAATTTGGTAAGCCAATTTCTCAATTCCAAGCAATTGCATTTAAGTTGGCAGATATGGCAACAGAAGTTGAGGCTGCAGAGCTTTTAACTTTTCAAGCAGCATATTTAAAAAATAATAAACTTCCGATGACGAAAGAAGGTGCTTTCGCTAAATACTTTTCTAGTGAAGTTGCTGTTAAGTGTGGAAATGAGTCCGTTCAGATTATGGGAGGTTATGGCTATACGAAAGAATATCCAGCTGAAAAGTTTTTGCGTGATGCTAAATTAATGACGATAGGTGAAGGAACTTCTGAAATTCAGAAAGTCGTTATTTCTAGAGAGATATTAAAGTAGCATAAATGGCCAGTATCACTAATTTTTAGAGTGATAAGATTATTAGATTATTTTTTTTCTAATAAGTTTTATTTTAAAATAATAGTTGTATATTTGCCGTCCGATTAAAGAAAAGAAATAAGTAAAGTCTGTATAGACGAATAAGATTAAAATAAATAGAAATATGTTAATTATTCCAGTTAAAGAAGGAGAGAACATCGAAAGAGCGATAAAAAAGTATAAGAAGAAATACGAAAAAACTAAGGTCATGAGAGAGCTTAGACGTCGTCGTGAGTTCACTAAGCCTTCTATTACTAATAGACAAGCTAACATTAAAGCGGCTTACAAGCAAAGAATGCAATCTGCTGAGATTTAGTATTGAAACTATTTCGATAAAAAATACGTTAAAGGAGCTATAAAGCTCCTTTTTTTATGCTCAATAAATTTTTAACATACGCAATTTCTGAAAAGCGATTTTCTGAACATACGGTAATCGCGTATAAAAAAGATTTGCGTCAGTTTTTAGATTTTATTGAACTAAAATCTGAAAGTGAAATTCAAGAAATCAAGAGCAATGTAATCCGAGGATGGATGGTCTTCCTGCTTGAGAATGACTATTCAGCTGTTTCAGTTCATAGAAAACTGTCAACATTAAGAACATTTTTCAAGTGGCTTCAAAAAGAAGGGTTCATTCAAAAAGACCCAATGAAGGCGATTGCTGGTCCAAAAGTAAAAAAAGAGTTGCCATCTTTTGCGCAACAAGGGGAATTGCTTAACGAAAAAATAGACCCGTTGTTTTCAGATCATTTTGAAGGAGTTCGCGATCGATTAATGTTTGAGATATTGTACCAAACAGGAATTAGGTCAAACGAGCTCGTTAACCTAAAAACAAAGGATGTTCAAAATAGTGCGATTAAAGTATTAGGAAAGAGAAATAAAGAGCGCATAATCCCCATTGATAGTGGGTTGGTAAGCTTGATAAATCATTACGCTAGTTTTCGTTCAGAACTTGAGTTTCAAACCGAATTCCTGGTTGTGTTAAAAAGTGGTAAAAAACTATACCCGAAGCTTGTCTATAGAAAAATAAATAGCTACCTTGGAATGGCGACAGGGTTAAGAAAGAAAAGTCCGCATGTGTTAAGGCATACGTTTGCTACTCATATGTTGAACAACGGAGCTGAATTGGAAGTATTGAAAGACATATTAGGGCATGCCAATTTATCAGCTACGCAAGTTTACACTCATAATTCCTTTGCACAGTTAACTAGTATTTATTCACAGTCTCACCCTAGGGGACATAAAAAATAGAGATATGGATTTTAAAGTAAACTCAGTAAATTTTTCAGCAGACGAGAAATTAGTAGAATTCATCCGTGAGAAAGTAAAAAAGCTCGAATTAATATATGATAATATTATTGCAAGCGAAGTCTATTTGAAATTAGACAAAAGTGAAAGCAAAGAAAATAAAGTAGCAGAGGTAAAAATATTGTTACCCGGAAATGAATTATTTGCGAGTAAACAGTGTAAAAGTTTTGAAGAAGCAGCTGACTTAGCTATTCAAGCATTGAAAAAACAAGTGTCACGACATAAGGAAAAAATCGCCTGACAGCTGAAAATAAAGTAATTAAGAATGAGAGTAAAAAATACTCTCATTTTTTTTTGAATTTTTTTTACTTTCCTATTGCAGTAAAGAAAATGTTTCGTAGATTTGCACTCCCAATATGAGGGGAAACATTTGAAAGTTCTTTAAAATATTGATATAAAACATTAAGTGCCGATGTAGCTCAGCTGGCTAGAGCAGCTGATTTGTAATCAGCAGGTCGGGGGTTCGAGTCCCTCCATCGGCTCAAGAGTTTTGGGGAGATACTCAAGCGGCCAACGAGGGCAGACTGTAAATCTGCTGACTACGTCTTCGCAGGTTCGAATCCTGCTCTCCCCACAGTGTTTTAATATCAAAAATAAGCGGGAGTAGCTCAGTTGGTAGAGCGTCAGCCTTCCAAGCTGAGGGTCGCGAGTTCGAATCTCGTCTCCCGCTCAAAAAGGACTAATGTGCCGGTGTAGCTCAGTGGTAGAGTGCTTCCTTGGTAAGGAAGAGGTCACGAGTTCAATTCTCGTCATTGGCTCAAAAGAGATTTAAAATTTTTTCACTCAAAATGGGGTGAAATTTTGCATATATAAAAGTTTATTTTTTAATTAAGAAACACACAAAACAATGGCTAAAGCAAATTTTGACCGCTCCAAACCACACGTCAACATTGGGACAATCGGTCACGTCGATCACGGTAAAACGACTTTAACAGCTGCTATATCAAGCGTATTAGCATCTCAAGGACTTGCTGAAACTCGCGATTTCTCTTCTATCGATAATGCGCCAGAGGAGAAAGAACGTGGTATCACAATTAACACATCTCACATTGAGTATTCTACTCATAACCGTCACTATGCGCACGTTGACTGTCCAGGTCACGCGGATTACGTAAAGAACATGGTTACTGGTGCTGCTCAAATGGATGGTGCAATTTTAGTAGTTGCGGCTACAGATGGACCAATGCCACAAACACGTGAGCACATCCTTTTAGGACGTCAAGTTGGTGTTCCAAGATTGGTTGTATTCATGAATAAAGTGGATATGGTTGATGATGAAGAGTTATTAGAATTAGTAGAGATGGAAATCAGAGAGCTGCTTTCTTTCTACGATTACGATGGTGATAATGCGCCTGTAATTGCTGGTTCTGCTCTAGGAGCATTAAACGGTGAAGAAAAATGGGTAAATGCAGTGAACGAATTAATGGAAGCTGTTGACACTTATATTGAACTTCCTCCGCGTGAGATTGACAAGCCATTTTTGATGCCAGTTGAAGATGTATTTACAATTACCGGTCGTGGTACTGTAGCAACAGGACGTATCGAAACTGGAGTTGTTAATACAGGTGATGCGGTTGACATCTTAGGTATGGGTGACGTTAAATTGTCTTCTACCTGTACAGGTGTTGAGATGTTTCGTAAGATTTTGGATAGAGGTGAAGCTGGAGATAACGTTGGACTATTATTACGTGGTATTGAGAAATCAGAAATCAAACGTGGTATGGTTATTTGTAAGCCAGGTTCTACAACTCCACACTTGGAGTTTAAAGCTGAAATCTATGTATTGAAAAAAGAAGAAGGTGGACGTCACACTCCATTCCATAATAAATATCGTCCACAATTCTACTTTAGAACGACAGACGTAACTGGAGAGATTTTCTTAACTGATGGACGTGAAATGGTTATGCCAGGTGATAACGTTTCTATTACAGTTAAATTGATCGTTCCTGTAGCGATGGACAAAGGTCTTCGTTTTGCAATCCGTGAGGGCGGTAGAACTGTAGGTGCTGGTCAGGTTACTGAAATCATCGCATAATCTAAGGATTAGAATATAAATTATAATAAAGGGGAGTTCGCTCCCCTTTTTATACGGGTGTAGCTCAGTTGGTAGAGTACTGGTCTCCAAAACCATTGGTCGTGGGTTCGAATCCTACCGCCCGTGCAAAATTGATGACATGTCAAAATTAAAAGAATATATTAGTGAAACTGTAACCGAAATGGTTCACAGAGTCACATGGCCAACTTGGAAGGAATTGCAAAGCAATACGATAATTGTCGTGATTGCTTCTGTTATTATATCCTTGATCATTTTCGTAATGGATTTTGGATTTGGAATCACAGGTGATAAAGATTCTGTCTGGAAAGGAGTATTGGGAATGATTTATAAAATGTTTTAATCGTTAAACGATGGCGGAAATTAAAAAACGCTGGTATGTCGTAAGATCTATCAGTGGTAAAGAGAAAAAGGTAAAAGAATATCTTGACGTCGAAATTACACGTTTAAAGTTGAACGATTTTATCGGTCAAGTCCTTATTCCAACTGAAAAAGTATTTCAACTTAGAAACGGTAAGAAGATGAGCAAAGAGAAAGCATATCTTCCTGGTTACGTTTTGGTAGAAGCTGCTTTAGTTGGAGAAGTTCCTCACGTGATAAAAAGTATTCCTAACGTTATTGGATTTCTTGGAAACGAGAAAGGTGGTGATCCATCTCCAATGCGTTTGTCTGAAGTAAATCGAATTTTAGGTAAAGTTGATGAGCTTTCAGAGTCAGAAGAAGAAATGAAAATACCATTTGTTATTGGTGAATCTGTTAAGGTGATAGATGGACCATTTAACAATTTCAGTGGAGTTGTTGATGAAATCAATGAAGACAAAAAGAAACTGAAAGTAATGGTGAAAATTTTTGGAAGAAAGAATTTGCTAGAGCTAAGCTATATGCAAGTTGAAAAAGAAATATAAGAGTATATTAACCGTAGGAGTGATGAAATGCGATTAAAGCTTCCCGCAAGTAATCATGTTAGACTACATAATTTAAACACAAATGGCTAAAGAAGTAGCAGGTTTGATTAAATTACAAATCAAAGGTGGCGCAGCTAATCCAGCTCCTCCAGTTGGTCCCGCACTTGGTGCAAAAGGGGTCAACATTATGGAATTCTGCAAGCAGTTTAATGCTCGTACGCAGGATAAACCTGGAAAGGTGTTGCCGGCAGTTATCACTGTATACAGTGATAAGTCTTTTGATTTCGTAATAAAAACTCCACCAGCAGCAATCCAAATCATGGAACAAATTAACCTTAAGAAAGGATCTTCTGAATCTAATCGTTCAAAAGTAGGAACCATTTCTTGGGATAAAGTGCGTTTCATCGCAGAGGATAAGCTGCCAGATATGAACTGTTTTACTGTTGACTCTGCAATGCGCATGGTGGCTGGTACTGCAAGAAGTATGGGAGTAATTGTAAAAGGTGGTGAAGCACCTAAAACTAAATAATTGTAACGTTATGGGAAGAATATCTAAAAAGAGAAAAGAAGCTCTAGCGAAGATTGATTCTGCTAAAGCTTATTCGCTAACGGAAGCATGTAGTTTAGTGAAAGAAGTTTCAACTACTAAGTTTGATTCATCTATTGATATATGTGTGCGTCTTGGAGTTGATCCAAGAAAAGCAAATCAAATGGTTAGAGGAAGTGTAGCATTACCTCACGGTACTGGAAAAGACATGAAAGTGTTAGTTCTTTGTACTCCTGATAAGGAAGAAGAGGCAAGAGCAGCTGGTGCTGATCACGTTGGTTTAGATGATTATATCGCAAAAATCAAAGGTGGATGGACAGATATCGATGTTATTATTACAATGCCTGCAGTTATGGGTAAAGTCGGTGCTTTAGGTCGTGTATTAGGACCAAGAGGACTTATGCCAAACCCTAAAACAGGTACTGTAACGATGGATATTGCTAAGGCTGTTACTGATGTGAAAGCGGGTAAAATTGACTTTAAAGTTGATAAACACGGAATCGTGCACGCAATGGTTGCAAAAGCAAGCTTTGATGGGGACAAAATTTTGGACAATGCGAATGAGCTACTTCAAACTATTGTTAAATTGAAGCCTTCTGCATCTAAAGGAGTGTACGTTAAAAGTATTTACATTAGTTCAACAATGAGCCCTAGTATCATGATCGATACTAAGTTCGTAAATGCTTAAAACTTACGAAAATGACAAGAGAAGAAAAAGCAAAGTATATAGATGATTTAACAGTTCAGTTAACTGAATCGAATATTATCTATTTGGCAGACACAGCGGAATTAACAGTTGAAGTTATTAATAATTTAAGAAGACGTGCATTCAATTCTAACGTAAGCTTAAGAGTAGTGAAAAATACACTTCTTGAAAAAGCAATGGAAAGGGTTGAAGGAAAAGATTTTGGTGATTTGAAAGATACTCTTTCAGGCGCAACGTCTATCATGTTCTCTGAATTTGCAAATGTTCCTGCGAAATTAATGAAAGAATTTCGCAAGAAAAATGATAAGCCTATTCTTAAAGGTGCCTACATTGATGCAAGCGTTTATATTGGCGATGACCAATTGGATGCACTAGCTAATTTGAAAAGCAAAGAAGAATTATTGGGTGAAATCATTGGATTACTTCAAAGTCCTGCTAAGAACGTTGTTTCTGGACTTAAGGGTGCTGGCGGAAAGATCGCGGGTATTCTTAAAACGCTCGAAGAGAGAGCATAATAAATTATTTTTTGAACTTATATTAAAATAAAATAAAAATGGCTGATTTAAAAAAAATCGCAGAAGAGTTAGTAAACCTTACTGTTAAAGATGTAAACGAACTAGCAACAATTTTAAAAGATGAGTACGGTATTGAGCCTGCAGCTGCAGCTGTAGCTGTAGCTGGACCTGCCGCTGGTGGTGGAGAAGCTGTTGAAGCTCAAACTGAATTCACTGTAATTCTTAAAGCTGCTGGAGGTTCTAAACTTGCTGTTGTTAAACTTGTAAAAGAATTAACTGGAGCTGGTTTGAAAGAAGCAAAAGATTTAGTTGATAGTGCACCTGCAACTTTGAAAGAAGGGGTGTCTAAAGACGAAGCTGAAGGTCTTAAATCTTCTTTAGAAGAGGCTGGAGCTGAAGTTGAGATTAAGTAATCTTTAATACTTATTTAGGAAAAGGCATCCCGATTTTCGGGATGCCTATTCCTGTTTTTTTGCATTAAGTGCATTTTGCACAATTTTTTATTCACTAATAAAATCGTTTGGCTTTGGCATCATCAAACAGTATTCAAACAAGAGTGAATTTTGCGTCTAGCAAAAATCAATTTGCGTATCCTGACTTTTTGGATATTCAATTAAAGTCTTTCCAGGAGTTTTTCCAGTTGGAGACTACTCCAGACAATAGAGAAAGCGAAGGACTATTTAAAGTTTTCGCGGAAAACTTCCCAATTACTGATACGAGAAATCAATTCGTATTAGAGTTTTTGGACTACTTCGTAGATCCACCTAGATACACTATTGAAGAGTGTATTGACAGAGGACTAACGTACAGTGTCCCATTAAAAGCTAAGTTAAAATTGTATTGTACAGATCCTGAACACGAAGATTTCGAAACTATCGTGCAAGATGTGTATTTAGGTACAATTCCATATATGACTCCAAAAGGATCATTTGTAGTGAATGGTGCGGAACGTGTTATCGTTTCTCAATTGCACCGTTCTCCAGGTGTTTTCTTTGGACAAAGTCGTCACGCTAATGGCACGAAATTGTACTCTGCGCGTGTGATTCCTTTCAAAGGATCATGGATTGAATTCGCAACTGACATTAATAGTGTTATGTATGCGTACATCGATCGTAAGAAAAAATTACCTGTAACTACTTTATTTAGAGCTATCGGTTACGAAAGTGACAAAGATATCTTAGAGATTTTCGATCTTGCTGATGAAGTAAAAGCTACAAAAGCTAACTTGAAAAAAGCACTTGGGCGTAAATTAGCGGCTAGAGTTCTTAAATCATGGGTTGAAGATTTCGTAGATGAAGATACAGGTGAAGTTGTTTCTATTGAAAGAAATGAAGTATTGTTGGATCGTGAAACTACATTAGAAGAAGCACACATTGACTTAATTGTTGATTCTGGTTCAAAAACTGTGATTTTACACAAAGAAGATTCAAATACTGCAGATTTCACAATTATCTACAATACACTTCAAAAAGATACATCAAACTCTGAAAAAGAGGCTGTTGAACATATCTACCGTCAATTGCGTAATGCTGAGCCGCCAGATTATGAAACAGCAAAGGGAGTTTTTGAAAAATTATTTTTCTCTGATACTCGTTACGATTTAGGAGAAGTTGGTCGTTTTAGATTGAATAAGAAGTTAGGTGAAAACATGGATGAAACATCTCGTGTTTTAACTAAGACGGATATGATTTCTATTATTAAATATTTGATTGAGCTTGTAAACTCAAAAGCGGATGTTGATGATATTGACCACTTATCTAATCGTCGTGTTAGAACAGTTGGTGAGCAATTGTACTCTCAGTTTGGAGTTGGACTTGCACGTATGGCAAGAACTATCCGTGAGCGCATGAATGTTCGCGATAACGAAGTCTTTACTCCTATCGATTTAATTAATGCGAAAACGCTTTCGTCTGTAATTAACTCTTTCTTTGGAACAAATCAGTTATCTCAATTTATGGATCAAACGAATCCACTTTCTGAGGTAACTCATAAGCGCCGTTTATCGGCTCTAGGACCAGGTGGACTTTCGAGAGAAAGAGCAGGGTTTGAGGTACGTGATGTTCACTATACACACTACGGACGTTTATGTACGATTGAAACGCCAGAGGGTCCAAACATTGGTTTGATTTCTTCTTTGTGTGTTTTCGCCAAAGTAAATAAATTAGGATTCATTGAAACTCCTTACCGTGAAGTAGTAAAAGGTAAAGTCTCTATGGAGAAAGAACCAGTTTATATTTCTGCTGAGGAAGAAGATGAAAAAATGATTGCGCAAGCAAATGCAAAAATTGATAATAAAGGTAATTTCTTAACGGATGTTGTAAAAGCACGTTACGAAGGTGATTTCCCAGTTGTGGAACCAATTAACCTTAACTTGATGGACGTTGGAGCCAATCAAATTGCGTCGATAGCGGCCTCCTCAATTCCTTTCTTAGAGCATGATGATGCCAATCGTGCGCTAATGGGATCGAACATGCAGCGTCAAGCAGTTCCATTATTGAAACCAAATTCTCCAATCGTTGGGACAGGAATCGAAGAGCTAGTAGCAAAAGATTCTCGAGTATTAATCAATGCAGAAGGAGAAGGTGTCGTTGAATATGTGGATGCGAATGAAATCGTGATCAAATACAACTGGACTAAAGAAGATAAATTAGTAAGTTTCGACGGTGAAACAACTCGTTATGCTTTAACGAAATTTGCTAAAACAAATCAAGGAACATGTATCAACTTGAAACCTATCGTTCAGAAAGGTGATAAAGTTGAAAAAGGACAAGTTCTTTGTGAAGGGTATGCAACACAGCAAGGTGAATTAGCATTAGGTCAAAACTTGAAAGTGGCATTCATGCCTTGGAAAGGATACAACTTTGAGGATGCGATTGTAATTTCTGAGCGTGTAGTGCGTGATGATGTATTTACATCTATTCACATTGATGAATATTCTTTAGATGTGCGTGATACGAAACGTGGAATGGAGGAGTTAACTTCAGATATTCCTAACGTTAGTGAAGAAGCAACTAAAGATTTAGATGAGAATGGATTGATTCGCGTTGGAGCAGAAATTAGAGAAGGAGATATCCTTATCGGTAAAATTACTCCTAAAGGTGAAACTGATCCATCTCCAGAAGAGAAGTTATTAAGAGCGATTTTCGGTGATAAAGCGGGAGACGTTAAAGATGCTTCATTGAAAGCTGGACCTTCTTTAAGAGGTGTTGTTGTTGAGAAAAAATTATTCTCGAGAGCGGTTAAAGACAGAAAATCAAAAGCACAAGACAAACCAATTTTGCAAAATCTTGATGCGGAATATGATAAAGAATTTGCTGCACTTAAAAGCACACTTGTTGAGAAATTATTAGATATATCTGGAGAGACTAAGTCTGCTGGTGTTTTTAATAATTTTAAAGAAGAAATCATTAAGAAAGGAACAAAATTCGTTGCACGTAACTTAAGCGCAATTGATTATTCTATCATTAACCCAACAAATTGGACGGATGACACGAAAATCAATGCTTTAATTGGCCGTGTTATACACAACTTCAACATTAAATCTAATGATTTATTGGGGACGTATAAACGTAAAAAATTCCATATTTCTGTAGGAGATGAACTTCCAGCAGGGATTATCAAAATGGCTAAGGTTTATGTTGCTAAAAAGCGTAAATTGAAAGTTGGTGATAAGATGGCGGGACGTCACGGTAACAAAGGTATTGTCGCAAACATTGTAAGAGCAGAAGATATGCCGTTCTTAGAAGATGGAACTCCGGTAGATATCGTATTGAATCCACTTGGTGTGCCTTCTCGTATGAATTTAGGTCAGATTTATGAAACAGTTCTTGGATGGGCTGGAGAAAAATTAGGTATGAAGTTCGCTACGCCAATTTTTGATGGAGCACATCCATTAGAAATTGATGAATGGTGTGAGAAAGCTGGAGTACCAAGATCAGGTAAAACATACTTATACGATGGTGGAACTGGAGAACGTTTTGATCAAACAGCGACTGTTGGAGTTATCTACATGTTGAAATTATCTCACATGGTTGATGACAAAATGCACGCTCGTTCTATCGGACCGTACTCACTTATTACGCAACAGCCACTTGGTGGTAAGGCGCAATTTGGTGGTCAGAGATTTGGAGAGATGGAGGTTTGGGCACTTGAAGCATTCGGTGCTGCAAATATCCTACAAGAAATCTTAACAGTTAAATCTGATGATGTTATTGGTCGTGCGAAAGCATACGAAGCGATTGTTAAAGGAGACAATATTCCTGAACCAGGAATTCCAGAATCGTTTAACGTATTGTTGCATGAATTAAGAGGATTGTGTCTCAATATCTCTATGGACTAATTATTTAAATAAGACAATATTATGGCTTATAGAAAAGAAACAGCTAAAACGCAAAGTAGCTTCAATAAAATTACGATTTCGTTGGCTTCACCTGAAACTATTCTTGAGAAATCAAGTGGTGAAGTATTGAAGCCGGAAACAATTAACTACCGTACATACAAGCCAGAAAGAGATGGTTTGTTCTGCGAGCGTATTTTTGGGCCGGTTAAAGATTTCGAATGTCACTGTGGGAAATACAAAAGAATCCGTTATAAAGGAATCGTTTGTGACCGCTGTGGGGTTGAAGTAACAGAGAAGAAAGTACGTCGTGAGCGTATGGGACACATTTCATTAGTTGTTCCAGTTGCGCACATCTGGTACTTTAGATCTTTACCTAATAAAATTGGTTACCTACTTGGTCTTCCAACTAAGAAATTAGATCAAATCATCTATTATGAAAGATACGTAGTTATCCAAGCGGGTATTGCGACGTCTTTAACTGGAGAAGTTTTGAATCGTTTAGATTTCTTAACAGAAGAGGACTATTTAGATATATTAGATACGTTACCGAAAGAAAATCAATACCTAGAAGATGCTGACCCTAACAAGTTTGTCGCTAAAATGGGTGCTGAAGCTCTTTATGATTTATTGAAAACAATGGATCTTGAGGCTACTTCTTACGATTTACGTCACAAAGCAAATACTGAAACATCTGTTCAACGTAAAAATGAAGCGTTAAAACGTCTTCAGGTTGTTGAATCGATGCGTGAATCTCAAACAAGAATTGAGAACAGACCAGAATGGATGATTGTAAAAGTAGTTCCGGTTATCCCACCAGAATTACGCCCATTGGTTCCACTAGATGGGGGTCGTTTCGCAACTTCTGATTTGAACGATTTATACAGACGTGTTATTATACGTAACAACCGTTTGAAACGATTGATCGAAATTAAAGCCCCAGAAGTAATTTTGCGTAATGAGAAACGTATGTTGCAAGAATCAGTTGATTCATTGTTCGACAACTCACGTAAATCTTCTGCTGTTAAAACAGAATCAAACAGACCATTGAAATCACTTTCTGATTCATTGAAAGGTAAACAAGGTCGTTTCCGTCAAAACTTACTTGGAAAACGTGTGGATTATTCAGCACGTTCGGTAATTGTTGTTGGACCAGATTTGAAATTGCATGAATGTGGTCTTCCTAAAGGAATGGCTGCTGAGCTTTACAAACCATTTATCATCCGTAAGATGATTGAACGTGGAATTGTAAAAACTGTAAAATCTGCAAAGAAAATTGTTGATAGAAAAGAACCAGTTGTTTGGGATATTTTGGAAAACATTTTAAAAGGACATCCTGTTCTTTTGAATAGAGCACCAACGCTTCACAGACTTGGTATTCAAGCTTTCCAGCCTAAATTAATTGAAGGAAAAGCAATTCGTCTTCACCCATTGGTTACAACGGCCTTCAACGCCGATTTTGATGGGGATCAAATGGCTGTTCACTTACCATTGGGTAACGCAGCAATTTTGGAAGCACAATTGTTAATGTTGGCTTCACACAATATTTTGAATCCAGCAAATGGAGCGCCTATTGCAGTTCCATCTCAGGATATGGTCTTGGGTCTTTATTATATTACTAAAGGTAAGGTTTCAACTCCAGAAGATATAGTTAAAGGTGAAGGTGGAGTTTTCTACTCTCCAGAAGAGGTAATTATTGCGCACAACGAAGGTAAATTAGATTTACATGCTTCTCTTAAAGTAAAAACAACGGATCTTAATGAAAAAGGAGAACAAGTTGTTCGTTTAGTAGAGACTACATGCGGTCGTGTTATTTTTAATGAGCGCGTTCCAAATGAAGCAGGATATATCAACGATGTAATGACGAAGAAAGCTCTTCGTGATATGATTGGTCAGGTATTGAAAGTTTGTGGAACTTCTCGCACTGCTGCTTTCTTGGATGATATCAAGGAATTGGGTTATCACATGGCCTTTAAAGGTGGATTGTCGTTTAACCTTGATGACATTATCATTCCAAAGGAAAAAGTGGTATTGGTCGAAAAAGCTGAGGACGAAGTAAAAGAAGTATTGGCGAATTACAATATGGGTCTTATTACGAACAATGAGCGTTACAACCAAATCATTGATATTTGGACGCATACAAACTCACGTTTGACGCACACATTGATGGAGCAATTGAAAAACGATAAACAAGGATTTAACTCAATTTATATGATGTTTGATTCTGGAGCTCGTGGATCGAAAGAGCAAATTCGTCAATTGTCTGGAATGCGCGGATTGATGGCGAAACCTCAAAAATCTGGAGCTTCGTCTCAAGATATTATTGAGAATCCAATTCTATCTAACTTTAAGGAAGGATTATCAATTCTTGAGTACTTTATTTCTACACACGGTGCTCGTAAAGGTCTTGCCGATACTGCCTTGAAAACAGCTGATGCTGGTTACTTGACGCGTCGTTTAGTAGATGTTGCACAAGATGTCGTTATTAACTCTCCAGATTGTGGAACGTTAAGAGGATTGATTGCAACAGCATTGAAGAAAAATGATGAAATAGTTGAGCCACTAAGTGATCGTATTATTGGTCGTTCAGCAGTTCAAGATATTTTCCACCCAACAACGGATGAATTAATTGTTGCTGCTGGGGAATTAATTACGGATGAAATCGCTGTTCTAATTGATGCTGCTGATATTGATGAAGTTGAAATTCGTTCAGTTCTTACGTGTGAGATGAGACGAGGAGTTTGTGCTAAGTGTTATGGACGTAATATGTCGACGCTTAGAGATGCGCAACGTGGTGATGCTGTTGGTGTTGTTGCTGCTCAATCAATTGGTGAGCCAGGAACACAGTTAACACTTCGTACGTTCCACGTTGGTGGTACTGCATCGAACATTGCTGATGAATCTGATTTAAAAGCGAAAACTGCTGGTACTATTGAAATTGATGCGTTAAGAACGATTGATAGAAAAACGAAAGATGGTAAAGCTGTAATCGTAGTTGGACGTTCTGCTGAATTGAAAATTACGGATGCAAAAGGAAACATTACAATGACAACGAATATTCCTTATGGTTCTGAGTTGGTAACTACAAATGGTGCCAAATTGGCGAAAGGTGATGTGATTTGTAAGTGGGATCCATACAATGCGGTTATTATCTCAGAAGTAAAAGGAACTGTTGTTTTTGACAATGTTATTGAAGGTATTACTTTCCGTGAAGAAGTCGATGAGCAAACAGGGTTTACTGAAAAAGTAATTACCGAGTCTAGAGATAAAAAGAAAAATCCTGCAATTCATATTATCGATGCTAAATCGAAAGAAGTGTTAAGAGAATACAGCTTACCAGTTGATGCTCACATTTCTGTAAAAGAAGGCGATAAAATTGATGGCGGTGAAATTCTTGTAAAAATACCTCGTAAAGCTGGTAAATCTGGAGATATTACGGGTGGTTTACCTCGTGTAACGGAGTTATTCGAAGCACGTAATCCATCTAATCCTGCAGTTGTATCAGAAATTGATGGTGTCGCAGAATATGGTAAAATCAAACGTGGTAATCGTGAAATTCAAATTACATCTAAAACAGGTGAAGTTCGTAAATACTTGGTGCCACTTTCTAAACATATTCTTGTGCAGGAAAACGATTTTGTTAGAGCTGGTCAACCTTTATCAGTTGGTGCAATCACACCAAACGATATCTTGAATATTGAAGGACCAACAAAAGTACAAGAGTACTTAGTAAATGAAATTCAAGAGGTATACCGTTTACAAGGGGTGAAGATTAATGATAAACACTTCGAAGTAATTGTTCGTCAAATGATGCTGAAAGCAATGATTGTTGATTCTGGAGATACTAAGTTCTTGGAAGGTCAATCAGTGCACAAAGCAGACATCATGGAAGAAAACAATGCTGTTTACGGAATGAAAGTTGTTGAAGATGCGGGAGAATCTGATTCTTTAAAAGCAGGACAAATTGTTTCTGCTAGAAGATTGAGAGATGAAAACAGTCAATTGAAACGATCTGACAAAAAGTTGGTTGAATCGAGAGATGCGGTTCCTGCGACATCAACTCCTTTATTGCAAGGAATCACAAGAGCTTCTCTTCAAACACAATCGTTTATTTCTGCGGCATCGTTCCAGGAAACTACGAAAGTATTGAATGAAGCGGCGATTTCTGGTAAAGAAGACAACTTACTTGGATTGAAAGAAAACGTAATCGTTGGTCACTTGATTCCTGCGGGAACTGGAGTTCGTGAATACCAGAAAATGCTAGTTGGCTCAAAAGCTGAAATGTCAGAAATGGTTGAAGCTACTGAAGTTGAGTAATTCGATTTAATTAAAAAATACATGAATAGGGGCTAATTTTAGCCCCTATTTTTTTATATTTGAATATGGAAAACAAAAAAGAAAATCAATTCAATATAGAACTTTCAGAAGAAATCGCGGAAGGCGTATACTCTAACCTAGCAATCATTACACATTCTCCATCTGAATTTGTATGTGACTTCGTGCAAATGATGCCTGGTGTTCCTAAAGGAAAAGTACGCTCAAGAGTTATTATGACTCCTCAAAATGCCAAACGCTTGCTGAATGCATTGAAAGAGAATGTTCAAAAATTTGAAGAAACGCATGGAGTAATTGTGGACCTGGACCCAAATCAATTTCCACAAATTAATTTTGGAACCCCGACGACACAAGCATAATTAAAAGCATTGTCTGCACAACGTTTAGAATTAAGCTACGTTTATAAAGTATGAGAGTATTTTTAATAATTATAGGTTTGGCTATTTTCGTTTTATCGAATAGCTGCAAGAAAATTGATGAATTGACAAAATTTGAGATGGAATATGACGCTACAGTCGTAATTCCTTCGTCGTCTGGCATTAATTTACCATTTAATATTTATTCCCCATCCGTATCGTCTAATGCTGAAGCTACATTCGAAATAAATGACACGCGAAAGGATCTTATAGAAGAAATTCTATTAAAAGAAATGGTGCTAAGAGTCGATGCGCCAAATGGTGGAGATTTTGGTTTTTTAGAATCGGTTGAAATTTTTATTAATGCCCAAGATTTGGATGAGCTGAAAATTGCGTGGTACTATAATGTTCCTGATTCCCAAGGAAGCACCCTGGATATTTTTACAACGGCCGAGGATTTAAAGGAATACATTAAAAAGGACAACTTCACGCTAAGAGTAAATACGGTAACCGATGAGATACTAACATCTGACTACCACATCAACATCTTTTCAAGATTCTTCGTTGATGCCAAAATATTGGGTCAATAGAATTATTTAAATTCGATCATCGATTTCCATTCTGTACTATTTCCGCATTCATCCTTCACTATAAATTTCAGTTCCTTAGTGCCGATGAATGATGCGTCACGCTTGTATGTCACTAAACCACTTTTATAATCATATTCTACCAATACCCATTCGTTGTCAATGAATAAGTCGTAATCGTCAATTCCAATTTGCGTGTCAGAAATACGCCATTGTAGCGACGTTCGTGTTGTAACAGTTGTACTTGTCGTGAAATTGACTGAACTCACTGTAGGCGGAGTAATATCGCGTTTTAAACTGTAGCTACCAAAGTATTTGGGACGACAATAAAAGGTGCTATCGTCATAAGTTAATGTCAACGCTTTTTTCCTTCCTTTTTCCGTTATCATCTCTAAATAGTGCTTTCCGTCTTTCTTTTCGGGAGATTTTATCTTTATCAAATAAGCATTGTTCACCGGTTGATTTGCGTCTCCAATCGTTTTGTCAATCATAGATTTATTGACTTTCATCGGCTCGTAAACAGTTGCGAGTCCAAAATCAACAGTCGTATTACCTTTCTCCATGCGAATAGGTGAATCAGGATTGGCAACATTTGAAGTGTATATTTCGTTGGAGGAATTAATTTCACCTTCAGTAATTTTCACATCAAACTTCAATGTAGAACGATTTCCTTTTACATCATAAGATATAAATTGAACGTGTAACAATGCTCCTGGTGTTGTCCAAAAAACACCTAAGCCTTCAGTAGTATAAATTGGCAAATCATTCTCTTTTGTTTTAAAGGACTTATGAAATTTTCGACTGCTGATTGAATATTCTTCATAATCCTTGTGACAATTCACAAATCGAGTCGCTTCAAAAGGTACGCGTTTTGTTTCCTGTCCAAATATAGTATCGTTGTTAATGATTAATGTTCCTCCAAACATTCCACACTGATTTGCTGCACCGTCTAATCTATCAATAACATCAAAAGCAAATCCAATTCCACCTGTCTTACTCAGATAAGAAGCAGGAACAGTGATTAAATTTTCTGAAATCACATAATCGTTGCCACTTTTTATAGTTGTTCTTCGAATTGCTTTATCTGGAAATCTATATCCGTCTTTAGTCAATCCGTATACCTTTACACCTCGAATTTCTGGCGCTTTTGTATCTGCTATATCGAAACCATAAACCAGCGGGTTTATGGCATGTTCTGTTTTAGTATCTCTTAATTCAAAGTGTAAGTGAGGAGCTGTTGAACCTCCAGAGTTTCCTGAAATCCCGATTATTTGGCCGCGTTTCACCTTAATTTCATTTTTTTTTAGCGAGATATCAATTTCAAAATTCCCCTCTCGTTTTTGCATTAAACGTACTAAACTGTCAATTTGATCTTTGAATTCGCTGCAATGAGCATAAACACTCGTGATTCCGTTTGGATGATCGATGTAAAGCGCTTTGCCATAACCGTACGTAGAAACTTTAATTCTAGAAACAAATCCATCTTCAATAGAGTACAGATTATAGCCTTCTTTTCCATTTGTTTTGAAATCAAGTCCCATATGAAAGTGATTTGGGCGCAGCTCACCAAAATTAGAAGCGAGTATCAATGGAATTTTTAATGGAGGGTGATAGTCATGCTTTTCATGTGTTTGAGCATTCAGACATAAACTAAAAGTCAAAAAAACGAACAATTTGGAAAGAGATTTCTGCATTTATCAAAAGTAGACGTTTGATAAGTTCTGAGCAACAAATCGGCCAAAAATATTGGTGGTGTGTATTACTATGCTATTTTTGTATTAAAGTCGTAACAATGGCAGATCGAATTAATGAGTTGATACAAAAGATTAGAGAAAAGATTTCTCAGTTGAAAGATCAATTGTCGGTTGAAAAAACAAAAAATGAATCTCTTCAAAATGAAGTGAATCAGTTGAAAACACAGCTGAATTCATCTGTGAAGGAAGTTGAATCGTTAGAAACGAAGGTTGTTAAGTTACAATCTGACATTGTGAAAGCGAAGGAACAATCCGTTGGAGGTTCAAATGAAACAGTGGTTTCAGATGAACAAATCGATGAATTGGTGAAGGAAATAGAATACTGTATCGGACAGTTAAAAAAATAAAGAATGGCTAAGTTGTCTTTAAAGGTTGTTGTAGCCGGTAGAACATATCCACTTTCTATTGAAGAAAGCGAGGAAAAACGTGTTCTAAAGTCTGCGAATGACATCAATAAAGCAATTAAATTACTTCAAGATAATTATGCCGTAAAGGACATGCAAGATTTGCTCGCAATGACAGCATTACAATTGGCATCAAAATCAGATAATACGACAAAATCGGAAGGCGTTGATGATTCAATTCTTAAAGGAATTGAGGACAGTTTGCAATCATTGTCAGATGAATTAGACGATTAGAAGTAAGATTTATTTTTTGTGTATTTCCCCATCATTTCATTCGGTTGACGTTTGTGTGTTGGGGTTTTTTATTTAAAAAAAAATGAAATTATGAGTATAATATTTGGAATAATTGGGCTGGTGATAGGAGTTGCTGGTGCCATTGTTATTCAGAAAGTTCTGTTGAAACAACAGTCTGAAAAGTTATTAAAGGATGCTGAGAAAGAAGGCGAGCGTTTGAAAAAGGATAAAATCATTCAAGCGAAAGAGCAATTTTTAAAGTTGAAAGAAGAACATGAGACGAAAATTACTGATAGAGAGCGCAAGCTTCAATCTACGGAGGATAGAATTAGAAACAAAGAGACTAGTTTAACCAAGCAACTTGAAGAAACGTCTCGAGTTGAAAAGCAATTTGAAAAAAATCAATTGGCATTAGATGGAAAAATCAGTGCATATGATTTGAAACAACAAGAGTTAGAAAAAATGCACCAAAAAACGGTTGCTGAACTTTCTAAAATTAGTGGAATGTCCGCTGAAGATGCAAAGTCATCTTTAATAGAGTCGTTAAAGGATGAAGCGAGAACTTCAGCAATGGCTCATATTAATGAAATTGTTGAAGAAGCGAAATTAAATGCAAATAAAGAAGCACGAAAAATTGTTATTCAAACCATTCAACGTGTTGCTACAGAGCAGGCAGTTGAAAACTCTGTTTCTGTGTTTAACATTGAATCAGATGAAGTGAAAGGACGAATCATTGGACGTGAAGGTCGAAATATTCGTGCATTAGAAGCTGCAACGGGCGTAGAGATTATTGTTGATGATACACCTGAAGCAATTATCCTTTCTTGTTTTGATCCGGTGCGTAGAGAAATTGCGCGTTTGGCTCTACATCAATTGGTTTCGGATGGTCGTATTCACCCAGCTCGAATTGAGGAAGTCGTTGCAAAAACAAAAAAACAATTGGACGAAGAAATTGCTGAAACTGGACGTAGAACGTGTATCGATTTAGGAATACACGGATTACACGCTGAGTTAACGCGAATGGTTGGACGCATGAAATACCGTTCATCTTATGGACAGAATTTATTACAGCACTCCAGAGAAGTTGCAAATCTTTGTGCGATCATGGCAGCTGAGTTAGGCTTAAATGTCAAATTAGCGAAACGAGCAGGATTGTTGCACGATATTGGTAAAGTTCCAGACGACGAACCAGAATTGCCGCACGCAGTTTTAGGAATGAAATTGGCTGAGAAATACGGTGAAAAACCAGAAGTATGTAATGCAATTGGTGCTCACCACGATGAAGTTGAAATGACTACATTGATTTCTCCAATCGTTCAAGTTTGTGATGCCGTTTCAGGTGCTAGACCAGGCGCTAGACGTGAGGTTGTTGAATCATACATCAAACGAATTAAAGATTTAGAAAACCTTGCTTTAGGTTACGATGGTGTAAATACAGCATATGCGATTCAAGCAGGTAGAGAGTTGAGAGTATTGGTTGAAAGTGATAAGATATCAGATGCACGAGCAGATGAATTATCGTTTGAAATTTCTCAGCGTATTCAAACTGAAATGACCTACCCAGGACAGGTTAAGGTAACGCTCATTCGTGAAAAAAGAGCTATAAACTATGCAAAGTAAGAGCTTAGAAGAATCATTAGTGAAATTACAAGGTAAACACGTACTTGTTACGGGTGGAGCGGGGTTTATTGGCTCTAATATTGTTGAGTTTTTACTGGAGAATGACATCAAAGTATCTGTTCTTGATAATTTAGCCACAGGACGAATTTCTAATTTAGAAGAGTTTTTTGAAAACCCTTTGTTTGCCTTTATTGAAGGTGATATAACAAATTATGATTCGTGCTTAGCTGCTTTAAAAGGAGTTGATGTGGTAACGCATCAAGCAGCTCTAGGTTCAGTTCCACGTTCAATTGAATTACCCCACAACACGCACAACGTAAATGCAACGGGATTTTTAAACATGTTGCATGCAGCAAAGGAATCAGGAATTAAACGATTCGTATTTGCAAGCTCTTCTTCAGTTTATGGTAATAGTAAAGTCTCTCCAAAAAACATTGGAGACGAAGGAGAATTGCTTTCGCCTTATGCCGTAACCAAAAAATTGAACGAAGATTACGCAAACGTTTATAACAAACTGCATCAACTAGAAACGGTTGGATTGAGATACTTTAATGTGTTTGGACCGAAACAAGACCCAAATGGAGTTTATGCTGCAGCTATTCCAAAATTCATAGATAAAATGATCAAGGGAGAAGTTTTGACAATAAATGGAGATGGAGGACAGACGAGGGATTTTACATACGTAATGAATGCTGTTCAAGCGAATATTCTTGGATTAACAACAGAGGTTGATGATGCGTTTGGAAATGCGTTTAATGTTGCTTGCGGGGAATATTTCTCGTTGAATGATGTCGTTCAAGAAATTAAAGAAAACTTAATTCGACTTGATAAGTACAATGCGAATTGCGCAATCGTTCATGGCCCTGATCGTCCGGGTGATATTAGAGATTCTCTGGCCGATATTTCCAAAACAGAATCCGTTCTTGAGTATAAAAATCCAACAGTGTTTAAAACAGGAATTCTTGAATATCTTAAAACTTATTTAGATTAAAAAGTGTATAATTATCGAGGTTGAATTTAGTTTCAATTTGTTAAAATTCAAAAAAACAGAAGCGATGACTCCTAAACTTACTAGCCATTCAAGTTATTCCATCCTTCTTTTTTTATTAATCATTTCACTTGTAGGAGGCGCTTACTTTCTCAATTTTCAACTTTTTGGAATTGAATTTTATGCTTACAGAATTGTTCTATTTGGTGGACTCGTATTTTTAATTGCCACAAAATCCATTGATATTCTTGACAGTAAATACAGTACGTGGGTGTTATTTACACTTACACTTTGGCTCCTGTATGGTGCAATTCTACTAATTTGGTCGCCCAATTTATTGCTTGGTATTAAAGAGCTTTATTATATCGGAATTGGATGTATAACCTTTATAGTTTTTTTAAGTCTTAAAAAGAAGCTTACAAATTTCTATGATTTATTGGAACGCTACTGGCTCATTGGTTTTATTGTGGTTTCGGTCTTTCTTTTACTTGAGTTTATTTCACATTATCACTTTGAAGGAACTAACTTTGATAAGTTAGTAGATTTGGGATTCTATCACGCTGCGAATGCGGTTCCTATTTTCACCTTTGGAAATCCAAATCATTTAGCAATTTACCTGTGTTTTACCATTGCACTCTCCATTTATTTTATCTTAAAGGGGAATGATTTTTTGATTTACAGTTTGGTGATTCTTCTCTCGATTAACTTCTTGTTTTTGACAGAATCTAGACTGAGTTATTTATTTCTACTGTCAACCCTCATTTTACTTATTCTGTTTTATGCATTTAAGTTTGTGAGGAACACAATGAGTTTCAATTTTGAGCGTAAAAAAACAGTTACCGTAATCATCTTGTCTGTTTTAAACCTCACCCTAGTTTATTTAAAATATCAGAACTCACAAGTCCCCAAAAAAGACGTGATTGTAGCTATTCAACCGTTAGATAGATATTCTATAGAAAGTGGAACGACTGATTATGTATTTTCAATCGATAAAGCATTAAAAGAAAAGCTTTGGAACGGTGAAGCTGTTAAAGTTGAAGTAGAGAAATTTGCCAAAGAAGATTTTAATTATGCTGAATTATTTATTCATGGCACAACGGATAAATGGCTTTTCTATCTATTAATACTTTGTTTGATAATCGTAGTAATTTCTTTTACTTTTTATGCGCCTATATTTATTGGAAAGAACTTAATTGGAGTACTTACAGCTTCTTTCCTTCTAGCTATTGGAATATTTACCACGCATCCTTTAGAACGTCCGAATAATGATGTTAAATACAATGTTTTGAAGGAGGTAGGTAAAGCTCAATCAGCAATAGACGAAATTGAGACGAATTCCCTTAATGCAGAGACAGCGTCAGTGTTACTAAATGGACAGGAGTTATTAGTTTGTTTAAGTAAATCGGCAGCAGCTTTAGATTTCCCCGAAAACGGACGGCAAAAGGAACCAATTTCGGGAGATGTAGTACGTAAAAATTTAATTTTAAACGGATTGGTTTATTTGCGAGAGTCAAATTACTTAGGAATTGGTCCGGGAGCATATATTAGTTACAATCAACAAAAAAAGAACAAGTATGAAGTTGGAACGATTTTAAGTCCTCATAATTTTGGGATAGAAATAGCAAGTCAATACGGAATTCTGATCAGTGGCTTCTTAATATTCCTGCTTGGAATTACATTTTTTGTAATTGTTAAGTCATTTTTTAGTTGGAATTGGTCAAACGAGCATACCTTTGCTGCTGTCTTATTAGTTTGTTTAATTTTACTTGGTAATGCAAACTCTAGGTTTTTGAGCCTACCCATTAACTGGGTAATTATTTCGTTTATATTTATTGTTTCAGACGAGTTGATAGAAAGACATAAAAATAGAAAAAGTGATTCAAAATAAGAGATCAGAATTTTTTCGAAATGTATTAATCTTGTTTTCAGGATCATTCCTGTCTCAGCTTATACCATTCATTGTACTTCCTATTCTTCAACGCTATTATTTCAGTCCAGCCGACTTTGGTTTACTAGCTGTCTTTGTTTATTTCTCAGAGCTATTTGCCAAGGTTGCTACACTTAAATTAGAATTTGGAATTGTTATTGAAAAGACAATAAAAAACGCAATAAATTTGATGTACGGGGCGCTAAGGATATCATGGGTTATGGTATTGATTTCATTGATAGTTGTTTTGTTTTTTAGATACGATATCGCTTATTATTTTGAAGCTCCTAAACTTGCGGATTACCTATTTCTACTTCCAATTTACATTTTGGTTACCTCCTTCAGTGATGTTTCAAATTACTGGTTTAATAGAGGCAAGCACTTCAAGGTTATTTCTTATTCTAAGATTACTCAAACATCATCAGCCGAAGGAGTAAAACTGCTCACAGGAGCCTTGAGTTTTAGTTTCGTAGGATTAATTATTGGGCGAATTGTTGGGTTTACAGTGGCAAGTTTGTATTATTTTAAGAAGTTCTGGCAGTTCGATCGAAGCAGCTTGCGATTGCTTAACAGAAAGCACAGTAATAAGATGATTAAGAAGAACAGAAAGTTCATTTTTTATACAACTCCAAGTGTGTTTATAGGGAGCTTAATCAATTTGGTATACATTAATCTTTTTTTAATGTATTTCGGTAAGGATATTGTTGGAATGATTGGCGTTTCAATGACCTATTTATCCGCTGGTTTTGGGGTGATTTCAGTTTCCTTTTCACAGGTGTTTTACTCTAAATTGGCCGAAGTAAAGGATAAAGTAATAATGCTTACTATGTACAAGCGCTTTGCACGAAATTTATTTGCTTTAGCATTGGTGCCGATTATATGCGTTTATGTTACTCCATCAACGTGGGTCGTAAAAGTGTTAGGAGACAAATGGGTTGATTTGATGGAGATTGCACGAATTATGGTATGGTGGTTGGCAATTTGGTTTGTTTCTTCATCCTTGTCTTTCATCTACATTCGATTGGGTAGACAAAAGGAAATGGTGCTTTTTGATTTACTACATCTAATACTTATATTTATAAGCTTTTTTGTTGCCATCTGGATAAAGAACGATTTTATTAGTGCGCTTTGGGGATTTACGATAGGCCAATCATTATATTATTTGTTCGCAATTTATATCGCTATATTTTACATTAAAAAGTTTGATGAAATTAAATAGCATGAACAGACCATGAAATTAATTCAACGGAACGATTCTTTTATTTGAAATTATGCATGTATTGATTTTATCTACCAATGTGGCAAGTCCTTACGTTATAAACGAAGGGATATTTTTTGCTGACCAAGCAAAAGCGTTGTCAAAGCATGGACATAAGGTTGGGTATGTATCAGTTCACCCAGTTCCGTTAATGCTGGTTTTAAAGAAAGGCCGTCAGGATTTAGGGAGAAAAGAATATTGTTCAGAAGGTGTAAACTATTTGGTTGATTCATACATCAAATGGCCGAAAAATCATATGCAACCGATGACTGCTGCTTTGAAAAGAGGCAAAAGATTGATGCAAACTTACATCGAAAAATTTGGAAAACCGGATATTATACATTTGCATACTTTCGATGCTGGACTGCTTGCAATTTGGATAAAAGAAACGTATAACATTCCGTACGTCGTTACTGAACACAGTTCTCGGTTTTTAGCCAATACCATCCCGAACGAAAAAGTAATGAGCGTTGCGCGCACAACTTTTGAAAATAGTAATTTGAATATTTCGGTTAGTGATTCGTTTAAAGTAGCAATGGAACAGCAAATGAATGTACCATTTGTCGTAATTCCGAATATAGTAGATACAGAACTTTTTACCATCGAATCTTTTGCGAAAAAGAAAATAAAAATCATTTCCATTGGTCTCTTGGATAACAATAAAAACCAACTACTCGTAATTGAAGCTCTTAAAGAAGTTAAAGAGAAATTTAAAAACATCGAATTAATTATAATTGGCAAAGGCGCTAACGATTCACTTCTAAAGAACAATGTACAAGAACTAGGACTTAGTGAAAATGTTGTTTTTGAAGGATTTATTTCTAGGGATAAAATAGCTGAAATAGCTAAAACGACTTCTTTATTGGCGATAACGAGTCAACACGAGACATTTGGGGTTGTTGCGATAGAAGCAATGAGTGCGGGAAATCTCGTAATCACTACACCTTGTGGAGGACCGGAAAAAATCATCTCAAAATTCGGTAAAGTATCTAGCTTTAATAAAAGCAAGTATGCTCAGGATATATGTCAATTATTGAACGATTTTAACGAAGACCAAATGAATGCTTCCCGAAGGTATGCAATTGAAAACTTCTCTGAAGAGGTTGTCGTTTCTAAACTTGAGAATGTGTATGACTCAATTATTCAAAAGACAAAAAATGAGTAAAAAACTAGACATATTACATATTTGCAACAATTACGCTGGCTCAACTATATACAAGAATTTATTTTCTGAATTAGACAAGTTAGGCCACCCACAACAAGTGTATTGTCCTGTTCGATCGGAAGAATTGGTCGGACGGAATAAGATTGAATTTGAAGAGTCAAAGTCTGAAATCTCATACAGTCATATTTTAAATCTTAGTACACGTGTCAATTACAAAGGTAAAATCAAAAAGTGCGTTTCTGATATTGAGTCTAAGTTGAATATAGATGAAATGCAAGTCATTCATGCTCATACATGGTATAGTGATGGAGGAGTAGCATATGAATTGCATAAAAAGTATAAAACACCCTATATTATTGCGGTGCGTAATACGGACTTAAATGTATTTTTTAAATACATGTTGCATTTCAGAAGATATGGGAAGGAAATATTGAAACATGCTGAAGCGATCGTCTTTATTTCCCCAGTTTACAAAGAGCGATTACTTAACCACCCTTATTTTGAAGATTTGAAGGATACAATTGAATCCAAAGCTGAAGTCATTCCTAATGGGATTGATGACTTTTGGATCAATAATTTTAAGCCAAATTCGAATCAAAAGGTTCATGAAATTCCGCAATTACTTTTTATAGGCCAGTTATCGAAAGGGAAAAATATTTTGCGCCTGCAAAAGGCAATTATTAAACTGTCCGATAATGGGAAGCGTTGTCATTTGGATATTGTTGGACAGGGTGGGAATGCTGAAGATAAAGCACTAAAAGTAGCACAGGCACATCCGGACTTATTCACTGTTCATGGGCAGGTAAAAGACAAAGAGAAATTAATGACTATTTTTGAGCAGAATGACCTTTTTGCGATGCCTTCAACCAATGAAACTTTTGGATTGGTTTATATAGAAGCGCTTACTCAAGGATTACCTGTCATTTACACAAAAAACGAAGGGATTTACGGGTTTTTCGATGGGAAAATTGGTGAAGCGGTAGACTGTTATTCTGTGGACGATATTGCGAAATCCATTGAAAAAATAATTATGACGATTGAAAGTTATAATTATGATGTAAAAAAAATTATTGAAGAGTTCAATTGGAGAAAAATATCGCGCAATTATGAAGAGCTGTATTTAAACAATGTTAGAGTTGAACAAGCAAATGAATCGAATCAATAGAGATGAAGGAAATCAACTTTGAAAAAGTATTCAGTATAGCCCTGGGAGTTTTCTCCTTTCTTATAATTGGTTTTCCCAAATTGTCATCTTTGGGGGTAATACTGTTGGGTCTAATTGTGTTTTTTGGATTTGTAAAGAAACAGTTGTCATGGAAATTCAATGTACCTGGAGTTTTGATGATGCTAATTTATGTCGCCTACCTAGTTGGAATTCTATTTGCCCATGAATTGGCTATAGGCCTGAAGTATGCAGAATATAAATTGGGACTATTCATTATCCCATTGTTGTTATCAATTCAGCCAAACTTTAAGTTGAGCATACATAGTTCACTTATCGGTGCGATACTAGGGGTGATTGTTGCTTTGATACCAGGCATCATGAACTCTTGTGATTGCTATTCTGAACACGGCTGGCTGTTGTATTGTTTTTCTTCGAGTTACATCTCTACAGTCCATCACCCGAGCTATTTTGCAGGATTCATTTTAATAACTGTCGTCGCAGCTTGGTATGGCAGATTTGCACATTGGAAAGGATTTACAAATTGGACGGTATCGATTTATTCTGTTTTAGGAATAGGGTTTTACTTTTTATGTTTAACGCTAGCTGGGATCTTGTTTTTCGGAATTCTAATCGCAGGTATAATCATCTATTATTCAATTAGAAAGTTTGGATTCAAACTAACAATTCCCTTGGGAATAGTCGTTATCTTTTTGATGATGATTACTGCATATAATCTACCATGGTTCGAAAAAGATATAAAAACCACAACAGCATCGTATGAAAAATTCATGGATGATTCACAATCATTTTTAATCGGTAAAGTTGGTGAAGAGGAAATTCCTGGAAATCAAATTCGCATTATCATGTGGGCCGTTACTACAGAACTTATTATGGAACATCCATTTGGTGTGGGCACAGGGAATGTAGACGAATATTTAACCAAACGACTGAATGACTTCGGATTGACTCAAGTCTCTAAAATGGAATATAATCCACACAATCAATATTTACAGACTACCTTGGAAATTGGATTTATAGGGTTATTACTTCTTGTTTTTATGATTGTTTCTGCACTTTGGTTTGCGTGGAAAAACAAATCGTACGTATTATTTATTTTAGTCGCTGGGCTTGCATTTAATTGCTTATTCGAGTCTATGCTTCAAAGGCAATCAGGTGTTGTTTTTTATTCCTTTTGGATTTCTCTATTGATTGTGTCAATTAACACTCATAAACGATTAAATGAATGATGATTAAAGTTTCAGTTGTAATTCCTTGTCGTAACGAGCATCTTTTTATTGAAGAATGCATTCACGCTATTTACAATTGTGAGCTTCCAGAAACTGCATCAATTCAAGTTTTTGTAGTTGACGGAATGAGCGGCGATGGAACTCGAATTAAAGTAGAGAACTTGAAATCCGAATATTCATCCTTGCAGCTTATTGATAATGTTCAACAGCTGACTCCATTCGCCTTTAATCTTGGGATTTACGCAGGTGGAAAGGTTGATTTTTTGCAAATCGTTGGCGCTAGACATATTTTAAGTACAAATTATTTGATGAATGCTTTAAACATGCTAAACGAAAACAACGACGTTTGGTGCGTCGGAGGTCGTATCATCAATGAATACATCAATGAAACAGGAAGAGTTATTTCGTGCGCCATGTCAACCACTTTTGGAATGGGCTTGGGTAACTTTCGTACCTTATCAAAATCTGGATTCACCGATACTGTTACAAGTCCAATGTATCCATATTGGGTTTTTGAAAAAATCGGTTATTTTGACGAGAATTTGATTCGAAACCAAGACGATGATTTCAACTTCAGAGTAACGAATGCTGGAGGTAAGATATATTACGACCATGAAATTTCACTCAAATATTACGTGCGAGGAAACTTTAATGGCTTGTGGAAACAGTTCTTCCAATACGGTTATTGGAAAGTATATGTCAATAAAAAACACAAGGCAGTAACGACATTACGTCAATTGGTTCCGCCACTTTTTGTACTTTATTTGATGTTGCTATTACTTACGTCACTTTTTTCCATTTCAACAGCCGGTATTTTTGGAATTCCTTTTGTTGCTTACATCGCAATGGCCGTTTATTTTTCGCTGAAAGCGAGTGAACAGGACAAGGAAATTCGTTTTATTGAAGTGTTAAAAACCTTTCCAATTCTTCATGTCAGTTATGGCTTGGGTTATTTGAAAGGAATTTGGACATTTTTGATCCTGAATCAAAGACCTTCGGATAAGCAGAAAGAGTTATCCAGATAAATAAGTACTTTCGTAAATAATAGATAAATATTAGTCAAATGATCCCGTTTTCACCACCTCGAATTGACCAAAAAGTAATTGATGAAGTAACAGCTGCTCTTCAAAGTGGTTGGATTACGACTGGTCCAAGAACGAAATTATTCGAAAAGAAAATCACGGAATACACCGGTTGTATTACAACTGTTGCTGTGAATTCTTGGACAATGGGAATGCAAGTACTTTTGCATTGGTGGGGAATCGGTCCAGGAGATGAGGTGATTTTACCCGCATACACGTATTGTGCGAGTATCAATGTGATTATTCACTCTGGTGCGACTCCTGTAATGGTTGATGTTTCTCCTGAAGATTTCAATATCAATTCAGAAAAAGTCAAAGCTGCAATTACAAATAAAACCAAAGCAATTATCGCTGTAGATATGGCTGGTTTTCCATGTGATTATGATAAGTTGTATAAAGTCATTGAAGATGCAAAACCACAATTTCAAGGAAGTAATGAATTGCAGAATCAATTGGGACGAATTCTATTGATTTCAGATGCTGCACACAGTTTTGGAGCTACGATGAATGGAAGAGTTTCAGGTTCATTGGCTGATATTTCATGTTTTTCATTTCATGCAGTAAAGAACTTAACAACAGCTGAAGGTGGTGCAATTTGTTTTAATCTTCCAGGAAGTTACGATCACGAAGAGATTTATCGTTTGTTCAATACAATGATTTTGCACGGACAATCGAAAGATGCTCTTGCGAAAACTCAAAAGGGCAATTGGCGCTACGACGTTGAGGAACCTGGTTTTAAGTGCAACATGACGGATTTACAAGCCGCAATTGGTTTAGTTGAACTGGAACGCTACCAAGAGAATTTGGATCGTCGTAAACAGATTTTTAAGTCATACACGGAGAAATTAGGCAAGTTTGATTGGGCGATTACGCCAAAGTACATTAATGCAGCAAAAGAAACGTCTTATCACCTTTATTTGTTTAGAATTAAAGGAATAACTGAAGCTCAAAGAGATGAAATCATGCGCTTGATTTTTGACCAAGATGTTTCAGTGAATGTACATTTTCAACCTTTACCATTGTTAACGGCATACAAGAAGAGAGGTTTTAAAATGAAGGATTACCCAGAAACATGGAATAAGTATTCAAATGAAATTTCTTTGCCTGTCTATTTTAACCTTTCCGATGCTGATGTCGAAACTATTGTTTCAGCCGTTATCTCAGCTGTTGAGCAAGTATTAAACTAAATCCTCATGAAATAAGGCTGTTTTTGTTTAATGCTTGGCTTGAAGTAAATGAAAGATTCAGTTTTGTTATCTTTGATCAATAGTCGTATTTGCGATAAATAGTTAGCGACTTGAGAAATAACTTCCTTATTAATGTAATAATAACAATTGTTTCCAATTACTTTAAAACCTAATATTCCAGCATTGAACAATTCTTTGAGGTGTTGTGAAATTGTAGATTGAGCAAGTGGAATAAAAAATTGTAAATCAGTACAATTTAGTTGGTCATCCTCCATCAGTTTTTCTATTATCGCAATCCGAGCTGGGTGCCCTAAAGATTTACAGCGCTTTGCCATTTCGATTTGGTGGTCAGTGTAAAAGTCCATTTTTGTTGCTCCCATTGTGAAAATTGTATTTTTTGATAGTGCAGTTATATTAAGTTAGTGAAAAACATCATTTATATCCAACAATTGAATTTATTTTTTTGAATATTTCAATTTCGCAATATTGCGATATACGGACTTCTTTATCAGACCTGTGAAAACTCAGGATATTAATAAATTCGAATTAACTTTACCCAAATTTATTTTTCTATGAAGCGTCTTTTTGATGTTATTGTATCATCTTTAATTTTAATGATTTTCCTGCCGTTTGGAATTATTGTAAGCTTGGCTATTCTGTTTGAAAGTCGAGGAGGAGCATTTTATTTTCAAGAGCGTATTGGTAAAAATGGCGTTCCTTTCAAATTGTGGAAGTTTCGTTCCATGCGAAAAAATGCGGATAAATCTGGAAAACTAACGGTTGGAATGAGAGATCCGAGGATCACACGTTCAGGGATTTTTATTCGAAAATATAAATTTGATGAATTTCCTCAGTTCATCAATGTTTTGAAAGGGGAGATGAGTATTGTTGGCCCCCGTCCTGAAGTAAAGGAATACGTCGATTTATATACTGAAGAACAACGAGAAGTATTGAACGTTAAACCTGGTATTACAGACTTGGCGTCGTTAGAATACTTTAAGGAGAATGAATTGTTAGGTAACTCAGAAGATCCTCAAAAAACATACATCGAAGAGATTATGCCAGCGAAGATTGAACTTAATAAAAAGTACATTTCAAACCCAACTATTGGTGCGGATATTAAAATAATGTGGCAAACTTTTTTGAAAATTATACACTAACTATCGCTAACTAGTGAATCATTATTGCAATCGCAAATCCTAAAACAATACTTACCAATTTTAAGAAATTGAACTTGTGATTCTCACTTGTTTCGAAGATAATAGTCGTTGAAATATGTAAGAACATACCTACTACAATTGCTAATATCAAATTGAAATCAAGTTCCGAAAAAGTAGATTCTGAAAGATAACCAAACAGGACTCCAGCGGGCGTTGTAACAGCAAAAAGTAGTAACAATAACCATGCTGTTGATTTTTTGAGCTGTGCAGTAAATAAAAGGGTCATTAAAGCAATTGCAACGGGCAGTTGATGAAAGATAATTCCCATTAACAAGGTTTGATCTCCACCGTGCGAATGCGATGTTGCAATTTCATGTCCTACATACGGAGCTGCCAATGGCATTCCTTCTAAAAATGAGTGAACGCCCAATGAAATAATAATTGCCCATGGAACTTTTCCTTTTCCATGATGATGAATGTGTCCGTGTTCTATTCCACCAGAGAAAAATTCAAGTATCAATTGAATTAAAAACCCAAGTAATATATATATCCCGATTTTGTGATCTGAATGCTCGTAAAGTTCAGGAACAAAGTGAATAAAGGCTATTGAAAGCAAAAAACCACCACTAAAGGCCAATAAAATCTTAATGATATTTTGTTTGTCTTTTTTCTCTAAAAACGCCACAATAACTCCTCCTAGAAGTACTGAAATAATTAAAGAAGAGATGATATAAAAAATTTCCATTAGACTTTTTGTGCAATAATTATTAGTCGATCTGACGTTATTTTATTAAATGGAGACAGATCAAAGTTTCCAAAAGTACGAAGAATTCTAAAACCGGACTGCGATAAGAGTTTCTCAAAAATATCGATTGTTAAGGCTTGCACACGCTCTGTGAAGTGAAAGTTCTTTCCATTGTCGGTAAATTCAATCTCTTTGTAGATATGCTGTCCGTCGTATTTTCGTTGAATATTAAAGTCTATATCATCAATAGTTTTGATTTCATTTTCGACTAAAGTTCTAACCACTCGTAGTGCGTTCATAAAATCGATAACCAAAATCCCACCTTCTTCCAGCATGGAATTCACGGAGTTCAAAACCCGCAAACTGTCCTTTTCGTCGTCAAAATATCCGAAACTAGTGAACAAGTTAAAAACTGCAGAAAACGTTTTTTTTTCAATAATGTTTCGCATATCATGCACAGCAAAAGACAATTTTTCTGTGCTAAATTCTGATGCCGTTTTGATGCTGTTTTCCGATAAATCAACACCGAGTACATTGTAACCTAATTCACAGAGCGTCAATGAGTGGCGCCCTTTTCCGCACGCTAAATCAAGTACACAAGCACTTTTAGGGATTTTTAAATCGTTGACGAGTTTTTCAATAAACGCCCGCGCCTCGTTTTGATCACGATCTTGGTAAAGTGTATGGTAATAAGCAGTGTCAAACCAAGAGGTGAACCATTCGTTTTTCATGAAAGCAAAGGTACATTAACTTTTTAGTGAGCTTTCATTTTTTTCCACTATTTATGTATATTTGGATGAGTTTATCAACTATGGCATTGACTGAAGTTTACGATTTTTTTAAGCGAATGGAGGATGAGAAGATCATTCTCTCTTTTAAAGGTGAGTTATCGCCCGAGCTTTTAACGTCTATTCTTCAAATATTAGAAAGAAAAATCCAAGAAATTGATTTCGTTCCATTAAAGAGAAAACGAATATTTAGCGTACTTGTTGAATGTTTCCAAAACCTATATCACCACATCGGTTCTGTCAAATTAGTAGAAAACACTGATGATGTTGAAAAATCAGCATTGATCATCGTGAAGTATATTGGAGAAAAATTTATTGTTCGAACAGGAAATTATATTTACAACACAGATATTCCTGAATTAGAGAATAAACTGAAGAGTGTAAACGAACTGAATACAGAAGAGTTAAAAATACTTTACCAGTCTAAGTTAAAGAGCGAAGTACGTTCTATAAAAGGAACGGCGGGTTTAGGGTTTATAGATATTGCAAGAAAATCAAAAGGAAAACTGGATTATGAGTTTCTAGAAATAGATTCAAAATCGAGTTTCTTTTGTTTAAATGTTACCATTGATTAAAACAATTAAATTATGATAAAATTTCACTTAGAAGGATCTGCTAAAACACCTTTGATTGACTTTAATGGAGAAACAGGCGTGTTAGAATTGAAAGGAAGATCAATTCCCGAAAATTCAGTTGAGTTTTTTCAGCCAATTATAGCATGGTTGGATGATTACGAAGTATCACCAAAATCAGAAACGGTGATTGAAGTGAAGTTGGAATATTTCAATACTTCATCTTCGAAATGTATTTTGGATTTCTTCAAAAAATTGGAGAAAATGAATGGTGTTTCAACAAACGTGAAGGTGAACTGGTATTTTGAAACAGATGACGAAGATATGGCTGAAGTGGGTGAAGATTATAAAGCAATTGTTGAACTTCCATTTACGATTATCGAAATCGACGAGATTTAGTGCAGAAACGAATTGGAATTACAGGGGGAATAGGTGCCGGAAAAAGCACTGTTTCAAAAATCTTTGAAGCGATGGGTTTTCCTGTGTTTAATTCTGATTTACAAGCAAAAAATACCGTTGACTTCCATCCAGAAGTAAAAGTGGAAATCATTTCTCTTTTCGGCGATTCAATTTATACCAATAATGAATTGAATCGCCCAAAAATGGCCGAATTGATTTTCAATAATCCACTTTTAAGAGAAAAGCTAAATCATATTATTCATCCGCGTGTGCGCGCTGCATTTGATGAGTTTGCTTTAATTAGTTCTTCAGAATTTGTATTTAATGAGGCGGCAATTTTATTTGAAACTGGAGCATACAAACAATTGGACGCAACAATTTTGGTTACTTCGTCTAAAGAGTTGCGGATTCAACGACTTTTAAGTAGAGATAAAACTTCGCGTGAAGCAATTGAGGCTCGAATGAACGCCCAATGGTCTGATGAAGAAAAGAGAGAATTGGCAGATTACCTAATTGAAAACGATGAAAATCAATCGTTAATTAAACAGGTAGAACAACTAATTTCAGAACTTCTTAACTAAGTTCTTCGAAATCATCAAATTTATCGTTGTTGTCGTCATCGTTTTTGATGGACTGATTTCTAACCTTTCCGCCGCTAAGTAAAAATGTGAATGTATTTACCATTTTAAATATTAGTGACAATAGGAAAAAGAATCCAATCACCTTAAATATAAAACCGAATACCGGCATATCTTCAATATTGATGATACTATCGTGAAACCATTTCGAAATTGGATTTGAAGCATATTCTGGAAAAAACCAAAATGCGATAAAAACGCCTAGGGCAAGCACAATCACAATTGTTTCTGCTCTAAGATTAAAAGAGGCCTGTTTCTGTGGAAGATTAGCTCCAGCGATTTTAAAAAACATCGATCTGTTTTGACTTTTTTGAAGTTTACCAATGAAATAGGTCAATAGAATAATTCCTGAAAAAATAACTTGGTTGATGACGAACATGCTTGAATTACTGCTGTTCATGCAAAACAGAAAAGTAACGTCTGCTAAAAAGACATATTTTACAGCTTTAATGAAGTAAATTTCGCCGAGCGCACGTTTTCGACCAGCACTGAACATAAGGATTCCAAGTTCAAAGATTCCCCATAAAAATCCGTAAATCGCAAATACGACACCAAGTCTAAATATAAAATCAAGTATATTCACACTGCAAATTTAACAATCTCATTATCTTTAGCGAAAACAAAAATCAAAACAATGAGAAGAATTTTTTTTCTAACGGTAATTTCGTTCATCACAATCTTTAAATCCTTTGCAGAAGAGGGAATGTTAATTCCTTCATTAATTGGAGCATTTGAAGATGATATGAAAGCAATGGGCATGAAACTGTCCGCTCAAGATATTTATGACGTCAACAATTCAAGTTTAAAAGATGCAATCATGCATTTTGGAGGTGGTTGTACGGCTGAGGTAGTGTCTGGGCAAGGACTAATGTTGACAAATCACCATTGTGGTTATTCACAAGTTCAAGCGCACTCTTCGTTAGAAAACGATTATTTGAAATATGGTTTCTGGGCAAAAAATAAATCTGAGGAGTTGAAAAACCCTGGATTAACAGCATCAAGAATTGTACGTATTGAAGATGTTACAGCTTCTATATTTTTCGGAACAGAAGGACTTGAAGGATCCGCGAAAATATTACAGATGCAAGAAAATTCGAATCAATTGATTGCTGATGCAATGACGAACAATCATTATGAAGCGGATATTAAAGCGTTTAATTATGGAAATGAATTTTACATGATTGTAAATGAAACATTTTTAGACGTGCGTTTGGTTGGATCTCCTCCAAATTCGATTGGAAAATTCGGTGGTGATACAGATAATTGGGTTTGGCCGCGTCACACAGGTGATTTCTCTGTATTTCGCATATACTCCGATATAAATAACAAACCAAGTGAGTATAGCGAGTCAAATGTACCTTATACGCCATTGCACTTCCTACCAGTTTCAATGAAAAATCGTGTCCCAGGAGAATTTACAATGGTGTACGGTTTCCCAGGAACTACAGAACAACACTTAACTTCAGGAAACTTGCAATACATTATGGACATTGAACGCCCTGCTAGAATCGCAATGCGTGACAAATCGATAAGTGTGATTGATGCAAGTATGCGTTCTTCTGATTTATTGAGAATTATGTACTCTTCTAAACAAGCGCGTATTGCGAACGGTTGGAAAAAATGGATAGGACAATTGGGTGGATTGAAAACTGTTGATGCGATTCAAATCAAATTGGACAGAGAAAAGAAATACAATGACATGGCTTCTACCAATGAAGAGTGGAATAAGAAATACGGTTCGGTTATTAATGAAATGAATATTTTGGTGGAAAAATATAAAATGGGAGATTTTGGCTATGCCATGTTTATTGAGTACACGTATGTTGGCCCAGAAATGTTTGCTAGGGCTAGAACGATAAATAAATTCTTAACGGGAATCGCGGATTTAGAGAAAAACGGTGGTTTGGAAGATGAAAAAAAGAATCAAATCGAATCAGCTAAAGGATTTTATAAAAATTACGATGAGAATACGGACAAGCAAATTTTTCAGTTGTTAACGGAAGAATACGTTAACCGCCTTGGAAATGAGAATGTGCCGAGTATTTTGACAGCGCGTTCATCTGAAGAGTTGGCAAATGAAATTTATTCTAAATCGATTTTAACCAATCAAGCGCGTTTTGAAAGGTTCATGTCAAAAGTGAATTCAAAATCATTGGCGAAGTTGCTGAAAAAAGACCTTGGATTTAAGCTGTGGAAAGAAACAGAGGATGCATTTGTAAATTTGTCTTTAACGGATGCACAAGATTTTAAAGGTTTGATGGACGGTCTATTGAAAATCTATGTAGCTGGTAAATTGGAAATGTTCCCTGATGAAGCGCAATGGCCAGATGCAAATTCAACGTTGCGAATTACTTACGGTAAATTGGAAGGTTCGGCTCCGCACGATGGAATGCAATACACTGATCATACAACATTGGATGGAATTATCACGAAGAATAATTCCGGAAATCCTGATTATGAGTTGTTGCCAAGAATGCACGAATTAGCGAAAGCAAAAGATTACGGTGATTATGCTCAAGATGGAGAGCTTTGGGTTTGTTTTACAGGTTCTAATCACACAACAGGAGGAAACTCAGGTTCACCGGTGATTGATGGAGAAGGAAACCTTATGGGATTGAATTTCGATAGAACTTGGGAAAGCACAATGAGTGATTACATGTTCGATGCATCTCGTTGTAGAAATATTACGGTTGATATTCGCTACGTAATGTGGGTAATGGACAAATATGCTGGTGCGAAGCATTTGGTAGATGAAATGACTATTGTGAAATAGAAAAATATAAAGCAAAATAAAACGCCATCCGACTTAGTCAGATGGCGTTTTTTAGTTTTATTGAGCTTTCTTATACATGCAATGCTCTATCATCAGTTGCAGCCAATGCCGCTTCTTTCAATCCTTCTGAATAAGTAGGGTGAGGGTGACAAATTCGAGCGATATCTTCTGCAGATGCGCGGAATTCCATTGCTGTTACAGCTTCCATAATTAAATCTGCGGCTCTAGCGCAAATCATGTGAACACCGAGTACTTCATCGGTTTCCTTATCCGCAATCACTTTAATCGTTCCAGCAATATCCATACTTGCTCTAGCTCTTCCTAATGCCTTGATAGGGAAGTTACCAATTTTTATTTCTTTTCCAGCAGCAACTAATTCTTGTTCTGTTTTACCAACAGATGCTACTTCTGGCCATGTGTAAACAACACCTGGAATTAAATTATAATTCATATGAGGTTTTTGTCCAGCTAAATGTTCAGCAACAAATACTCCTTCTTCTTCAGCTTTATGCGCCAACATTGCTCCACGAACAACATCACCAATGGCATAAATATTCGGAACTGACGTTTGCAAATGATTGTTTACATCAATTTGTCCTCTGTTGTTAGCTACAAGACCTACGTTCTCCAATCCTAAACCTTTAGTGTATGCTTTACGTCCAACAGCAACTAGACAATAGTCTGCTTCCATTGTAATCTGTTCGTCTTTTTTGTTTAAAGCAACAAGTTTGACTCCTTTACCTGTGTTAGTGACTTTTTGAACTTTGTGACTTAAATGGAATTTAAAGCCTTCTTTTTTCAAGACACGTGTTAATTCTTTTGCCATTGTTAAGTCCATTGAAGGGATTATTGTATCGGCAAATTCAACAACTTCAACTTCAGTTCCTAAACGCGCATACACAGACCCAAGCTCTAAACCGATAACTCCACCACCAATAACTAACATACGTTTTGGTATTTCAGTCAAGCTAAGCGCTTCTGTTGATGTAATGATGCGTTTCTTGTCTGGTTCCATTCCCGGAAAGAAGTTTGGTTTAGAACCGGTAGCAAGCAAAATGTTCTTTGTGCTTAACAACGTTTCTTTTTTATCTTCTCCAACAACTTTCACCGTGTTTTTATCTACCAATGAACCAAGACCATGAAATACTTCAATCTTGTTTTTGCCCATTAAGTATTTAACTCCAGAGCATGTCTGATCTACAACACTGTTCTTACGAGCAATCATTTGCGTGATGTTCGCTTTCACATCTTTCACATCAATTCCGTGTTCTTTGAAATTGTGCGTTGCATTGTGAAAGTGTTCAGACGAATCCAACAATGCTTTTGAAGGAATACATCCAACATTTAAGCAGGTTCCGCCTAAAGTATTATACTTTTCTATGATTGCTGTCTTCATTCCTAGCTGCGCGCAACGAATTGCGGCAACGTATCCTCCAGGACCTGAGCCAATAATTACGATATCAAAATTACTCATGTTATAAAGTTTGTTTTACAAATTTATTATTAATGTTTTAATCGAGCGTTTAGAATTGAATTATTCAACAAAAAAAAAGGGTCATTAAAAAATGACCCTTTTCAATATTCGTTGAAAATTACATTACAACAACTTTTTTCGTAGTTGTATAATCTCCAGACTGAACTTCTAGGAAGTAACAAGCTGCAGGTAAGTTTTGAGAATTTTTAAGTGTATGATTAACTTCAGAGTTAGTTTGAGTTAAAGTCTCAGTTGAAAGAACTTTACCTTGAACATCTCTTAAAGTGAATGTAACGTCATTGTCATTTGCAAAATAAGAAACTTTGATAGCTTCACCGTTTACAGTTGGGTTTGGATAAACTGTCATGTCTAATCCTGAGATTTCTTCAGAAGTTAAGCTTAAAGTTCCACTTACAAAAATATCATCGATGTATAAGTTACTTGACAAATCAGATGCCTCAAATTCAAATTTAAAACGTGTGTGTTCATCTGCTGAAGTTGGAACATATGTAAAAGATGCTTCAACGTATTCATTATTTGAAGATGGCGCGTAATCAGCAAAACCTGCGTAACCAGCAGTTACTAATTCTGCACCATTGATTGTTTTTCTTGTTGTCCAAGAATCACCACAGTTTTTAGATGAGTAAACTTTTAACACTTCCTCAATTTGATCTGCCTGTGTTACATTAGATGCGTAAGCATATTTAAAAGTTACAGTAACACCCGTTGTGTATCTTAAATCAAATGAAGGTGTGATCAACTCATCAAAAGTTCCACCTAAACGGTCATAATAGAAATAATTGTCTGTTGCATAATCAGAAAATTGAACATTTTTGTAATTGTTTAATTTAAATGCTTTTGAGCTATTATAACCTTTTCCAGTAACAATAGCAAATCTACTGTGGTTTTCTTCTGGATTATTCACAATAAACCAGTTTGCTTTTCCATCTTCAAGATCTAAAGCACCAGGTCCAGATATATCCGCCCATTCTGGAGATATATAAACGTATCCTGAACGCGATTCAGTTCCTGCACCAGCTGCATTGCTAACTGTTAAAGTAACTGTTTTGTAACCTGGAGTTGCAAAAGTAACACTCGGATTCATTGAAGTTGAAGTTGCTGGAGTACCACCTTCGAACGTCCAAGACCAATCATCAATCGCAGCATTCCAGGAAGCATCACTAAATTGAACAGCTTGATTTATACAAGTCGTCTTTCTATTAGCACTGAAGTCAGCAACTGGCGCACACAATGGGACACTCAATTGATTAGTTGCAGATTGCGGAAGAACTAAATCTTTAATGCCAGTCTCAATTAATGTTGTATCACCCCAAAGGTTATCTCTTTGTCCTGCAATTCCTTCAAGAGTATTGTGCATTACATTTACTTGGCCAGGTGTGAACATAAAAATACAACTAGAATAATCCATGTAGTTCTGAACGTTTTCTACAGTACCTGGATTACAAGCATCTTTTGCCAACGGACAAGTAGAGAATGAACCATCTGTTGGTGGTGTATCTGCGACGCCATCATCACCGCAAATTCCATCTCCAGCTTCGGTATTTCCAAACGTGTGGGGTAAACTTAAATAGTGACCTACCTCGTGAGTTAATGTTCTATCAGATCCAGTTACTGTCCAATCTCTTAATACAATTCCGTCTGTCCAATATGCAGCACCATCTGTGCCAGTTGGAAATGTAGCGTATCCTAAAAGTACCCCTGAAACAGTTCCTCCAGAATTTGGAGTTTGAACAACCCAAACATTCATGTATTGAGATCTATTCCATTGGCCTAGTTTTGAATAGCTATCACCATTATTTGTTTCGTGCGAGTAAACGTGTTCAATTCCATTTGTGCAGTTTCCTATTGGATCTTTAGCGGCTAGTTTAAACTCTATTTGAGCATCACCAATTAACGGCTTATACTGAGCGATTACGTTTGCTGTATCCGAATTTCTTGCATTATAATCTTCATTCAAACGATTCATTAATGCATAAACATTGGCGTCTGAAACATTTTCCGAGCCATACTCATGTAAAATGTGAAATACAACTGGAATTTGATAAGTAGCTACTTTTTCACCTTTTTCATTATTAGTAACAACTAAACTATTATTTAATAACATACGCGCATCATATTCAGCTTTTATGTCTGGATGTTGTTCGTGTAAATTTTTTAATGCTTCATAAGATCCACAAGGACGAATCTCCTGAGCGTTACTGCTTAGACCTAATGTGGTCCCTACTAACAGTGTGAGTAATAATCGTTTCATAAGTATATTGTATTAAATTTTATTCTTTTTTTTCATTAAAAGCGTCGCAAAGTAACAAAAATAATTGAATTATTCGCTTGTTAAATAGGACATTCTGAAAGTAAATATAGTACTCTTTTTTTTGGATTTAAAGTTTGGGATAGTAATTAATCGGAAAAAAGATACAAGTCTATCTTTAAAATAGATGTTTTTCGGCACGATAAGATGAACGAACTAACGGCCCACTCTCTACATATCTGAATCCCATTTTTAGTCCTATTTCTTTGTATTCCGCGAATCGTTCAGGTGTTACAAATTCATGAATTGGAAGATGTTTTGTTGTTGGTTGAAGATACTGACCCAATGTTATTACGTCGACATTAACACTATTCAAGTCTTCCATCGTTTCGACGATTTCTTCGTGCGTTTCGCCTAATCCTAGCATGATCCCAGATTTGGTTTTCATTCCACCCTTTTTCAATCGGAATAAAACTTCGAGACTTCTGTCGTATTTCGCTTGAATTCGCACTTCCTTTGTCAATCGACGTACGGTTTCCAAATTATGGCTCACAATTTCGGGAGCGACATCAATGATATTTTGTAAATTCTCCCATTTTCCTGCAAAATCTGGAATTAATGTTTCCATTGTTGTACCTGGCGATTGATGGCGAATTGCCTTTACAGTTTGGACCCAGATTTCTGAACCACCATCTTTTAAATCATCTCTGTCCACTGACGTAATTACGGCGTGTTTTACACCCATCGTTTTTACACTGTGGGCGACTTTTCCAGGTTCAAACTGGTCAACGTTTTCCGGTCGACCTGTTTGAACTGCACAAAACCCACAAGATCGAGTACAAATATTTCCAAGAATCATAAATGTGGCAGTCCCTTCACCCCAACATTCTCCCATGTTTGGACAGTTTCCACTTTCACAAATCGTATGTAATTTATGTTCGTCAACCAAAGAACGCACTTTTTTGTAATTCTCACCAGTTGGGAGTTTTACGCGAAGCCATTTCGGTTTGCTAATTCGCACTCGTGTATCGTCAAAAGTTCCTTCACTCATCTTGATAATTTTATATCAACAGTAATCATTGGCAAAATAAAACGCTATTTTTGCAGTATTAAAAATACATGTCTCGATTATTTGCTTTATGCAAATGTATGAAAACTCAAAGATTATGGCTACGTCAAAAGTTGAATATTTAGGATCGCTTAGAACAAAGTGTACACATTTAAAATCGGGAACAGAGATTATTACCGATGCACCTGCTGATAACAACGGAAAGGGAGAAGCTTTTTCTCCGACAGATTTGGTAGCAACGGCTTATGCTTCGTGCATGTTGACGATAGTTGGAATTTATTGTGATAATCATTCAATTGACTTTAAACACGGTGTGGCAGAGGTAAATAAAATTATGGGGAATAATCCTCGAAGAATCGAAAAACTGGAAATCGTAATCGATTTTTCAGAAAATAATTGGGATGAATCTATTCATCAACGAATCATTAATGCAGCTGAGACTTGTCCTGTAGCAAGAACAATCGAAAACGATGTAGAAGTGATGTTTGAATATCAATTTTAATGACAATGGAAAATAAGTACGGAAAAAAAAAAGACAGTGGGTATAGTAATTATAGTCGTGAAAACAATAACGATAATAGAGAGTATAAACGCGAATCGAAGTATTCTGAAGAAGAATACATTTTCGGTGTAAGAGCTGTAATAGAAGCAATTAAGGCAAACCGTGTTTTGAATAAAATATTTATCCAGAAAGGAATGAACAAGGATTTGTTTTTGGAATTGAAAGAAGCTTTAAAAGCTGAATCACATCAGTTGCAATTTGTGCCAATTGAAAAGTTGGATGCCATAACAGAAAACAATCACCAAGGTGTTATCGCTCTGGTTTCACCAATTGAATATTACAAAGTAGAGGAGGTTGTTGAGGCATTGATTGAGGAAGGGAAGAAGCCATTTATTTTAGCGTTGGACCGTATTACAGATGTACGGAATTTTGGTGCAATTGCTCGAACGGCTGAATGCGAAGGTGTAGATGCAATTTTAATTCCCTCAAAAGGAAATGCTCAAGTAACGTCGGATGCCATAAAAACATCTGCGGGTGCATTGAATAGAATTAAGGTTTGTAAAACAGACAATTTAAAAGATTCCTTGTACTACATTCAACAATGTGGATTAAGGATTGTTGCTTGTACTGAGAAATCTCAAATTCCATTGTACGAAACGAACTTGAGAGGAAGTGTTGCGGTAATCATGGGGTCTGAGAAAGATGGGATTACAAGTGATCTTATTAATCTTGCTGATATCAGTTGTCGAATTCCAATGCGCGGTGAAATTGCATCGTTGAATGTAAGTGTCGCTGCAGGAATGGTACTGTATGAGAAATTACGTCAAGAATTACATTAATTAGATAGTATGAAATTCAATTTAGTTGCATTCATCTGTTGCTTTTTTGCTATTAATTCTTTTGGTCAATTCTCAGGAAAAACGAAGAAGTTAGTTGGAACTTGGGAATATAAGTCGGGCAATGGATTTGAACAATGGAACCTGGAAGGTGAATTTTTAATAGGCGGTGCTTATCGAATTAATAAGCTGGGAGACACTACAAAGGTTGAGGACTTGAAAATTCGAAAAGTGAAAAAATCATTGGTTTATACAATTTGCTCAGAAGAGTTTGTTCAACATTCTTCGGTAATTATTACGCACAATTTTGTCGGAACGAAAAACAAAATGAAATTCGATAATATTGAATCGAACTTGCCTGCTATGATTTCTTATTCATTCGGGTGTTTTAACCGCAATAAATTGAAAATCACGATTCTTTACGGAATCAAGGATACTCCAGTTGAATTATTGCTGTATCGGTCTAAAGAGTAGACTTTACTATCCATGGAATAAGCGCTGGAATCTCATTTAATCGTTTAATTTTCCAATCGTGACTTCCTTCTTTGTGCTTGTTTTCAGGGTCAAATAAAATGCTTTGGATTCCAAATTTTTCTGCGCCAAGTATGTCGGCGTGATAATCGTCACCAATCATTAAACTCTCTTGTTTTTTAGCATTTGCGCGATCAAGAGCAGTTTGAAAAACTTCGGGAGAAGGCTTTGTCTTACCAACTTCTTCCGAACATAAAATCACATCGAAATAATCAATTAAGCCACTGTTTTTCAGTTTTATAAATTGAACTTCCTTAAATCCATTGGTGATGATGTGAAGCGCGTAATCTTCTTTTTTTAACGTTTCTAAGGTCTCAATTGTGTGCGGAAACAAGTTTGTTTGATAAGGCGAAAGCTCTATATAACCATCGCCTAGCTGTAATGCTAAATTGGGATCATCTATATTGAATTTCTTTAATGTTCGTTCAAAACGACTCGTTCTAAGTTCTTCTTTGGTAACTTTTCCTTTGGCATAATCGTACCACAATTCAGCATTTATTTTTTTATACTGCGTATGAAATGTTCGGAAAGAGCGTATAGTTTGGCCAAGTTCAAGTTGATCAAAAAGAATGTTTAAGGCTTTTTCTGAATTGGTTTCAAAATCCCAAAGCGTTCTGTCCAAGTCGAAAAAAATATGCTTCATTGATAGATAGAATAACTTATAGTTGTGGTAACAAATGCGTTGATAAATATACCAACTAGAATCAAAGGGAATGTTTTTTTCTTTTTACCGTAAAACTTTGCTGCAACAATACTTCCCAAAGGAATTGACAGGAAAAAAGGAATCCAAAAACACGTTCCAATAATTCCCATGGACTTTTTTATTCGAACGATTAATTTATTGGTACGGGTAAAACTTTTTTTCCTTGGGATAACGATGCCTTCTTTTTTTGCTTTTTCGTTTACCTTGTATCGTTTTTTAAGAGCGCGGATTAAGAAAAATTCCGCAGAAAAATAAAATATTGCAGCACTGAAAATTGCGCCTCCGCAGCATGCTAAATATGTTTCAATAAATGTAAGGTTTAGATGAGGTCCACCCAAAGGTGCGAACATGAACTTCACTGTAGAAATAAAAAATAGAGAGGTGAGAATTCCAATCTTCATACTTAACATTTTTCTCCGTATGCCAAGTCTCCAGCATCTCCCAATCCAGGCACAATATATGATTGAGCAGTTAATTCATCATCAATTGCACCTATATAATACTCAGTTGATTTCGGTAATTGTTTTTGAAGAAACTCTAATGCTTCTGGTGCTGCAATTGCCGAAACGACAATCGTTTTCTTAGGATTTCCTTGCTTTAATAGAGCTTTGTACACCATCGCCATAGAGCTTCCTGTTGCCAACATCGGGTCGCTAATAATTAATATTTTATTATCAATTTTTGGCGCGGCCATGTATTCAACAAATATTTCAAAATCTTCTGCCGTAGTGTGTTTGCGATAAGCAGAAACAAAAGCACTTTCGGCACGATCGAAATAATTCAATAAGCCCTGATGCATGCCTAAACCAGCTCGTAAAATTGTAGCCAACACCGGTTGGCTTTTTAATAATTGCGTTTGTGATACGCCAAGAGGAGTTTCTACTTCTGCTTTTTGATAATGCAGTTGCTTTGAAAGCTCATAGCCTAATACCTCAGAAACCCGTTCCAAATTTCGACGAAATCGCATCGAGTCTTTTTGAATTTCAACGTCTCGCAATTCAGCAATGAAAGTTGATAAAATTGAATTGGTATCTGATAAGTTATGAATCATTTCTTAGACTTTCGGCTAAAGTTAATGGAATTTTAATCAACTAAAAAGCTGGAAATCGAATTATTTCAAATAAAATAGAAAATGTCGCCGGTTTTTTAAAAAAAAATATCCAATCGTATTTCTACCATTCTTCAATCTTTCAGTTACTTTTGTTTTAATGGCTGTTAAATCTAAATTAAACGTTTCCGTTTTTAAGCGATTATTGTTGTATTGGAAGAGTTATAAAGGCTTATTCTTTATAGCTGTTACGTTTACAATTTTACTGGCCTTAATTGGCCCTGCTCGTCCATTTGTAATTGGATATATGGTAGATCAGTTTATCATCAAAACCCAAGATACCGAAATGCTCACTTTTTGGACGATCTTGATAATCGGAATGTTATTGGCAGAAACGATTTTTCAGTTTTTATCAAGTTATTTTTCAAACCTGTTTGCTCAATCTATCATTCGCGATTTAAGAAGAGAACTAATGGATCGAATCTTGACATTTAGAATGCGTTATTTTGATCGAACTCCGATTGGTACACTTGTCACTCGTGTAGTCTCTGATTTAGAAGCAATCACAGAAGTCTTTTCATCTGGAATGATGAACATTGCTGGTGATTTGATATCACTTTTCTTTGTCATTATATTAATGTTTCTATCCAATTGGGAACTGACGTTATTGACGCTTGTTCCAATTCCAATCTTGATTTTTTCTACCCGAATTTTCGCTCGAGTATTAAGAAAATCATTTCAAATGGAACGAGATCAGGTGACCAAACTAAACACCTTTGTTCAAGAACGATTAACAGGAATGTCGCTCGTGCAATTGTTCAACCGTGAACAAATTGAAGCGGACAGATTTGAAGTGATAAATAAAGGGCACCGCCAAGCTCATGTCAAGGCCATATGGGCGAATTCAATATTTTTTCCGGTGGTCGAATTTCTAAGTTCGCTATCAATCGCTTTTATTTTGGTGTGGAGTGCACTTAAAATTCAAGGAAAATCACCAGTTGATATTCGATTAATGTTTGGAGAAAACGTGGCATTTATTCTATGGGTTAATATGCTGTATCGTCCGATTCGTCAATTGGCAGACAAATTCAATATTCTTCAAAGAGGAGTTGTAAGAGCAGAGCGTGTATTTGATATTATCGACTTGAAAGACCATATTCAAGATGAGGGAGAAATAGTAGATTGTAATTTTGAGCAGACATTAAAGTTTAAAAATGTCTCTTTTGCCTACAATGATGAAGGCTGGGTGTTGAAAGACATCAATTTGGAAATCAAGCATGGGGAAACCGTCGCGTTTGTTGGCGCTACAGGTGCGGGTAAGAGCTCAATTGTAAATCTTATTGGTCGATTTTATGAATATCAAAAAGGAGAAATTTATCTTGGAGAAATACCTATTGTTGACATTGATTTAAATTACTTACGAAAGAACGTTGCAATCGTTTTACAAGATGTTTTTCTTTTTTCCGATACGGTATTTAATAATATCACACTTGGAGACGAATCGATTACGCGAGAGCAAGTCATTGAAGCGTCTAAGGTTGTAGGAATGCACAATTTTATTAAAAAGCTACCTGGAGGATACGATTATGAAGTAGGTGAGAGGGGTGGTGTTTTATCCGTAGGACAGCGCCAACTGATTTCGTTCATTCGTGCCTATGTTTACAACCCTAGTATTTTAATTTTGGATGAAGCGACTTCCAGTGTTGATAATGAATCCGAAGAAATGATAAAAAATGCCACGGTAAAATTAACGAAAGGTAGAACTTCAATTGTTATTGCGCACCGTTTGTCAACGATACAATCGGCAGATAAAATTGTTGTTATAGATCACGGACAAATAATGGAGTTCGGCACTCATGCAGAGTTATTAAAAAAAGACGGTTATTATAAGAATTTGTATGATATGCAGTTCTCAGAAGAATAAGTTATGATTGGATTAAAAATAGGAGGAGTACCAGAGCATTTTAACTTGCCTTGGCGTATGGCTATTGAAGAAGGTCGATTTAGAGAAGCTGGAATTCAATTACATTGGAGTGACATGGGTGGAGGAACAGGACAGATGATTCGTGGTCTTGAAACGAATTCCATTGATGTTGCTGTTTTGCTTACTGAAGGAATCACAAAAGCAATACTGCAAGGATTAGATGCTAAGATTATTCAAGTTTATGTAACAACGCCATTGCGTTGGGGAATTCATGTCCCCTATAAAAGTGATATTCAAACGGTCGATCAATTGAAACATCAAACTTTTGCAATCTCAAGAGAAGGTTCAGGGTCACATTTGATGAGCTACGTTCGAGCAAGTCAAGAAAACTGGGATACCTCTAAGTTGAAATTTAAAGTTGTCGGAGATGTTTATGGCGGGCTGTGGTCGTTAGAAAACAATGAATCTCAAGCATTTTTATGGGAGAAATACACAACGTTTCCGTTCACCGAACAACAAAAATGTCGCTACATTGATGAGGTAATTACGCCTTGGCCATGTTTTGTGATTGCCGTGCGAAATGAAGTTTACGAAAAGCACAAAGACGAACTTCAAAAAATGTGTGAAATTGTCGGGGCGCGTGCAGCAGAATTGAAAAAAAACGAAAATGCGGTTGATTTAATTAGTTGGAGATATAATTTACGTCACGGACAAGTTGAAAACTGGCTGAATGAAACAGATTGGAATTACAACGGTGTAGAGTATCCACTTGCATTTGAAAAGACGATCTCGTATTTAATAAAATTGAATTTACTGGAACCAGCAGAAGCTGAAAATTGGAGAGAAAAATTATTTTAGTATGAAAAAAATAGGTGTATTATTAGTTCAACTTGGAACTCCAGATAGTCCAAAAACGAACGATGTTAGAAGGTATTTAAGTGAGTTTTTGAACGATCGCCGTGTAATTGATTTACCTTGGTTAGGAAGAAAGTTACTCGTAAATGGAATTATTGTTCCCTTTCGAGCTCCAAAATCAGCGAAGATTTATAAAGAACTTTGGGCGTTTGGAAACGGTGTTTCGCCATTGAAAACACATACAGAAAACGTAAAGGTTAAACTTCAAAATCGATTTGAAGGGCAAAACGTCAAAGTTCATGTGGCTATGCGTTACCAAAACCCTTCGATGTATGATGTGACCGAATCAATGCGAAAAGAAAATTACGATCATATAGTAGTAATACCGCTTTTTCCGCAATACGCTAGTGCGTCGACTGGATCAGCATTGGAATTGGCAATGACACTTATTAAAAAATGGTGGGTCTTACCAGAAGTGAGTTTAGTGAATCAGTTTTACGATTCAGAAGGTTACATAGATTCTATTGTTGAGCGCGCTAAAGAATTTGACTTATCTGCGTATGATCATATCCTGTTTTCGTATCACGGTTTACCGGAACGTCAAGTCGACAAGGTTTATGAAGCAGACGATTTATGTACTGACCAACCGTGCGAAAGTGAAATAAATGACTCGAACAAGTTCTGTTACAAGGCCACGTGCTATGCAACAACTCGTTTATTAGTTGAAAAACTGGGCATTAAGGAAGGAGGTTATACCGTATGTTTTCAATCGCGGCTAGACAAAAAATGGTTGACGCCATTTTCAGATAAGGTGGTAGAGGAACAAGGTAAAAAAGGTGCAAAGCGATTACTAGCCTTCAGTCCAGCTTTTGTTGCTGATTGCTTAGAAACTGTCATTGAAATTGGGGGGGAATACCAGGAAATTTTTGAGGAGTTTGGTGGAGAAAAAATTCAATTGGTTCCTTCTTCAAATGATCATGATCGTTTTATAGACTGTCTAGAAGAGTTGATTCAAAAGGAGTTATAAGGAAATTTAACGTTTGATTTTTTGTTTGTCGTTTGAAATGTTATAACTTCTAAAAAAAAGAACGACATGAAAACACATGAAAACACTATCCGAATTGGACTACAGATGTTTGGTGCTCTAGTCTTATATTTTCTAATAATGAAGATGTTTGAATGGGAGAAAATCACAGAGTTACGATTTTTCAACATTTTAATTGTAGCCTATTTCACAAATAAGTTGGCACGACGGAACTCTGAGAGTAAAATGGGATCTGGGTATTTGATTAATTTGGGTTCATTATTCACTGCAAATTTCATCAACTTGGCTCTATCGGTATTGGCTTTGTTTTTTTACATGATTTTTGTAGATGCTAATTTCGTGAATTATTTTTCAAACGGAATTTTATTTGGTCACGCCGTATCAACGCAAAAAGTTTGTCTAGGAATTTTCATGGAGGGCGCAGCTGCATCAGCAATTATGTCCTTTGCTACAATGCAATATTGGAAAGGAGTAGGAGAGTCTTCTAACTCCATAATAAACAAATAAATAGTTTAATGAATATTTGATTAATTAAAGCACGGATCAAGACGACTGTGCTTTAATTTTTATTTCCCAATCTTACTTCGTAAATTTGCACTTGTTAATTAAGAAAATAGACAAAACAAATATGAGTACAACAGAAAAATTAGCATACAAAGTGAAAGACATGAGTCTTGCGGAGTATGGGCGTAAAGAAATTAGATTGGCGGAATCAGAAATGCCAGGACTTATGTCGTTAAGAGAGGAGTTTGGAGCATCTAAACCATTAGCAGGAGCGCGTATTGCAGGTTGTCTTCACATGACAATTCAAACAGCTGTTTTAATTGAAACATTGGTTGAACTTGGAGCTGATGTAACTTGGTCTTCATGTAATATTTTCTCAACTCAAGATCATGCAGCAGCAGCAATTGCAGCAGTAGGAGTCCCTGTTTTTGCATGGAAAGGTTTGAATGAAGAAGAATTTGATTGGTGTATCGAACAAACTTTGTTTGCATTTAAAGACGGTCAACCGTTGAATATGATTTTGGATGATGGTGGAGATTTAACGAACATGGTTTTTGATCGTTATCCAGAATTGTGTAAAGATATTAAAGGATTGTCTGAAGAAACTACAACAGGAGTTCATAGATTGTACGAAAGAAAGAAAAACGGAACGTTGGTTATGCCAGCAATTAACGTTAATGATTCTGTAACGAAATCTAAATTTGATAACAAATACGGATGTAAAGAATCATTGGTTGATGCAATTCGTCGTGCTACAGATACAATGATGGCTGGAAAAGTTGCTGTTGTTTGTGGATACGGAGATGTTGGTAAAGGTTCAGCAGCTTCATTACAAGGTGCAGGAGCACGTGTAATCGTTACTGAAATTGATCCAATTTGTGCTTTACAAGCAGCAATGGATGGATTTGAAGTTCGTAAATTGGAAAATGTTATAGGAAACGTAGATATCGTTGTTACTACAACTGGAAACAAAGACATCGTTCAAGGGAAGCACTTTGAGGCAATGAGAGATAAGACAATCGTTTGTAATATTGGACATTTCGATAACGAAATCGACATGGGATGGTTGAACAGTAATCACGGCGCATCAAAAATTGAAATCAAACCTCAAGTTGATATGTACACGATTGCTGGTAAAGACATTATTTTATTAGCTGAAGGTCGTTTAGTAAACCTAGGTTGTGCAACTGGTCACCCATCATTTGTAATGTCTAATTCATTTACGAACCAAACATTGGCACAATTAGAATTGTGGAATAATGCAAGAGCATATGAAAATGATGTTTACATGCTTCCTAAGCATTTAGATGAGAAAGTAGCAAAATTACACTTAGCGAAAGTTGGTGCTGAATTAACAGAGTTAAGACCAGATCAGGCTTCATATATCGGTGTTGATGTGAAAGGACCATACAAGCCAGAACATTACAGATATTAACAGTTAACTGTTATTCATTTAAAAGCTATCCATATGGATAGCTTTTTTTTGATTTGAACATTTGTAGTTAATTTCTATAACTCATTGATAAGCATTTAAGATATTGAAAGTGATCCTTTCATACATAGACTAAAAAATAATTACAGACTTATTTTATTCAATAAAAACTCATACGCCTTTTGGATTTGTATAAATTTTTCAGATGCTATTTTCTGCTGAGCCTCGGACTCGGTCGAATAATTATCAGGATGATGTAGTTTAGCCATTTTTCGATACGCGGACTTTAGTTCAGACCTGTCATAGTTTTCATTCAATCCTAATATAGCCAAATAAGATAAAATTGACTTAGGAGAAGAAAACGTTGATTTTTCTTGATGCTGCTTCTCTTCATAATAAGAGGTGTATATGGCAATTATCCGATTTAAACTCTCTGTATTAAAGCCAAGCTCCGAATTTACAGCTTGTAAAAAGACCAATTCCCTGTTAGAAAGCTTATCGGTTTGAATGGCTAGTCCAACTAGAAAATAAATGAGTTGTATTCTCATACTGTCATTTTTCCAATTGGAATTTATCCAGTTCGTAACAGTTTCTTCGCTGATTGGGTAATTCAAAGAAAAAACAAGTGAATCACCAAAATTATAATTCGCTAGTCTAAAATAACGGTTGAAATATTCATTGATGAATTGTGTTTTTCCCTTTAGAGACTTAGGGTTTAACAACATCAGTTTAGACGCAAGAGCCAAATATGCTTCCAATAAATTATCGTCTGTTGGTTTTAAGCTAATAGGGAAGATTCCTTTTCGCCATGAACGAGCATGCCGCGTATAATAAAAATAAATAAATGCTCCGGTAACCAATGGACCGAAAAACAAAGTAGCGACAATCCATGCCGGCCAGTCTGTAATTGGATCCATAAATAAGAGCGGAAAATTCACTGTTGTATCTTTATTTTATAATCTGGTATATCTGAAAAGTAACGATAATTTTGTTACTTTGATTGGATGTTTTATAAATGCTTAATTGTAATTTTTATTTTTCTTGTCAATGCGTGCAGCATGACTTCACGAACTGCAAGAAAAACTGTAGAGAGAAACAAAATATTTGTCCCCTACGATGCGATCATTGTTCCTGGAGTTCCTTTTCACGGTGAAAACTGGAGTGAAAGGATGAAAATGCGCGTGTGTTGGTCTAAATATTTGTACGACAAAGGGTATACAAAAAATATTATTTATTCTGGATCGGCAGTTTACACGAAATATGAAGAAGCCTCAATTATGGCTTTATATGCTGAGAAATTGGGGATTCCGAAAGAACATATTTTTAAAGATCAACGCGCCGAACACAGTACTGAAAATGTATACTATTCATATTTAGTAGCAAAGAAAAATGGATTCAAAAATCTTGCGTTAGCAACAGATCACTTTCAGGCAAAAAGTCTCAAACGATTTATAAAAAAGTTTGAATTCCCAATTAAACTCTTACCGATTGTATTTGATGGTCTTGATTATGAAAACATCACGGACCCGGAAATTATTCCAATTTCTGCTATTGTTGATGATTTTGTTTCGATTAAGGAAAGAGAGTCTTTTATTAAAAGATTAAAGGGAACTTTTGGTCAAAACATCAAATGGCAGGAAGAAGATTTAAAAACGAAACACTTAAGAAAAAAGTATGCTGATAGAATTGAAGAATGAGATTCTTATTTTTGATATCTTTAGAAAATGAAATCAAAACTTAATGAAGTAATATTTGGAACGGATACCAAGTCTGGAAGAAATTTTGATGTCGTATTATTGGTTTTAATTGTTTTTTCAGTTCTAATTATTCTTATCGAAAGTGTGCCAGAATGGAGGGCAAATTACGGTACTGAATTACATGTTTTAGAATGGATTTTTACTATAATTTTCAGTATTGAATACTTGCTTAGAATCATAATTGCTCCAAATCCATGGAAGTACATGAAAAGTTTTTGGGGTATAATTGATTTGGTTTCAATTTTGCCTACTTTTTTAAGTCTTTTGCCTTTTATTCAGGGCTATCAATCTTTAAGGGTTGTTCGTGCGATGCGGCTATTGCGAATCTTTAGAGTTCTAAAGTTAAGTAGATTTACGTCAGAATCTCAAGCATTTGCTCATTCATTAAAGGCGAGTTATTATAAAATAATGGTTTTTCTGTTTTTCGTTGTGATGATGATTATCATGGCAGGAACACTTATGTATGTAATTGAAGGGGGAGAGCATGGTTTTAATTCTATTCCGGCGAGTATTTATTGGGCCGTTGTTACCGTCACTACTGTTGGATTTGGAGATATTACTCCTTATACGGATATTGGTAAGTTTCTGGCGTCAATAATGATGATTTTAGGTTATGCAATTATCGCAGTGCCAACAGGCTTAATCTCTGTTGAGATGTCACGCTATAAAGACGATGGAAAAAGGGACAACCTTTGTTCTAGTTGTGGACATGATAATCCATTTGGATCGATTTATTGTAACCAATGCGGCAAGGAAATAACCAATGGATCTTAATTTCTTTTGTTGTCCATAAATATGTTGTAAAAGTCTAATTCTGTAGTTTAATTAATATTATGGATCTCTAAAATTATTTGAATCGACACTAGTGGGTGGGGAGTCCCTGTTTCTTCAGTGTCATTTAGTAATCAGTTATTTAATTTCAAGGGTGAATGAGAAATTATAGGTGATTATTTTTTAAATTGTCAACCAAATTGAAAATTACTTGTTATTTTAGTGTAAAATCTATAACAAAGTTTTTAGATGAAATAAACTACAAACTATGAAAAAACTAACTCTGTCACTGTGTTTTGTATTGACTTCAGCTACATTCTCCTTTTCTCAAAGCTGGCTGAATCAAGAACAAGTTCAAGAGTATTTTAATTTATCTGTCGCCTTAGAAGGTACTTATCAGATACAAATGATTGATACAAGGGCATTACCAACCATTACGCTGGATCTTTTTCCGCAAATCGATGCTCTTCGATTGGAAAATGAAACCTCTTATTTTAATGTGAACCAAAACATGCGAATTATGATTCTTCCTCGCGAAGTTATCAATGCTTCTAATTTTGTTTGGGTTGAAAGAGTCATTCATATAAATGGTGAGGAATTATGAAATTTAAATCAATTTTTTCACTCGTAATTATTTCTTTTTGCTCTTCTTTAGGTTTAGCTCAAAGTGATAACTGT
>CAWUSK010000042.1:0-34762 GCA_963925035.1 uncultured Flavobacteriales bacterium
GCTCAAGTTCGCATCTTTTATTATGCAGACGAACAAACGCTTTCGGATTATCACAATAGTTAATGAATAAACTCAGATTGATTTTTTTACCATTCAGTTGCATTTATGGACTAGTGCTGTCTATAAGGAATTTTCTGTACAATAATGGAATATTAAAATCAGAGTCTATTTCAATACCTTCTATTTGTGTAGGTAATCTATCCATGGGCGGGACAGGTAAAACACCGCATGTTGATTTTATCACATCTCATTTTTTATCCAAAGGATTAAAACCAGCTATTCTTAGCCGTGGTTATGGCCGAAAAACAACGGGAATCATTGAAGTCAAAGCGAATTCAAGCACTTCAAATGTTGGAGATGAGCCTCTTTTCTACAAAACAAAATTCAAGGAGAGTGCAGTAGTTTACGTCGCTGGAAATCGAGTTCTTGGTGCAAAGGAAATTGTAACTAAATATCCTAAAACGGAATTGCTAATTTTAGACGATGCCTTTCAACACAGAAGATTTAAAGCAACCGCTCAATTAATTATCACTGACTTCTCTCACCTCTTCTCAAAGGACTTTGTTGTGCCCGCAGGTAATTTACGCGAATTTAGATGTGGTAAAAATCGCGCAGACATTATAGTGGTAAGTAAATGTCCTTCTGATTTGACCCCTGACAAAAAGAAAGAAATTTGCTCGTCCTTAAATTTCAAAAATGACAATGTTTACTTTTCTAGAATAAAATACAACGCATTAGTTCCATTTAAAGAAGATAAAAACCATACTGCAAATAAGGCAATTGTAGTAACGGGAATCGGAAATCCTACTTCATTAATTACCGAGCTAAATCGAGACTTTGTTGTAAAACATGTTAAATACCCAGATCATCATCCTTTTAGTGCCCAAGATATTGAGGAAATTCATGAAAAAATTGATATTTTTGCATCTGACGGCGATGGAATAATAATTACTACAGAAAAAGATTTTATGCGGCTTCGAGAAATGAAGGAAGTTCAGGAATCAAAATATCAGTGGTTTTATAAATCCATTTCTATCGAAATAGATGAACAGGAAAAATTTAACTTGCTTTTAGAAAAATATGTTAACGAAATTTAAAGAATCATTCGACTATATTCAAACTCAAACAAAAGTTCAACCGACCATTGGAATAATCCTTGGAACTGGGCTTGGTGGTTTGGTAAACGAAATCAACATCATTGATGAAATTCCTTACGAAAACATCCCTAACTTCCCCGTTTCTACAGTAAAAAGTCATTCGGGGAAATTGATTTTCGGTGAATTAGGTGGGAAGCAAGTTGTAGCAATGCAAGGACGTTTTCACTTTTATGAAGGATACGACATGCAAGAAGTTACTTTTCCTGTACGTGTAATGAAATTCATGGGAATTGAACGTTTGTTTTTAAGTAATGCTTCAGGTGGAGTTAATCCAGATTACGAAGTAGGAGAAATCATGATCATTGACGATCACATCAACTTATTTCCAGCACATCCGCTGATTGGAAAAAACTACGATGAATTAGGTCCTCGTTTCCCTGATATGTCAACTGCTTACGACAAAAAAATGATTGCTTTAGCGCAAGAAATTGCAAAGGAAAATAATATACGCGTTGCACAAGGAACGTATGCTGGATTGACTGGTCCAACATTGGAAACTCCGGCCGAATATAAGTACGTTCGTGTAATTGGAGCGGATACGGTTGGAATGTCAACAGTTCCAGAAGTAATTGTAGCGCGACATATGGGAATTCCATGTTTTGCAATTTCAATCATCACTGATTTAGGTGTTGAAGGAAAAATTGAAGAAACAAGTCTAGAAGATGTTATTGAGGTCGCAAGTCGTCAAGAGCCAAAAATGACCATCATAATGAAAGAACTTATTGCAAGGGTATAATGACTCCAGAAATTAGATCAAAATATAAAGTGATTATTGGATTGGAAGTCCATGCGCAAATGCTGACTAAAACGAAAGCATACTCTGCGGACGTAAATGAATTCGGCGCAATTCCAAACTCCAATGTTAGCGTGGTAACTTTAGGTCATCCAGGAACTCTTCCTAAGATGAATAAAAAGACAATCGAATATGCAATTAAACTTGGTATCGCTTGCGAATCAGACATTACAGAGTTTCAACATTTTGACCGTAAGAACTACTTTTATCCCGATTTACCAAAAGGATATCAGATAACTCAAGATCACAATCCAATTTGTACGAACGGAAAAATCTATATCAAAGATGATGAAGGAAACGAGAAAGCAATTGGCTTAACTCGAATCCACATGGAGGAAGATGCTGGAAAAAGCATTCACGATGTTGATGTTTACGATACTTTAGTTGATTTAAATCGAGCTGGAGTTCCTTTATTAGAGATTGTATCTGAACCAGACCTTCGTTCTTCTCAGGAAGCTTATAATTACGTAACTGAAGTACGAAAACTTGTGCGTTACTTAGATATTTGTGATGGCAACATGGAAGAAAGTTCGTTGCGTTGCGATGCCAATATTTCTGTCATGTTGCTTGATGCAAAAAAATTCGGAATGAAAGTGGAAGTCAAAAACATGAATTCCATGCGTAATGTTCAAAAGGCAATTGATTTTGAAATTGAACGTCAAATTATGGCTATAGAAAATGGTGAAACGATTGCAGGTGAAACACGCTCATTTGACGCATTGCACGGAACAACTATCTCAATGCGTTCCAAAGAAGCTGCAAACGATTACCGTTTCTTTCCTGAGCCAGATTTGCAGCCATTGGTTATTGATCAAAAACAAATTGACGCAATTAGAGCTGATATGCCTGCGCTACCGAGAGATTTATTCTTGAAATACACAAGCGAATATGGTCTTTCTTCCTACGATGCTTATAACTTAACTGATATTAAAGAGATTGCTTTTTATTTCGAGGACGTAATAAAATCAACAAAGAACTACAAAGCAGCGGCAAACTGGATAATGGGTGATGTCAAATCCTATTTGAATCTCAATGGAATTGAAATCGAAAACTTCCCTATCACACCAGAAAAAATTGCGGAATTGATAGAAATTATTAATTCAGGTAAGATTTCTTCGACCATTGCGTCCCAGAAGGTATTCCCAGAGATGTTGAAAAATCCAACTTCGACGCCATTGGCAATTGCAGAAGCAAATAATTTGATTCAAGATTCCAATGAAAACTCAATATTAACATTTATTGAGGAAGTGATTAAGCAACACCCAGCGGAAGTTGAACGTTATAGAAGCGGAGAAAAACAATTGGTAGGTTTTTTCATGGGACAATTAATGAAAGTTTCCCAAGGAAAGGCTGATCCAAAAGCAGCAAATCAATTGATGCGCAAAACATTAGAGAAATTATGATAAAATATATTGCAGCATTTTTAATTCCAGCCTTAATTCTAGGCTCATGCGGCGACTCAGCTGAAACTATTGATGACGAAGATGGGGAATTGGTAAATAACTTTACAATTGAAGCCGCAATTACTGATGCTGGAAATACAATGTTTTACTTGGAAGCGATAAGTCAACAAGGAAACATAAATGTTGCTGAAATTGAATCAGACGGAAATGGTAAATTTAAAATGACTGGAAACATTCCAGGATTTGGATTGTATCAATTGCGTTTAGGTCAGGGCAATGATAAAATAATACCTGTAACGCTTGTTCCAAATGATCATGTTAAGATTTCAGGTGACTTGGCAACGTTCGCAACGAACCCTAAGATGTCTGGAACTAAATGGGCGAAATCCATGAATGGATACATGAAAATATTTTCAAATTTCCACGAAGAACAAAATAAATTAATGCTGTTACGCGGAAAAATTAGTGACGATGAATTAGCGGAAAAATTCACAGCCTTAAAAGCTCCAGTTGATGGTTATGCTATACAACAAATGGACAAAGATCCTTCCAATCCATTTAATTTAGTTTTATCATCTGCCGCTACTCCATCTATGGGATTCGAAGGATGGAACCCAGAAAACTTAACTGTTCTTAGAAAAGTATCTGAGGCGTACGACGAAAAATACAAAGATTCGCGAATGGCAGCAACATTGTCTAATCAAGTTTATCAAATTGAATTGGCATACAACGATTACAAAGCAAATAGCTCAGGAGAAAGAAATGCACCAGAGATTTCACTTACATCCCCAGAAGGTAAAGTGATTAAACTCTCTTCCTTGCGAGGGAAATATGTACTTATTGATTTTTGGGCATCATGGTGTGGACCTTGTCGTCAAGAAAATCCAAATGTTGTAAGATTGTATAATAAATACCAAAACAAAGGCTTCACTATTTATTCAGTTTCTTTGGACAACGATGCCGAGAAGTGGAAAGCTGCAATTGCTGCTGACGGGTTGGTTTGGCCAAATCATGTGAGTGACTTATTGCAATGGAATTCTCCAATGCCTCAATTGTACGGATTTAGCGGAATTCCTCATACTGTATTAATCAATCCTGAAGGGAAAATTATTGGAACAGGATTGCGCGGGGCTACTTTGGAACAAAAATTGATTGAACTTTTTAAAAAATAACAACTATGAAATATTTAAACCTTCTTTTTTTTATTGGACTGTCTATTAGTGTTTTTGCTCAAATAAACGTGAAAGTATCTGGAAACATATTCAATCCACCTGCAGACAAAATATTCGTTTCTCACTACGAGGGACAAAAATTGGTGGATGATTTAACCACCACTATTAAAAAAGATGGGAATTTTGAATTTACAGGAAAAGTTCCTGCGCCCGATTATTACATATTAAGAGTTGGATCCACAAACATCAATCTTGTTTTAAGAGATAAATCAGATATGAAGGTTTATGGAGACGGTAAAAATCTCAATAACTTTGTCAATATTGTCAATTCTGACGAGTCATCAAACATGTACAATTTTTTAAAAACGATTGAAGATTGGAAACAACTTACCGATTCTGCTAATAACGTTATTAAATCAAATCCAGCAAAACAACCTGAGATTGCAAATAAAATGCAAAGTGAACAACAATCTTTCCAGGCGGCACAACGTTCATTTATTGCTGAAAACCAAAATTCAGCAGCCTTAATCGCAGCAATCAACACAATTGACATCCAAAATGATTTTGCAGGATTTGAAGCCATTGTAACTCAACTAGGAACTGCATTTGGAGACTCCCCAACGATAATAGGATTGCAACAAAATTATGAAGCAATGAAGCAACAACGTATGGCTGATGATAAAATGGCGCCAGGAAATTTGGCTCCTGATTTTGAAGAATTGATGGTTGACGGAAAAACTTCAATGAAATTGTCTGATTTACGTGGGAAAGTTGTACTTCTTGACTTCTGGGCATCATGGTGTGGACCTTGCCGAAGAGACAATCCACATGTTGTTGGATTGTATGAGAAATATAAAGATCGTGGATTTACAGTGATGAGCGTATCTTTAGATAAAAACAAAGAAAGCTGGATCGGTGCAATTGAAAAAGATAATTTAACTTGGCCGAATCACGTAAGTGATTTGCAACAATGGTCTAGTCGAGTAGGTCGAATCTATGGTGTATCAAGTATTCCGTTTACTGTTCTTATCGATAAAGAAGGGAAAATTGTTCAAACAAAATTACGAGGTGAAGCTTTAACAGCTGAACTAGAGCGATTACTTGGTAAATAATGACACTAACCGAAAAGAAAATTTATTTCGCTTCCGACTTTCACTTAGGCGCACCCAATTATGAGGAAAGCCTAAAACGTGAAAAAAGAATTGTTACTTGGCTAACTGAAATTGAGTCTTCAGCAAGTGAAATCTTTCTTGTAGGTGATATTTTTGATTTTTGGTTCGAATACAAACGTGCAATTCCACGAGGCTTTGCTAGAATTCAAGGTAAAATAGCTGAAATAACGGACAAAGGAATTCCTGTTCACGTATTTACAGGAAACCATGATATGTGGATTTTCGATTATTTACCAAAAGAACTGGGAATTTCTTTACATCGCGAACCAATTGAACGTGAATTTTTCGGTAAAAAATACCTTATCGGACATGGTGATGGTCTAGGTCCTGGTGACAAAGGATATAAATTCTTAAAAAAAGTCTTTGCCAATAAATTCTGTCAATGGTCCTTTGCTCGCCTCCATCCTAACTTCGGAATTTGGTTGGCAGATAGGTCGTCTAAATCTAGCCGTGCAAAAACAGGGTCTTCTGACGAAACTTTTTTAGGAGAAGAGAATGAATGGTTAGTTCATTATTCTAAAGAACAGCTTACAAAAAAACATTACGATTACTTTATTTTTGGACATAGGCATTTGCCAATGGAAATTAAAATTGGAGAGAATTCTACTTATTTCAATTTAGGTGAATGGATCAATTACAATACTTATTTAGAGGTATCCAACGGTAAGGTTGAATTGAAAACGTATACTGCATAATCCAACTTAATTACGCATCTATTCTTTCAATATCTGTAACTTAATTTAAACTATGATATAGAAAACTAATCAAATGTAACATCTCATCACGCCCTTTATTTTGTCCTACGTTCGAAATGAAGAAAAATAGGAAGCGTCAAAACCATACCAATTGGAATTGTCCTCAACCAGGTTGCATCGGCTGAATTCTGACAATACCGTAAATCCCTCCAAAGTTTAATGCGAAGAAGATTATCGCATATAAAAATGTGAACATTACCCAGACTGTTTGTCTCGATCCCACCAAACAAAAAACGGTTGTATGCTCCTCAAATTACTCTTTTTCTATTCACACTAACAATTCCGGAGACCAATAATGCTGATTTACCTTTGTAATTCGCAGGGATATATAATTATTCGATTTTTCACCACCCAAAGTTTTGGCTGTCGGGATGCACTTCGAAACATGATCTAATGCCAAATTTGCTTAAACATCAACCTTTAATTGAAAAAGTGGTCTAATTTCACCTATGATTGAGTGATCAAATCGATTAAAAGCCATAAGTAGTTTTGTTAAAGGTGCAGTTTAAAATTAGCTAAAATAAAAATCCTAGATTATGATATTTATCATAGTTTTTTCTGCAAATACTTTGTAATTTAAGTGAAGAATTATGGATGGAAATTGGACAAAAGCAGAGTTTAAAGCGTATTTATTGGCTTATTGCGCAGCCTCGGATTATATTGAAACAGATGAGCAAAAGGATTTTATCCACAATTTAGTTTCAGATGAAACTTATAAAAACGTACACAGAGAATTGGCTCATGACAATGATTACCAGAGTATTCAGAAAATCCAGTCTAATTTGGAAAAATTCAATTATTCAAAAAATGATGTCGAGATTCTTCTGAATGATGTTAAAAATCTGTTTTTAGCAGATGGACAAATTGATGTTCTTGAAGAAAATATGTTCCGAGCATTAAAGAAAATACTTTTACTTTAATTGTTTAATTGAATAATTAAGCCCCTGGCATACCACCCATTCCCTTCATCTGTTTCATCATTTTAGCCATTTTAGCGGGGTTACTCATCATTTTCATCATCTTTTTCGTATCTTCAAACTGTTTCATTAGCTTGTTCACTTCTTGAATATTTGTACCGCTTCCCTTTGCTATTCGATTTTTACGTGCAACATTAATCAAATCAGGATTCGCTCTTTCTTGCGCAGTCATTGAGTAAATAATCGCCTCAATGTATTTAAAAGCATCGTCTTCAATTTCGACATCCTTCATGGCTTTACCCATTCCTGGCATCATCCCCATCAATTCCTTCATATTCCCCATCTTTTTCACTTGTTGCAATTGTCCAAGGAAATCATTGAAATCGAATTGATTTTTCTTGATTCTTTTTTGAAGTTTTCGAGCTTCTTCTTCGTCAAATTGTTCTTGCGCTCTTTCTACTAAGGAAACAATATCTCCCTTTCCTAAGATACGATCCGCCATACGTGCAGGATAGAATACATCTAATGCATCCATTTTCTCGCCCGTTCCAACGAATTTAATTGGTTTGTTAACAATAGATTTAATTGACAACGCAGCTCCACCTCGTGTATCACCATCTAACTTCGTTAAAACAACACCATCAAAATTGATACGGTCGTCAAATGCTTTTGCAGTATTTACAGCATCTTGACCTGTCATCGAATCGACAACAAATAATGTTTCTGTTGGGTTAATAGCTTTCTTTACGTCAGCAATTTCCGCCATCATCTGCTCATCAATAGCTAAACGACCGGCAGTATCGATAATAACTACATTAAATCCTTTGCTTTTCGCATGTTGAATTGCCGCTTCTGCAATTTTAACTGGATTTTTTTCTTCTTTATCAGAATAAACCTCAATTCCCAATTGCTCTCCAAGAACATGTAATTGGTCAATTGCTGCTGGACGATAAACATCACAAGCGACTAAAAGAGGATTTTTACCTTTTTTGTTTTTTAAATAATTGGCTAACTTCCCTGAAAAGGTTGTTTTACCAGAACCTTGAAGTCCTGACATCAAAATAACACCTAAGTTGCCTTTGATATTAATTTCAACTTCATTTCCACCCATCAATTCCACCAATTCTTCATGGCAGATTTTGATCATCAGCTGACCTGGGGAAATTGATGTTAATACGTTTTGACCTAATGCTTTTTCTTTAACGGTAGTTGTAAACTCTTTAGCTGTTTTAAAGTTAACATCGGCATCTAACAACGCTCTTCTAACCTCTTTAAGAGTTTCTGCTACATTGATCTCAGAAATTTGCCCGTGTCCTTTTAAGACTTTAAACGCTCTATCAAACTTTTCCGTTAAATTTTCAAACATAGAATCAAAATTATTAGATTACAAAAGTAGTATTTCTATGGAAAATGAACTAATCTATATCACTATAAATCCACCTAATTCGCTGAATTAAGGGTAAAATCATTACTTACGGCAATAACCAGAATCAGAAATAATCCTAAAACGAATACAGCGTTAAAAAAATAGTTGAGAAAATTTCGCTTATTCGTGAATACGATTGACAACCACATAACAATTGACATAATAAAACACGTAAAGGTAAATATTGAATCCTCTCCAATTGTCAATAGCACAATCCAATAAAACACCATGTAAAATGTAATAAATGTTGATACAATATAGGTTGTTGCGATAATATGTTTCGACATCAATACCCCTCTTCTAGAGAAAACGATTTGACTTACAACAAAAAAGATGAGAATAAACATGAATAGAAACGTGTACTCTAAATTCAATCCTCCAGCGGAAAAATCGACACCCAATATTAAATTTGAAATAAACGTCATATGCACGATTAATATCAAAATAGTAAAGAGCATTACTTTACCCGGTGACGAGTAATAACCTGTATTTCCATTGTGGTAATTTTCAACAATGAACCGTGGTCGCTTTATGACTTGCAACATTGTTGCCAAGTCTGATTTTTGGATGGAAATAACTTGTTCTACGAAATCCAAAAACAATCGAATAAGATTTGTGGGTTTCCCCCCTTTTTTTTGGCCACAATTTGAGCAATAGATTCCTGTAATTTTAGACGAACAAACTGTACACTTATGATCATCCATAATTTTTATTTAAAGTGAATCGTCGACAAACAAGTCGGCGGCTTTGCTTTCAGCTAATTCAGAAGGTTCAAATCGTCTGATTTTGATGTTTAAATAACCAAATAAAACGGTCATTACAGGACTTATCAAATTGAAAAAACAATACATCCAATATTCACCAGTAGCGACATGCAGAATGGACGACTGCGCTGCTCCACATGTATTCCAAGGGAATAAAACCGAAGTTACCGTTCCTGAATCTTCTAGCGTACGACTTAAATTCTCTGGCGCCAATCCTCTATCGCGATATGTATCAGCGAACATTCGTCCAGGTACAACAATTGCTAAATATTGATCTGATGCTGTCGCGTTAAAGAAAACACATGTGCCAGCGGTTGTTGCAATTAAAGACCCTGTTGATTTCGCCAAAGAAACAACCGTACTAGTAATTTTCTGAAGTAAACCACAAGCTTCCATCACTCCTCCAAATGCCATTGCGCAGATAATTAACCAAATGGTATTCATCATCCCCTCCATGCCACGTGTAGTCAATAAACGTTGCATTTCATTCCCATCCTCTAAAATTGCAACTTTCCCAAACATCGAATCTATTGACGTTTTATAAGATGCATAAGCATAATTTCCTTTGACTCCGGCTACACTTTCAATAATTCCAGGTTGAAAAATGATAGCTGCAACAGCTCCCAATAATGTTCCAATTAACAATGCAGGAACGGCGCTCACTTTTTTAACAATTAAAATGATTACAATTCCTGGTACCAGAAGTAATACAGGAGAAATATAAAATTTAGATTGTATCGTGTCCAAAATTGACTGAACATTTGCTGCATCTGATTTTGTTTCAATTGTAAAACCAAGAATTAAAAAGATAATTAATGTGATTACAATGGACGGAATAGTTGTGTAAGCCATATAACGGATATGCGTAAACAAATCTGTACCAGCCATCGCAGGTGCAAGATTGGTTGTATCTGATAAAGGCGACATTTTATCTCCAAAATAAGCTCCAGAAATAATGGCTCCTGCAACCATTGGCAGACTAAATCCAAGTGCGTCCCCTACTCCAATTAAGGCAAGACCAACAGTTGCGATTGTACTCCAAGAACTTCCCGTTGCCATAGAAACAACGGCACTTACAATACAAGCTGCAACTAAAAACACTTTTGGATTTAATATTTCCAGTCCGTAATAAATCATTGTTGGAACAATTCCAGAAATCATCCAAGTACCCGCCAATGCTCCAATCAACAGTAAAATCAAGATAGCTGGCAATGCTGAAGTAATACTCTTAACGATTCCACCTTCTAAATGATTCCACTTATAACCGAGAGCAATTCCGATTATTGACGCAACAGCAGTTGTTATTATTAACGCAATTTGATTTGAACCATACGTCGCATCTTCTCCATAAATTTTAACATTGAAAAACAAAAGTCCAACAAGTACAATGATTGGAATCATTGCTAAAATAAAAGAGGGCTTTCTAATTTCTTTTGTCATTGGATAAGTGATTTATTGATTGTAATTGCTTCAAAGTTAAAAAATTAATCTTTCGGGGATTTTGGTTTCTCTTTATAAAAAAGAAGTAACAATACCGGTAACAAGGTTAAATCGGCTACAAGCGCCACTAAAAAGGTGATGCAAAGCAAAAGTCCCATGTAAAAAGTTCCTAAGAAGCTTGAAAAAACAAGCAATAAAAATCCAGAGCTAAGAATTAATGTAGTCAGAATCATCGCTTTCCCGGTCGTCAGGTAGCTCCTTTTCAATGCATATATTTTCCCCTTCCCTTTCATTAATTCATATTTGAACTTCCCTAAAAAGTGAATTGTATCATCTACGGCAATTCCAAATGCAATTGTAAAAATGATTGATGTACTCGTTTTCAATTCGACACCAGTGAATCCCATGTAACCAGCAATAACCAATAATGGCAATACATTCGTAATGACACTGATCATTAAAATTCTACCAGAACGGTAAACAAAACCAATAATAAGTGCAACCAAAATAATTGATACCCCAAGTCCTTTAACCAAACTAACGGCCAAATATCTCATATTTTTATCCAGTAAATGACCTGTTCCTGTGATTTTAAACTCAATTTGATCTTCCAAATGATTCTTCTTTAAAAAAGCATAAAACTTTTCGGTTTTCTCAGTTGCTTGTACGTTTCCAATATCTGGAATTGTTCCACTGATTCGTGTTTTATATTCTGAGGAGTCTATAAAGCTATGGACAAATCGACCTTTATCCGCTACTTTTATTATTCTTTTGAAGCTTCTGATTTTACTATTAGAAGTTGGAATCTGATACTCGTCCGCATTTCCCGCATGCGCCGATCGATTTAGTGTTTTCAGAATTTTAACAAGTGAAACTTTGACAGTTACGCCGTATTCTTTTTCCAAGTAGGTTTCTACTGAATCCAATTTCTGAATGATTCCTTTGTCCCACACCTTTGCATCCTTATCTTTTATCGAAAAAGCCAATTCGAACGGACGAATTCCACCAAAATTATCATCGAAAAAATTAAAATCTTTCTTCATCTGTTCCGACTCTTTCAAATCATCCATCATGAAATTGTTGGTTTCAATTTGAAACAATCCAATTAGACTTATTATCAAAACAATACCTGAAGTTACGAGAATTGATTTTCTTTTCTTCAAAACAGAAACAAACGCTTTTTCTAAGAAGGCTTTCCAAAAATGGTCTTTTGGTTCGGCAGTCCTAATGTGTTTTGGTCCAGGAAAAATATAAAATAAAATAGGCAAGGTTAAAAACGTCAATACAAACGCAATTAAAACACCTATTCCCAATATTACTCCGAATACCTGAATAGGTTGTACTTGAACAAAGTAAAGGGAGAAAAATCCAATTGAAGTTGTTAGTGAAGTTAAAAACGTAGCTAAACCAACTTCTTTAACTGCCACTTTTATTGCTGTAAACGTATCTTTTTCGACACGCAAGGCATCAAGGTATTTAGAAACAAGGTGAATAACATCTGACATACAGACGACAAACATGACGGAAGGCAGTACAGTTAGTATAATATTAACTGGCTCATCAAATAATCCCATTCCTCCTATTGTCCAAACCAACGAACCAACTATGACAATTTGTGGTATCAAGATTCCCCAAATGGATTTAAAAGCGATATAAAGAAATAGAACAATCAGAAAAGCGCTTAATCCAAGAAACAAACTCAACTCAAAAATCATTTTATTGATGTAGTACGCTTGACCGACAGCTCGACCTGCAAGCCTAACATTTTTAACACCGAGTTCATTTGTTATATTATCAATGCTTTTTACTAAGGCATCGCTTTTCTTTTTTGATAAATAATCTTCGTGCTTTACAAAAATGCAGATTGCTTTACCATTCTCTGCTATAAAAGTGTTAATCAGCTCGTCGTTTTTATAAATTCGGGTGGAATCCCTATTTGCATCAAAATCACTTAAGTCTATATATGGCTTTGACGAAGTTGTCCCACCAGGAAAAATAAATTGTTCATTTTCTGATGTGATTGAACGGACATTCTCGACGTACTTGACTTTTTCAAGCTCTTTACTAAATTCATCTAACTTTTTTAGGAATTGTGAATTAAATATTCCTTTATCATTCTCTATTGAAATCAGTAAGAAATCATTATCGGATTGAAAATCATCTCTATAGTCGAAGAAAAAGGACGTTTCTTTATCATTTGAAGGGAAAAAATTCTCGAAATTATAGTCAAATCGAATATCTTTTAGATGATAGCCAAGAACTGCTGTAATTAGAATAAATACGCTTAAGCCAATCCAACTTATTTTTTTAAACTTTTTTTCGCCAACCATTATCTAATTGTGTTCGTAAAGGAATTGTCAAAGATATATTTTGTAAATAATAATTAGCTTTTAAACGAGTTCTTTTTTAGAATTCCTTAATTTTGAAAAAAAATAACATGAAAAAAACACTACTTTTTACTACTTTATCAGTTGCTTTTTTAGGTAACACTCAATCATTAACGCAAGCAAATGAAGCTGGAGTTGGAGAAAATCAAACGATGTTCGTTTGCGATTCATTCGTAGACTTACAGGACAATGTTGTTGGAAACACAGCAGTATGGGATTACACCGGTTTAGCGGCTTACATTGGTGAAACTAGAGATTACATTATTGGAGATGCGACAGCTTCTCCGTTTACAGCTGACTTCGCTACATCAGTGAAAACTTTAAAAATTGGAGCAATTGAAACTTTCTACAACTCTTCAGTGAGTGCTAGAATTTCTCAAGGTTTTGTATATACTGAGCCAACTCTAGGTAATGTTAAAGCAACATTTGAAATAGATGATGCAGAGTTAGTTAATTATCCGATGATTTATGGTGATGTATTTAACGATGTATTCAGTGGCACATTGGATGTTCCTTCTTTTGGAACTTCACCACTTTCTGGAGAAATTGATGTAACAATTGATGGTCAAGGAACCTTGAACTTACCTAATGGAGTTTCTTACTCAAATGTAATTCGCGTTAAGTCACTTGATTCAACATTTTCGACTGTGAATTCTCCTTTCGGACCAATGGATGTGATTATTGAGCGTACTCAATATGAATACTATAATATTTCAAACTCAAATATGCCAGTATTAATGATTACGAACATTAAAATGATTTCATCTGTATTAAATGATGAGCAAACGCTTGTTCTTGCTTCAGATGATCCAATGCAATATTTAGCTGTTGACAAAAATTCTGCTGTAAACTTCACGATTTCTCCAAACCCAGCTGCAGATAAAATCACTATAACAGGTGAATTTAGCAACGATGCTTCTTATACTATCGTTGATCAAAACGGGCGAGTTCTTTCTAGCTCTTCAATCAACAGCGTTGCAATAATTGACATTTCTTCTTTCTCAAATGGAATTTACTTCCTAAACATTAACAGTAACGGAAATACAACATCTAAAACGATTGTAAAAAATTAATTACTCTCTTTTTTACTAGAAAACTAATGAGTCCCTTGTTCAACTTTGAACAAGGGACCTTTTTTTGTTCGTAACTTATGGCCTGAAATCGGCAACCAAAAAGGGTATTTCTTGCTATATTCGGGCAACGAAAATTGATTATGAAAAAACGATTACTTTATTTATTCTGTTTGGTTAGTTTATGTTCCGCAGGACAAATCAATGAAGATCTGACTCCGGAAGAACGAGCTTATCTTTTTCACGTAGTAAAGAAAAGTCCTATTCTCAATAATAATTTTGGACGATTTTTCGATTATCAAGGTCCTGAAATTCTCTTTTCAAACAAATCAATTAATTACGATTCCATCGAATTGTTAATTATCAACCAACCTGACTTATTAATTGTTCGAAAGGCAGAAATAGCCAAATCACCAAAAGGATTGATTGCTGAAGCTGCGAATAAAATGGCCGTTTGGGAATTGAACAATGTCCTTTCGGCAAAACGTGATAATCCAGACGATTTAAAGCATTACAAAAACGAATACGCTTATTTTGAGTCGTTGTTAATGTCTAAACTTCCACCAAACTCAACTAAAGTTAAAAACGATATCAATCAGCCACATCCTAAAATGCAAATAGTCATGAATCCAAATATGACATTGGATGACAAAACAATGCAGTTGGCTTCTTTAAAGTTCTTAACAACAAATGATCAAATTGTTACGCTGAATACGATCAATTATGCTATTAACGTTTACGTTGAGAAGCGTGCTTTTGAAATTTACCGCGCATTAGGAGGTAAAGCTGAAAGTTTTAAAAATGTCCTGGTCGCAGCTGGTGATGGAAGTAATACAGAAGGAATTCTAGAAGAAAGAGAAAAAGATGAAAAAGGTCGTTGGAACCGTGGCTTGCCAAAAGCAGTGGGTCTTTTCCCTTATCAACTAATCCTTGAAAAAACGGAAGAAAAAAAGAAGGTCACAGAAAAAATTGAATCTTTGAGGTATACTACAAACAACTTCGTTACTTCAGGAAATAATAAATTTACCAATCTACACTTTGATGTTTGGGGATACAATTCTGAAAAACAAACGACTGTTGTTATTGAGAAAAACGGATTGAATTACCATTTATTTGGATCAAAAGATACGCGCTTTCTTTCTCCTGACTCAACATTTTCAGAAGGAACCACATTTCAAGCAATTATCAATGACTTAGAATTCAATAAGATTGGAAAAATCAAGGAGTTAATCTACGGTAAGAAAGGTTATGACTATTGGATCGATTACAACCAAAAGAAAAAAGACGCCACTGAATTAAAAATAGAGAAAAAAGAAAAAGAATACAGTGACTTAGGTTTCTCTCCGATTACAACTTCTAAGAAAGCTTCTTCAAAAGTTAAAAAATCCAAACGCCAAGCTATTAAATCAGGCGCGAGAGATTTTGATGGTAAACCAACAACTAGTTCTAGTAGAAAAGAAAGAAAATCATTGCAAGGAACTATTGTGGGACTTTACAATCTGTTTGAAGCCTACAAAAGAAAAATTGCAGAATTAGAAAACGAAAAAGCAGAAGCAATTGACTTAATGGCAATTTACCAGCGAAAATTGGATGTTTATAAACAAACAATGGGAATTCGTTGGGCAACATATACCGAAGAAAATGGATTGTATACTTTTGAAGATTCCACAACGTTTGATATTATTACTCAAGAATTTCAATTTAAGCCGTCAGCCAATGCTGAAGATTTTGAAGTACGATTGATTGCGATTCCAGAATCATGCCTTTCACGCTTAGCTGATGAAGTAATGTTACACATTAACGTTATGGACGCTGAACCTAATTATGATGCGCGAATAAATTTGGATTTGATGGATGTTTTTGAATCAGACAAGTGGGAATTACCCGGGCCACTTTTCAAAGCAAAAGACAGCATTGCATTACGTATCTTTTTTGAAGGTATGCTGAACAAAAAAAATCCATTTGAAATTATTGCAAGAGGTCAAGGAGTTGGAAGTTGGAATGGAGTTCAAACAGTTAAAGATCAAACTCCGAAAGAAATTTCACGTTATCCTGGAAATGCTGCAACATCTAAAATGGATTCTACTTTTGTTCGCTTGCGTAAATCAGAAGTAATAATTCACATAGACAGAGATATTACAATGGAAATCAATTCATTCACGGATCCTGTTTCCTCTTCAATTTCTATTTCAAACGAAGAGTTAAACGCTGGAATGATAAAATACAAGCTTTCTAAAAACGATATTCTTAGTGCTTATAGAACAGTTACAATTTTAAAAACATTGAAGTCTGAACTGAACGTTCTTGCGGGGGATTATTTAAACAGAGAAGAAGCAAAAATTGTAATTGATCGTTTCAATAAATTATGGTTGAAAACTAAAATTAATGTAGGTCGTACTTCTTTTAAATTGGATGATTTTTAATCTGAAAAAATTCATCGGCGAAATTGACCAAATAAACACGATTTGTTCCTCTCGTTAATGCGGTGTAAAGCCAGCGGTAATAATCAGGATTCAACATTTCTTCCTTGATATAACCTTGATCAATGTAAACGTCTGACCATTGTCCGCCTTGCGATTTATGACATGTAACTGCATAAGCATATTTCACCTGAAGTGCATTGAAATAGGGATCTGCAAGGATTTTTTCATAGCGTTTTTTCTTTTCTCGAATGTGTGCATAATCACGTTCCACCGAAAAAAACAAGTCTTTCAATCTTTCACGCGAAAGTGAAGGTCCTTCCACATTTAAAGATTCTGTGTGAATGATCAACTCTACTTCACCTAATTCATCGTAATCTACAAAGCGAACTATTAAATGTGCGAATTCAAAGCCGTGCAGCTCTTCTATTTTTCGTACGCGTACAATTCGAACCATCTCTCCGTTCGCGATGAACCCAATTTTCGTATCGTCTCCCAACCAGAAATAGTTGTTTTTCACAACCATTAAAATGTCTCCAGAACACAATTTCTCTTCGTACCATAAAATTCTACCGCGAATTTGTTTGTTGTATTCGTTGGCATTTTTATTTGATCGTGTAATCAATATCGTGTCCTCCTCCCCAAAATTTGAATAACTCAATTCAAGCATTTCTTGCAACTCCATTCCCGTTATTCGAATCAAATCACCACCCGGTTTCAAATCAAACTTAGGATAATCAACCCAATTGGTATTTCTTAATAATGTTGCATTTCTAAGTACTTCCGAATCTTCTGATTGCCTTAACACTTCTTTTAATCCATAAGATGAAATAGCAATGTTCGTGAAATGGTTAGACATATATTCATCATTCAAGGCAGGTGAAAAATCCCCGCCAACCGGAGGAAGCTGTCCTTCATCTCCGATTAGTATCAATCTACAATATTCTCCCGAATACACATATTCAACCAAATCTTCCAATAAATTACGTGGATTGATTTGTCCATCCTTCAACAAAGTATAATCACCGATCATGGAAGCTTCATCCACAAAAAATACAGTATTTTTGAATAAATTCTTTTGTAAGTCCAGTCCAGAAGTAATATCAACCTTCGATTTCCGACGATAAATGTGTTTATGTACCGTAAATGCCTCAGTTTCTGATTTGAGGCTAAATACTTTTGCAGCGCGTCCTGTTGGCGCTAATAATTTGGTTTTCACATTGAAATCTCGTAAAGCTTTTACAAAAGCAGCAAGAACAGAAGTTTTTCCTGTTCCTGCATAACCTTTGACAATAAAAATTTCTTTTGAATCGTGGTTACGAATAAATTTTTCTAATTCACCAAATAACACAGCTTGACTTTCGGTTGGAACACAGCCAAAGTGCACTAAAAATGAGCTATAAAAAGATTTTTCAGTCATTAAATTTAATTCAAAGCTAAGTTAATCAAGAATTAGATATGGCAACCATTGATTAAAAGGTTTAAAAAAACTACTGAATGACAACTCTTGAAATCGAAAAAATTGTAGATTTGTTGAAATCAAATATTAAAACTAAAATAATATGACCAGCAATCTTTCAGTCTTATTGAAAAAATATTCAATTCCAGCGTTGTTTTTTGTACTTGGAATAATGATGTTAGTAATTGGAGTAAGCAAAAATCAAGGTAGCATGTTTATGATGGCTGCAGTGTTAATGTTTATTGCTGGAATATTAAGTATCGGTTACAGTAGCGGTAAGTTTAAATCTGGTGTTGTTTATATTCTTGGAATTGGTGCAGGAATTGCGGCAGCTGTTACACTTTACTTCTCGTACTTAAGTGTTGAAGAAACGGCAACTTACAATACAAACTATGTGACATGTAAAAGTTTAGCTAAGCAAAATCTAGAAGACATACGTTACATTCAAAAAGCATATGCTGATTTAAACGGGAAATTTGCAGACAACTGGGAAGATTTAGTTGGGTATGTTAAAAATGGAACTGTTCCTTTTATAGATGCAGAAGGTACTGTTCCTTCTAGAATATTAACTCAAGACGAAAATAAATTTTTATACTCAGACAATCGTCCTACAGATAATAACATGACGGAGGAAGAAGCTTACCGTTTGTCAAAATGGCAAGCTGGACCAAACTGGGGAAAAGATTTTAAAAATTTCAAGAGAGATACAGTTCAAGTAAGTTTATCTAAAACAAAATTTCAAAGTAAAGCATATACGGCCAGTCGTAAAAAATCAGGGTTTCATAAATTCTCTGCAGATTCATTGCCCTATATTCCTTTCACTGGAGCTAGAACTAAATGGAAACTTGAAACAAAAGATTCTGTTCAAGTTGGAGAATCTAAATTGCCAGCAATCAGAGTTTCTGGGATGATTCCTTTCGCGAACATCAAAGGTAAAAATGATGATAAGGAAGAGATGTTTTTCGGTTCATTATCCACAAACGATACTTCTGGTTCTTGGGAGAGTGAATAAATGATGATCAATCACCTTGCTATACAGGTAGCAATTGATGGAATTCATTGTGTTGTTCTCAAAAATGGAATTGCAACTTCAAAAAGTGAACTTTTCTTTGATTCATCAAATGATGTTCGAATAAAAGAACAACTTTCAAAGGAATTTGAATCCAATGATATCTACTCAATTGAGTTTGACGAAATCACTTTGTCATGGTCTTCGGATAAAACAACATTGGTTCCCAATACTATTTTCAGTGAATCGACACCACAAGCCATTTTTGAATTGTGCTATGGTAAAAACGAAGTTGATGTTGACTACAATCGTATTTCAGAATTGAGCGTTGTAAATGTTTATGAAATACCTGATTGGATTAAACGTTTTTTCGTGATGAAATTCCCTCGTGTCAATATTCAACATGAAGGTTCAATGCTCGTTCGACAGGCTTTAAATGAAAATACATTCAAACTAAAGTGCTGCATCGTCATTTATGCAAATCATTTTCAATTGATTATTTCAAAACACAACGAATTGATTTTCTATTCCAATTTTGATTATCAATCGACTGAAGACATTATTTACCATACCACGTTCGTTCTTCAACAAAAGGAATTGACAAACGAACAAGGTTCATTCGAACTTATTACTGGAATAAGTGCATCGAACGAAACAGTTGCATCAATTAAAGCAGGATTCAAAAGAATAAGCGATTTAAAAGCAATTACAATCAATACTCCAGATAACTTCATTCAAAAAGCCCATCAACTGTGCGTATAATCAAAGGGATTTATAAAACACGTCGCTATAAATTCCCAAAAGGGTTTCCATCACGACCAACAACGGATATGGCGAAAGAAGGACTTTTCAATGTTCTCGATCATCATTATCACATGTCAGATATTAAAATTCTCGACTTGTGCGCTGGAACAGGTAATATTTCTATTGAATTTCTATCGCAAGAATGCGGTCAAGTAATAGCTGTAGACAGCGACTACAACTGTGTGAAGCATATGAAAAAGGTCGCGAAAGATTTGGGCTGTGAGGATAAAATCACGATAGTAAAATCTGACATCTTACGTTTTTTGGGAAAAGTAGACGGAAAATATGATATTATTTTTGCAGATCCTCCTTACGAATTCGGTTTACATCCAGAAATTGTAAATTTGGTGTTTGAACGTGACATACTAACGGACAACGGTGGGTTGATTATAGAACACGGTAAAGAGACGCAACTCGAAAATATAACCCATTTTCAATTTTTACGTACATATGGAAACGTACATTTTAGTTTCTTTGATCATACACCAAAAGAATGAAAAAAATAGGCTTATTTCCAGGATCGTTTGACCCTTTCACAAAAGGGCATGAAGCAGTTATCACAAAAAGTTTGAGCTTGTTCGATGAAATCATCATCGGAGTTGGAGTAAACAGCTCAAAACAATACATGTTTACATTAGAAAAACGCATAGCTCACATTCAATCTTTATTTGCAAATAATCCAAATGTACGTGTAGAACAATTTCAAACACTTACCGTTAATTTCTGTAAAGAAGTTGGAGCCACGCATATCATACGTGGATTAAGAGATTCAAAAGACTTTCAATACGAAAAATCAATTGCTCACATGAATTTTGATATTTCTGGAATTGATACGGTTTTCTTTTTAACAGAACAAAAATATTCAGCGATCAATTCTTCTATCATACGTGAAATCCATAAAAACAATGGCTCGATTAACGCTTTCGTAACAAACCCAAAGATTCTCGTTTAATTGAAAGTGGTACAATAAATGCTACTGTTTTGTGTTGTTGCTAAAAACTAGAATACATGAAAATCCTTATTTCCATCATTTTGCTATTTGTCTCTGCTTCGGCAGTCTCCGCGCAAAATATTACAATCAGTGGCATTGCTCCAGCTTACATTGGGTTCTCTATTGACGCATACGAATACAAAGACTATTTAAGTAAAGTAGAGCGTCTCGTTGCTACTACAACTGTAAATAAAGATAGTACTTTCACTTTACGTTTAGATGCCTCAACTATTAAGAAAGTAATTCTGAAATCTAGAAATAATGAAAGTTTTCTTTTCGTTCAACCGAATGGAAATTATTCCATTTACTTTCCTGAAAAAGATAAGTATGATCCCTATCGACCTGCAGGAAATAATGTAGAGGTTGCTTTTTTTGATTTGGATAGTTTAGATATCAACTATAAAATGTTGGGCTTTCAACGTTGGGTTGATAATTTCATGGGTAATAATTACTATAAAAGCACCACAAAACCTCAAGAGTTCATCGAAAGCTTAGACCGCTTTAAAACAAACGCAGAGAAAGCATATAAAAATGACACAAGTAATTATTTCAAAACCCACGTTCGATTTACAATCGCTGGATTGGATAATATCCACCACGTCGCTGAGCGCAATCGTTTTGAAAAGTATGATTTCTATTTAAAGAAAAGCCCTGTCGAATACACCAACGAAACCTACATGGAGTACACAACTGCCTTTTACCAAAAAATGCTCCCTAGACTCTCTACTGAAGCCAATCAAGCAGTTTATGATGGTGTTTTGAAAAGCAGTCCAACTTTAATCATGAAAGCATTGGGAAGTGAATATACATTGTCTAATCTACATTTGAGGGAATTGGTAATGATTCAATCCTTAGCTGAAGAATATATATCTGGACAATTTCCTGAAACTAACATATTAACCATTCTTGATAGTTTAAGCCAACGGAGTTTGTTCAAAGAACACCAAGAAATTGCAAAAAATCTAAAAGCACGAATTACAACGCTGAATGCTGGTGGAAGGGCGCCAGACTTTGTTTTAATGGAAGATGAAAAACCTACAAAAACATTGTTTAATTACGAAAAGAGACATATTTACATCCATTTCTTTGACCCAGAAAGGGAACAGACAACTAAAGAAATTCCGTTGATTGAACAATTGAATCAGATGTATGGAAAGTACGTGCAATTCATTTCTGTTTACAAAAAAACTGATTTATCTGCAGAAGGAAAAAAACGAATTAAATCAATAAGTTGGGATGTTTACGGACTGCCTAGTTCAAATGCAATTTGGAAAAACTATTCTGTGGAGACATTTCCAAATTACACGTTAATTGACGCTGTTGGCTATATTGTAGCCAGTCCTGCCCTCGCTCCTACTCCCAACGGTCAATACGAAACCATTGACAAAACCTTTTTCTATTTGAAAAAAACATGGGAAAAGGATCATGTTGAAGAATAAGGTGATCGTAGAAATTAATTTTTGTTGAGGCAATATCTTTATAGATTCTTAATTTTGTAACTCAAATTAATACTATGCGATTCAACTTATCTGAAATCAACGAACTTATTCGTGAAAGACGCACGATTTATCCTGAGCAATTCAGCGATAGAAAAGTACATAAAGAACAAGTTGAAACTATGTTGACGAATGCACAGTGGGCGCCGACACATGGTAATACCCAACCATGGAGGTTCAAAGTTTTCATGGACGATGGTTTAACGACACTAAGTGATTTTTTAGCTAAAACGTATCTAGAGCTCACACCAGCAGAAGTTCAAAATGACATGAAATTAGCAAAGCTACTTTCGAGACCATTGAAATCGTCTGTAGTCATTGCGGTTTGCATGGAGCGTCAACCGGAAGAGAAAATTTTAGAAATTGAAGAAATAGAAGCAGTTGCTTGCGCTGTTCAAAACTTACATTTAACTGCAACGGCTTATGGCTTAGGTGGATTCTGGTCAACTCCAAAACTCATTTACTCAACACAAATGAATGATTTTCTAGGCTTGAACAAAAAAGACAAATGCCTAGGGTTATTCTATTTAGGATATCCTGCAATAGAATGGCCTAAAGCACATAGAAAACCTTTGGAATATACAACCGAATGGAAAATCCAGTAGATAATATTGTTGACTTAGGTTTGGTGAATTACGTCAAACATCCGACGAATCCAAATTACATCGTTTATCGATTTCCTGATAAGGGACGTGCCGATTCATTCCAGTTTGAATTGGAACAAAAGAACATTTGGTTCGAACGCGGAGAAGAAGAAAAAAGACAGCGTACTTACCATTTAATTGGCATTCACAAAAATGATTACAAGCATACCGTTCTATTAAATTATTTGGTGGAGGCAAAACATAAGAAACCATTGATTCCTTTTAAGGCACTCCGTTACGGATTAATTATGTTATCTGGATTCCTATTGACAATTGCAATCATTGGACACTGCAAACGCCAAAATGCACTCGCTTCGCATGAAGATCCAGCCGTTTCAATCAACAACTCAACAAATCAGTAAATAAATAAGATTAAATCCCGTTATTTACATCAAATAGAATTCATGAAACACTTTTTTCTTTTCCTTTTTTTAATTGCTTTTACTGCATTTGGTCAAAAGAAAAAAGAACGTGTTCCTTCCTATTTCGGTATTCAAGTTCGTCCTATTTTTCCGACGCAATTCATCGGTTCATCTACAACTAACTTTAAACAAAATGAAGGAGAATCTGTAATATTCTCTTCTACATTGAGACAAAAAATTGGTTATTCATTTGGAGGGACGGTTCGTGCAGGGCTAACAAAATTGATTGCAATTGAAACTGGAATCAATTTCTACCAACGAAACTTTGAGATTGACATTGAAATGGCCGACTCATCGATAATGGCGAAAAATGACATTCGTTTTATATCCTATGACATTCCGTTAAACGCTTTGTTCTACATCAAACTAGCTGAAAAATGGTACATGAATGCTTCCGTTGGCGCATCGATTAATTTTAAACCAACAGATGTTGCAGTTGTAACAAAGCCAGGAGGAGATAACGAATTTCAACATATCGGAGTAGCAGAGAAAAAGTTCGGATTTGATTTCAATGCAAATGTTGGATTTGAATTCAGAACAGAGAAAAATGGCTTCTTTTACCTTGGAGGTTCTGCAAGTGTTCCTTTTAAGCCATTGTTTGACATGATAGTTAACTATTCCAATCAAGGATACAAAAGTCAAGTCATCGAACCGGTAGACGGATCATACCTTTCAATCGATTTCAAATACTTCTTCCCAAATATTGCCAATAAAGGACCACAATTTCAAAACGGACCGATCACGCAATAAGTAAAAAATTCGTTTCTTTCATTGAACCTTAGTTCCGTTGTAATTTTTATCTTTAACTCCTTAAGCGAAAAAGTCAACCTTTTTCAATAAAATTAAAGGAGTTATATCATGGTAAAATCGATTTTTTATATCGCGGCGAGCACGCTATTCACTTTTCAACTTTCAGCGCAAGAGTTAATGAATCCAAAGACATTGGTGGAATTGAACCGTGTTTCTCCAATCGGACTTTCGACTGACAAACAAAATGTATTGTTTTCAATTTCTAAGGTGGATGTGTTGGCAAATAAAAAATCAAACAAGTCCTATATCATTCCACTTTCAGGTGGTAACCCTAAAGAAATTACTGATGTTTCTGATTTCATTATTGAAAAGGCTAAAGTTTCGCCTGATGGAAAATGGAAATTAGTGAGTGAAGACGTTAAAATCGACCGTGTTTATGGTACAGACTTTTATCCTGAATTAAAAAATTCAAATGTTCAAATTTACAACGATCTGAATTACCGCCATTGGGACACTTGGGAAGATGGAGCATTTTCTCATGTTTTTATTGAAAATTCAGAAACAAACGAACGTATTGATATCATGCCAAACGAGCCATTTGATTGTCCTCAAAAACCATTTGGTGGCGGAGAAGACTTTATTTGGAGTCCCGATGGTAAGCAAGTGCTATACGTTTCAAAAAAATTAAGTGGTGCGGCCTACGCGACGAGCACGAACACAGATATTTACGTTTACAACATTGAATCTCAAGGAACTTCCAATTTAACTTTAGAAAATAAAGGATACGATACTCAGCCTGCTTTTTCATCGAACAGAGTTTTAGGTTATTTACAAATGACACGCGATGGCTATGAATCGGATAAAAACGATATTATCGCCTTGATTGATGGGAATAAAATGAATTTGACAGAAAATTGGGACGGAACTGTAAATAGTTTCAGTTGGTCGAACGATGGGACGAAGATTTTCTTCATCGCTCCAGTTGGCGGTACAGTTCAATTGTTTGAAGTTGCATTGCCAACAGCGAAAGCAAAAACGATTCAAATAAAGCAAATCACAAATGGACAGTTTGACATCAGTGATATTGTTGGAGAAACAAAAGCTCAGTTAGTTGTGACTCGAAAAGACATGAATCACGCCACTGAAATTTATGTTGTTCAGAAGAAAGACGGAAGCATGACGCAATTGACGCATACAAACGATGAAATCTATGCGAATACCAAAATGGGTAAAGTTGAGAAACGAATGACTAAAACAACAGATGGCAAAGATATGCTGTCATGGGTTATTTATCCTCCAGATTTTGATCCTACAAAAAAATACCCGACAATTCTTTATTGTCAAGGTGGTCCACAGGGTGCATTGAGTCAGTTTTACTCGTTCCGTTGGAACTTCCAATTGATGGCGGCGCAAGGTTATATTATCATTGCTCCAAACCGAAGAGGAATGCCAGGTTACGGTGTTGAATGGAACGAACAAATTAGCACCGATTACGGTGGACAGAATATGCAAGATTACCTTTCTGCAATTGATGACATTTCAAAGGAATCGTATGTAGATAAAGAACGACTTGGTTGTATTGGAGCAAGTTACGGAGGATATTCAGCGTTTTATTTAGCTGCAATTCACGAAAAACGTTTCAAAACATTTGTGGCGCACGACGGAATTTTCAACTGGAAAAGCATGTACGGAACGACAGAAGAAATCTTCTTTACGAACTGGGATTTAGGTGGAGCTTATTGGGATAAAGACAATGCTGTAGCGCAAAAAAGTTATACTGTATTTAACCCGTCTGAGCGTGTTGAATCATGGGACTCACCTATTTTGATTATCCAAGGAGGAAAAGATTACCGTGTTCCAATTGGACAAGGTTTAGAAGCATTCCAAGCAGCAAAATTGCAAGGATTGAACAGTCGTTTGTTATACTTTCCAGAAGAGAATCACTGGGTATTGGATTACCAAAACAGTGTGATCTGGCATTCTGAATTCTTTAAATGGCTGGAAGAGACGTTGTAAAATCAAAGCGCTAATCGCTCGGAAATATTTATTTTATTTCGGTTGTCACTTTTTTGCGACTTATCAAACTTACTTAGTAAGGAGCAATAATAATTTAGAATGAAATCGAAACAAGACATCTTTCTTGAACTTTACGAACCAATTCATGATAGGTTCGAACGCTTCTGCAGAGCAAGAGTTTATGGAGACATGGAATATTCCGATTTAATGAACGACACGCTTTTAATTGCATTTCAAAAAATAGAAACTTTGCAATCTAAAGATGCCTTTCTCTCATTCTTATTTGGAATTTGTGTGCGCGTTTTGGGAAGTAAAAATCAAAAGAAACGAGAAGAACGTTTTTCGAACGACCAACAAGCAGCTTTAATTCAAGACAATTCCGCAAACGGTGAACTTCACACGGACGTTCATTACTTGTATGAGTTACTGAAGAAATTAAGCGATGATCAACGTGAAAGCATCATTTTATTTGAAATTTCTGGATTCAGTATAAAAGAAATCGCTGTAATCCAAGGAGCAAATGAAGATGCAGTAAAACAGCGATTAAAAAGAGGTCGAGACAAATTATCTAAACTCATGAATTTTGAATCATCATTTAAAACTGGAGGTGAATTATGAAAGAGCAAGTAAACATCGATCAGCTTTTCCAAAAAGCGAAGACACAACCTGTTGCAAGATCCTTTGAGAAAACAAAAAATGAATTCTTAAAGCACCTTTCTGCAGATGTAAATACACCACCTTCTGACGGAAAAGGTTCTTTTTTCACCTTGAAAAATGTAATTATTATGATCAGTTCAATTTTAACAATCAGTATAGCGGCAATTTTATTATTACCAACAGAAATTAATAATAAGCCAACCAAAGAAGCAATTGAAAAAACGAAATCAGCGGAAGAAGTTCAAGAAGTTGAGTTTATAATTGAGGAAAACGAAATTCCAAAGAACAAAGAATTGATCTGGCCGGTATTAGAAACCAAATCTATCGAATCCGTTCAATATTTTGAACAGATTGAATTAATAATTCGAAAAAAAGAAAAAGCTAAATCAAAAAAGATCGTCAATCCTATCGCATATAGCCAAGACAAGTTTTATCCGAAACTAACGGCAGAAGAAATTGAGGCTAATCATAAGCAAAAGAAGAAAATGATTAAATCACTTTCGAAGTTTGATAAGAAACTTTATGCTTATATTCCATCTGGCAGTTTCGATTATAACAGTAAAACCATTTCAATTCAAGCATTTTATATGCAAGTCTATGAAGTAACAAACCTTGAATACCGTACATTTCTGTTTGACCTGTTAATTCAAGGAAAAAAAGCCGAGTTCGATATTGCAAAACCAGAACAAGAGAAATGGTCAACTTTAACGAAACAAGGCAAAAATGCTTATGAGGAGTATTATTTTTCTCATACAGCTTATGATAATTATCCAGTGGTTAATATAAGTCGTGAAGCAGCTGAAATGATTGTTTTTGGTTATCAAATGAAACAAATGCTACTTTAAAAGATGATGAAAAAATCAATGATGTACGAATTCCAACCCGCAGTGAATGGGTGAAAGCAGCAAGTAATGAAGGACAATATTTCGATTATCCATGGGGAAACGGATCTACTCAAAATAATGAAGGAGAATATTTGGCAAATTATAAAATACCTGAAGAAGAATATGCGACGTTGGATTCTACATCACGAGTTGATTTGAAAGGCAATCCAAAAGACTTGACAGCTCCCGTGAAATCTTATTATCCAAATACTATAGGCTTGTATAACTTGAGTGGAAATGTAGCTGAAATGGTTTACGAAGATAATGCCTCTAAAAACAATCCTGGTACCGCCGGTGGAAGCTGGTTAAACTCTGAAGTGGAAATAAAAATCAGTGGGACAGATCCTTACAAGGGAGTTACAAGTGGACATCCAGGAATCGGATTTAGAATTGTGGTAGCACATTTAAATTTTTAAGCTTTGGTCTGAATTGCGCTCATTCATAGGTGAGCGAGTTTCTGTTTTTTTTTCTCAATCCGAACAAAAATCTTTGTTACTTTTGTGTAATAGGCAATTAAGGATGCAAAAAGAAATAAGTTTAAGTAGCAGTGACCATTTACAACTTCTATTTGATTACAAAATCAAAAGAGAAGGTGGCTCTGCGAATACAAGTCAACTTTTAATTGAGCTTGCTTCCCTTATTTCTGCTGATGAATTAAAACAGCATCTTCTTTCCAATACCTACGTCAAACAATTGGTTAACACGTCACTTGTACGACCTTTTTTCGGTAAAGAGCGCTACCGTTTTGAGGAAAATAATGAATTATTATTTACTGAAGTAATAGCCGATAAAATCGTTTATTCAACGGTTTTTGGAAACGATTTCTTTGGTTCGTCTCCGGTCAAAATAACATTGATTCAATTGCCCAAATCAAGCGCTGTGTTGTTTCAAGTCAACCATATTTTCATTGACAATAATGGCGTAAAGAATATTCTCCGTTCCTTCAATGGTGAGAAATTTCAATTTCATAGAACTCTTAAACCAGAAAAAGACTCGTTTTTCACACGATTAAAAAACGGATTTGCTTTCGCTCGGATAATGATGAAGAAATGGCGAGAACCAATTTCATACATATCATCCACAGACACTAATCCTGTCCTAAAGGAATACATCATACATGATTTTACGGCTGAAGAAACGAATCAAATTGAATCAAAAATAATTCGCTCTCACCACATTAAGTCTATGAGTTCATTATTGCTGGCAGTATGCTGTAAAACCATCCAAGAGCATATTGATAGTAAAGGTGAAACTCAACAAAAATACTTATTTCAGCAGCCATCAGAATTGACTCATAAAAAAGATCCGAAATACATTCTTGGAAATCGTTTTTCTTTTATGTATTACAGATTAAAGCCAGAACAAGTTACAAGTATATCCGAAATTCAACAGGAGTTAAATAAACAAACAATGGAGCAAATGAAAGCTGATATTGCATCAAAATCACTTGATTTGCAATCCATTCTGCGTTTTTTAAAACTTGGTATATATTATTGGATGATGAATCGGCCTGCCAAAGGAAAAATGACCTCATTTGCGTATACCTATATTGGCGAAACTAAAATTATCGATGAATTTGCTGGGCGAAAAATCACCAACATTACCAACATTCCCCCGGTAATGAAAAATCCTCCTGTGACTTTTGGAGGCGTACTTTATGAAGGAAAACTGCGCGTTAAAATTTGCTATGATTCAAACAGTATGACAAGTAAAGAAGCAGCTGACATGATTGGTTCCTTAAAAAATTATTTATTGTACGCGGAATAATTGTATTCTTTGAACACTGAAGCACAACGTTTTTCTATAGTCGTTTTCAAACCTTCTTCTAAAGTGAATTTATTTTTATTAAATTTCTTTCTTGACCTAAAAAAAGGTTCCAACTCATCCACGGCAGCAGAAACTTGTAATTGATTAAAAGCTTTATCTAACATTTCAATTGGTTGCTCTACAAAGTCTTCGTATTTCAATTCGAACAATTGAGTTGGATATAGCGTACGTTTCATCTCAAAGTATTTCTGCATCACTTGCTCATAGAACTCAAATACATATTCCGTTATATCAACATTCGATGCGTCTTGCAAGCTAAATTCAGGTAGTAACTTATGGTACAAATTAATGGTAGAAGGTATTACATCTATTGGATTTCGCGCAATATGGATGAATTTAGCATCTGGATAGATTTCTAAGATTTCTTTTATGCGTGCAGTATTTGAAGGACTTTTAAAAACCAAGGTCTTCCCTTTGTTAATCGATTGAAGTTTCATTCCAAATTTCAAATGGGCTTTCAACCATTTTGCCTTTACGCGCTGATCATTCAACACGACTGAAACGTTTATTTTTTTTGAATTGTTCTTTGGTGCAAATAGAAAGCTAACGGATGTATTGAATGTCATCAGCGACAAAGCAAATTCTTCTTCTTGAGGAGAATACCACCTTACTTTCATTTTGTCCATTAAGCGTGTCTCAGGCAATGCTTTTTTAAGAATCGGAACTAGCATGAAGTGAAAGTACTTGTTCAAATGCGGAAACAAGCAATCGACCATTCGAGGGGCAACAAGAGTATCCAATTCATTCAACGCATCATGAAAAAACGTTGTTCCACTGCGGAAATGACCTACAATAAAAATGGGTTGCTTCACCTCTACTTTCTTGGAGAAAAAATAAAGAATTGATTCGATTATTCGAAAAGGAGTGAATAAAAGCAAAATGAAAAAAGAAGTCAGCAAACGCATAACAATGCTTCCCTTCATACTAAAGTTCAATTGCAGAACAACACGAAAGAAATGAATCAAATTAGAACCCATCAAAATATGGGAAGGAAGAAAATGTGCGATTTTCATTATTCAAAAATAGATTAATTTGAATGAATACAGCAATATTTGTAGTTTGATTTAATCAATTCCCTCATCCAAAAAGATTGTTTAATTTTGGGCTTACTTGATACGGTTGACATCTAATTACATATTGATCCTTTTTCTAGCGCTACTTTCTCACTATTCATGGGGACAGGCCACGACTGTGACTGGAATTATTACTGAAGATGACACAGCCCGACCTATGAGCTTTGCAAAGGTTTATTTCATGGGAACGCAGGTTGGAATAACCACAGACACTTCTGGCTTTTTCAGTTTAAAAATCTCCGACAAGTCGATGATCTGCGATACGCTTGTGGTTTCACTTTTAGGCTTTGCAACGCAACGGGTTCCAGTAACAAAAGGAATTGAACAAGAGATTAATCTTAAATTGAAATCGAGCTTATTCCAAGACTTAGAAGAAGTTACGGCTTTAGCTGGAGAGAATATTGCATGGAGATACATGCGCAAAATCATTCAAAACAAACCGAAAAGTAATCCTGAGAATTTACAATACTATACTTCCAACGAGTACTCGAAAATTCGCTTCGATTTAAACAACTTCACAGATAAAATTAAAAAGAACATCATCTTAAAACCGTTCGATTACATTTGGGACAATGCACAGAAAACGGAGGATGGAATTTCCTACTTACCTACTTTGCTTAATGAGAAAGCAACAGATCACTACTTCGCGGGGAATCCACGAGACGAGAAAAATATTGTTGTTGGCGAAAAATCTACAGGATTGGCCGGCCCGAATTTGGTGAAGTTTACCGAAGACTTGTACCTGACACCAAATATTTACGACAATTACCTTTCTATTCTAGGGAAATCGTTTCCAAGTCCACTGAACGATAATTACAAAAGCAATTACAAGTTCTACTTGATGGACAGTAGTTTGGTAAATGGCAGAATGACGTATAAAATTCGTTTTCGCCCTAAATTTCAGCGCGACTTAGCATTTACTGGAGAGATGTATTTCGATTCAGCTAGCTATGCGATTACAGAGATCAACTTGCGATTCGATGTACAAGCAAATGTCAATTTTATTCGTAGTTACTATATTTCTCAATTCTACAGTGAAGTTGAACCAAATCATTGGATGTTGACAGAATCACAAGTCTTGGGTGACTTCACAGTCATTGAAAATTCAAATGATTTAACAGGGTTTTTCGGCAGAAAGAAATCCGTATTCAGCAACTACACAATCAACAAAGAGATTGATCCAACGCTATTTAAAGGAGTTGAAATTGTAAGTTATGCGGACAGCGCTAAAATTCAAGACGAAGCTTTTTGGAAAACGAAACGAACAACTGAATTCTCAAAGGAGGAAAAAACATTGATTGACGTTACTCAGCGCGTGTTAGAAGATCCAGCATTCAAGCTTAGGAAAAATCTATTCTATACGATTGGAACGGGTTACATTCCATTAAATGGCATACAAATTGGAAATGTATATACCTTTTACAGTTATAACCAAGTTGAGTTTTCACGTTTTAAACTTGGATTTCGCACCGATCCTGAAAATAAAATTCCTATTCATTTTGACGGTTATCTCGCTTATGGAACGAGGGATAAAGAATGGAAATACCGTGCAGCGACATTCTCAGATTTAACGCCAAAGCACAAAGCAACACGTATTGGAGCAATTTATCAGTTTGACATTGACCAGTTGGGGAGAAGCTACAACCAAATTGCCTTGGATTATATTGTTGGTTCGCTTACTCAGATTGGAAATTCTAATTCACGCAACTACGTTTCTAATTTTGAAGCGTTTTTTGAAAAGGAAATCACTGCCGGGTTAATTGGACGTGTGACTTATTTCAATAGAAATACTTCACCTACACTCTCAAATACATTTGGACGTTGGGATGAGACAGGAAATATGGTTTTCGAAGACAACTACGTTACAACCGGTTTCAATACCACGGTGAAATTTAGTTATTTGTACAAGGAAATAAAAGGAACTTTTTACGATAAAAAGGACTTTTTCAAGGAAAATAGAAAATTCCCAGATATTGCTGTGAGCTATGAATTTGCAGACAGAGCAACGTTCAAGTCAGATTATAGCTACCAGAAAATAAAGGTCAACATTCACCAACGCGTGAACGCTAAGAAATTGGGATATTTCAATTATTCCATTGAAGGAGGACAAACAATTGGAACAGTTCCACATATTTCGCTAGATATACCTTTCGGAAATCAATTGATTTTTAACGATGCAGCAGCATTTAACTTAATGCGTTTCATGGAATTTGGATCTGATCAATACATTGCGCTTCATTTTGACCATCATTTTGACGGTTTACTGTTGGACAGAATTCCCTTGATCAATAAATTGAAGTGGCGAACGTTTGTATTTGGTAAATCCTTTATTGGAAATCTTTCGGACAGGAACAATCAACAGACTTATCTTTTCCCTGCTGGAATGCAAGCGATAGACAATGCTTATGCCGAAATTGGGTTTGGAATAGAAAACATTTTCAAAATTGCTTCCATTGATTTTACTTGGCGCTTAACTCCAGGACTTGGCGAATATTACACCTTCTTGTTGAAGCCTTCGTTTAAACTTAGTTTTTAAGTAGTTCATACTTCGGCAAGCTCCGTATTCAAGTTCAATGGGTTAAAAGTTCAATTCCATTCCTACGAATTAATTCGATAACAAAAGAACTCAAGTTTGGTCTCTTTTATCTTGCAGTCTTGACCAACTGCAACTACCCTATTCGCTTCTTACTCTGAATACGAATGGCAATTGCTAAGCAAAAAGCAAAGAATACAGCCAATTTAAAGAAGTGCGGAAGAATATCAACGCATCCTTCACCGCGCAAGAAAAGTCCGTAAAAACCATCCATCGCCCATTTTAAAGGTGAGATTTCGCTGATCCTGCGCATGATAGACGGCATTACATAAGCAGGAACCCAAATTCCACCAATCGCTGAGAAGATTAAGATCGAAAGTGAACCAAGAACAGCACCTTGTTGCTGGGTTGTTGCTAACGAACCTACTAAGACTCCAAATCCACTTGCTGCCAAAGCGCAACCTAAAGCCATCAATAGAATTCCCGAGTAGCTATTTCCAAGCTGTAAAACTGGAAGTCCAAGCATTGGTAGAAAAACCAAACCGATCAAGAGCATTAGGAAAAATTGAATCAGACAAACAACAATGAATACGATCAATTTTGCATTGATTTGAAGAAAGTAGGAAGCTGGAATGGTATGAAAACGGAACACACTACCCTCCTCTTTTTCTTTCATTATACTACTTACCAAAGGCAAAACGATGAAAAACATGGCGAAAATTGTCCATGCTGGAATATTGTGCTGAACAGCGTTTGGTTTAATTTCTCCGGAAATTTCTGAAGCGTAGACTTCTTTGTACGTTACCGCTTGTTTGTTTGAGTATTCGCTTTTCTTTATCGTAACGTCGTCGGGAATTAATTCCGCAATTTGAGCGTTAAACGTTTCAAACATAACGCGTGTTTTCAGCGCTGAAATAAACTCTCTCAATTGGCTGGTTACAGACGTTACAAAAGATTTGGAAGCAATCGGGTCAATCACCATTTCAATTTCGGTAGATCTTTGCTTCGTTTGAGAAACATCTTCTCCCAAACTCTCATCCACCAAACGTTTAACATCTTCTTGAATTGCTTTTGTTGTTCCTTTCGGAATTACAATTCCTATCAAAAACTTGCCTTCTTTCACTGCTTTAAACAGTTCATCTCGTGTTGCACGTTTTCCATTAATCTCATTGTGAAAAGCCACTAAATCCGAGTTTTTCAATCCAGCCTCAATTCTGAAACCCAAGGAATCTTGATCTTCGTTCACCACTAATAAAGGAATTCCTTCTTCGTTTACCGTTCTAAACGCCGCGTCTTGAATCAAGGTCATGATAACGATAAG
>CAWUSK010000043.1:0-5283 GCA_963925035.1 uncultured Flavobacteriales bacterium
ACCTTCCGCTTCAACTGAAGTGCTACCTGAACTAAAAAGTAATTTTGCCTCAAGACTTACATAGATTTTTCCGTTTTTTTCTATAACTGTCAACCCTTTGTTTTCAAATCCTTTCAGTGCTGCAGCAACTTTATCTTTTAACGCAATCGTTGCTCGCTCTTGATCTGAAATAATCTGCTCTAACTCGTTTAAGCGTTGTTCACGTTGCACCAGTAAATCGCTTTTTGTTTTTAATTCCTTCTCAAGTGCCAACAGTTTATCTTCTTTATCCTGTAATTCGCGTTGTTTTGTAATTAATTCCGTATTTAATTCGGCTGACTCCTTAGCTCCCGAAAGACGCAATTTATTATAATTTGTCTCAAGATCTTCATTTAGCCTTGACAACTTATCGTATTTCGCTTTTAAAGTTCGGTACTGACCTCCCAAAGAAGATGTGTCCGCTTTTAACTGTGTAACTTGGCCCGACAATAAATCAGATTTTGTTTTCAATTCTGCTGCAAGGGCTTCGTTACTTAATGCACTTGTTTTATATTTTTCCAATTCCTCACTACAAAGCTTTTCCTTTTCGACCAGTTCATTGTATTTTTTGGCAGGAACACAAGAAGAAATGAATACAAGTGAAACAATAGCAGCTATTCCTATTTTCATAATATATGAGTTTTAAGTACAAAGATGAGAAGAGAAAAGCCCCGTACTATAACCTTTCATATTACTTATGCACATATAATATTGGAAAACCTAAGAGACATTAATTGAACAGAGGGCAACTGGCTGTTGCTTTTTTTGGAGGTTTGCAAGACGTGAACCTCAAAGACAATTCGTGTGTGTTTTGCGCTCCAATTTGAATACGTGAGATTGTGTAATCAAATGAATAAGCAATTGAGAACTGCTCCTTAATTTTAATGTTTACGATTGCAATAACCGCATCTGTATTTCTATAACCAATGCCCAACCCAACTGTGTTTTTAATATCAAACATTAAGTTAAGGTCTAAGGATACTGGTCCTTTTGGCGGAATTCGCAAGTTTGCTGAAGGAATCAAGGATAGGTTTTCGCTTAAGCGAAATTGATAACCTGCATTAAAAGAGGCGTGAAATCGATTGCGTGAAGTGTTTCCAATGTCCTTCCATTTCGAAGGAATTAGATTTTTTAAAGTTAGTCCGAAATAATAAAACTCTGAATTATACCAAGCTCCAAAGGAAGCATCAGGAACTACGAATGATGCTTCTTGAGAAATAGACGGATCAGGCTCTGTCGTGTGTACGTTTTTTGAATCGTATCCCATCTGCATAAACCCACCGTACAAACCTAGAGACAAGCGATTCTCCTTTGTAAAGTTAAAGTGCGCTGCATACGCGAGGTTAAATCTGTTTACATTAAACTGTCCAATTTGATCTGTCTCAAACTTAAACCCTGTCCCATGACGGGCACTTAAATATTTTTTACGTTTTGCTTTCAAAGGAATCGCCATCGTGAAGAAGCCACTTTTAGGAGCTCCTTCAAATCCAATCCATTGCATGCGGTACAATGCGTGTATGTCAATGCATGGGTTTATTCCTGCAAGTGCTGGATTGTTTGCAAATTGGTGCAGCGACCATTGCGAGTATTGTGGAATTTGCTGTGCGAAACCAAGTCGAACCGTTAAACCAAAAATAAAAAGGAGTATTGTTTTCTTCATCGAACTACTGTTATTGATCCTTTGTAGGTTTCACCTTTATCCAATTCTAAATCCAACACATAAAAATAAACTCCTTCTGCACTTTCTCTAATTTTTATAGTGCCATCCCATGCCTTCGTTTTTGAATACCCAGTCGTTTGAAACACTTCCTGTCCCCAGCGGTCATAAATGTATAATATGGAGTTTGGATAATTCTCAATTCCCTCAATAAACCATTTGTCATTGATGTTATCACCATTGGGTGAAATGGTGTTTGGAATGTCCAAATCATCAATTACTGTTATCGTAACATAATCTGTTGAAGTACACCCATTTTCTGCAGCGTTAAGCGTGTAGGTGATGGTTGAAGTTGGATTGGCCATTGGACTAATATCGCTGGTGTCACTAACAAAAAATGATGGAGTCCAATAATAATCTGGGGCACTGGTAGAACCATTTAATTGTGCTTGTCCACCGATATAAATCGTTTGATCTTGTCCAGCATCAATAGGAAATGTATAAACTGAAACAGGATTTGTGGAAGACGAAACAACGACCATACACTGCGTAAAGCAGGACGCCTCAACAGTTACTACATCTCCGTCTTGAAGAGATGAAATTATTAATACAGTATCTGACGTTACGGCTTCCAATGTTCCGTTTACATACCAAGAAATATTACTTGAATCGGGACAGTTTTGCAAATCCACACCTAAATAAATGACTTCATTTTGACAAAAGCTCAAATTTGTTGGTGTAATTTGAGCGCTTGGCACTACACGGTCAACACCAGTTCCCAAAATAGAAATATCAAAAGTGCTTTCAGCTGCAGAAGTTACCCCTGCCCCTGTATTATCTCCGTCTACTACAATAAAATAGGTTGTGGTTGGAAGCAGCCCAGTAGCATTTAATGTGAAATTCCCCGCCGCGTTAGAAACACAATTTCCAAGTTGGGTATAGGACCCTGAACTACAAAAAGCGGTTGCTTCAATTATTGTCGCTTGAAGAGCTGTTCCTTGATTCGCATTTGCCTCAAAAACAAGGTTTGAAAAATTTACCTGTACATCTCCTCCAGCATTATTGGTCGTAAAAGTAATCCAGATAGTGTTTTCAGTGGTAAAACAAAAATTAAAGTTGTCTTCGCAACCTCCACAAAAAGTTATGTCTGCATCAATATTATTAACGTTATAAATTGTGTTTGGACAAATTTCAAGAGCATTGGCACAGCCATTGTAGATCGCTTGAGCATTTACTATTGTAAATTGCCAAAAACACATTAACAAAAAAATAACGTATGCGCGCATAAATTTGAAAACCCTAGGTTTTATTAGTTATTTAAACAAAAATAAGATAATTTTGCCGAATTGTTTTTGTTATTAATTGCTTAATTATCAATGCTCAATATTCTTTGGCACAATAATAGAACGTTTTTAACGAGAATATATTAAAACTAACTTATGAAAAAATTAACTACACTCATACTTTGTCTATCAATTTTACCCTCTGTTTTTGGTCAAAAATTAGATTACGACCATGATTCCAAATGGTTTTTTGGACTAAACGCTGGTGCGGCATGGAACACAACAGATGTAAAGAATAAAACGCACATCGGTTACGGATTTACATTCGGAAGGTCGTTCAATTACAACTACGGAAAGAAGTTTAGTTTTGACTTGCGTTTTCGTTATTTAGGGGGGAAATGGTACGGTCAAGATTACGACACAACCACCGTAACTGGTAACTCTGGTTATAATCCTACAGGAAATGTAGCTCAACTATATGACTCATTAGGCCATACTATTAATAATTTTCAAGCACAAGTTCATGAAGTTGGATTAGAATTAGTCCTGCACGCAAATGGTTTACGTGAACGAACTGGTTGGGACCCGTACATTTTTGGTGGAGCACATTTTGTGTGGAATCAAACCTATGGAGACTTGTACAGCCAAGACTCAACGTCTTCTATGAATCAACATTACAATTACTCGACTAATGGTATGAGTAAAGGGGAATGGAAAGGGATATCTGATAATATTTACGACTCTGCACTTGACGGTAGTGATCAAACAATATACAATGTAAATTTCATGCCAAGTATCGGTATTGGTTTAGCTTATCAAGTTGGACCTCGCTTTTCTATTGGAATTGAACACAAGACAACCTTTACTCTAAGAAATGATTTTGACGGTTACCAAGGCGCAACAAAAAAATGGGGCGTGTTCAAAAACGACATTTACCATTATACCTCCTTGATGTTAAAATTCAATTTTAGATCACGAAAAGTTGAAAATGAAATTGAAGCTGTAAATAACGATTGTTTAAAGCCAGCAATTGGAATCGTTACTCCAGTTTTAAAAACACTTACTGTTTCATCAACGCAACTTGATGTTGAAGCTTTAATTTCTCAAATTTCCGGGAAAAACAATATCCAATTCGCGCTAAATGGAATAAAGGACACGAATTTTGTCTATTCTGTTGAAACAAGTAAACTTCAAAAGTCAGTAGTTTTAATCAAAGGTCAAAACACAATTGACATTACGGCCTCAAATGGCTGCGGAACAGTAACTGAAAGTATAAACGTCTTATTCGAAGAGTGCGTTCCTCCGACAGTTGCATTTGTAAATCCGACAACAACAGAAGTAACCACTAACGATCAAAGTTATACCGTTACAGCACAGTTGGAACGCGCAAAAACTATCACGTACTCTATAAACGACAAAGAATTAAGAAACTATAGTTTCAATGACGCGGAAAAAACTTTTAGTAGCACTATTACACTTGCCGAAGGTAAAAACTCCATTAAAATTGTGGTGAACAACGAATGTGGAACTCAAGAACAAGTTGTTGATGTAATATATGTGCGATGCGACAAACCGATTGTGAAAATAAACAATAGTGATAGAGACTTAAAAGTTGACAACAGCAACTATACTGCAAATGCACTTTTTGAAAACATTTCGAGTAAAACACAAGTTTCTCTAAAGTTAAACAATGTCATTAAGACATTTGCTTACAACTCATCCTCGAAAGAATTAATTCAAAAACTTACGTTAAAAGAGGGAAACAACGTCATTGAAATTACTGCTAAAAACGATTGCGGAGAAATGACGGAAACGATTACAATTGAATATACCGCTTGTATTACTCCAAAAATTGCAATGATTTCTCCTTCTACGAGTTCAATTAGAACGGAGGAAATTTTGTTTTCAGTTCAGGCTAAAATAGAAAACATCTCGAATGCAAATCAAGTAAGCATTAATCTTAATGGGAAAAATGTTGGTTCTGGTTCTTACAACCCTTCTTCTAAAATATTTAATCAAAATGTTTCTTTGATTGGAGGAAATAATACCGTTGTACTCACTGTTACTTCAACTTGTGGAACTGTTAAGTCTGCTTTTTCTGTCATCCGAACAATCGTCGATAAAGACATGACAATTTGCTTCAAGGGACAAACGTTGATCGTAAAAGAAAGTCAATGGAACTCCTACCAATCGCAAGGAGCAACTCAAGGTGAATGTCCTGAACCAGTGGATAAAGACATCACTATTTGTTTCAAAGGACAAACACTGATTGTGAAAGAAAGTCAATGGAACTCCTACCAATCGCAAGGAGCAACTCAAGGTGAA
>CAWUSK010000044.1:0-19146 GCA_963925035.1 uncultured Flavobacteriales bacterium
ATATTCATACATTCTTCGCAAGGAAGACCCAATTCCATCAATACTCATAAAAGCTTTTTCGGCTATTTCTTTATTCGTACTTACTGGATTGTTCAATAAAATTTGCAATACATTCCAGTCTGTTTCATTCAAGATTCTATCCAATTTCGTTTCTAATTTCATTCTAGATAACTCAAACTTATTGGAATCAACCATTAATTCTTTATTTGCATTGGTTTTAAGCTTTTCTATTTCATCTAATAATAAATTTCGTTTTTCTTCATTTTTCTTTATTCGAAAACGGTAGGAGAAAAATAAAATTAGGATAATTATCGCACCAATCAGAACAAGAGAATAAACCAATTCCCTCTGTTTCAATTTTAATTGCGATTCTTTTTTGTCGGCCTCTAATCGATTATCAAATAGCTTAGCGTTGTAATCGGCTTGTAGCGCTTCTCTAACAATTGCAGTCTTATTTTCCTCTATTAGAACACTATCTGCATACAGCAAATATTGCTCATTCATTTCTAGTGCTATTTCGAATTTTCCTTGTTTTTTGTAGCTTTTATATAAGAGTTGAAACAATGCGGATTTATGTGACTTATTGCTCCCATTAAGGATTGGTTCTTTTAATGCTTCCGCTATACGATAAGCTTGTTCTACATCTGAATCTAAAATTAGGTTGGCTTTAAGAAGTTTAGAAGATATTATTTTATCATTATTGCCTATATCAATGAGGATTTTCAGTCCCTCTTCAATCATTATAATAGCACTATCAATGTTTCCGGTACCCTGATGTAATATCGCTAGATGATAAAAATATTCTGGAAGGTAATATAAATCGTTTTTTGCTTTTAAAATCGGGTATGCTTTCTGAAAATGCTCTCTGGCAATTTTAGTGCGTCCAGTTTTGGTGTAAATGACAGCCATATTTAACCAAAGAAACCCAGCTTTTTCGTCCGCTCCTTCTTTCGTATAAATACTTAAAGCCTCTTTAAAGTTTGACAAGGCTAATTCATATAACTCTATGGAGTAGTAAATTCCCGCAATGTTGTTTAGAACATCAGCCACCATTAACTTATTTTTTTGTGCTCTAAATAGGGCTAAAGCTTCTCTATAATAATTTAAAGCAGATTGGTAGTCACCTTGGTGTTGAAATAGCGCGCCAATGTTGTTTTTTGTAGATGCTATTCCATTATAGTTTTTCAATTCAGTGTAAATTAACAAGACTTCTTGAAGCACACCATTTATACTATCTGATTTATAGCCTTGGATAGATAGAACAATCGCTTTCTCATTTAGCGCCAAAGCCTCTTCTTTTCGGTTCCCCAATTGTTTGGCCAACTGATAATGAAATTTGGAAAGTTTTAAAGAACTATTTGGGCTGCTTTGCGTATTCTCCAAATAGAAATCCATGATAGCCTTAAAACGAACGGAATCTGCTAAGGATTCGTTCTCCCAAATAATTCTTAAAGAACCGACCTTACTCTGGGCATAAGTACATGATATGCTTGCAAAGAACAAAAAGGTTATTATGAGTTTTGCTTTTTTCAAATTGAATTTTTTAATGTTCGTTAGGTGACATAGTTTACTCTAAGTTTTGGCTAAGCCTTATTGATGTTTATTTAATACTAATGTTTTTTCAAGACAAACGTTAAAGAACAATTTTCTTGTTTTTTGCTAACCAGAATAGATTTTTTTCACCACTATTGGGATGTTTTTTGGTGTATTTAGATGGCTCTTTTAAACCCTCAAGTCCTTCTTTTCCGAACCTCGAAATTAATTTTTAAGTTGTTGATCGAGAAATATTAAAGGCTTTGCACAATTCTTTAATTCAATATTGTTTAATTCTCCATTCACAGATAAATTCTACTTTTTGTTCCATATTGGTCGTTTCTTTCAAAGGGATAAATTCTGACTTTACTAAAAAGTAGTCGTTAAAAAGTGTAAGCGATACTTAGGCAAAACGCTCAACCAAAAAATGTTTTCTCGAAGATAGGATAATCTCTCTTAAATTCAAGTAACACATACAACTTTTAGATTAATGGGTTAAATTGCTTCAAAACATGAGGGAAATAAAGAAATTTCCCTCTCTGTTTCTAGAAAGGAGTTCGCAGGACATGAAAATGTTACAGAATTCTTAAAAATCGATTACTACTTTGCTTATCCATAACGCGCACGGGAAAGAGGTTCAAATGAAAACCTAAATGGACTTGTTGGGCAGTATTTTAAGAAAGACACTAACTTTAAAAACACAACTGATCAGAGAATTACCGAAATCGAAATTAATCTCAATAATAGAACCACAAAGACACAAATATGAAACTCCTATATACGTAATGGAAAAATTATTATTTAACTCAGAAGTTGAATTCAGTAATCAATAATCGTGGCGAGCATAGTTAGGGTTAATTCAGTTTAACCACCTGCTATTAAACGATAAATATCATTTCCATTCGCATAAAGCAACAGCCCCATCAAGATAAAGAAACCGATATATTGGGCAGTCTCCAACACTTTTTGCGGTGCTTCTTTTCCTCTTACCATTTCGTAGATCAAGAAAACTACATGACCACCATCTAATGCTGGAATAGGTAAAATATTCATAAAAGCTAGAATGATAGAAATTAAAGCCGTGTTTAACCAAAACTTTTCCCAATCCCAAGAAGCAGGAAACATATTCCCAATTGCTCCGAATCCACCGATTGACGTAGCACCTTTTTTGGTAAACAAGAATTTCATTTGACCAACATAATCAGATAGAGTAGTATAACCCCTAGCCACACCCCGCCTAAAACTTTGTCCGAAAGTGTAATCGATTTGTCTAATTTTTGAGTTGTCGATTAACTTATATTGATTGAAAACAATCCCAATGGTTCCTTTGGACGAAAGTTCTGGAGAAAGCGTAATGTTTTTTCCATCTCTTCGAACTACGATGTCAATTGTTTTATTTGCAAGGGGCTTCATTATTGAAAGAACCTCATCGTAAAGGACTTTTTTACCTGCTATTGAAACGAAAACATCTCCTTTTTTGAAGCCAGCCTTGTCACCGCTGCCGCCAGTATTTACAGAATCGATGGCTGCTGTAGCTCGCAAGCTGATAGCTGGAAAAGCACCGTTCTCAAACATGTCATACTCTGCACCTTCTGGTAGCGTAATGTTTTCAATTTTTCCGTCAGGACGTTGTACTTTTAATTTGTACTCATCGCGCAAGAAAATTCCGTTATTGATATCGTTGATATGTTTAATTTCTTTGCCGTTAATTGCTAAAATATTATCTCCAGAATATAAATCATATTTTTCCATGTAAGGATGGATAGACAAACCAGAAGAAAGATCTTTGGTGTGAATTTGTTCTTCTCCCCATGTGAAAACAACAAACATATATACAACAACTCCGACAATTAAATTCACCACGACACCACCAATCATTACAATCAGTCGCTGCCAAGCTGGTTTTGCTCTAAACTCCCACGGCTGAACAGGCTGTGCCATTTGTTCTTTGTCCATGGATTCATCAACCATTCCAGCAATTTTTACATAACCACCCAATGGCAGCCATCCAATTCCCCATTCAGTATCTCCAATTTTTTTCTTTACCAAAGAAAACCAAGGGTTGAAGAATAAATAAAATTTTTCTACACGAATTTTAAAGAATCGCGCAGCTAAATAGTGCCCGAACTCATGTAAAACAACCAATATCGCAAGGGATAAAATTAACTGAGCGGCTTTAATTAGGAAATCCATAAATTATTTTTGTTTAATACGTGCAAATATAGCCAATTAGTTAGAAGGCATTTCTACCTTGAAATAGTCGTTTTCTTCAAAGTAGGAAATCATTGCTTCTTTGATTAAATGTTGCTGTTCTCTATCGTTTAAAGGAGGCAACTCTTTAATAAGGTTGAAGTGCGGCCATCCTTCATCGTCATTTTTATCGTACTTATAATAACCGTAAGGTTCTAAGAGTGTACAAATTGCAACATGAAGCACGTCTGTTTTTTCTTGTTTAGAGAACTCTTTGTACCCCATTCCCAATTCATTGACGCCAATCAAAAATAAGATGGACTGAACATCCATTCCTTCACCGAATTTTTTTTCTAATTCAGTTTTCACTTTTTGAAAGCGTAACTCTACGTCGTAATCCATGCATCAAAATTAACCAATCAATTCCAATTTGTTCGCTTTTTTGAGAGAGTATTACTACCTTCGAAAAAAAAAACAATTCTCATGAAAAAAAACATATCTATCGCATCGATTTTCGTTCTTGGTTTAGTCTTAACAGCTTGTAAAGGTGAAGCAGAAATTGGAGTTGAACCGACTGAAAATATAGAAGCAGCTTGCTTTTACTCCTACAATGAAGGTGCAACAACATTTGAATGGACGGCATTTAAAACAAATGACAAAGCACCGGTAAAAGGGGGGTTTAATGAGATTACTGTTGAAAGTGAAGCATCTGATGATCCAATTGCCGTTTTAGAATCAATCACATTTTCTATGAAAACAGCATCTGTTGAGACAAATGATGAAGGTAGAAATGGAAAAGTAGCGAAGTTCTTTTTTGAAACAATTAACACTCCAACAATCGAAGGGAGGATAAAATCAATTGGAAAAGATGGTAAAGCAACGATTTCTGTTTCAATGAATGGAACTGAAGTGGACGTAAAAGGGGATTACACATTGAAAGGTGGAGATTTCAGTTTTTCATCAACGATAGATGTTTCATCATGGAATGCTCTTGGAGGAATTAAGGCATTGAATACAGAATGCAACGAATTACACAAAGGAAAAGATGGTGTTTCTAAATTGTGGACTGAAGTGGCGCTTTCATTTACAACTACGCTTTCTTCGGATTGTGACTAACTACTAAAAATGAATTTTTTAGATTTTCTTATACTAGGACTTTTAGGTTATGCTGCATGGAAAGGGTTTAAAAAAGGGTTCATCATTGAACTGTTTACTTTTTTAGCGCTTTTCATAGGACTTTACGCTGGAATTCATTTTTCAGACTTGGTTTCTGAGTTCTTGATGGAAAAAATGGAGTTGGAGCCGTCATCTTATTTACCAATTATATCGTTTGCAGTTGTTTTCTTAGGAATAGGCGCCATGATTTATTTTGGAGGAAAAGCCCTGGAAAAAGTTATTAAGGTCGTTCAATTGAGCTTGGTCAATAAACTGCTGGGTATCTTTTTCTCTGTCCTCAAAATGGTTTTCATTGTTGGAGCGGTGTTGTTGATGGCAGAATCATACGATGAGAAAAACGATTTTGTTTCACAGGAATCTAAAGAAGCTTCCTTTCTGTATTATCCATTTCAAAATACCGTTTCTACCTGTATTCCTGCATTTGAAGAAAGCACGCTTTTCTTGAAGAATGTATTGTTGGAGAAGGAGGAAGTAGAGGAAAATGAACCGGTCTAATTGGCTTTTTTCATTGAAAAGGAGATTTCATTTTTTGGATAATTTTCAACGGAATTAATGGAACGCTAAACCGTTGTTTTTTGGATTTAAATCACTAACTTTGCGTCCTCGAATAATTGAATTATGTCAACAGGGGTAAAAATATTTTCAGGTCGTGCTTCTAAGGATTTAGCTGAGAAGATTGCTATGGCTTACGGTGTGCAACTGGGAGATGTAAAAGTAACGGACTTTAGTGACGGTGAATTTCAACCTTCACTTGAAGAAACAGTGCGTGGACAAGATGTTTTTATCATTCAGTCCACAATGCCACCTGCAGACAATTTATTCGAACTTTTATTGATGGTAGATGCAGCGCGCAGAGCTTCTGCACGAAAAATTATTGTTGTGCTTCCTTATTTTGGGTTTGCACGTCAAGACAGAAAGGACAAACCAAGGGTTGCAATTGGAGCAAAATTGGTAGCCAACATGTTAATGGCTGCGGGTATTGATCGAATTATGACAATGGATTTACACGCAGATCAAATTCAAGGATTCTTTGAGGTTCCTGTAGATCACTTATTTGGTTCAACCATCTTTTTCCCAGAAATAGAAAAATTAAATACAGGAAATTTAATCATGGCTGCACCAGATGCTGGAGGAGCGAAACGATCAAATTCATATGCAAAACGCTTGGACGTTGGTTTGGCATTGTGCCACAAACAACGTAAAAAAGCAAACGAAGTAGCAGAAATGACTGTAATCGGTGATGTAAAAGGAAAAGACGTTATTTTGGTGGATGATATGTGCGATACAGCAGGTACATTGACAAAAGCAGCGGATTTATTCATGGAGAAAGGAGCAAAGAGTGTTCGTGCATTTTGTACACACGCCGTGTTATCTGGTCCAGCTTACGAACGTCTTACCAATTCGGCAATTACAGAGTTGATTGTAACAGATACAATTCCTTTGAAACAACCGCACGATAAAATTCGCGTGTTGAGCACTGCAGATTTATTCGCAGATGTTATCAGAAGAATGGTCAACAATCAATCTATTAGTTCACATTTTATAATCTCATAAATAAGAAAAAGTGATAGCTTTTGATAACACTCTCTCACAAGAGAGTTCTGATACAAATAAATAACAAATAATAAAAACAAACAACAATGAAAAAAGCGCAATTGAGCGGTTCGTTAAGAACGAACGTAGGGAAGAAGGCTACGAATGCTGTTAGAAATGCAGGACAAGTGCCTTGTGTGCTTTATGGATCAGGTGAACAAACTCACTTTTCTGTAAGGTCAATCGACATGGAAAAAATCATTTTTTCTCCAGACGTATTCGAAGTAGAGTTAGACATCGATGGTAAAAAAGCAAGTGCTATTATCCAAGCGAAACAAATGCACCCGGTGAGAGATACACCAATGCATGTTGATTTCTTAGAGTTAGCTGCAGATAAACTTGTAAAAGTTAGCTTACCAGTTCGGACAGTTGGATCTCCAATTGGTGTAATGAACGGTGGTAAGTTAAGAGAACCATACAGATCTTTACGTGTTATCGGTTTACCAGGAAATCTTCCTGAGGCGATTACAATCGAAATTGAAAAATTAAGAATTGGACAATCTATTCGTGTTGCTGACTTGAACCCAGAAGGACTTGAATTCTTAGAACCAGCAAATGCTGTTGTTGTTGCTGTTAAAATGGCAAGAGGTGCAGCTGCTGATTTAGAGTCTGATTCTGAAGGAGAGTCTGATTCTGAAGGAGATGCTCCAGCTGAAGAAGGAGGAGACGCATAAGCTTAATCTCTCAATAAAATTTAAAACCCAGCGACATTGTTGCTGGGTTTTTTTGTTGTGTGCTCTTTACCTCGAAGGCGCTAAGAAAAGAGGAAGTGTACTTATGAAAATTAAGCGCACAAAGAATGATAAAATCCATTTTATGGATGTCTTACCGTTCTTAATTTTCAGTTATGGGCATTTCTTAACCTTAGCGCTATCGCGGAAAAAAAAGTAGTCAACTAAAAGGATTCTCCAAAGGAAACGTAGAATCCATTGTTGCCGTTTTCTCCAATGGCGTAATCTAGTCTCAAACTCGTATTATCCTTTTTATCTACCAAAATCCTTAAACCGATACCTACATTCACTTTGTAAGCTCTAAAATCAAACTTGCTAATGGTTGGATAAACATTCGTTACTCCTGCAAACGCAGCCATTCCAATTCTCCAAAACAGATGCGCTCTAAACTCTGATTGTAAAGTAGTAATATTTTTGTCTCTAAAACGACCGTATCGGTATCCCCGCGCAATATTGTCTCCTCCCATGATCGAGTAATCATAAAAAGAAGGTGTTCCTGCGGTAATTCTGTTGTAAAAACGTCCAGCTAGCGTAAATAGGGCCCTCCAGGTTTTGCAGTAACGGCCGTCGATCGCTGCTTCAAAATAATTACTTTTAGAAAAATTGTATCCCGCACTGCCTTTTAAAAACCAACCATCAATTGGCGTTAATATATTATTTCTAGTGTCTTTTAACACGGAAAGCCCAAAGCCCATTAAACGGCTACTAGTCAATTCTGAATATTGAATTGAATCTTTATTTTGAACGTTAGAATAATCAATGTATTTTAAATTGATGCCAGAGAACAACTGATTTCCAATTTTTTTGTAAACGTTACCTTGAAACACAAAACGATTGCTGTTAAACAACACGTTATTACTTTGTGGTGTTCTAGGTCCAATGCCATAATAGAAATCTGGGTAAATGGAGTAGTGTACAATTCCATCCGTAAACCATTTTTCATCTTTAAAGAAATAGCTCCAGACATTTTCAAAAATGATTTGTTTGTTGAGTGTATAGTTGAATTCTATTTTGGCGTTAGATAGACGCGTATTAGAATCATTATAAATATTAAAGCTAAACAAACACAATGCGCCAATCGACCCACTCGTTTCTGGCGCATATCCAAACGCAGGAAGCGGAAGAACCTTTAGACGTTTGTAATCTGTGGTGTCTTGACTTAATGCACGCGAACAAACGAAAAGGGAAAAAAGAATTATAGTGAGCTTTTGCATTAAGAGGAAAGTTGGAGTTTACATCAAAAACCCATTTGTATCCTTGATAGGATCGGGAATATTAGAGTCGTTGATCATTTCCCTTAAGTCAATTTCGATACCAATGGCTATTGAGGTAATGGGAACATCATTATAGGTTCCTTCAAACGGATTTTCAGAGTAATCACCGATTTTTTCCATCAGAAAAAACACCCAAATGATTAATCCTGAAAAGAAAGGAGACAGCCAGTAAATCCAACTATCATAAGTACCAAATACATCCAACAATCCAAGAGGAACAAATGCAGCAAAAACGAGAGTTAGCCAAAGTGCGGTAGATGCATATTGCCTTGGAAATGGAAAGTTTTTTATGCGCTCAGCTGCACCTTGATCATCGTAAAAACCTTTGGTCAAGGTGTGAAACTCCATATGGCGAAAGTCTTCAAAATAATTTAAATCCTTTAATTCTTGCAATCGTTTTGCTTGAATTGCCATTATTTGAGCGGCTACGTTTGTTTTAGACATCACCCTTTCTGTTTCGCTCTCATTTAAGTATGGCACGAGCTTACCGTTTAATTCTGAAATATACTTTTCACAGACAGTTGGAGAATAAATAGTGTTGAGTCGATTTTCACTGTGTTCCCATGGACGACTTAAACGTAATTGATAACGTAAAGCTGTTAACCAGGCGATATGGCGATAAATAAGCTCTTTTTTTATTTCCTCTTGATTTTCACCTTGTAGAAATGAATCTACTGATACACCAAAGGATCTGCTATTATTCACAATTCCGCCCCAAATCTTTCTGGCTTCCCATGTTCGATCATAAGAGCTATTATTCTTAAAACCGAGATAAAAAGCAACGGCGATGCCAATAATACTTATCGGCTGCCACGGCAATGAAAATTTAAAATGCAAAAGGTAAAACGCCCCTTGAATTATAAGTGCATAAAGAATTCCAAGAATAAATGACTTCTTTGACCAATTAAGCGTCATTAAGAAGCTATAGTTTTTCTTTATGTACATGGAAAACTAGTTTAATCCGAGCTTCCTAGTCATATCTTTTGACAGTCCATCTTTGTGCAAGTAAACGTTGATTGTTTTCCATTTGAAATAGCTTTCTGAAACGTATAAAAATCCTTCTGGATAGTTTCCTGTTCCCCAAGAGTTTTTCACCAAGAAGTACTTTGTACCCTTTTGGTCTTTGTACATTCCAACGATGTGCATTCCATGATCATCAGTGGTTGTTTTATTTTCGTAAGCAGCTTGACGAATTGCCGGAGTAACTTTAACTTCTTCTACAGGTGTTTTGAAAGCATTCGATTGTTTATCTGCTCCTCCGTCAGAAAAGTTTTTATTGTCCTTTCCGCTTACGTTAATCGTTGCGTCATCTGCAGGATTAATAGCTATTCCATTACTGAAACTGAATCCTTTTTCAGAAACATCTGCTCCCCAAGCTACAGAATAACCATTTTTCAAGGCATATTCTGTTGCTGCCATTAAGTCGTCCAAAGAAACGTTGTAGCTTTTCCCCCAAGCCCAATTGTCAGCAATTGCCAACATACATTCTTTATTCATTTCGTGATTTGTAAAAGACGTTAATGACAAATAGTTGTCCATGTCTAATCCAATTTCTTTCACGTAGGACTTAGGGGTAAACTTTTTACCCTTCAATTCGAATTCCTTAATATCTGCACCTAAATAAGCGTCTAGTATTCCATTGATTGCTGGCTTCCATGCTTTGGACAGTCCTCCTTTTGAGCCTGTTTGAGCTAAAACTCCTTGAACTGCTCCGTTGAGAACACTGAACAATTCACTGTGATTGTGTTTATCTGTACCATAGTTTAATCCGGCGTACACGCTTTCAGGAACGATTCCATAATTACGAATTACATAAGGAATGTCGTGAAACGCGCCACCTTCAGAAAAATTAACCTTTCCATCCATGCGAATGTATTTGTCAGCTTTACTTTCATACGCCTTTCTTACGATGTACATTTCTGATAAAAGCTCAGGATTATTGTTTCCCTGTCGAATTAATTCAGATTCAAAAAACGACAATGCAGAAAAACTCCAGCACGTCCCTGTATAACCTTGGCTTTGTACAGGCGTTGCGTCTAAATGGGCAACTTTTGTAAACTGATATTCACTGTCTTCTGCATTTTTTACTGGTTCCGAATAACCAAACTGTCCGAAGATGGAACTTACAAGACCAATAAACAGAAATGATACGATCGTTTTTTTCATTTTTTAGTTTTAGCGGGGATTAATGATTGTCTATATGAATAGACCTGTTTTTAGTTTAAAATCCAACCAGCAAGGCCCAAAGAATTTGTGGACATTTTAATGTCGTTTAATCCCTCAGTTGACATTGCGCCCCCTGCTGAAACTCTGTATAAACCGTTGTTTTTATCTACAATTTTAGCTAACAAACCAGAAGACCTTAACTTAACAACAAGTTTCTCGGCATTGTTTTTATCTGAAAAGCATCCTACAATATAATGCTTGGTGTTTGCCGAAAAAGGCACGTCGACAGAAATAGTTGGCTTCTCTTCCTTATCAAATGTGGTGTTCGAATTGACTTTAACAGGAACAAATAGATCTTCATCAAACTTGTACGAATAAGCCACAACGTCGGAAGAAATCTCGTTAATTTTTGAGGCTAGTCCTTCTCGTTTTATTTCGGTGTTTTCTTTAGTTTCAATTGAACTTGGAACAGTAAAGTGTTCTTGAAACTTTTGTTGAAAAGGATTAAAGTCCTGCATTGATATTACGCCCGACTCTAAAACGTCTGTTTTCATCGGAATCCAAATGGAATAAAAGGCGACAGGTAAAAAGCATGCTGCAGCAACGTACTTCCAGGCATTTGAACGTTTTTTCACCAATCCTGGGTGTTCAATGATAGTTGTATCTGCAACTATTGTTGAAATCTTTCTAATTGGAATAACTTTAGTCGTTTCCTCCATTTTTGGATCAATGTCAACTATTTGTTCCTCTGATTTTTCAGTAATATTGATTTTGTGCTCTGCGTTTTTAACATCTACCTCAGTAAGGAAATGTACTTGACCTAATCCGAAAGACTGAAGTAGTAAGTTAAAGAATCGGTCTTGTTCAAAGCACAAGTTTTTCTCAGCGTCTAAGAATAGAAACCCAACACAATCTAACTCAATTCTGTTACCAGATTTTAATAAAGCGTTCCACTCACTTACTTTTTGTTTTACTTCGTTGGAAGCAATTTCAAAAGTCAAGCCGTTGGATTGTGCCAATTCATTGATCAGCAACCCGTCATTATTGATCAGCTGTTTGTTGAACAACAATGATTTCCTTGGTGGAGTCATTTTACCCGAACTGTAATTGATTTTCGCGGAAACTTGTTTTGCAACAAATCCACCAAACGAAGGCACGATCACGCAGTTGTGTCGCAAAAGTAAATTTCCAATATGAGTTTCAATCGTTGTCATCACTACAAAAGTAAGAAAAAATGTGTGGAAAAACTAAAGCCTGTTCAGCACTTTCTCCAAATCAGCGGGAACATCAACATTTGGCGTTTCAATCGTTGTTGAAATAACTTTAATATTATAGCCGTAATACAACCAGCGTAGCTGTTCCAATGACTCAACCTGTTCTAAAAGCGTAGGTTTTAACAGAACTAATTCAGCCAACGTATTTGTCCGATATGCGTACAACCCTATGTGTCGATAATTTTGAAATTGTGCTATGATTTCTTTTTTTGCATTTGCCGTATTTGGAATTGGGCTTCGCGAAAAGTAAAGCGCGTTGTGCTTTTCATCGAGTACAATTTTTATTCTGTTCGCATTGAGTTTATCTTCTTCAGAAACGCTATTGATTCCGAGCGTAGCAATTTGTACACTTTCATCCTTAAAAGCACCGCACAACTGATCTAATTGTCTGTAATCTACCAATGGTTCATCACCTTGAATATTGATTACTACATCTGCGTCAGGGTATAATTTAGCTACTTCTCCACATCGATCTGTTCCAGTTGTATGGCTTTCACTTGTCATTACTGCATTTCCTCCGAATGACTCTACTGCTTCAAAAATGCGCGCATCATCTGTCGCAACAATTACTTTTTCAATGTGTTGAGATTTTATAGCCCCTTCATAGACGCGTTGTATCATTGTCTTCCCTTTGAGTTCTACCAAAGGTTTGCCCGGAAATCGAGAAGAAGCATAACGTGCGGGAATTATTCCAATAATTTTCATTTAAAATTTCAATTGTAACTGAAGTACAAATGAACGAGGAGCTTGAATGTCTCCAGGTCGCGTATCGTATTCCGTGTTTAGTAAATTGTTTACAACGAAGCCAACGCGATAATGTTCCAAAAAGTTATAACCTATTCTGGCGTCAAACACTAAGCTGCCCTTATTATGTTTTGCTCTATAATTGTCCAGCCCAGGCAAAATTTCAACAGTAGACCCATCTAACAATTGGATACCTTCAACAAATGTTTTGTCAATATTAGACATAAAGCTGTTGTAACGTGCTGTAAATCCTACACTAATGTTTTTCCACTTCAACTCTATATCGGCCTTAACCAAGTGCTTGAATCGATATTTTAAAGTACTTGATGCTGAATCGGAAAAGGTCGCCACATAAGCGGATTCTTTATTCAAACTGACAGGGTTCATGTATGTATAACCCATCAATGAAGTAACTTCTACTTCTCCGATTTTCCCTTGACTATTGAATGAAAATTCGACACCAGCAATTCGTGCTTTTTCTGCATTTTGAGCCTGAAAACCGAAATATTTACCGATATAATATTGAGAGTTTGGGTTTAAATTCGGAGAAACTGAGTCAGGAATAAAAACCCCGAATGTAAACTCCATCATATTGTCATATTGGTTAACAAAACCGGCAACATCAATTAATCCTTTCCAGTTTTTTCCAATTTTCACAACTTGTTTAATTCCAATTTCAGCGGCCCATCCTTTTTCTGGTCGTAAATTGTCATTTGGAAAGATATTTAATGCTCCAACAGATGTATAAGTGTAACGCTCCGCAACTGAAGGATATCGAATTCCTTGACCGAAGGAAGCACGAAGGTGTGTGTGTTTAAACGCCTGATAGTGGCCGCCAAATCTAAATACTGGATAAACAGGTATTGTTTTAGCTGATGTATCTCTGCTGAAAGAAAAATCTGTATCACCCGATTTTTTATCTTGGTCGTAATATTCAAAACGAACACCACCGGTAAGGTGGAGTTTTTTCCAAAAAGATTTTTCAAATTGCATGTAAGCGGCATAATTGTTTGAAAAATGGTCTCCGAATAAATTTGAGTTTACATCCGTCCTTGTATAGGTAGCACCAGTTGTTAACACCGTGCCAGGACCCCATTTTTTCTGAAATTGGTAGTCGCCGTATATGACCGCTGAGGTAGTTGATTGTTCTTTATTGGTTAAATTAACGCGATCTACAAAATAGTACCTCGTTTTTAAGGAGTGAAGGTTGTTTTTTTTGTCATATACCTTGATATATGGATCCACATTTATTGTAGAACCGGTATTGACCGTTAACGTTGAAGCAGGATCATTTAGATCTGCCCCGCCACTTGGAATGTATGCTTGTGTATCACTTTGCCAAATAATAAAATTTCCTGTTTTTTGAAACTGAACGTTGTAACCCAATCCGTATTTAAGGCGCGGAAACTTTTTTGTTCTAAAAAATAGAGAGCCTGAAATTCTTCCTCGATCTTCAACTTCACCTTGCTTATATCCATCTGATGTAAAACCATTTACCGAAACAGTGAAACCGAATTTCTCATATAATTTACCATAATACGCTTCTGCTTGATAATACATCGGATTTTTGGACCACCATTTTAAACTTTCGCGCTTTGGATTATCATAAATTCCAACTTGTACTTTTGCACGAACATCTCCTTTTACACTTGGTTCTCTTTCGGAGAGGGAAATAATTCCGTTCAAGGCTCCGCTTCCATAAAGCACAGAAGAAGCTCCCTTAAGCACTTCAATTTGCGAAGCATTTTCGATTGGCACAGCATTGAACTTGGCATCTCCTGCATCTCCTGAAATCATTGGAATACCATTCCATAAAACAAGAACACGACTTCCGGCACCGTATGCGAAACCACTTCCACCTCTAATACTTACTTGTCCATCCATGGCATAAACGCCGGGACTTTGATCTACAGCTTGCTCTAAATCAACGAGACCTTTGTTATCAAAAAGTTCTGGACGAATTATTTCCATTGAAATAGCAACCTGCTCTATATCTTGGTCTCTTCTGCCTGCGGTTACAACCACAGTTTTTATTTCTTGGACTTCACTATTTAGTGAAAATTGTATATCTCCTCCTTTTTCAACAACTACAGTATCTGATTTGTATGATTGCGCTGTAATAATTAATGTAGCTGGATAATTGGTTAGATTTAATTTAAATTTGCCGTCTACTGAACTCAATGCTTTTTGTCCAGAATCTGAAATAATTTTTGCTCCATAAACGGGCTCTTTGGTCTCTTCATCGATGATAGAACCAGTTAGCTGGGAAAAAAGTGTGAAAGGGGCAAATATTATTAACTGAATTAGGTGCTTCATAGAGTAATATTTAGTAATTTAATTAGCCAAAATACCAAAAAATTGAATTACAATAACCTACATTACAAAATTGCACTGACTTTATTACATGGAATAGGCCCTGTGAAAGCAAAAGAGATTCTACAAAGAATAGATTCAGCTGAATCACTATTTACGTCAAGTATTTCAGAAATTCTAAGAAATACAGGGATTAGCCGCTCGTTTATTCAGAAAATGGATAGAGAGAAAGCACTGGAAAAATCAATTGCAGTAGTTGATCATCTTCAAAAGAATAATATTTCAATGTATTATTTTGAAGATGAAAATTATCCGAGACGCCTACAGCAGTGTGTTGATGCGCCGCTAGTGCTATTTAGCCAAGGAATAGTGGATTTAAACACTTCAAAAGTAGTTGCTGTGGTCGGAACACGAAATGCTACGTCATATGGAACGAGGTTATGCGAGGAGTTAATTAATTCTTTTGTGGATCAAGACATCGTGGTGGTAAGTGGTTTAGCTTCTGGAATTGATGCAGCAATCCACCGTTGTTGTATCGCGCAAAATGTTGCAACGATTGGTGTTTTAGGTCATGGGTTTGATAGGATTTATCCGGCTGAAAATAAAGGCTTGTCTGAAAAAATGAAATTTAATGGAGGTTTGCTTACGGAGTTTATTCCTGGAACGACACCTGATAGAGAAAACTTTCCAAAAAGAAATAGAATTGTTGCCGGTTTGTGCGATGCTACTATTGTTGTTGAAAGCAAATTGAAAGGAGGTTCGTTGATAACGGCTAACCTTTCCAATGATTACAACCGAGATGTTTTTGCATATCCAGGGTCAATTCATAAAGAGACATCCCAAGGCTGTAACAAACTTATTGCCGACCAAAAGGCGCATTTAATGCAATCTCCTGACGACTTCCTCACAATGATGAATTGGAAAAATGACGAAAAGAAAACGGCAATTCAAAAAGCGATGTTTACAAACCTGTCAGATATTCAGTTAAAAATAACAGTGTTAATTACCTTACATCATTCTCTTCAAATTGATGTGCTCTCCTTAAAAACAGAATTACCTATCTCTGAACTAAACGCCGAGTTATTTTATTTGGAAATGAATGGTCTTATTCAAGCCCTGCCCGGAAAACGATTTTGTATGACATAAGAAAGTCGCACCGTGTGAACGGTGCGACTTTCTAAAAGAGATAATTTAGATTATCTTCTAATGTTATTTTCAAAGAATCGGCGGTTATCAACCACGTCAGCTTGCTTAATCAAAGCACTTCTAGCACTTCCTTGCGCGCTATTCTTTACAGTTGATAACAATTGATCTTTTTCTACTTTGTAATTTGCTGCAGCAGGTGCCTTCATCGTTTGTTCAATTTGAACAACGTAAACACCAGACTTACCTTTTAATGGCAATGAACGAGCGCCATCTTTTAGTCCAGAGAATAATGCCCCAACCACTTCTGGTTCGTATCCTGCCCCTGTAATTTGAGGGTTAGCAAAAGTAATTTCTGCTTTCTGAACCTCTACTTTAAGTTTAGCTGAAAGTTCTTTTAAAGATTTAACACCAAGCATTTGATTCGTAATTCTTTTTGCTTTTACATCATCAATGTAATCTTGTTTGACAGCAGCTTGAGCATCTTCAAATGTTGGTTCTCCTTTTGTTTTTATTGCAGAAACAATTGCAATAATGTATCTGTTTTTATCTTTTATTGGAGAACTTACAAGGTCACCAACTTGAGCACCATCACGGTATGCAAGTTGCAATAATTTATCTTCTGCGAATTTTGAAGTAAATCCAAATAATTTTGGAGCGTTATCTATTATAGTAATTGGGCGAGCAAATTTATCAGCCTTACTTACAATTGTATCAAATAATACAACTTTAGCGTATGGAGAATCTTTTTTACTTAATTTTTCATCCAATTCAAACAACAAATCATACACCTCTTTGTCTTTCGCGTCTGCTGTTTCTATGCTTGGCTTTAATGTTTTTTGTATAATTGCCAAGACAGGAGCATTCATTTCTTTACGTTCTATGTTCTCCATAATATGGAATCCAAAATCAGTTTGAACGTATCCAATTTTACCAATAGGCTCGTCTGTTGCAAATTTACTAAACTCAGGAACCATTTCGTAGTCCATGAAGTCTTCGTATTTACCCCCTTTTTCTTTTGACCCTGGATCTTCAGTAAAACGCGTTACGTAATCTTCAAAATTGGCAGAAGTAATTAAAGGTAATATTGAGTCCAATACTTTTTTCGCTTTTTTAACTGCTGCATCATCTGTTTTTTGCGCCGCAAGTAAGATGTGACGTGCAGTTAAACTATTTCTATTGAAGTCTAATACTTTTGCAATTCTAGTGTTTCCGTTGTCCTCATAAGGTCCAACGACATCACCAATCTTTGCAGATTTGAAAATTGTATCCATGAAACTTGGGTAAGTCATACCTTGACGCGCCTTCTCATCTTTGTCAGATTTGAATGTTGCTAGGTGTGTACTAGAAAACCCTTTCATATCACTGTTTTTCATAACAAACAATGAATCATTTTTCGTCGTTGCAAACTTTGACTTAAGATCTGCCATTGTTTTATTAAAAGCCATTGAATCTAACTTAGATGGTTCAATGAAAATATCGAAAAACTTAATTTCTCTTGTTGCTTGTTTGTTTTCGTATTTTTTCTCTGACTTATGCTCTTCGAAAAAGGCTCTTAACTTAGCATCAGTAGCTGGAATTGATTCTTCTTTTATGTCAGAATAACGTTTAAAAACATACGAGATGCTTTTTACTTCTTTTTGAGCTAAGTATTCATTCTTCGCCTCTAAATTTGTAACGTAAACACCTTGATTTAAAACCTCAAAGTATTTCTCTTGCATTCTTCGCTTTGTATAATACTCCTTGCTGTCTGCCCATTGCTTTTGAACGTTTGGATCATCAGAAGATTCCATTTCCTCAATACGTGATTGTAGCAATTTATCATTAAACATTCCTGTAACAGAATCTGTAAATCCTTGAGCTAAATCTGGCAAAACTTTAAAACCGTCTCTACCATAAAGGTAAGATTCAAATTCTGCGTCGCTAACATTGATTCCCAAAGCTTCATACTGTTTTTCCAAAACAATCCCCTCTACAAAAGAAGACCATACTGCATCTCGATCAACCGGTTCTGGCTGCTGTCCTTGCTGCTCTGCATTTCTACGAGTATTTTCTTCCGCAAGTGCCAATTGACTATTGAATTCATCAATATTTACCATTTCCCCGTAAACGGTTCCATAACCAAACTCCAGGTCATTTCCATTCGAACCTTTGTAGTAGTCTCCAAGGATAAATGCTAAAAGTGCCCCTCCAACTAAAACTAGCATCAGCCATGATTTTTCTCTAATTTTTCCTATTATCGCCATTTCTGTATTATATCTATATAAAGGTGCGAATATAGTTAGTTCAATCGACTATTGAAAATAATTTTCATAGAACTTAATAATCTAGTGAATAAAGACAATGCAGACCAAAACAATTGGTCGGCAAATTTCATGAAATTTAGAGATGTTTTAGTTACAAGGACCTTCTGTCGCTCCTTGTAATTTGAATTTCGCTAATTGGATTTTTTTAATCGTTTTTGTTTCTCCGTTGAGGCAGATTACAATTTCGTCGTTTCCTACCGTTGAAACTTCAAGACATGGGCCTTCAGAGTCTCCATGAGCTAAATGTGATGCCCATGCTGAAACAGGAATTTCCAGTTGCACAGGCTTTGCCCCGGTAAAATGGCATATAACCATCGTTTCTTCTTGAACAACTTCTCCATTTTGATTGAGGCAAGTTCCGCTTATGGCGCCTAACGTAGCATATTCAGCCCATTGACTTTGTTTAATTATTATAGAACTGTCATTGTAACAAATAGTGATGTCTTTATCCACTGGTTCAGGACATTCACCTTGAGTTGCTCCTTGCGATTGGTAAGACCTCCATTGACTTTCTTTTACGATCAACGTTTGTCCCTTGAAGCAAATTGTCATGTCTCCATCTACTGGTTCAGGACATTCACCTTGAGTTGCTCCTTGCGATTGGTAAGACCTCCATTGACTTTCTTTTACGATCAACGTTTGTCCCTTGAAGCAAATTGTCATGTCTTTATCCACTGGTTCAGGACATTCACCTTGAGTTGCT
>CAWUSK010000045.1:0-9999 GCA_963925035.1 uncultured Flavobacteriales bacterium
GTGTAGAACTTTAGAATAATGATCGACTTTAGTGGTTGCCGATAGATTAGCTAGAAGGCTCTCAGGAATAACTCCCAATAAATGATTTGCTCCTATTTTGTGATCTTTAAATACTGCCATAGTTAACTGATTATCAGTAACTAAGATACTAATAATCAGCAATAAAAACAAGTTAAAATATTGAAAATCAATCGATTATATCAACAAGGAAGTGTTCGTAAAACGAAAAATGGTCGGAAGAAAAATCTTCCGACCATGACTGCGAGTTTCCCCGCCCTTCTTATTTTATTATTTAATGGTATTATTTCTTAAGAACTACGTTCAATTTAAAGTTAATCGCAGGATTAATTTGAGAACCATCTGGACCAACTTGTAAACCAGGGATCTCTAATGACGTTAAGTCTAAAGCAAAATCTCCTTTGATAGATGCTCCTTTTTCATCATTTGTTAATTTAACTGCTACATCTTGGTTCAATTCTTTCCCTAAAATGACAAGTGCCATCCCAAGTTTTCCGTTTTTATATTCACCCAAGTTTACAATTACTTTAGGGAATTTTGGAGTGTTGAAGAACATATCCACCGGATGATTTTCATCAGGTGCAGTTCCCATTAGATGCGCCGCCAAATACGTAGCTTTCGGCTCATCTAAATCAGTACTTTTAATCGTATTCATATCAATTGTAAATGAACCTGATTTAAGCGCATCACCTTCCATTACGATTGACCCTTCTGTAATTTGGACATATCCTGTGTGCCCATATTCTGGGCTCATGTTCGCTGCCCACTCAAGAGAAGACGATTTTTTATCCAATTTGTAAGTGGTTGGTTCAGTTGAACAAGACGTAGCCATTAATGTTAGCGACGCACATAAAAACATTCCTATTTTTTTCATAATTTATTTTTTTTGTAAAGATATAATTTATTAATTACCATGGTAAACAATTTTATATTTTTAACAAATTATTCTTCTATCAATGGATATTATTAATTTAGTTGAGTATGAAATTATATCTAACTCCAGAATCCTATATCGAAACTTCAAAACCAATCGATATTTCATTAGCATTGTCAAATACGGATGAAAACCCAAAAGCCTGGTATGTTGATAAACCAATTTTTGAGCCTGTACGAACAGAGCATTATACAGGTTCAATAAAAGAGGGCGGAAGTGTAAATTTCCGTAATATATTTTTCAATCCTCATGGCCATGGAACGCATACGGAATGTTTGGGACATATTACGGAAGAAGTTTACTCGATAAATAACACGATGAAGGAATACTTTTTCAAAGCTCAATTACTTTCGATAAAGCCGGAAAAGGAAATGAATGAAGATGGAGCAATGGATTCAATCATTTTTGCTGATCAGTTGACTGATTTGGAATCTGTAGAAGCGTTAATTATTCGGACATTGCCAAATGTTGATTCTAAGAAGAGCATGGATTACTCCACAACGAACCCTGCTTATTTTGACTCTAAATGTGCCGAAAAATTAATAAGGACGGGAATTGACCATTTGTTGGTGGATTTGCCTTCTGTAGATCGAGAAAAGGACAATGGTGTGCTTGCTTTTCATCATGCTTTTTGGGAAGTTCCAAACAACCCAAATTTTGAACGAACAATCAGTGAATTAGTGTTTGTCGAGAACGAAGTGGAAGATGGAATATACATCCTTAATTTTCAAGTTGCGCCGTTTGAGAATGACGCAGCGCCAAGCAGGCCCGTATTATACAAAATTATAAAAGCCTGAACAAAGTTCAAGCTTTTACAAGTAGTAAGTTAATTTTCAAACATTAGATTTTAACAACAAACAATCTCTTTCGAGACAAAATCTTTAAACAAGAAATAAAAAAATCAGGAACCTTCTTAAAGTCCGACCGTTGTCGACTTTAAAATAAATGAAGGATTAAGAACTGTTATACTCTTTAATCAAACTAGAAAACGAAACTGCCTCTCCAAGCAGTGTTTTTTCCCTCAAGTACTTCAAAGTGAAGCTAAAAGAAAATTACCTGACATTTCTACTTATTTCTTATTTCAAGTATACTAAAAAGGTTTTGATTCGTTTTGGCTAAATGAATATTCAATCCTTTTGAATGATTATTCATGGCATTTGATTTATTTTTTGATTTAGAGATTCTCTAAACGCCTAAAAAACAGGTCTCTTTTCGCAGGTGACAATGGAACTTCAGAACCATCTTTCATTACAACGGCTCCACCATTTTTTTTATCGTAGCGGTCAACATAGTCAATATTGACTAGGTGTGACTGTTGTACACGAAGAAAATTGTGTCCCGACAGCAAGGTTTCGTATTCCTTTAATGTTTTAGAAACTAAAATCTTTTTTTTGTCTTTCAAAAAGAACGAGGTATAATTCCTGTCTGCTTCGCAACGAATGATTTGATCCAATTCAACAACATGCACACTTTCTTGTGTTTTCAATACCAAACGTCTTTTTTCAAACGGTTGTATGTTTTTTTGAAGTGCATCGAATTGCGAAGATTCTTTTTTCTCGTCAATTGTCTCTAATGCTTTTTCTAATGCAGCTTTTAATTCAGTTGTATCGATTGGTTTTAATAGATAGTCCAATGCGCTAAATTTAATCGCCTTAATCGCAAACTCTTCATGTGCCGTAATGAAAATAACTTCAAAGGATTTGTTTTCTATAGAACGAATAACATCGAATCCTGTTCCGTCAGGCATTTGAATGTCTAAAAACACGATGTCCGGTTGATGTTTTTCAATAGCCTCAATTCCAGATTGTACATTCTCACCTTCGGGAATTGTAATCACATCAAACCCAAAAGAGTCAATCATTCGCGCTATTAATTCGCGCGTTCTGTTCTCGTCATCAATGATTACAATCTTTTTCATAAAGCCTATTTGTTTGTATCTATAGTGTAAGGTAACGAAATTACGACTTTAGTCCCAGTTTCCAATGTTTTGTCGTAATCTTCTAAAACCATACTTCCATCAGATTTGTATTTTTTATTCAGATTTTTTATTCGTTCACTTGTGATGTCCATCGCCATGCTCTTGTGCGCTGAGCTTTGTTGTTTCAATCGTGCACCTTTTCGACCGATGCCGTTATCAATTATTGTGATAACGAGCATGGTATTGTACTTAACAAAGGAAATTTTAATAAAACCTCCATCAATAGTATGTAATTGACCATGTTCAATAGCATTTTCGATAAAAGGCTGAGTAATCATCGGGGGAATAAGTGCGCCTTCTTCAAACAGTATATCATCAGCATGAATGTCAAATTGAAAACGATCTTCAAAACGTAATTTTTGCATCACTAAATATTTTTCAAGAATTTCAACCTCTGTGCTTATTGGAATGAATTCCTTTGGAGAATTTTCCAAAATTAAACGCATAAGCCTTGAAAAGTTGACCAAGAATTTGGAAGAATTCACTGTGTCGTTCTCAAAAATGTAGCTTTGTATAACCGACATTGCATTGAATACAAAGTGAGGATTCATTTGTGTCCGTAATAGCGTTTGAGACATTTCGACCTCTCGCTGTTGTTGAATGATTTTTGAGTTATTCCATCTGTAAAAAATGATAACACCAGCCAAAACGATGATGATCATAAACGCCAAGATGATGTACATCTGAAAGTTGTTTCTCAACTGACTATTCTCCAGTTTCGTTGAAGTCAACACCTTTTCTTGTTGTTGCCTTCTTAATGAGTCTGATTGTGCATTAATCAATCGTTCTCTTTGTTCTGAGCGGTAAGATTCACTTAGTTCTGCAATTTTTGTCGCAGCTTGAATTGTCATATTGCTGTCCAAATAATTGATATACAGCTCCATGTATTCCAACGATTTGGTTGGATTATTAATTTCCTTGTACAAATCAGCAATGACACGATAGGTCTTATAAATTTGATTTTTTGAACCATACTCTACTCGAATTTGAATCGATCGATTCAAATAATTTAAGGCATTGGAATACTTTTTCTCTTCTTTAAAAATTGTACCAACGTTATGGTAAACTCCCGCAATTTTTTCTTTGTTACTAGTCGCTTCATAATAAACCAACGATTGATTGAAATTACTTGATGCTAAATTGAAATTGCCTTGTTTCTGATAGACCATTCCAAGAATGTTGTGTGCCTCTCCCAAACCATTGAAGTCGTTTAATGGGATTAAATAATTAATTGCTAGGTTGGCGTTTTGATTAGCAACTTTTAAATTATTTCGTTCTAAATTGACACCGGCTAAGTTAGAAAGTGCCAATGCCATTTGGCTTCGATCATAAATTTGTTTGGCATAATTCAACGAGCGTTTGAAGTAATATTCAGCATCGTCGAGGTTGAGGATTATTTTTTGTTCTTGTCCAATTTCGCGCGTAAATTTTGATAAAAGCCAAATATTTTGAACCTCCTCTGCCAATTGCAAGCTGACTAGATTTTTAGCGACACTCAACTCGATTTGACCGAAATAATCGTATACTTTAGCTTGATTATTAAAGGCCCTAGCAAGTACCGCTTTGTCTTTCTCTCTTCTTGCAAAATTAATAGATTTATTGGAAAAGTTTAATGCGGAATCCTTCATGTTGGCAGACATGAAATTCAAGGATAAGTAAGAATAAGCCTCGGAGAGCTTTTGGTTGTTTCTTTCCTTTTCCGCAAGTTTAATGGCCAATTTCAAATAAAAGTCAGCTGTTTGAAACTCTTGCATGCTACTGTGGTAGTATCCCAAATGTCGAAACAACTTGAATTGAACGTCATCCGAATTAAGCTTATTTAAAAATGGCTGACAGGCCAAAATAGATTTAAAGTAATCGTCTTGATCTCCAATTAACAGAGTGATTTCCGCGCTGTAAAACAAAGCGTTGAAGCGAATGGAATCTTCAAAGTTGATACTTTTATCCAAGATAATGTGGCGAATAGAATCCGCTTTTTGAATATTATTTACCTTGTAATACTCTCCCAAAGCCATTAAACGACTGTGTTTCTTCTTGACGTTTTTTTCTAAAAAGAAAGAGGATATAAGTTGATTTTCTTTTGTTGACTGTCCATAGGATTGTTGAGCTCCAAGAAGCACAAAAAACATAGTAATGAATATGGATAACGAAAGCTGTTTCAACATTGTGGAGTAAAAATAATATTTTAGTTCGTTTGAAAGGTATCAATTCAAGTATTTCAATTTGTTTCATCACCATGCAATGGAGGAAAATTACGTGTTTTTTGATATCTTTGCGCCCTTAAATGCATAAGAAGATGATGGAATACAACTTTGGTGATATAGAAAAGAATTGGAGAAAGTTTTGGGCTGATAACAAAACATTTAAAGCAGTGGACAACTCCGATAAACCTAAATTCTATGTCTTGGACATGTTTCCTTATCCTTCTGGGGCTGGACTTCATGTTGGACATCCACTTGGGTATATTGCATCTGATGTGTATGCACGTTTCAAGCGTTTGCAAGGATTTAATGTCTTGCATCCTATGGGATACGATTCATTTGGACTTCCTGCAGAACAATATGCAATTCAAACGGGACAGCATCCTGCAGTTACTACTAAAACAAACATTGAAGGTGGAACAGATAACCAAGGAAATAAAATTTCAGGTTACCGAAATCAATTGGATATTATGGGGTTCTCTTTCGATTGGGACCGGGAAGTAAGGACATCTTCTCCAGAATATTACAAATGGACACAGTGGATTTTCAAGCAATTGTACAATTCATATTACGATAATACAGCGGATAAAGCTCAATCAATCGACAACTTAATTGCTACTTTTGAAGCGAATGGAAACGCAACTGTTAACGCTGCAAATGATTGCGAAATCTGTTTTACTGCGGATGAATGGAAAGCATTTTCTGACAAGCGAAAAGAAGAAGTGTTGCAAATGTACCGTTTGACTTTCCTTGCCGATTCATGGGTAAATTGGTGTCCTGCTTTGGGAACTGTTTTAGCCAATGATGAGGTTGTTGGTGGAGTTTCTGAACGTGGTGGACATCCTGTTGAGCAAAAACTAATGCGCCAATGGTCAATGCGAATTAAAGCATACGCTGAACGTTTATTGACTGGATTAGACACCATTGATTGGACAGATTCTATTAAAGACCAACAACGCAATTGGATTGGAAAGTCTGTTGGTGCATCGGTACAGTTTGCATTAGAAAGCGGAGAAGATAAAATCGAAGTCTTCACAACCCGTCCCGATACAATTTACGGTGTTTCATTCATGGTGTTAGCGCCAGAACATCCATTGGTAGATCAAATTACAACTGCAGAATATTCAGCAGGTGTTGCAGAATACAAAAAACAAGCATCCTTGAAGTCGGAAAGAGACAGACAAGCAGATGTTAAAAATATTACTGGACAGAATACCGGTGCGTTTGCGCTTCACCCATTTACGGGAGAAAAAGTGCAAATCTGGATTGGGGATTATGTCTTGGCTTCCTATGGAACAGGTGCTGTAATGGCGGTTCCTTGTGGAGATCAAAGAGATTGGGATTTCGCGAAGCATTTTGGAATTGAAATCGTCAATATTTTTGAAGGAAAAGATATTTCCGAAGCAGCCTACACGGAAAAAGATGCGGTAATTGCCAATTCTGACTTCTTAACGGGACTTCCAGCTAAGAAGGCAATCAAATTAGCGGTTTACGAAATTGAAAAGCGTGGCTTTGGTAAAGGAAAAACGCAATACAGATTGAGAGACGCTGTTTTCTCACGTCAACGTTATTGGGGAGAACCTTTCCCTGTTTATTACAAAGACGAAATGCCGTATTTGGTGGATGATAAATTCTTGCCAATTACACTTCCTGAAGTAGATAAATATTTACCTACAGAAGATGGTGAACCGCCTTTAGCACGCGCTGAGAAATCTGCATGGAACCATTTTGAAGGAGATAGAATGGAATTCAATACGATGCCAGGTTGGGCAGGGAGTTCTTGGTATTTCTTGCGTTACATGGATCCACACAATGACAACGAGTTTGTTACGAAAGAAAAAGTAGAGTATTGGCAAAATGTCGATTTATACATTGGTGGTTCTGAACACGCTACAGGTCACTTGTTGTATTCTCGTTTCTGGACAAAATTCTTACACGATTTAGGATACGTTCCTTTTGATGAACCGTTTAAGAAGTTGATCAATCAAGGAATGATATTGGGGAGAAGTAGTTTTGTTTATCGTGATAATGATTCAGGGAAGGTTATTACTACTTCTAAAATAGATGCAACAAAAACGACAGCAATTCACGTCGACATTTCATTAGTGGATAACGATAAGTTGGATATTGCAGCATTCAAAAATTCGCGAGAAGAATACAAAAATGCTGAATTCATTTTGGAAGATGACGGGTCATACATCTGCGGTCACGAAGTTGAAAAAATGTCTAAATCCAAATACAACGTTCAAACTCCAGACGAGTTAGTTGAGAAATTTGGAGCTGATACACTTCGCATGTACGAAATGTTCTTGGGACCATTAGAACAAGCAAAACCATGGGATACAAAAGGAATCAGTGGCGTTCATAACTTCTTGCGTAAATTCTGGCGTTTGTTTAACATAGATGAAAGTGGTGTTGCGCAATTATCGAATGATGCGCCAAGCAAAGAAGCCTTAAAAACATTGCACAAAACCATCAAAAAAGTAATTGATGATTTAGAGCGTTATGCGTTCAACACCAACGTTTCTAACTTCATGATTTGTGTGAATGAGTTAACCGACCAAAAATGCAACAACAAAGCTATTTTGGAAGAGTTGGTTGTTTTAGTTTCGTCTTATGCGCCACACATTTGTGAGGAATTATGGGTAAAACTGGGCAACGAAGCAGGAACCTTAAGTTACACGAAATTTCCAGAATTCAACGAAGCGAACTTGGTAGAAACGAATGTGCAATATCCAGTTTCTTTCAACGGTAAAATGCGTTTCAAAATTGAATTGCCAACTGCCATGAATCCAAAAGATGTAGAAGCCGCAGTAATGGTTTACGAGCAAACGCAAAAATACTTGGACGGAAATAAACCTAAAAAGGTAATTGTTGTTCCAGGTAAGATTGTAAATGTGGTGATGTAGATTACCCGTTACTTTTTTTTAATCTCGTCTTATAAGTATAGAATCAAAACTCTGACTTATGAAAACGATATTATTTATAGCGGTAATTTTCCTTGCTCTTCCTTCAATTGCACAATCAAATAAGAACGCCCCATTACTTGTTCGAGTGATGAACAATAGCAAACAACCCATTCCTTTCGACAAGATTATTTTTAAAGGACGCACGAATAAAAAAACAATCATTGGAGTGACGGGAGTCAATGGAGCATTCAATACTTCTTTGCCTGTCGGTGATATCTACGATGTAGAGATTGACGCTATCGGAGAACAGTTGGAATACAATTCAATTGATATTCCTAACATTCCAGACAATTCTGAATATGGAATAATGGAATTATTCATTCTCTACGATATGCCGGAGATGTTTACGCTTTCTAACCTTCAATTTGAAACAGGAAAGTCTACAATTAAATCCTCGAGTTATGCTTCTTTAAATCAATTGGCTGGATTTCTCATTCGCAAAAGGACGCAGAAAATATTAATTGCGGGTCATACCGATAATGTTGGAGACCCAACAGCGAACAATATGTTGTCGTTAGACAGAGCAGAAACAGTAAAGAAATACCTTATTAATAAAGGAGTTCCAATTGAGCTTTTAAAGGCAAAAGGTTACGGAGACGCGAAACCAGTTGGAGACAATTCATCGGAATCTGGCCGTGCGTCAAACCGAAGAACAGAGATTCATGTAATTAAATAAGTTGCTGATTTATACCAAACAAAGTAATATTTCGTTTTAAGATTCAGTATGCGTGCATTGTTTTTTTTGGCACACACTTTGCAAATGTCTCGAGTATAAAACTAAATACCATGAAAAAGCTCATTTATTTTATCGCCCTTATTGGAATGTTTTTTGGAATGACGAGTTCTTCCTTAACGAGTTATCCTACTGTTTCAAACTCTGCTTTTAAAGTTGGAGAAAAACTTCGATACAGAATTACCTACGGTTTTATGGATGCTGGAGAAGCCGTTTTAGAAGTAAAACCAACTTCCAAACTGGGTAATAATCGTGCCTTGTATCATGTAAAAGGTACAGGAAAAACACTTGGTGGTTTCAATGCCTTTTATAAAGTTGATGATACGTATGAATCATTTATAGATCAAAAATCAATTATGCCGTGGTTTTTTAACCGTGACGTAAATGAAGGTGGATACAAAATCAACCAAGAATATAAATTTAAGCATCATTTGCAGAAAGTAGAAACAGGTGAAAAATCGTTTAAAACGCCAATGGGTGTGCAAGATATGATTTCATCTTTTTACAAAGCACGTACCTTGAACTTCGAAAACATGAAAAAAGGTCAAACCTTCGAGTTCAAATGTTTTATGGATGATGAGGTGTTTAACTTGAAAATTAAATACGTTGGAGACGAAGAAATTAGAATCCGAAAAGGAAAATTCAAATGCCACAAATTTGTTCCTGTTGTTCAAACTGGACGTTATTTTGAAAATGAAGAGGATGTGAACTTTTGGATTACTGCAGATAAAAATAAAATACCAGTCTTAGTAAAAGCGAAAATACCTGTGGGAACCGTGAAAATGCATCTTGTGGAATGGGATGGTTTGAAGAATGAGTTAACAAGCAAGTTGTAATTAACAGCTACCACAGAAAACAGAAAAGCCCCAGTCAAAATTTGACTGGGGCTTTTTCAATATTTTAAAAAAAGTTAGACTAAGCTTGCTCTTCGTCGTAAATTCTTTTTGGGCGTAATTTCTCCATTGCACCCAGTGTAATCCAGTAAGGCAAGATGAAAGCCATCATAAAAACCAATAGCCAAAATGCCATACCACCAATTAAAAGGAACAATACTATACCGAAAATACTCATGTCTTGTTATTTTTGTAGATTAATTACAGTGGTAAAAGTAATAATTATTCAAATATAAAAACATAAAAAATGGAATATCGTATAGAAAAAGATAC
>CAWUSK010000046.1:0-12837 GCA_963925035.1 uncultured Flavobacteriales bacterium
GAATAAAGAAATAGCCGAAAAAGCTTTTATGAGTATTGATGGAATTGGGTCTTCCTTGCGAAGAATGTATGAATATTTCGAGATCAAAGAATCGAAATACAAAAAGATATCATTATTGCTAGAAGCAATTAAGATTTCTAATAAATCATTTTAGAGCTTTTAATTCTACTTTTTTTTTGTAAAAGGCATACTTTCACCGTTAGGCGTGAAGGGCTTTTTAAACAACTGTTGTAGATTCGCAGCTCATTAAACATTAAAAAAAATAAAAACTATGAAAAAATTTCTATTTATACTAGGTATTGCTTTAGGGCTAACGCAAACAACACAAGCTCAAGTTGGTTGCGACATGATGAGTTTAATCGTTAACGTATCAGATACTGATATGGTTAAATTATATCATCCGGGTAATTATTTAACTTGGCCACAAAATGAGAATGTTATTGTGTGGGAGATTACAGATATGCAAGGCAACCTTATTGCTGAAGACACTATAATTAATAACTCTGATTTTTTGTTTTATCACAATACTCCTTTAACCGATACAATGAATGTTTTTGCGCTTTTAACAAATGACTCTGCTGGAGTTGCATGTGTGATATACGACCAATTGTATTGGAAAGTAACAGAAGTTATCCCCGGTTCTTTTATTGGATACTGGACACTTCATGGTAATATCGCCGGTAATTTAGGTATTGATGATATCGAACCTACCACTGCAAGTGTATATCCAAATCCATCAAATGATTTAGTAAATATAAGCTTAGATAAAGGTGACCTTTTAAAAATAGAACTATATAGTATGACAGGTAGACTATTATTTAAACAGGATGTAAATTCAAAAACATATATATTAAATATTGGCGACTATCCATCTGGCGGCTATCTGGTTAGAGTTTTTAACCAAAATAATGATGTCACAAACACAAAGATTTTAAAAACGAACTAACGCGAACAGAAATGAGCATGGGTTCTATGATGAAAGTTTCCAATATTACCAACGCATCAATTGAAAAAACTCTAATGTTAATTGCCGAAGCCATGGAAAATCAACGAACCAGAATAGAACCGTAATTATCACACTATCCGACGAAACAAAATAAATTCTAGGTTTTAATTTGGCACAAAGCTATTTCAACTGATGAGGAGGGAAATGAATCAATAATTTTGTGTTCTAAGTAAATAAGATCGGGCAAAACTACTTGAATAATGACGTTCCTGGTTTTCCTTTAGAGTTTGAAGTAAAGAGAGCTAATTTGAAAACGAGAATGGCTTCGACTGAATTCAATTAGAAACTTGATAAATCTAAATCACAGGATCTCTTTTGCCTTGAAGTGCCTGAAGGTTTTAAGGAAATATTATTAGATGGGCTTGGAGGAATGAGCGGAATGTAATTTCCTTAATATTATATAAACCTTTACTAATAAACACTTCGCCCTTTTTTTTAAATGAAAAATTCCTGAAAAAGGATGAACGGCAAAATTAATTGGTGCACTATTTGTAATTTGCGTCACGAAACAATAAAAAATAACAAAAAGATGAAAAAGGTATTATTTTCAATGGCGATAGTTGTTTTATCAACTTTAAGCCTTACAGCGCAAGTAACGGAGGGAAATGTTAAATATGCAATTGACATGTCTTCGACTAATCCAGAAATGCAAATGCAATTGTCAATGATGCAGGGGTCAACATTTGAACTATTCTTTCAAGGAGATTTAACGCGTTCTGAAATGAACATGGGTTCAATGATGAAAATCGTTACAATTACTAACGAGAAAAGTGAAGGAGCATTGATGTTAATGTCTGGAATGATGGGCAACACTGCCGTAAAAATGGGTGCTGATGATTTAAAAAAGTCAACGGATGAAGCACCAGAAGCAGAAGTTACTTTAACAGATGAAACAAAAGATATTCAAGGCTTCAAATGTAAAAAAGCAGTTGTAACTGATGAAGAAGGAACGGAATCTGTTGTTTGGTATTCTGATGAAATCGTTGTGAACAAATTAGGTCAGAATTACTTGAACAGTAAGGTTCCTGGTTTTCCTTTAGAGTTCGAATTGAACCAAGGAGAAATTAAAATGACGATGACTTCTACTGAATTCAATAAAAAATTGGATAAAAAATTAGCTAAAACAATATTTGACACAACAATTCCAGAAGGGTACACAGAAATGTCTCCTGAGGAATTAGGTGGAATGGGAAGATAATAAACCATTAACATATTCAAATGGGCGATTGAAAGATTGCCCGTTTTTTGTTTAGAATGATTATAAATACCGCTTTTGTGGTATTGTGTAAACTGAACTGTATAGCGAGATTTGTGGTCTAAAAACAAATAGGCATGAACACAAAAATATTTACCCTCGCATTAACTTCTTTAATTGCTTTGTCTTCTTGTAAAAAAGAAGGCTGCACGGATTCAGCGGCAACCAATTACAATGAAAAAGCGAAGAAAGACGACGGTTCTTGTGAATACCTATCTGCGGAACCAGCTTATACTATTCCTTCAACTTATACTTTTACCGATGTTAACGGAAACTCAACTGTTTCTTTTTTTGGTCAAACAGAACGATTAAACCAATTAAATGAGCTTATCACAAAAATAAAAACAGGCAGAACAGGTGGTTTAAGTGCACAAGATTTACAAGATATGTTTGCTAACAATGGAGGAAATGGAAGTGGAAACTTTAGTTTTTCCTCAACGAAGCAATTGAGAGATAAAACATTTTCTTTAGATGTAGCACTAATTGAAACCTTACTTAACGATGCTGCAACCGCCAGTGTCAGTAATGCATCTATGGCTTCTGATGGTCAAGCTGGTGTGTTAACTTCGGGAATATCTTCTTATTTATTTGATGCAAACGGAAGAGATATGGCTGAGATAGTTGAAAAATCGATTATGGGCGCTGTCTTTATGTACCAAGCGTTAAACATTTACTTCGGTGATGGCAAAATGTCAGTTGACAATACAACAGCCGTTAACACGGGTTCTGGTGAATATTACACGGCTATGGAACATCACTGGGACGAGGCTTTTGGCTACTTTGGTGTTGATGTCAACTTTCCATCCGTAGCAGCTGATCGTTTTTGGGGTGAATACTGCCAGAACCAAAACACAACGCTGAATTCAAATGCAGACATGATGAACAACTTTCTAAAAGGAAGAGCTGCAATTGGAGGAAACGTCATTACCGATCGTGATGCGGCAATTGCGGCAATTAGAACGGAATGGGAAGATATTTCTGCGAACCAAGCCATTGCATACATAAACAGCGCAATCGGATACTTTGGTAATGATGAAGCAAAATACCTACATGTCCTTTCTGAAGTCTATGGTTTTGCATGGAACATTCGCTACGCTGCAGATTCAACAAGACGCATGAGTATTTCAGAACACACAGATCTAATGAATTTATTTGGGACTAACTTTTGGTCATTGAGCGTTGCTGATTTGAATACTATTAAAGCAACAATCCAAGCAAAATACTAATCATGAAAAGTAGAAGAACAGTTATCACCTTTGCAAGCATTATCTTGATGACTTCCCTCTTTATTGTGGGTTGTAAAAAGGACAAGGAAAACGAAAATGCAATCGAGTATGACAAAGCCTCATTGCTTTCAAATTTAGCGGATAACGTAATTCTTCCGGCATTGAATGATTTTTCCTCGAAAATAAATGACCTAGAATCAAGTTATTCTTCCTTTAGTGTCAATAGAACAGCTCCAAATTTAGAAGATGTACGCACAAAATGGAAGGCTGCTTATTTAAGTTGGCAAGCTGTAAAAGTCTTCGATTTCGGACCAATTAGAGATTATGGGTTCAAAAGCGCAACAGGAACTTATCCAACGGATTCTGTCAAAATCAACGACAACGTAACGAATGGTGGATACAACCTTGAATCTGCTGCTAACGTTGATGCGATTGGACTGCCAAGTTTGGATTATCTGTTGTATAGAGTTGATGCATTGAACTACTTTATTGGAAATGATCCATACGCCACGTATGCAGCTGATGTAATTCAAAAGTTAAAGTCAGAAACATCCTCTATTGTTGCAGCATGGAATTATTACCGCAATACATTTGTTAGTTCTACTGGAACGGAATCAACATCCGCTTTTTCACTTTTGGTCAATGAATTTTGCCGCGATTATGAACTGGCTAAAAACTCGAAATTGGGGATTCCCCTAGGAAAACAAAGTCTCGGTATTCAATTGCCAGCATACATCGAAGCGCGTCTGTCTGGATTCTCTTTAGAAATTCAAAAAGCAAGTATTACGAGCCTTTCTAATGTTTATCGCGGAGCAAGTGGAGTTGGTTTTGATGATTATTTAATAAGTCTAGAACGCTCTTCTTTGGCTTCTTCCATTTCAACTCGTTTCTCTGAGATCCGTTCGAAAATTGATTCTTTTAACGGAACATTAGAACAAGAAATGTCAACAAATACAGTTGAATTAGATAACTTGTACATGCTGTATCAGGGACAAGTTATTTCTATCAAAACAGACATGTCATCTGCCTTTGGTGTGTTAATTACCTACCAAGATAACGACGGTGATTGATGTAAAACAGATAAAAAACTATTTTTCCTTCTACAAGGAAACCTGCATTGCCCCATTAATTGTTTTTAGAATAATTTTCGGGGCTTTGATGTTGTTTGGCGTGACTCGTTTTATGCTTAAAGGTTGGGTGCAACAATTGTACATCGATCCGGAATATTATTTTGGTTATCTCGGTTTTGAATGGGTAAAACCACTCGATGGAAACTTAATGTACATTCCATTCATCCTGATGATTCTTGCCGCCATGGGAATTGTTTTTGGCTTGTTTTATCGTTTTTCAACAGCGCTATTCTTTATCTGTTTCACCTATGTAGAATTACTCGATAAATCGAACTATCTCAATCACTATTACTTTGTAAGTTTGATGAGCTTCCTTATGATTCTCGTTCCTGCACATCGTAAGTTTTCCTTGGACTGCCTCCTTTTTCCAAAAATTAGAACGAATTCAACTTTACAGTGGCACATTGGAATTATTAAATTTCAACTCGCAATGGTGTATGTTTTTGCCGGAATAGCCAAACTAAATTCAGATTGGCTAGTAGAGGCACAACCATTAAGAACTTGGTTGCAGGCGCATCATAATCTTCCCGTTGTCGGTTCTTATTTACAAGAATCGTGGTCCGCTTATTTGTTTAGCTGGTTCGGCTGTTTCTATGATTTATTCATCGTGTTTTTCCTCCTAAGCAATCGCTTTAGACCGCTTGCCTACTTTGTAGTGGTCGTGTTTCATTTCGTTACGTGGTATTTATTCCCGATCGGTGTTTTTCCTTGGGTCATGATTTTCTCTACACTGATTTTCTTTTCAACGGCTTTTCATGAGCGAACTCTAAATTTCTTAGGACGACTATTTCCTAATGGATATAAAACAAACGAAAAACCCTTCAAACGGAAAAAAACCCGCGTTCTCAAGTATTTCCTAATCGTGTATATTTCACTTCAACTGTTTATTCCGTTCCGCCACGTTTTTTATCCTGGAGATTTGTTTTGGAATGAAGAAGGTTTTCGTTTTTCTTGGCGCGTGATGTTGATGCACAAGGAAGGTCACGCAACATTTTACCTGCACGATAAAAAAACGGGTCGTGAGTCTGAAATTGACAACACTCAATTTTTGACAAAAACACAGGAAGACCAAATGGCTACGCAACCAGATATGATTATGCAATACGCACAACTGCTAAAACACCATTTCGATGGAAAAACACTCGTTTACGGTGAACATTCATTTGAAATTGTGGACCCTGCAATTTATGCAATAATTTATGTTAGCGTGAACGGAAGACCGGCGCAATTGTTTGTAGATAAGAAACTAGACCTATCTTTGCAGCCTTATAATTTGTCACACAGAAATTGGTTAGAACCGTATAAAAAATGAAAGGAATATTAAGCATCTTATTTCTAGTGGCTTTTGCTTCATTTGGTCAAGTACTGAACGGTATTGTTGTGGATTCTAAAAACGGCGGAATTCCCGGGGTTAAAATCAACAATAAAACACAAAACACTTTTTCTAGATCGGACAACGACGGTTCGTTTTCTATCAAAGCAAATTCAAGAGATGTAATTCTATTTGCTTATCATGGATTTGATACGACTTTATTGACAATCGAAAACCTCAGTTCTCCACAAACGATTGTGTTAATTGCAAAAGCACAAAACATTGGCGAAGTGAACGTGATTCGCAAGCGCATGGAAAACTTTGATGTAGGATTTCTTCCACCAGTTAAAGGAGTTCAAATTTACACTGGAACAAATGCCGTGATTGAATTGGCAAATTTGAACGGTGCAAAGTCGTCTGCAAACCCACGTGAAATTTTCGCGAAAGTACCAGGACTTAATATTTGGGAAAGTGATGGAGCAGGAATCCAAATGGGAATTGGTGGAAGAGGTTTAAGTCCTGACCGCACCGCCAACTTTAATACACGACAAAACGGCTACGATATCAGTGCCGATGCTTTGGGTTATCCAGAAAGTTATTACACTCCGCCTTTAGAAGGATTAAAGTCCATCGAAATCATTCGTGGTTCAGCTTCTTTGCAGTTTGGAACACAGTTCGGTGGATTATTAAACTTTATAATCAAAGATCCACCCAACAACACTCCATTTGAATTGACAACTCGGAACACAGGTGGAATGTATGGTTACTTTGGATCATTCAATCGCATTGCCGGAACGCATAAACGCCTTTCTTATCAAGCTTACTACCAATACAAGCGAGGCGATGGTTATCGTAAAAACAGCACCTTCCAACAACATCAGGCACTTGCGCAATTGGGTTACTACATCACAGAGAACAGTCAAATAAAACTGGAATTTACACACATGAACTACCTGGCTCAACAAGCAGGTGGATTAACCGATTTACAATTTGATAACGATTCTAAACAAAGTATCCGAGACCGCAACTGGTTCAAAATTAATTGGAATATCTTGGCGTTGCATTACGATTATGAAATCTCCGATAAAGCCCATTTCAATGTTCGCGCTTTTGGAATGCTTTCAAGTCGTGAAACGCTAGGGTTTTTAGGGAAAATAACACAAGCCGATCCTGGAGGAACACGCGACATGATTTCTGGTGATTTTATGAATGCTGGTGTTGAAACTCGTTTTTTAACGCGTTATACCATCCAAAAAGACACCTCTAAAACTTCGGTAAGGGGTGCGTTTTTAATCGGAGCAAGGTATTACCGCGGGAATACCACAGCACTGCAAGGAAAAGCAACTGACGGTGATGATGCGGATTTTCAATATCAAAATCCAGACAACCTAGAAAGTTCTGAATTCAGTTATCCTTCCAATAATATAGCCGCATTTGCAGAGAATATCTTCTTTATTGGAAAACGTTGGACCATAAACACTGGGGCACGTTACGAGCACATTAAAAGCGGTTCGCAGGGTTATTATAAACAATATGCCGTTCACCCGGTTAACAATGATACAATCGCTGTTTACACAAACAACGACACTAACTCTGTAACTCGCAATGTAATTCTTTTTGGATTCGGAACTTCATTCAAAACTTCTACGCGTTCTGCACTCTATGCAAATTTTACGCAAAACTATAGAGCCATCAACTTTACAGACATTCGAGTCAACAATCCAAATGTATTGGTCGACAGCTTAATTAATGACGAACACGGTTATACGATTGAACTTGGATTCCGTGGTCTTTTGAAAAATTTCTTGATTTACGATTTGGCGGGATTCTATATTTACTACGGCGATAAAATTGGACTAGCACCAAAAGCTGGAACAACCGCTAAAGAAAGAACCAACATTGGCGACGCTCAGAATTACGGTGTTGAATTGTTCTCTGAAATTGACTTCCTTAAACTAGCCAATGAAAAGTCTGAACACGGCCTGTCTTTGTTTGTTAATGGCGCATACATTAATGCAAATTACATTCGTTCTAAAGAACCAAATTACGTTGGTAAAAAAGTAGAATACGTAAGTTCAATCATTTTGAAGTCAGGAATTAAATACCGCTTCAAGGGTTGGAGCTTTCAATTCCAAGGTTCGTATAATTCTGAACAATTCTCTGATGCTTCCAATGCTGTTCAACCATCAGGCGATGCTGTTATTGGTTTAATTCCCGCTTACTATGTCTTCGATTTTTCTGGACGATATCGTTTCGAAAAGAACTTTCAAATTGAAATCGGGTTGAACAACTTTACCAACCAAAAGTATTTTACGAGGCGCGCGACAGGTTATCCAGGTCCTGGAATTTTGCCTTCGGATGGGATTAATGCGTATTTGACGTTTCAATATAAGTTTGGGTTGAAGAAGAAATAGCACAAACGAAAAACGGCACCCAAAAAGAGCGCCGTTTATACGATATGCAAAATGTCTTAAGCTTCCAGTTCAACCTCAACCTTTGGCAAAAGAGCTTCTTTAATTTTACTTTCTAATTCTTCCATTAATTCAGGGTTATCTCCGATGATTGCTTTAACAGCATCACGACCTTGACCTAAACGTGTTTCTCCGTAAGAGAACCAAGAACCACTTTTATTAATGATATTCATCTCAACTCCGATGTCTAATATCTCACCAACTTTAGAAATTCCTTGTCCGTACATAATATCAAACTCAGCTTTTCTGAATGGCGGAGCAACTTTGTTTTTCACCACTTTCACTTTCGTGCGGTTTCCAATTACTTCCTCACCATCTTTAATTTGGCTAGAACGACGAATATCTAAACGAACTGATGCATAGAATTTCAATGCATTTCCACCTGTTGTAGTCTCAGGGTTTCCGAACATCACACCAATTTTTTCACGCAACTGGTTGATGAATATACAACAGCAGTTTGCTTTATTGATAGAGCTCGTCAACTTACGCAATGCTTTTGACATTAAACGTGCTTGAAGTCCCATTTGAGAGTCTCCCATTTCACCTTCAATCTCCGCTTTTGGCGTTAATGCCGCAACAGAATCGATTACAACTAAATCAACAGCACCCGAACGAATAAGGTTATCCGCAATTTCCAATGCTTGCTCACCATTGTCTGGTTGAGAAATAATTAAGTTATTTACATCTACACCCAAGTTTTGAGCATAAAACTGATCGAAAGCATGCTCAGCATCGATGAAGGCAGCAATTCCACCTTGTTTTTGCACTTCCGCAATGGCGTGAATTGCCAATGTTGTTTTACCTGATGATTCAGGTCCATATATTTCAACTACTCTGCCTTTTGGATATCCATTCACACCAAGTGCTAAATCCAATGTTAAGGATCCTGAAGGAATTGTATCTACTCTTACAATTGGACTATCGCCCAAACGCATAACAGATCCTTTTCCATAAGTCTTATCCAATTTATCCATTGTTAATTGGAGCGCTTTTAATTTTTCTGCATTTACTTCTTTTGACATATCGTTTGTTTTTAATTTTTGCACCGAGATGCATTGGTTGTTATTTGTTTGACAAAGGTTGCACTCAAGCTACGTAAACTATTTACGTTGTAGAAATTAAAGTTTATAGGCTGCTAAAATTTCTGCTGCGTGGTCCTTTGTTTTTGGTTTTTCTATTATTTCAATAATGGTGTGTGACTCATCCAGGATAAAGGTTGTTCTATGAATTCCATCATAGGATTTACCCATGAATTTCTTTTCTCCCCAAACACCGTAGATATTTAGTAAGGAATGATCAACATCTGAAAGCAAAGGAAATGGCAGGTCAAATTTTGTGATGAACTTTTGGTGCATCTTTTCATCATCTGCACTTGCGCCTAAAATAACAATGTCATTCTTTCCTAACTCAGAATAGTTGTCACGCAGATTACATGCTTGCGCTGTGCAACCCGGCGTATTGTCTTTTGGGTAGAAATAAAGAACAACTTTCTTTCCTTTATAGTCTTCTAACTTAATTGTATTTCCGTTTTGGTCTTTACAACTAAACGCTGGTGCTTTATCTCCTATTTTTAAATGTTTCATTTAGACAGTTTATTAATCATTCTTTTGACGAATATTTAATCAAATATACTTTCATTTTTTAAATTGACAAGAAATTAATCAAAATAAAATTTATTTTAATCTCACATAAACAAAAAAACGCCCCATTGCTGGAGCGTTTAAGTATTCTTTATCTAGTTGAATCTTATTGGATCGCTCCAAATTTTTCAATCAGCGCTTCGTATCCTTTGATTTTTGCTCTTGCTTGGTCAGCGTAAGCAGCATCATTGTTTTCTTCGTGTTTCGTGATTTCAGCATTCAATTTATTGATAGATGCATTAAAACTATCGATCAAGTATTTCACGTTTTGTGGTAAGAACATCTTCATGTACATTCCACCATCGCCGTTCAATTTTGTATATGTTGGAATTGCTTTTTCAATTACTTCTGGATTTTGACCCGTTAAGTATACCGTGAATGAATTTAACATTCCCAATTTATCAAAGCCTTGAACAGTTGCTCCGTTTAACTCTTTAATAAAGAAGTCTACTTTGTTGCTTTCTGGGAAACTCGCGTACAATTGACCCAATCCGCTAATCATTTTAGAAGATTTCTCTTTCTCTAATGATTCAGCCAATTTAATCGCATCTTCTGGAGAAACCTTTCCGTAGTTTTTAAGCGCTGTTGATACAACAGTATACGATTGATCGTTTGAAATGCGGTCTTTATAAATCGCACTCAATTCCTCTCCTTTCAATTCTTTCGCCAATACATTTAATGCCGCAGCACGAACTGAAGTTTCTGTATCGTTCGCAACCATGTCTTTTAAAATGGCAATTCCTTTAGCCAAACTCTCGTCTTTCAAGCGAGACATTTTTCCTGTTGCCAACAAACGGATATTCCAAAACGCATCTTTCAAACCGTCCAATACCACTTGTTGTCCAATCTGCGTTTTATCCTTCGTTCCCAACATAAAACCATCTCTTCGCGCAGCAAAACGTTCTCCATTGTAGAATTGGAAGATTCCTTCTTCAATCGATTTATCATCCTTAATTTTAGCCAATAACATCTGTTGATCATCAAAGTGAATTCCTTTCAACTCTCCAGAAATTGGAAAGTTAAACGATTGATTCACCTCATCGATAACAACTTTATGAACGTGCTTTCCAGTTGCGTCAAAAACCGCCATTTGAACTGGCATTTTAAAAATTGGTGATTTATCTAAATCTTGACTTTGTTCGACTGTAACCTCTACAGATTTTCCGTCTTCCGCTACTTTATGTCCAAATGTCAATACTGGGTGACCTGAGGCAGTGTACCATTGGTTAAAGAACCAATTCAAGTCTTCTCCTGTTACATCTTCGAATGCCAAGCGCAAGTGATGAAACTCTGCTGCTTTGAATTTGTTGTCTGTTAAATAACGGCGAATTCCTTCAAAGAAAGCATCGTCACCAATGTAGTTGCGTAACATGTGTAAGATTCTTCCTCCTTTGTTATAAGAGTGTCCGTCAAACATTTGTTCTTTATCGTCGTAATCGAACCAAACTAAATCGTGGTAACCTTGAGATTGAGCCGATTGGTAATAACCGTCTGCTTCTCCTTCTGCTTGGTAATCTGCCTCGTCTAAACCAAAACGGTGCTCATCCCACAAGTATTGAGAGTAGTTAGCGAATGATTCATTCAAAGTTAAGTTTGACCAAGATTCAGCCGTTACTAAATCTCCAAACCAGTGGTGAAATAACTCGTGTGCAATAGTCGATTGATCGTTCCCGTCCAACAATTCACGTTTGTTTTTGTAAGCAAAGTCTCCAAAAATTACAGCTCCCGTATTTTCCATCGCTCCAGAAACGTAATCTCTAACAACAATCTGGTGGTATTTATCCCAAGGATATTCAACTCCCAAACGCTCTGAGAAGAAACGAATCATTTCAGGTGTTTCACCAAAAATATCGCGTGCGTACTCTTCCCATTCTGGTTCAACGTAATAGTTCACTTCCATTTTTGTTCCGTCTGGGCGTGTATACGAATCCTTCACAATTTTGAATTCACCAATTCCCATCATAAATAAGTACGGTGCGTGCGGTAAATCTTGTTTCCAATGATCTGTTCTTTTTCCGTCAATTACTTCGCTTCCTATGAATTTACCATTGGAAAGAGTCGCGTATTTATCTTCTACTGTGATAAAAATTTCTTGTGTTGTTTTCGCATTTGGCGAATCGATTGTTGGGAACCAAACTGAGCTTGATTCTGTTTCACCTTGCGTCCAAATTTGAGGCATTTTAGCTTTATCTTCTCCTGTTGGATTGATAAAGTAAAGCCCTTTTGCTCCAGCGATGGCTGCACTTCCTTCTGCGTCAACTGTTTCCGGTTGCGCTACGTAATCAATAACCACCGTGTATTTTTGATCTTTTGTGTATACTTTATTTAAGTGAATGCGTAAAAAATCATCTTTATAATCGAACTTCAATGCGTTTCCATTCAATTTCACCGTATTGATTTTCATTCCCTTTCCATCCAATATTAAACTATCAGTTGAATAAAAATGTGGTTTTGCCGTGATTGTAGCAATTCCATTCATTGTTGAATTTGTCCAATTGAAATTAACTTCCAGTTTGGTATGAACCAAATCCGTTAGAATTGCTTCCGACTCGCGGTAGACAGCACGTTCTGTTGGAGATTCATTTATCTCAATGTTGTCTGCTTCAAAATTAACTGCGTCTTCTGCAATTGCAGTTGAGCTACTACCTGTTTTGGCTCCACATCCTACCAATGTGAAAAGTAAAGCGCCTACTATTATTTTTTTCATCTGAAATCAATTTAATAAAAGACAAATCTGATAAATAAATTTCAATTCCTTAACATAATCTACAGCATCGGACAGCATTTCTGTTATTTT
>CAWUSK010000047.1:0-38417 GCA_963925035.1 uncultured Flavobacteriales bacterium
AACAATCACAAATCCATATTTGCATCGATTACCCTATCGATCGACTTTAATCTACTTAAAATCCCTAGTCTTTTCTTTTTATCCAATGCATTCAAAGTGTATGCTATTGTGCAACGGAAACCGCGTCATTCGCTCTAACAACTGGCTAAACGCTATAGCGTTTAGCCCCATTGTATGTTTATTAGTCTAAATTAATGAAAAAACCATTGCAAACCTACAACTAGCCGATAATTACCGTTTGTAATTGATTGTCAATCGAATAATCACTGCATAAATGCAAACATCAGAATATTCGCACCCATCTTTAGGGCTTGATCACGTTTGTTTTGTGCGTCATTGTGGACTTCTTGATTTTCCCAACCATCGCTTAGGTCGGTTTCGTACGTGTAGAGACAAACTACTCTTCCATCAATGATAATTGCAAATGCTTGCGCGCGTTTACCATCGTGTTCGTGGATTTTTGGTAAACCGTTGAAATCGTATTTCTGGTGAAAAACGGGATGATCAAACGGCAATTCAATCAATTCGTTGTTGGGAAAAATCTTCTTCAATTCTACGCGAATGAATTCATCCATTCCATAGTTGTCATCAATGTGTAAAAATCCGCCACCTTCAAGGTAGGTGCTCAAGTTATTCGCTTCCATATTGGAAAAAACAACGTTTCCGTGTCCTGTCATGTGTACAAAAGGATATAAGAATAAATCAGGACTTCCAACTTCAACGTAAGGAACATCTGTGTTAATTCCCATTGCCAAATTTTGATTACAGAACTTGATAAGGTTTGGAAGAGCTGTTGGATTGGCGTAATAATCTCCGCCGCCGCTGTATTTCAATACGGCTAATTGATAACTTCCTTGACTCCAACTAGTGAAGGAGAAGAGTAAACCGAGAATAAAAATCAACTTGCTCATTGTGTAATTAGTTTTGCATGCATGCATGCATATAGTGCAGCCGTTTCTGTTCTTAAACGATTGGGACCTAAAGTAATTGTTTTATAACCGTTTTCCAATGCTTTTTCTATTTCCTTTTGTGAGAAATCACCTTCTGGACCAATCAATATTGGACAACCCACAGGTTTGAAAACATCAGAGAATGTTTTTTTTTCTTCCTCGTAGCAATGTGCTATGAGCCCGTTTGGATTTGCTTCAATGAAATCTGTAAGTTTTTGAAGTTCATTGATCACGGGTAAAAAACGACCGTGAGATTGCTTCATGGCAGAAACTGCTTTTTTCACCAAGCGATCGATGTTGATTTTTGCGCGTTCGCCGTTGTCACAATCAATCAACGAAATTTTTGTGATTCCAATTTCCGTTGCTTTTTCTACAAACCATTCAATGCGTTCCATTTGTTTGGTGGGGCCAACGGCAATGTGAATTTCGTGTGGTAATACTTTTGCAATATCAATGGCAACAACAGTTAAAGCACAACGCTTTGGCTGCGCATCATTAATTTCACAAGTAAATAGTCGGCCTTTTCCGTCGAGAATTCCAATTTCTTGTCCTTTTTCCAAGCGCAATACACGCACAATGTGTTTCGATTCCTCTTCAGAAAGCGTGTGCTCAGTTGCTGTTGGGGCGATATTTTCGTCGTAGAATAAACGCATCAGTGCATCAATCGGTAAATCATTTCTTTCATTAGTTCTCCTTCGGTAAAGGTAGAATTCCCGATTCCTTTCGATTTTAAATCAAATTCGTGTAAAATAGCAATGTTCGCAGCTACTTTCTTTGGGTTGTATATTTTTGCTGAGTTGGTCAGCTGTCCCACCACAAACGGGTGAACTTTCAACGCAGTCGCCAACGCTTCACGCGATTGATTTCCTAAAAAGTGAATCTTCATCAAGCGCGAAAAATGATTGAATAAATTGGAAACGATCGGAACGATAGAAGACGCTTTTGGGTTGTGAGAGAAATAATCTACAATCACGTTCGCTTTGTGTACGTCGCGAATACCAATTGCATTCGTCAACTCAAAAACGTTGTAATCTTTTGAAATACCAATGTTCTCTTCAATATGAACTTCGTTGATCGTTGTTCCTTTTTCAAGTAGAATTTGCAACTTATCCAGTTCGTTCGAAATTTTAGACAAATCGTTTCCTAAAAATTCAGCCAACAACATATTCGCTTTTGGCGTAATACCAAATCCTTTCGATTTCACAAAGTTACTCATCCAATCTACCAGCTTGTATTCCGGTACTTTTTCAGAATTGAAAACCAAACCATTCTTTGCCGCAGCTTTCATGGTTTTCTTGCGTGAATCGTATTTTTTGTATTTGTAGTTGATAACAAAAATCGTTTGGTCAGAAGGCGATTCAAAATAGGGGAGAAGATCCTCCATTCCTTTAAAATCTTGCGCTTCTTTTAATACAACCAAACGGCGTTCTGCCATCATCGGGTATTCTTTCGCCTGTGATATGATCGACAAAGGTTCAGAATCTTTTCCGTACGAAATGAATTGGTTGAAGTCACGTTCGTGCTCTTCTAAGGCATTTTCGACTATTGCATCTGTAATTGCATCAATATAATACGCCTCCTCTCCGTGAAGAAAATAGATCTTCTCGAATTTCTTCGCTTTGATGTCCTTTATGATGCTAAGGTGATTCATTAGCTATGTTTCGTCCAGATTTGAACCAATTCAGTCAATGTTGCAACGCCTTTTTCCATGTCTTGAATACTTACGTATTCGTGACGGGAATGTATCGCCATTTCACCTGTAAAGATGTTCGGACAAGGAAGTCCCATGAATGATAAGCGAGAACCATCCGTTCCACCACGAATAATTGTAGGAAGCGGTTTTACGTTCGCTTGTTCCATTGCTTTAATCGCGTAATCCGTTACAAAAGGAACATCTTTGATGATTTCCTTCATGTTGCGGTATTGCTCTTTCACTTCGAAAGAAGATTGTAGCGTAGGATATTTTGCTAAAGTATCGTTCAACAAACCTTGTAAACGATCTTCGTATTCTTTTAATTTTGAAGTAATGTGGTCACGAATAATGAATTGAACTTTCGTTTCTTCCATTCCTCCGTTAATAGCAACTGGATGAACAAAACCTTCTCTATGACTTGTTGTTTCAGGCGACCAGCTGTCTTTTGGCAATGAAGCAATAAATTCAGAAGCTACTTTCATCGAGTTCACCATTTTACCTTTCGCATAACCTGGGTGAGCGCTAATTCCTTCAATTTTGATGGTAACTGCATCAGCAGAAAAGCTTTCATCTTCCAAAGAACCCAAAACTCCGCCATCCAGTGTATAACCGAAATCGGCGTTTAATTTCTCCATATCTAAATGCTCCACACCACGACCAACTTCTTCGTCTGGTGTAAATAATATACGAATTGTTGGATGCGGAATATCTAGATTGTTGATGATATGATGAGCGAAATCCATAATAATTGCAATTCCCGCTTTATCATCTGCTCCTAACAATGTCAATCCACTTGCTGTAATTAAATCGTCTCCAATTCTCTCTTTCAAGTAAGGATGTCTATCTGTTGTAATAATTTGAGTTGTATCGTCCGGAAGTGTAATTGGATTTCCGTCGTAATTTCTGTGTACAATTGGTTTTACGTTTGTCCCGCTGCAATCTGGCGCTGTGTCCATGTGCGAACAAAAACAAATCGTTGGTAAGCTATCGTTACCCGTATTGTTTGGAATTGTTCCGAAAATATACCCCCATTCATCCATTTCAGCATCTTTAACACCCATAGCAAGTAATTCTTTCACTAACTCACGACCTAAATTCTTTTGAATTTCGGAAGATGGAAAAGAAGTTGAATTAGGATCTGCTGTGGTGTCAATTTGAACGTATTTTACAAAGCGTTCTTCTACTGTGGATGTGTAATTTGTCATTAAATATTGTTTGAATTCAAATGTACTAATTAATAACAAAAAAAGCTCCTACCTTTCGATAGAAGCTTTATAAAAATTGTTATTTCTGAATTAGAAAATCTCTGAAGCCGAAAAGTGAAATTCACCTTCGATTTGAGCATTTTCATCAGAATCAGAACCGTGAACAGCATTTTTAGCTTTCGATTCTGCGTAAGATTTACGGATTGTTCCATCAGCTGCTTCAGCAGGATCAGTAGCACCAATTAATGCTCTGAAATCAGCAACTGCGTTGTCTTTTTCTAAGATAGCTGCAACGATAGGACCAGAAGTCATGTACTCAACTAATTCCATGTAAAAAGGACGTTCAGCGTGTACTTCGTAAAATTTCTTTGCTTGATCTTCTGATAAACGCGTGTATTTCATTGCTTTGATTGCAAATCCTGCGTCAGTAATCATTTGAATAATGTTTCCTGCGTGACCGTTTTCTAACGCATCAGGCTTAAGCATTGTAAATGTTCTATTCGTTGCCATTTTCTTGTGTTTTTTCTAAATTTTGGCGCAAAGTTAGTGAATTAAGTTTGATAGAATTCATTTCTTTCAGTTTTAATGACTTCAAAATATTTAATAAAAGTTAAAATAACTCGGATGAAAATTGTTAGATTTGTCTAACTTCTTAAAAAGAAGCATTTAACTATGAAAAGTATAATTGAATTTTTCGAATCCATTGATCCTGTTTTAGCGGCGTTTTACGCAACTAGTTTTACATGGGCTTTAACTGCTCTTGGAGCGGCTTTGGTATTCTTATTCAAGACACTGCATAGAGGAATGTTGGACGGAATGCTTGGTTTCACAGGGGGTGTTATGGTGGCTGCAAGTTTTTGGTCACTGTTGAATCCAGCAATTGAAATGTCAGAAACAATGTATCCGTCAATGCCTTGGATGCCGGCTGCAGTTGGATTCCTCGTAGGTGCTTTGTTTTTGTTTGGATTGGATAAAATAATGCCTCACTTGCACATCAACTTTAGAGAAGACGAAAAGGAAGGTGTGAAAACAGAGTGGCACAAAACCACGTTGTTGGTGTTGGCTATTACAATGCACAATATTCCAGAAGGTTTAGCAGTTGGAGTACTTTTTGGTGCCGCAAGTTTAGGCATGGACGGTGCAACAATTGCTGGAGCGGTTGCTTTGGCGATTGGAATTGGAATTCAAAATTTTCCAGAAGGATTTGCTGTTGCGATGCCATTGAGAAGACAAGGTGTGAGCCGTAGAAAAAGCTTTTGGTACGGACAACTTTCAGCTATTGTAGAACCAATTTTTGGAGTGCTTGGAGCGCTTGCAGTAATTTACATGCAACCTATCCTTCCTTTTGCTTTGGCTTTTGCTGCTGGAGCAATGATTTACGTTGTCGTTGAAGAAGTTATTCCCGAAACGCAGCGGGATAAGTATACCGATATCGCAGTACTAGGATTTATCGGTGGTTTCCTAATCATGATGATTCTTGACGTTTCGCTGAGTGATATTCAAATATAGTGAGTTCAAAGTTTAAAGAGTTTAAAGTTCAATGAGATTTCACGGTGAATCAAACCTTTGAACCTTTTGAACTTTCTAACTTTTTTGAACTCTCAAAAATTTAACATTTTTTTAATCTAAAACATTTTGAGAAACGATAAAATGAACTACATTTGTTCCATAAGGGCAATGGAGTAGTTTACCATTGTTTCTAGTTTTATAGTTTTAGCATGGTTTAGCAAAAAGAGGAACAAGTTTAGAGATTTGTTCCTCTTTTTGATTTTTAGGCAAAAAAAAACGCGGTTTACATCAGTACTAACATATTTTACTTTTCGCGTATTTCCAGATCCAGTTTTATATGTAAGCCCGAAAACGCTGGAAACTTCATTACATGCAATTGATGGTGGATTTGGAACTCCAGTTGTGGTAAGTCTCTAGCGTAAAGATTTGAAAACCTAAAGAAATCTTGAGATAATCGTTTTGAATTCAGCCAATATCATTCCCGTTGCTCCCCAAACTTTATGTCCTTGAATAGCGTAGTACGGAATATCTTTTCGAGTAAATCCACCTTCAAATTTCATGTCTTCGGATTTTAAAATTCCAGGTTGAAGCAAATCGAGGACGTTAAAGTGAATGATTGCTTCGACTTCGCGTTTGTCAGGGATTAATTCAGCAAGTTCATTCACATAAAACAGATTGGGTTCTACAAGGAAATTGCTTACTGGAATATAAATTTCACTCAATTTGCCAATAAATATTCCCGCTTCTATCGGTAAGTTAACTTCTTCAAACGCTTCTCTACGAGCAGTAAACTCTAGGTGAGGGTCGGTGAAATCCATTTTTCCACCAGGAAAACTAATCTGTCCTCCATGCGTTCCATCGTAGTTTGGTCGTTGAATTAATATACTTTTTATTTCTGAATTTTCGGGATAAAAAATAAGTGCTACGGCAGAATGGCGGAAGTTTGGTTTACGTTTTAATGCATCACTTGTAAACGGACGATTCAACGGCATTAAGTCCAAATGCGCCTTTTCTCCAGGAAGTTGTTTGATGTGCTCGCTCAGTTGATTTATAAAGAATGAAAAATCGCTCATTTTTCAATGGATGAAAGCAGGTCGATAAAATCGTCGTACAAGTAACCCATGTTGTCTTTTTTACCAATCAATTGAAACACATAGAACGTGTTGTCAATTTCAACTGTAGCAATGAAGTACGAAGATGGAGTGTTTGTAGAATAACTACTACCATGTACGACTTGAATTGACCCTTTAAATGGAACTGATTTGGGCAATTCCTTTTTTATCGAAGTAGAATATTCGTACACCGATTTTTGGCGCTGAATGATATAATTGTCGTGAACAGCATCCAAAGATTCGATATCGGTATCAAAGGTGTAGCGCATTGTTTCGGCATCACTTTGGTTAAAGACTTCCGTGCTAAAATTCACATCAAGTTCGTAAACAACTTTCGTTAATGCGTTATCGTTCAGTGTGTAATTGTCTTCATAATCATTCACGAACATTTCTCCCAACATGAAATGGATTCCGTTGTAGTATTCTTTCCTCAGGTTTGGGAAATCCATATTGTTTTTTTGTAGGTCTTTTAAATTCTTGTTATAACTGGAGCCAGGACAACCCGTTGTGACTATCAATATACCAATGAATGCTATGATTAAGTGCGTCTTCACTATCACGAATATACACTTTGTTATTGAATTATAGTTTTAAAAAACACTATCTTTAACACAAATTTTAAAAAAATAAACAGGTGATATTAGCAATTAATTGGTCAATGGGTTCTGAACTTATTGAAGGATATAAAACTCCAAATCTTTATGGATTACTATTTGTTTCAGGCTTAATTGTAGGTTACTTTGTCGTTCGTCGAATGTTTAAAAAAGAAGGAATCAAGGAAGATTTACTCGATAAACTTGTGCTTTATATGGTTCTTGCAACCATAATCGGAGCGCGTTTAGGGCATGTTTTATTCTATGGTCCCTACTTCGATGAATTCACCTCAAGTGGAATTTTGTTAGAACGCGGATATTTTTCTCATCCGCTTGATATTTTGAAAGTTTGGGAAGGTGGATTGGCGAGTCACGGTGGTGTTTTAGCCATATTAATTGCACTTTATTTTTACTCTAAAAGAGTCGTTAAAAAACCAATGTTGTGGATTTTAGACCGTATCGTTGCTCCCGGAGCGATTGGTGCTGCCTGTATTCGTTTTGGAAACTTGTTCAATCACGAAATGGTAGGAGATGTAACAACAGTTCCTTGGGGATTCCGTTTCTTGCACCACGATTGTTATCCTCCATTCGATTGTCCATGGGAAATGATACCAGTAAGGCATCCAGCTCAATTGTATGAAGCAATAAGTTATATTATTCTCTTTGGAATATTATTGTTCATGTTTTGGAAAATGAATGCATGGAAAAGACAAGGATTATTGTTCGGGACATTTTTAATAATCATGTTTTCAGCGCGTTTCTTAATTGAATTCGTTAAGCTTGGACAAACAAGTCGTGATGATGTTTGGGCAATCAATACTGGTCAGATGTTGAGCATTCCATTTATATTGGCTGGAATTTACTTTTTATTCAAAGGGTTAAGCGCAAAGCCGAATGAGGAAAATGTGAGCGCCTAATAAATAGGCGAGCCTTCCTTATTTCGATGAAATAAGCTCTCAACTTGTGATTGAATTTACCATTTTGAATATCAATATGGTAAATTTAAAACTATGTGTTAAAATTCAAACAACACTCGCATTATCTTGTTATCGTTTTAACGACTATTCGCCAGGTAATTCTGCAGCGTATTGCAGATTGAAGCAATATGATTTTGATGGTACATTGGACGTTTCAAATATTATCGTTGTGGCACAATCTGGACACAAAGCGTTTAAGGTGTCTAATTAGGCACTTTTTTTTATTCTATCTCATATATTCTAAGATGGCATCGGCACATTTATCAGCGGCCGTTGAGCTCATTCGAAACCATAATTCTGGCTCAATCAATTCAACTTCACCGATACATAATTGATTTTCATTGTCCCAGATTACATCCACCCGTGCATAAACAGGAACTGGTTGTAATTTGCTCACAATGGTTTCGGCAAACTGAATTTCATCTTTGTTCGGAAGGTAAAACTCAACTGTTCCTCCAAAATCATCTTGTACTCTAAAGTCGCCTGGTTTTGCTGTTTTAAGGATAGCATGACTGAATTTCCCTCCAAATATCATAAACGCAACTTCGCCTTTTGTCGTTATCTGTTTTTGGTACTCTTGAATCAACATGGATTCATTCGCTATTAACTCTGAAAATTGAGATTCATAAGTTGGTAAGTTCTCTCGATTTATTTTATACGTGTGCCTTGCAGCTCCAGATATTGCAGGTTTAAGAATAAACTCGTTCCAACTTGTTGTCGAAACAACCTCGGTTAAGGAGCGAATCTCATTTTGCTCAATAAAAACTGTTGGAGGAATTCTAACGCCTAATTTTTCAAGATCTTGCAAGTAATGCTTGTCAATATTCCAATAAATTAAAGACTTTGTATTGATCAATGTTGCAACTTTATTTACTTTTTCCAGCCAAATAGAAAACTCTTCAAATCGATCAAAATAGTCCCAGGTTGTTCTGAAAATCACATATTTTGTGGATGACCAATCGTAATATGGATTGTCCCAATAAGTCCGAATTACTTGTAACCCTTTGCGTTCAAGAGCAAGAAGTAACGCGTTGTCCTCATCCAATACATTTTGTATGTAAGGCGTTGTTTCTTTGGGATTATCGAAACGTTTGTCAGTTAGGATCGTAATGTCAACCATTATTGAGGTAAGAGTTGGATAGATTCAATATAGAAAACGCCATGCTTGATATTTCCTACAACATCTGCTTTGCGTATTGCGTTACAAAAACCATCAGCACCATGCGAATCACCATGTTCGTCAATTCCACTGCCTAAAGTGTAATAATATTTACCATCAATTTCCACTGCCAAATCGCATTTGTCACCTGTCATATTGAAATTACACATTCCACAGGATACGCTAACTGTTTGACTGATTTTTGAGGTTTCTTTCACGCTTGCGCAACTAAGCATAAAAAGAGTGACTGCTAAAAAAGAGATAATTTTCATGTTATTTACCTTTAATCGTTTCCCATGTTTTGTACATGGATTCTTGCGTTGGTCTATTTTCTTCAATTTCGCGCAATGGCTCACATTCGGTTAATGAATCGAAACACTCTTTAGGTAATGCTTGATAAAGTGACGTTCCTTTTGTTTTCCAAGCAATCATTTCATCAGAAACATCTTTTATTTTTTTTGCGGGATTCCCAACAATTAAACTTCTTTTAAGGAAATGGCTATTTGCTGGTACGAAAGACAATGCACCGATAATACATTCCTTTTCAATAATTGAATCGTCCATGATAACGCTATTCATTCCGATTAAACAATTTTCACCAATAGTTCCACCGTGGATGATTGCTCCATGTCCAATGTGCGCGCCTTTTTTAAGCGTAACTGTTGTTCCTGGAAACATGTGAATCGTACAATTTTCCTGCACATTACAACCATCTTCAATTACGATCATCCCCCAATCACCGCGAATAGCAGCTCCCGGTCCGATGTAAACGTTTTCTCCAATGATTACATTGCCTGTAACACTTGCTTGTGGGTGAATAAAACTCGATTCATGAATAACTGGAATAAATCCATTGAAAGAATAAACAGACATAAATTAATTTTTCTAATCCTAAAGGTAATAAAGAACTATGAATATTGATTCTCAAGAGTTAATTTGTGTTATTTTCTTTAATCAATCAACGAAATAGGTAATTTTAACGTTTATAAAAATGTTATGAGTTACTGCACCTATTGTTTGGACGAAAAAACAAAGCAAGTTCACAAGGATTACCACGACCTTCACTATGGTTTTCCTATTGAAGATGACAATGAGCTTTTTGGACGTTTGCTTTTAGAAATTAACCAAGCTGGTTTGTCTTGGGAAACGATTTTGAATAAAGAAGTGAATTTCAGAGACGCGTATTCGAATTTTGAAATTATTAAAGTTGCGAATTATAAACAAAAAGAAATTGATCGTTTACTTACTGATGCGGGGATCATTAGAAATAAATTAAAAGTAAACGCCGCAATACATAATGCACAACAAATCGTACATATTAGAGAAGAATTTGGTACATTTAAGCAATGGTTGGATAAAAATTATCCATTATCAAAGGACGAATGGACTAAATTGTTCAAAAAGACGTTTAAATTTGTAGGCGGAGAAATTGTGAATGAATTTTTGATGAGTACAGGTTATTTATCAGGAGCCCACGACACAAATTGTCCTGTTTTTGAAAAAGTAAAAAAATTAGAACCTAAATGGTTGGAAATATGAAAAACGCACTATTATTTTTTGTTTTATTCCTAGTTGGAAGTGCCTCTGGTCAAGTAAGTATTCTTGGAGGTGGAAGTATGCTTGTTGGATTTGGTTCAGGTAAGCCGTGGGGTGGAATTCACGTTGGAGTAGAAATCCCTAAAAGCGACGCTGTGTCGTTTTATGCGCGTTATACCTATCACTTCAGAAATACAGAAAGAGACAGTACGCTATACGATATTGAAGTTACTGATCCGGAATTTGGATTTGTAAGTGTCATAAATACGAACGGAGTTACAAAAATGGATTACCATATTATCGAAGGTGGAACAAGGTATTATATTGGAAATGGTTTCGATTATGGTTGGGGCGCATATGGTGGAGCTTCAGTAATGCTAATGTTTAACTCCGTGAAAGTTGTGTTCGGTGACCCTCAATTTAGAAATAATACATCAAGAAACGGAACTGTTTTTAGCGTTGGTGTTGGAGTTGGTGGAGGTGTCAAATATTCTTTGGCTCGTTTCGGGACGATTTATCTTGACGGTAGTGTAAACTATAAAATATTGAACCAAGCCAGCCAGCAATATGTGTCGGGCGAATTATTTTCTAATTTGATTTTTAATTTCAACCTAGGTATTCGTAAAGACATTATTTGGTAGGAACAATGCTTCCACTTTTAATTGCTGATAGCGGAGGAACCAAAACTGATTGGTGCTATGTTGACGCCTCTGGCTCGAAACATTTTTTTGAAACTGAAAGCTATCACCCCATTCATTGGTCTACTGAATTTGAACAGCGAATTCAGCATTTTTGGAATGAAAACTCTCAGTATAAAGACGCGCAAGTGCATTTGTTTTGTGCAGGTTGTCTGAGGTTGGAGAAATCTGACCAGCTGACTCAACTATTCAATAATCTTGGTTTTTCAGATGTAGTCGTTAAGTCGGACCTGCACGCCGCCGCTCTATCTTTGTATGGAAATCAAAACGGCTTTTGCGCAATACTAGGAACTGGTTCAGTTTTTTTTGAATGGAAAAATGAAGAAGTCAACTCTATTCTTGGAGGAAAGGGACATGAAGAGGGTGATGAGGGAAGTGGTTTCTTTTTCGGAAAACTAGTTTTTCAAGCGTATCAAGAAAATAAATTGTCACCAGAGCAAAGGCGCATATTTGAAGAGAAAGTTGACATTAAGCAAATCGAAACGTCACTGCAGGAGAAAACGTCCAAGACTGCTATCTCACAGATTTCTAAACAACTTTTTGAGTATTCTAGTGTTTTTTCGGAATGGCATCTGCGCAATATAGAACTATTTTTTGATGAGGTGTTGAATTCTCAAACCTCACTAAATCTTCAAGTTGTAGGCGGCTATTTTACAGTGAATTCAGCCATGTTTATCCCTTATTTGGCTGAAAAACACATCCAGATTCAGAATTTTACCTCCCGTCCAATTGATTCATTGGTTGATTATTTCTTAGGTATTAACGAATAAAAGGTAGGTGCTATCGAATAAAAGGTAGTTTTTAGCTAGTAAACAGAATTTAGTGTTTGATTTTTTTGAGTTAATCTATGAAAATAGGTCCTTCGTAGAAAAAATGATTATATTTAAAAAAAATAGTGGCAAATTGCATTGTTAAAATTAGTCAGCGATATGGATATTTTATCAATTAAAGCAACTTCAGCAACTCCGTTTGTGTCCTTTGACCCGATTATTGGAATGATGCAAATTGAAGGTAGATCAATTCCTGAAAATGCAGATGACTTTTGGTTGCCTGTATTAAATTGGTTTGAATCCTATATCATTTCTCCATGCGAGACAACTACGTTTTCGATTAGTTTGGAATATTTTAATATTTCGTCGTCTAAACGAATTTTGTTCTTGCTGTATAAGTTAAATGAGCTTGCAGAAAGAGGATGTAATGTAAAAGTAGAATGGAACTACCGCAGAGAAGATGAAGACATGTTTGAGGTAGGACAAGATTATGCATATATGGTTAAAGTACCTTTTGAGTTTAAAGAATTCCAAGAGTCCGATTTAGAAGTAGCATAGACATAAAACTAATAATAATGAAGAGCGTTCTAAAATTTTAGGACGCTTTTTTTCTTTATGCCGGTAGATTTCTGCTATTTTTGTTAAAAATTAGAAGCGTGAGATTAGTAAAAGACATACCACATGAAAAATATAAAATTCAATTGTTTCAATACAATGGGAAATATATTTTAAAAATTGAACTAGGCCAGTTCGAACAAACATATAAAATTGGAGATACTGACGTTTATGGTTTGGAAGATGTCGAAAAGATGATTACACCTAAGTTATTAAAAAATTCATTGACTCGATTTATCGAAATGAGATCAGATTGGAGTGAAGCGTTTTCAAGTAAAAATATAGGATGAAAAGAATTGTAACTAGCACAGCAATTGTATGTTTGTTGATTTTAACAGCATGCGGAGATAAGAAGGAAGAAAAAAAGAGTGACGAACCAACAAAGGTTGCTGTAAAAAGCGTTGGGTCGTTGACAATTGCATTTTTTCAACAAGACAGTATTGCGTCGAACTTTAGTTTTTATGTAGAGACACAAAAAACACTAGAAGGGAAAAAAGCAAAAATTGATGCTAAAGTTGCGGTGCAACAAAAAGCATACGAAAATGCAGCTTACGCTTTACAAAGTGGAATGCAAAGCAATTCATTATCTCAAAACCAAGCAGAAGGATTTCAACTAAAAATGGCCCAATGCGAACAAGAAGTGATGAGAATTCAACAGACTGAACTGGCGAGCTTTGAACAAGAAAGTTTTGAAGCCAATACTGTATTGATGAACAAAATTGAAGCCTATGCGAAGGATTTTTCTGAAAAGAATAATATTAAATTATTTCTATCTAAAGCAGTTGGCGGACAAATACTTTATTTAGATCCACAGTTTGATATGACTTCTGATTTCATCAATTTCATGAATAACAAGGAAGATGAATTAAACGCCGAAATTGCTAAGTAATCCATGCAGATAGCTAGACAAAAACTTACTGAGAATATCGCTGAATACATTTTGTACATGTATCAGGTTGAAGATGTAATTCGTGCCTATCAATTTGATGTAGATGCAATTATTGAGAAATACGTTGAGCCTCAACTTCCAGATTCTTCCTTTGTGAATCAATACAGATCTTGGTACAAGGATTTAGTGAATCAAATGAAGATGCAAAAGATTGAAAAAGTAGGACATTTGATCTCTACGCAAGAAATTCTTTTGGAATTATCGTACCTGCACAACACCTTGCTTAACATGACAAAAGACCCAAAATATGTGGGCGTTTTTGAAGTGGCAAATAAATACCTTGATGAATTTAAGGAAAGGTCAAACTTGAAGGATAAGAATCAAATTGAACTTGCTTTTCACGCAATGTACATGAAGTTGTTGCTTAAACTACAAGGGAAAGAAATAAGTGCAGAAACAGAAGAAGCTTTTGATGCAATGCGTGTAATGTTAGCTTATTTAAGTAAATCCTATCACCGAATGAAAGCGGGTGATTTAGACTTTTTGAATAACTAGGTTTTGCTGAAAAAACTTCCGGATAATCAACTACTCTATATAATCGTTACGATTGGAGTTTTGCTGAGAATTGCATTTATTCCATTTGTCCAAATCACAGATGCAGATGCAACATCGAGAATTCTCATAGCAGAAACTTGGATTGAAACTCCAACTTTTTTAACGGACGGAATTTGGCTACCAATTCACAATTATTTTATTTCGTTGTCCTTAATAATATCTGGAGAAAGAATTTATGGTCCTGCTATATTCCATATCATTATTACTTGCTTAACCATTGTTCCACTTTATCATTTTACCAAAAGAGAATTCTCAGAAAAGGGAGCATGGTTCGCGATTGTATTTTATTTGCTTTGTCCAATAATATTCCGAAATTCCTTCCAAGCTCTGTCTGGCTTACCTCATGCATTTTTTATAGCACTCGCACTTAATTCTGTCTCCAAATCAATTCGATTCAACGATTTGAAACAGGCGATTTACGCGGGTATATTTATGACAGTTGCTGCTGGATTTCGTTATGAAGCCTGGCTAATAATCGCTTTGTTCACCTTTATTTTTCTTCTATTCAAAAAAATTAAACTCGTGATTTATTTTTGGGGATTTTCCATGATCTTCCCTCTCTTTTGGATGATCGGAAATTACATCGCGCACAACGACTTTTTATTCGGTCTTGCAATAGCTGAAAACGACAATGTGGCATTTGGCATTAAAATAGAGCGTCTCAGCTATTTTCCATTTTCATGGTTTTTTATCTACTCTCCAATATTGGCATTTTTAGTTGGTCGAAAAATTTATCAAAAAATAAAGACGAAACAATTGATTAAATCGCGTCTTATTTGGTCAATTCCTTTTTGGCTTCTTCTGTTGGTTTTTACTTTCAAATCATATGAAGAGACTTTGTTAATGCAACACCGGTTTACTATTTTGTTAATTCTGTTTTCCACGCCGTTTATTTCAATTATTTTTGAAAACATCTAGTGGAACCGTATTAAGGCTATCAGTTTTGGTGTTATTTTCATGACTTTAATACCGCTTTCTTATTTATGGATGAAAATACCTTATGAGAACTTATTTAAATTTTCTGATACATTAAACTATGTTTTTGCGCATATTAGAGAAGGTTCTAAAGATACCTTTGAAGCTATTCCCAGAATATCTAACCAGAATTTTGTCGCGCATAGCGATCTTTTTAATCGTGAGCTTAAAAAGGATCGCGGATTAATACTCGACTTTACTTCTTGGGATAATACTTTTTATTTAGCTGTGAATTCGAATGTTTCTCCCAAACAGATCTTTATTCTGGACGGCTCAGAAAAGGGTGAAACAGATTTGGAAAATTTGAAAGAAAGAATACAGAAATATCCTAAGGGTGTTTTCCTTATTAATCACAATTCGAGATTTTCTAAAAACCATAAGATAGAGGGAACATCTTTATTTTTGGATGCAACATGTGAGTTAAAAGTCAGCATGATAAAAAAGGATAAGGATGTTTCAATCTTTAGATATGAACTAAAAAATCTTCCCCGGATTTAAAATTCCTTTCGGATCAAAAACAGTTTTTATAGAGCGCATCAGATTAAGGCTTTTCACATCAAATGCAATGTCCATGTAATCTTTTTGTACCAAACCAATTCCATGCTCCCCAGAAAGCGTTCCTCCAAGTTTTACAACTTCAGTAAATAATTCGCGAATTGCTTTTGGAAGTTCATTGTTCCAAGCATCATCTGACAAATTCCCTTTCAAGATATTAATGTGAAGGTTCCCATCTCCAGCATGACCGTAACAAACTGATTTAAAACCGTAATCCTCTCCAATTCGTTTTACATGGTGTAATAATTTCGGTAACTCGAAACGCGGAACTACGGTATCTTCTTCTTTGTAAATTGAGTTTGCTTTTACCGCTTCTCCAACACTTCGTCTTAATCGCCATAATGCTGTTTTTTGAGCTTCACTTTCTGCAAATAAAATTTCATCTGTCTCAAAATTTTCTAATACTTCCATTATTTTAGAACAATCTTCCATAAGTAATTCAGAATTAAATCCATCTACCTCAATTAACAAATGTGCAGCGTGATTGTCTCCAATTTGAATTGAATCGTCCTTAAGAAAATCTTGTGTCCATAAAAGCGCATTTCTTTCCATAAACTCCAATCCACTAGGTGTAATGCCAGCTTTAAATATGGCAGAAACAGCTTCGCATGCTTTAGCCGAATCATAAAAAGGTACCAACATTAATAAATCAGCAGTAGGATGAGGAATTAGCTTCAGAACAATTTTTGTGATGATTCCTAATGTTCCTTCTGATCCGACAATTAGTTGAGTGAGGTTGTAGCCAGTAGCGTTTTTTAATACGTTAGCGCCTGTCCAGATGATTTCTCCTGATGGAAGTACAATTTCTAAGTTTAAAACATAATCACTCGTTACACCGTACTTAACGGCTTTTGGTCCTCCAGAATTTTCTGAAACATTTCCTCCGATAAAACAACTTCCTTTACTGGCAGGATCGGGCGGATAAAACAATCCTTTTTCTTTAACCGCTTCTTGCAGAACTTGCGTAATAACACCTGGTTCTGTGGTCACTTGAAGATTGTCTTCGTCGATCAAAAGAATTTTGTTAAACTTTTCCATAGAAAGTGCAACACCGCCATGCAAAGGAATTGCGCCTCCACTTAAACCTGTTCTTGCGCCAGAAGGTGTAACTGGAATTGAATGCTCATTACAATAACTAAGAATCTTCGAAATTTCATCGGGTGTTTCTGGCTTTAAAACAATATCTGGAAAAATGGAGATGTCTTCTGTCTCATCATGACTGTATTTTTCCTTCGAAGCATCGTCAACAAAACATCTGTCGCCGATGAGTGTTTCGAAAAAGAAAGTGTGTTCTGAGAGCTTATCCAAAGTCATTGTATAATTTTTACTCAAGATTAGGAAAAGATAATTCGGTATCAAAAAAAATCCAGCAAATAATTTTGCTGGATTTTTTAAATAGTTCGTTGAATTTAATTATTCTTCACCTTCTTCGTCATACTCTCCATCACCGAAGTCTAAATCGAAAAAGATTATTTTTCCACCTTCTTCACAAACATCGTAAACCATTGGTTCTGCCTCCTCTTCTGAATCGTCTTCGTCAATAACCCACAAAGTTTCGAATCGCACACAGTTTTCTTCCTCAGAAATTACTCGTGTAATTTTCCCCATTGGTATCATTCCAGCTTCGATTACTTCCTTTAAACAGTATTTGGCTAAAGCTTTTTCAGCTGCTAATTCGGTTCCATCTAATGCTGTTAAGAAAGCTTTAATAGTTGGGTTTTTTAATTCTACAATTTTTAGTTCTTGTGCGATTGATGCCGTTGAAGTCAGGCATAGAAACAAGACAGCTAAAATTCTCATGTTTTTCATAGGTTTTTTTTGGTTGTTTTACGTATCAAAAATAAAACTAAATATTTTATTGAAATTACATTCAAGAAAAAAAAGTACCTACAAATACAGGTGCTTTTCAATCATGCATTAACGTTTGAATTTACGCAACTTTAGCCGAGACTAGTTTGCTTTAATTTCAAACTCTGTACGTCTATTTTCTTGTCTTCCATCTGGACTATTGTTCGATGCAATTGGTTTGTTTGAACCATAACCCATTGCCGTCATTCTAACTGCAGCGATTCCTTTCCCTGTCAAGTAGTTTACAACTGCTTGAGCTCTATCTTGTGATAAAGTATTGTTTAAACTCGCCGAACCAGTGTTATCTGTGTGACCAGAAATTTCGATGTTTAACGAAGGAACATCTTTCATTAATTTCACTAAACGATCCAACTCTGAATTTGATTCAGAACGTAATGTCGATTTTCCTGTGTCAAAGAAGATATTACGCAAAGCAATTTTACTTCCAACTGCGATGTTTTTCAATTCAATCACTTTATTAACTAAGTTGTCAGCACTTCCTTGTGGAATGTCAAAGTTTTCCGAATGAAATAAGTATCCTTCAGCTTTCACAGCAATTCCATAGTTTTTACCAGATGCAAGTGTGATGATAAATTTACCTGTCGCACTATTTGTTGTGAATGTTTCAATCACTTTTCCTGTTGCATTGTCAGTAATTTCAATTTCCGATTCAACAGGTTTTTTAGTCATTGCATCAATTGTCTTCCCCTTAAATACAGTAAAAGACTTTTTGTTTACATCAACAGTTGATTCGATTGAATTATCCTTGATAGGGTTAACAATAGAAGCAAGAAGATAATCTTCCGTTGCTGTAACTGGTTCTTTCTCAGGTCCGAAAAATGTCACTTTAAAAATGTCATGACCACCTTTACTTTCTGGACGGTTAGAGGAAATATACGCGAATTTTCCATTGGCAGTTGAAGCAAAGAAAAAATCATCGTACGGCGTATTGATTGGATAGCCTAAATTTTCTGGTTTCGACCAAGACCCTTGAGATTTGCGTGAAACGAAAATATCGTAACCTCCCAATGACCCCGTTCCTTCCGAACAGATGTACATTGTCTCATTATCAATGGCGATATAAACAGGACCTTCATTGAACTTACTATTGACCGTCGAAATCATTTGAGCTGCCATGTAGTTTTTTTGAATTTTACTTTGCATACTGCTGTATACAATTTCAAATCCGTTTGATCTGTTTTCACTGTCTCTTGCAAAATAGATACTCCAGCCATCTGCGCTATATGCAGCATAAATATCATTTGATTTATTAGACGAGATTTGGAAAGGCATGTCTGTTGGTGCGCTCCAGTCTAATCCAACTAATTTACTCTCAAAAATATCAAACTGCCCATTAACAGAACGGTGCATTAACATCTTTGTACCATCGTAACTTAGGTTGTTAGAGACATCATCTTCGGTTGTGTTGACACCTCCTTTCAACTGCTTTGGACTAGCCCAAGTTCGGTCAGTTAATGTTGAAGAGTATATATCTTTATCATAACTTCCAGCTTCATTTGCTGTATGGCCGTTTGGTCTGTCAGAGGTGAAAATAATTTCACTTCCGTCTGTTGTAATTGAAGGAGCGTAGTCATTGAACTCAGTATTTAGTTCGCTTACGTTGTCTACCCATGCGCGCACCGGGTTTTGAATTGCTGCTTGTGCTGTGTGGCATTCGTTTTTATACTGAGTAACGAATTTACTGAAGTTATCGGCTTTTTTATAGGACACTTCAAACGCATCATACGCTCGAATGGCTTCAGAAAACTTATTGTCCAATTGCAACGCTTTTCCATAATAGAACTCTATAAGATTGTCGCAAGCAGGGTCTAATTTATACGCTTCGTAAATATGTGGAACTCCCTTCGATGAGTACGTAGAGTTGATGTAACAAACACCAATTTTATAATTCACTTCTGCATTTTTCGGATTGAATTTTTGAGCAATCTGATAGTTTTTCAGTGCTAATTCATAATTCAATCCTGGGCTTTGTATGACAAATATTGCTTCATTCGCAATCGTGAAATACTCATCTCCTTTTTTAATCGCATCCGTTGCAGTTTTCAAACCATCTTTATCGTCTTTAAAATTTGCAGACTTAAATTCGATGTTTTGACCAATAACCGTACAAGTGAACGATAATAGTATAGTTGTTATTATTGACTTCATCATTGTTCTTAATATTAATTTGCGCAATTACCTGCGTAATAGTTTTTACCTGTTTCAGATCCTAATTCTTTCGCTTTGTGCCAATCTTCGCATGCACCGTTTAAATCACGAAGCATTTCTTTGGCCATTCCACGATTTGTGTAAGCTGCACCATTTTCTTTGTCGTGCTCAATTGCTTTGTCAGCAAATTCTTTAGCCTTCATGTAGTCTTTTTTCTTAAAATAAGTCCCACTCAAGTTAGATTCTGCTGCAGAATAATTTAATTTAAGGCTCAATGCTTTTGTGAAATCATTGATGGCGTCGTCTAAACGGCCTTTGTCCATTTGCGCAACACCGCGATTATTATAAGCTAAATGAAAATTTGGATCTACAGAAATAGCTCTGTTAAATGCTTCCAATGCACCTTTATAATCGTTCATTTTGTTTTTTGTAGTTCCGATATTGTTTAGTACGAAAGCTAAATTTGGGTTTTTACGTGCAGCTTCTTCGTAATCTACAATCGCTTTAGCAAAATCACCTTTCATTCTATGAGAAGAACCTCTATCGTTTAATGCATTTACAAAGTCAGGACTGAGTTGCAAGGTTTTAGTGAAATAACTAATTGCACCATCGTAATCTTTTTGTAAAAAACGCAAAGTACCATAGTTGTAATAGGCTTTTGCATTAGTCGCGTCTAAAGAAATTGACTTTTCGTAATCTTTTTCGGCTTTCAAATATTCATTCAAACCTTGTTGTGATCTGCCTCGTTGAAAATAAGCTTTCGAATAAGCAGGCTTCAATTGAATTAATTTATCCAATGTTTTAGTCGCTTCTGCGTATTTTCCAACTTCATTTTCTGCAACACCTTTGTTGTAATACGCTGCAGTAAAATTAGGGTCAAACCCAACAGACTTTCCGAATTGTTCAATTGCGGCATCGAATTTCTTTTCAGAAAACAATTTAATTCCATTGTTATAGGCTTCTTGACTGTTTCCGATAGCAGCATTCTCAATGTTCAATGCCGCAATAGAATCACTATATGCTTGCTCTTCTGGGGTTAATTCTTCCACTTGAGAAAAAGTGAAAGTGCTTAATCCAATAAATAGGAGTAAGCATAGTTTAGTTGATTTTATCACATTTAATTTTTTAGATTTTGAGTTCCAAAATACAAACTTTGTGCCGTAGTGAAGTAGATAAGTTATTAACAATGGCAAAATTGTTAATTTAGCATTCTAAAGAATAATTATGTCAAAAGAAGTATTTATAGTTGATGGTATTCGTACACCAATTGGAAATTTTGGAGGAACGTTAGGAGCAGTAAGAACAGATGATTTAGGCGCAATTGTCATCAAGGAGTTGATGAGAAGGAATTCCCAGTTAGATCCGATGTTAATTGAGGACGTTATATTCGGTTGTGCAAATCAGGCAGGAGAGGACAATAGAAATGTTGCTCGTATGTCAGGTTTGTTGGCTGGTCTGCCATTTCAAGTTGGAGGTGAAACTGTAAATCGATTATGTGCTTCAGGCATGGCCTCGACAATAAATGCGGCTCGTGCAATAAAAGACGGTGCTGGCGATATTTATATTTCAGGAGGTATTGAAAATATGACAAGAGGACCTTGGGTGATTTCGAAAACTTCAACACCATTTGGTAGAGATGCTCAAATGTATGATTCTGCCTTTGGATGGAGATTTATTAATCCTAAAATGGAGGAATTGTATGGAGTAGAAGGAATGGGCAACACGGCAGAAAATTTAGTCGAATTATATGGTATTGAACGTGAAGCACAAGATCGCTTCTCTTGTTGGTCACAGGAAAAAGCAACTGCAGCCTTGAAGTCTGGGCGATTGGCTCAAGAAATAGTTTCTGTCGAAATTCCGCAGCGAAAAAAGGATTCAATTATTTTTAGTCAAGATGAATTTATTCGGTCGAACACGACCATGGAAACATTGGGAGGATTAAGACCTGCATTTAAAAAAGACGGTTCTGTTACGGCTGGAAATGCATCCGGTTTAAATGACGGTGCAGCAGCACTTTTGATTGCTTCGGAAGACGCTGTTAATAAAAATGGATTAAAGCCTTTGGCGAGAATTGTTGGCGCTGCGATTGCGGGAGTTGAACCTCGAATCATGGGGATAGGTCCAGTTTACGCAATTGAAAAAGTTCTTGCACGTACAGGGCTGACTCTAGATCAAATGGATATATTGGAATTGAATGAGGCATTTGCGGCTCAAGTTTTAGCATGTACGCGAAAAATGGGATTGCAAGACGATGATCCAAGAATCAATCCAAATGGTGGAGCGATTGCTTTAGGACATCCATTAGGAGTGACGGGTGCAAGAATTCTACATTCTGCAGCACTTGAATTACAGAAATCGAATAAACGCTATGCGTTAGTAAGTTTATGCATAGGAGTTGGACAGGGTTATGCTACAATATTAGAAAAAGCGTAAGTATACCAACCATAGACATGCAAGAACCGTTATTCATATAAGATGAAAAAACTAATTCCACTTATTACCTTAATAGTTGTTTTTACTTCATGTAAGAAAGAAAAAACGACATGGGACAGTGATTGGAGTGCACCATTAATTAGTGACACTCTTTCGTTAAAGAATTTAGTCAACGATTCTACGTTGTTGGAAACAGGCGGATTTTATTCGCTCGACTTGAATCGTGAGATTTTCAATTTAGATTTAACAGAGCTTATTGAAATTCCAGATACTACAATTGCGCAAAATTTCACTTTTAGTGTAAGCCTTACAATTGCTCCTGGGTTTAGTTTTATCAATTCGATTGAAGAGCACTTTCTTGATTTAAAAGAGGTGCAACTTAAGCAGATTGTAGCGAGAAATGGGTTTATCGACATCAAGGTAATTAATCCTCTTCCTACTGCAGCAATTTTTAAGATTACACTTCCTGGTGTGACAAAAAGCGGAGTTGTTTTTACTGAAACGTATACGGCGCCAAGTGGAACAACCTCAAACCCTGGAATTGTTGAGAAATCTATTGACCTATCATGGTATTCAATGGATTTGACAGGCGTTTCCGGTGGAGATTATAATTATATTAAATCGCAAGTAGAGGTGAAATCGGATCCATTGGGACCGACCGTCACTGTTACACCAAGCGATTTGATAAAATTCGAAGCAAAGTTTAGAGATGTTAAAGTTGACTATGCAAGAGGTTATTTTGGAAACCGAATTATAGAAGATACAACAGAGGTTTTTATTGAAGCGCTGCAAAGTGTCGCTGCAGGAACCATAGATATTCCAAATACCTCACTTCAATTTATAATTGAAAATGGAATTAAAGTTAGCGCCGAGGCAGCGTTAGTGAATTTTACGAATGAAAATGCAAGTGGGACTTCTGTATCACTCGTAAGTCCATACATGGGGTCTTCGTTAAATATTAGTCCAGCTACTGGTTCATGGAATACATTAACGCCCTTTCTTAAAACACTTATTTTCAATCAAGGAAATAGCAACATTGAACAGTACATCGGAAACCTCGGTGCAAAGCATAAATTAATTTATCGTTTTCAAATTAATCCTTGGGGAAATGTTTCAGGAGGATACGATGAGCTTTTTCCAAACAGTAGGTTAAAAGTCAAGTTAAAAGCAACTATGCCTCTTTCTATTGGTGTTAATGATTTGGTGATTATAGACACTTTTAAATTGGAACTGAACCAAGACCCTGAAAAAACGAGAATAACAGGAGGAGAATTGATTTTAAACACTTCCAATGCCTTTCCAATTGGAGGTTCTGTGAAAATTCACTTGTTGGACCAATCTGGGAATGTATTGCACACAGTTGGTGCTTCTTCGGATCTTTTAGCCGCCCAATTCGGAGCGTTTAGTTCTACGTATAATTTTAATTTGGCTAATTCTGAGTTGCATTTTCTATTGGGTGATGAGGTTTTGGCAGATATTAACGCGGTTCGAAAGGTAGCGATAGAGGCGAAATTTGCTTCTAAAAATCCAATTACAAGTTTAAATGAACCTATGTCAATCCCCGTTGATGCATTTTTAGCATTTAAATTGAAAGCTAAATTGACAACAGAAATGAAATACTAATTCATGAAGAAATCAATCATTCTTTTTTTCGTTGCTGTATCAGTAGTTACCTTTTCTACTGTTTTAAGTCAACTTATTCCTGAAAATTACGACACCTTAAATCTTTCACATGAACTGATAATAAGGGGAGGCGTGGACTATTATGGAACATCCGTGCAAAACGACATGTTGTCTAAATTCATTCGAGGAGGCCATATAACAGAAGATATAAAAGACAATTCATTTGATAGACACAAGGCAATAAATAGACTTGGTGTAATTGGTGAAGCTGAAATTGAATATAGAAATTATAAGAAGCACCTGTTTAAAAATAAGGACTGGGGCTTTAATGTTAAAGTGGGTTATAACGTATTTGGTGGTTTACTATATTCTAAAGATGTTTTTGGAGCAGTTTTTTACGGAAATGATCAGTATCAAGGCGAGACAATGAGTTTTTCTGGGACGAAACTCAATTATGTTAATTATCAAAAAGTAGGAGTTGGAATCATTGATTCAAAATCAAAATCATCTGTTACATTAAACTTTTACAATGTAAGTGATCGCCTTTATGGACAGATTAAAGAAGGAACGGTTTTTCAGCATGAAGATGGTTCAGCCATCGATGTTGTTTTGGACGGAGACTTTGAAATGAAAAGGAATAAAAAATTCAACCAAGGAATTGGAATTGGATTTGATGTAGATTTTAAAATCCCAGTAAATTGGATAAAAGATCGAAAGGCATTTGTTCAATTTAAAGTTCAGGACGTTGGTGTTTCTTACATGTATGAAAAGCAAAAGGTATATTCTGTAGATACGTCCTTTACTTTTGTTGGATTTAACTTAGATGATTTGATAGGTGAGAATGCGATTTTTAATGAATCATTTAACATATTAGATACGCTAGGAATAAAATCTACTGAGAAGAATAGAGCAATATTGATGCCCGGATATATTCAAGTAGCGAAAATTGTTGATGATATGCAAACTCATAAATGGCAAACTTTTTTTGGAATTAGATTGTATACAACTTTGGTATATAGTCCTTACGTTTTTGGTGGAATAGATTTCAAGCCTGTAAAATGGATTCACATCGGTGCAAATATTGCCTATGGTGGATTTGGGAAATTAAGAGGAGGTTTGTATGCCGGCGCAAAATTCGGGAATTATTCAGTTGGACTTAGTTCTGAAAATGTAGTTGGCTGGTTTACGCCAAAAAATTCAAGTGGACAATCATTAAATCTAAGATTAAGATGGGCAATTTGATAAAAACAATATTATTCATGTTCATTACATTCAGTGGTTTTGGACAAATCGATTTTTTCAATATTTACACTAATAATGGCTCAGATCAAGGTCAAGGTGTTGTTCAATTGGAAGATAGCAGCTATGTTGTAACGGGAGCGTCAAGTAGTTTTTCTGGAAGCTCACAGGCCTTTTTATTGCATGTAGACAGTCTTGGAAATTATTTATGGTCAAACAATTATGGAGGGCCGGAATCTGAGTCGGGTAGAAGAGTACTTTACAAGAAAGATTTTGGTTTTTTCATTTGCGGATTTACCAACTCGATTGGAAGTGGAGGATTTGACTACTATTTAGCTAAAACGGATGAAGCAGGTACTTTAGAATGGGAAAAAGCATATGGAGGTGAAGGCTGGGAGCGAGTGCACGATGCAGCCTTAACAAAAGATACTGGAGTGATAATGGTTGGTGAGACAAGCTCCAATTTTTCAGATAATCAAGACATTTACATTGTAAGAACAGATATACTTGGAGATACGCTTTGGACGAAAACAATTGGTGGCATAGGTGATGATTACGCTTCTAGTATTAGGGCATTTACGGATTCAACTTTTGTAATCACAGGACAAACGTATGTTGAAGATTCGTCTTTGGTTAAAATATACATCTCCTACATAAAAGATGATGGAACAGAAATTTGGTCTGATATTCTAGGAGATAACGGAAATTATTGGTCCAATGACTTTACGTTTAATGGAAATCAAATTATTGGAGTAGGAGGATGTAATGATGTGTTTTCTGAAGACCCAAATGTGGTCGCATTCATATATGATATAGCAGGATTTTATTGGGGTGAATCCAAGGTGGTTTCCCTTGGTAAACATGAATTTATGAATATTGCGAATTTCGGACCGACAGATGCTTATTACATAACAAATAGCAGTGAAGACGACTTCTCATATGACAATGGTCCTGATGTTATTGTGATGAAATATATTCCGACATTTTCATTTGAGAGTTCTTTCAATATAGGATTTGAAAATCCTGATGTGAGTGGTCAAGTTGTTAGAACAAATGATGGCGGTGCAATTGTCGTTGGGTACACTACTGGTTACGTTTCTGGAGGTAATGAGGTGTTCCTTGCTAAAATTGGTCCTAACGATGCTTACCCAAGTACTATTTCAAATATTGTAATCGATGATATTGTTACAATTAAGGAATCTATGCTTGTTAGTGAACTGAAAATTTATCCTAATCCAGTTGCAGGCGTATTAAATGTCAAAACAGATAATATCAATTACAACAAAATCAGAATAATTAGTAGTGTGGGGAGAGAGATCCATGTCTCAAGCTTTCAGCAATCAACAAAAATTGATGTTTCAAATTTTGACAACGGGTTGTACTTCATTGAGGTTAGCGGGGCAGATGTTAGACCGATCACCAGCCAAATTACGGTGAAATAATTACCACGTAAAAGCTTCTTCTTTAAACCATTTATCTTGAACACGTAAGGTTTGTTCAATCACATCGCGAACGCACTTGTCACCACCGTTGTATGGAGATTGATAATGGCTGATAGATTTGATTTCCATTACGGCATCTTGAGGGCATGTTGCAAGGCCAACTGTAGTCATTACTTGATAATCTGGAATATCATCACCCATATATAAAGCTTGGTCATCTGAAAAGTTATACTTTTCCTTTAATTGATTATAGCTATCAATTTTCGTCGATGAAGCTAGAATTACTTCGTGACAACCGAGTTCTAGTAATCGCACTTTTACTTGGTTGGAATTCCCTCCTGTGATGATGAAAATTTTATACCCCATTTTTGACGCGTACTGTAAAGCATACGCATCTCGAGAACTTAACGTTCGGATGACTTCATCATTGTAAAGCATTACATTTCCATTTGTTAAAACACCATCAACATCAAAAATAAACGTGGTGATTTTGTTCAGTTGCTCTTTATAACTTGTCATTTTTTTTATAGGTATTTAAGATACTTTCGGAGAGAAGTTGATAGATTTCCTGTCGTTTGGGTTCAAGCATTTTTAAATGTTGTTCGATTGTCCTTTTATCTCCTCTTCTTGCAGGTCCAGTCTGCACTTCAAAAGGCGAGTTCATTTCAATTTTCCGAATGGTTTCTTTTAATAGCGGCTTTAAATCTTCAAAATCTAATTGTTGACCGTCCAAATAATCTTTCGCAATAAAATTGATGTGATTCGTAAAGTTATTCACCCAAACTGCAGCAAGGTGTAATTTTGCACGTTCTTCAGAAGTAGCATATTTAACATTGCTACTTAATGAGCTCGCAAGCGCATAAAGTTCTTCGCCAAATGCTTCTGAATTACTTTCGATAAAGAACGGCACTTTAGTTATGTCGACAGGAATTCCTTTTGTAAACGTTTGAAGAGGGTAGAAAACTCCCAAGTGATCTGTACGAGATAAAGTGTCAAGTTTTACGGAACCAGATGTATATACCACAGGTGTTTCAATCGAAATAGAACTCAATATGTTTTCAATTTCACCATCATGAACACAGATAAGCGTTAGTTGACCAATTGGTAAAACTTGAAGATCTGTAACGAAACTTGTATTAGGTAAGTCTTCACAAACCACCTTGTTTTGAGTACAAATATGCGTAATTACAATTCCTGCATTACAAAGAGCTTCAGCCAGGTGAGAACCTACGTTTCCATATCCGACAATTGAAACTTTTTGATGTTTATTTTCCACTTGTGAAACACCTTATTTACCGTGACATTGTTTGAACTTCTTACCACTTCCGCATGGACAAGCATCATTTCTACCTACCGTTTTTTCAACTGTTATAGGTTGCGGTTTGGGTTGCTGTGGAGCCGAGTTTTTCATAGCTTCAGCATAGCCCTCCCTACCTTGAACTGGTTGTTGAGTTGAAGATGAAGTTGCTTGTGCTTTTTCGTAATTATTTTGTTGATGTGTTGATTGGTTCGTGCTTTGGATTTCATCCGAAACTTTCAAATTCAATTTCATTAACATCTCCATTGTTTCGGCATTCAATCGCCCAAGCATGGTTTTAAATAATTCAAAAGACTCTAATTTATAGACCAATAGCGGATCTTTTTGCTCGTACTGTGCATTGTGGACAGCAGATCTTAAATCATCCATTTCTCTTAAGTGCTCTTTCCACTCATTGTCAATCATTCCAAGAATAATGTTTTTCTCAAACGAAGTTGAAATCTCTTTCCCTTCACTTTTCACAGCATTTTCTAAGTTAATCACCAATTGCATTTCTTTTCTACCATCTGTTAATGGAAGAACGATGTTTTGGTATTTATCCGACATCGTTTCAAATACATGCGTAATTTGTGGTAATGACTGCTCAGCAATTTTCGCGTTCTTACGATCATAACTTTCTCTCAATTCATTGTAAACAGCATTGATTAGTGTGTTATCATCCCTAGTAGCATATTCACTTTCTGTCACTGGAGATTGAACCCCAACTGTTCTAAGTAATTCATCTTGGAATGCTACGAAATTGTTTTTATCGTGAGCATAAACAGTCGACTCAGCTACATCATAAAACATATTATCAATATCAAGGTCCAAACGGTCTCCGAACAATGCATTTTTACGTTTTCTATAAATAGCCTTACGCTGAGCGTTCATAACATCATCGTATTCAAGTAATCGCTTACGAACTCCAAAGTTATTTTCCTCTACTTTTTTCTGAGCACGTTCAATTGATTTAGAGACCATGCTGTGCGTAATCACTTCGCCTTCTTTCAATCCCATTCTATCCATCAACTTTGCAATTCTTTCAGAACCAAATTTACGCATCAAATCATCCTCTAGGCAAACGAAGAATTGAGATGAACCTGGATCCCCTTGACGACCAGAACGCCCCCTCAACTGTCTATCAACACGGCGTGAATCGTGACGTTCAGTACCAATAATAGCCAGACCACCAGCTTCCTTAACGCCTGCACCCAATTTAATATCGGTACCACGTCCAGCCATATTTGTTGCAATCGTTACCGATTTCGCTTTACCCGCTTCAGCAACAATTTCAGCCTCTCGTTGGTGGTATTTTGCATTCAATACTTCATGCTTAATTCCTCTAGCTTTAAGTAAACTACTTAAGTATTCAGAAATCTCAACGGTTGTTGTACCAACAAGTACAGGTCTATTACCTTCAACTAGTTTTTCAACTTCATCAATTACCGCATTGAATTTTTCACGAGCTGTTTTAAATACAAAGTCGTGTTGATCTTTTCTTGTGATTGGGCGGTTTGTTGGAATTACAACAACATCTAATTTATAGATATCCCAAAACTCTTTTGCTTCTGTTTCCGCTGTTCCAGTCATCCCAGAAAGCTTGTGGTACATTCTAAAGTAGTTTTGAAGAGTAATAGAAGCGTACGTTTGTGTTGCAGCTTCTACTTGTACATCTTCTTTAGCTTCAATTGCTTGGTGAAGACCATCTGAGTAACGTCGACCTTCCATGATACGTCCCGTTTGCTCATCAACAATTTTTACTTTTCCTTCAAGAATAACATATTCTACTTCTTTTTCGAAAAGCGTGTATGCTTTTAATAATTGATTGATAGAGTGAATACGCTCTGACTTGATACTGTAATCACGAATGATTATATCTTTTCTTGCCGTCAGCTCTTCAGGACTTAATCCCTCTTTTTCCAATTGTGCAATTTCAGAACCGATGTCTGGCATAATAAAGAAATCACGTTCCTCGTTTCCAGAGATTAAATCAATTCCTTTATCGGTAAGTTCTATTGTATTGTTTTTCTCATCAATAACGAAGAACAATTCTTTGTCAATCTTCTTCATTTGCTTCCCTTGCTCTTGCATGTAGAAGTTTTCTGTTTTTTGAAGATGCGCCTTGATTCCTGGTTCAGACAAATATTTAATTATCGCTTTATTTCTTGGTAAACCTCTAAAAGCACGTAGCAAAGAAATACCACCGTCTTCCAACATTTGTTTAGCGTCCTTGCTATTTCCAGCTTCACCGTTGATCACGGTCAATTGTTTTTGAGCATCAGCAATACATTGTGCAACATATTGTCTTTGTTCAGCAACAATACGTTCAACTCTTGGCTTTAATTGGTGAAATTCATGCTCATCTCCCCGTGGAGTAGGTCCTGAAATAATTAATGGTGTTCTAGCATCATCAATTAAAACTGAATCGACCTCATCAATAATTGCGAAGTGGTGTTTTTGTTGCACTAAATCATCAGGGCTTCCTGCCATATTGTCACGCAAGTAGTCGAATCCAAATTCATTGTTTGTTCCAAAAATAATATCCGATAAATAGGCTTTTTTACGTTCCGGAGAATTTGGGCGGTGTTTATCAATACAATCTACAGATAAACCATGGAATTGATATAATGGTCCCATCCATTCAGAATCTCGTTTTGCTAAGTAGTCATTTACGGTTACAACGTGAACTCCTTTGCCAGATAAAGCATTCAAATAAACTGGTAGAGTTGCTACTAATGTTTTTCCCTCTCCCGTTTGCATCTCTGCAATATTTCCTTTGTGAAGAACACCACCACCCATCAATTGGACGTCGTAATGAACCATTCCCCAAGTCATTTCAGTTCCTGCTGCGGACCATGTGTTACTCCAGATCGCTTTATCACCTTCGATGATTATACCATCTTTCGATGCGGCTAAATCTTTGTCAAATTGTTGCGCTGTAACTTCAAGTTTTCCATTTTCCGCCCATCTTAAAGCGGTTTCTTTTACAACCGCAAATGCTTCTGGACGGATTTCTTCAAGAACTTCTTCAATTTTTTCATCAATTGATTTTGCCAAAAGGTCAATGGATTCAAATAATACCTCTTTGTCCTGAACATGCGTTTTAACGTCAGAAGCCTTCGCTTTTAAATCAGCTAATTCTTGCTCTAAACTTTCTATTCCTTCGGCAATTAAACGTTTGAAGTATGAGGTTTTCGCTCGTAATTCATCATCTGTTAACGATTTAAGGGCAGCGTGGGCTTCATTTGTTTTATCTATAGAAGGTTGATATGCTTTACGGTCTTTCGCAGTTTTATCACCTAGTAATTTTTTAAATATGCTTATTGCCATTGTATATGAGTATATTATCGAATTGGTAAAATTAATTAAATATACCTTTTCAATGAAGTTTAACTGGTTTTAAATTCTATCCATTTCAGTCATAAATTATTCCAAAGTAGAATGGTCTGACAAATTGTCTAAGAAAACAGAAAATGAAAAAACATATTCACAAATTCGATTCATAAAATGATTCACATTATCTTTGTGCGATGCATGAAAAAATATTGATACTTGACTTTGGATCGCAGTACACTCAGTTAATCGCTCGAAGAGTACGTGAATTGAATATTTATTGTGAAATCCACCCGTGGAATAAAGCACCTGAATTGGATGATTCTATTAAAGGAGTTATTCTTTCGGGAAGTCCTTTCTCGACGCGTGATGAATCTTCGCCAAAGCCAGATTTATCAAAGATAAAAGGTGTACTTCCTTTATTGGGCGTATGTTTTGGTGCTCAGTATTTGGCGAATAATTATGGCGGCGATGTATTGCCCTCAACCATAAGAGAGTATGGACGTGCAAACCTATCTTCTGTAGATACCACAAACATTATTACTAAAGGAATGACTGTTGGCTCGCAAGTGTGGATGTCGCATGGAGATACGATAAAAAACATACCATCAAATTATAAAATCATTGCAAGCACGAAAGATGTTGAAGTAGCAGGATTTGAAATTGAAGGTGAAAGTACTTTTGGAATACAATTCCACCCTGAAGTTTATCACTCAACAGAGGGAAGTCTTTTATTAAAAAACTTTTTAGTCGATGTTTGTGGATGTACACAAGATTGGACACCAACAGTATTTGTGGACGAGACGGTGGCTAATTTAAAAGCTGAAATAGGAAGTGATAGCGTAATTCTTGGTTTGTCAGGTGGAGTTGATTCTTCTGTTGCGGCTGTATTATTACATAAGGCAATTGGAGCAAATTTACATTGTATTTTTGTTGACAATGGATTACTTCGGAAAAATGAGTTTAATTCTGTTTTGGAGTCATACAAAGGGATGGGGTTAAATGTGAAAGGAGTAAATGCTAGTCAGAAATTTTATGCTGAATTGAAAGGGTTAACTGATCCTGAAGCGAAGCGAAAAGCAATTGGTAAAGTATTTATCGATGTGTTTGATGTAGAGTCTAAATTGGTGAAAGACGCAAAATGGTTAGCTCAAGGAACAATTTATCCTGATGTAATTGAGTCCCTTTCTGCAACTGGGGGGCCAAGCGCAACGATTAAATCACATCATAATGTTGGTGGATTGCCTGATTATATGAAGTTGAAAGTAATCGAACCTTTGCGTTTATTATTTAAAGATGAAGTGAGACGAATTGGTCGCTCGATGGACATTGATGAAAACATATTGGGTAGACATCCTTTCCCAGGACCTGGATTGGGAATACGTATCTTAGGAGATGTTACAGAGGAAAAAGTGGCTATTTTGCAAGAAGTCGATCATATTTTCATTTCAACCTTGAAGGAAGATGGATTGTATGATGATGTTTGGCAAGCGGGAGCGATTTACTTGCCAATTCAGTCTGTTGGAGTTATGGGTGATGAGCGAACGTATGAAAATGCGGTTGCTTTAAGAGCTGTAAGTTCAACTGATGGTATGACAGCAGATTGGTGTCATTTACCTTATGAGTTTTTAGCAAAGGTTTCCAATAAAATTATTAACCAAGTGAAAGGGATTAACCGAGTAACTTACGATATAAGTTCAAAGCCACCGGCAACAATTGAATGGGAATAGGTTCTTGGCACAAGGATTGTAATTTCATCTTAAATATTTTTGAAAACATGCGTATATTATTAGTATTGATTTTTGTTGCTCAGGCATTTGTTAGTTTTTCTCAACCTGGAGTAGCGAGAGAGTTGGTTGTAAAAGGTAAAAACTATTACGAGCATAACGTAGAAGCGGGAAATACGCTTTGGGGTCTTCAGCGCATGTATGGAATTGATGCAGAAACAATCGTTGCCGAAAACCCAGAATTAAAGGATGGAATTAAAGTTGGCCAGAAATTGTTGATTCCGAGAATTACAAGTGCGCCTATTGAAGCAGACGTTATCTCAGAATACAAGGTCAAAAACAGCGAAACGTTGTATGGACTTTCTAAGAAATTTAACACAACAGTTGATCGATTAATTGAATTGAACCCGGAACTTTCTGAAGGTCTTAAAAAAGGACAATCTATAAAAGTACCTGGCGAATATAAAGATGAAATTCAAACAACTGAAACTGAAATTAAAAATGTTGAGGAGGAAGAAGAGGTAATTCCAAACCCATTTATCATTGAAACTGAACAAACCGACGGAACAAAAGAGACAGTTAAAATTACCTACAGTGATTCAACGATTCGCCATTCTGTTTTAGCACATGAAACAATGTATTCCATCTCAAAACGCTTTATGGTTTCGATGGATGAAATCATGAAAAAAAATCGGCTTACTAGTTCTTCGGTAAAAGAAGAACAGATATTAATCATTCCTGTGAAAAGTGAAAGGATTCAGCTTGTAGAGGTTAAAAAAGTGCCTGATCATATTGCAAATATGGGGAAAGAAATAACGGATATGGCTAAAAAGGATGAGTACACAATAGCTCTTTTCTTGCCATTCTTTTTAGAATACGGTCCAGGTTATTCAGAATACGTTGCTAATTTATCTGCTCAATTCTACATGGGGGCAATGCTCGCTGTTGATACATTGGAGGCAAAAGGGTTGAATGCTAAAATTCATGTTTTCGATACGCGCAATGACTCAATTACAATCGCAAAATTATTACAGAATAGCATTTTCGATAAAGTTGATTTAGTTATTGGACCATTATTAGGTGATAAAGTTAATCAAGTAGCAACTTTTTGTAAAAGCAAAGATATCCGAATGGTTTGTCCTGTTACAAGCGATTCAGATGTATTAGAAGGTAATCCATATTTCTTTTCTGCTGTTCCCTCAAATATTACTTTAATGAAAGGATTAGCAAAGTATATGGTTAGCAATTATTCTAAGGATAATATTGTTTTAATAAAGCCAACGGACAAGAAAAGTTTGCCAATGTATGAAGCGTTTAGAAAAACGTTCAATGAAACACCTTTTAACGGAACTCGTCCTCATTTAGTTGAAGCAACTATTGAAAGTTTTAGTACATATATTAAACGAGGTGTAAATACGCGTTTTGTTGTTCCGTCGATTGATAAGTCAACGGCCATGAAATTCATGAATAATTTAAACCGTTCAGCCTTCCGCTCGAAGGCAGATGATCTATTTGTATACGGAACAAAGGAATGGGTAAATTTCACGGATATTAATAACGTCTACAAAAACAAGTATAATTTTCACTTCCCGAGTCCGAATCATTTGGATTATTTTGAAGACAATGTGGTTGCATTAAACAGGGTTTATAGAAGTAAGTATAAAACTGATATTTCAAAAATGGCTGTTCAAGGTTATGATGTCTTACTTTACTTTTCAAGTAATTTTTTCTTGAACGGTAAAAAAACAAACCTTATAATGAATGATTTTAATATGAAGTCAATTTCACTAGGTGATGGTCAAGAAAATTCCAATGTGTTTATTATTGAACAAGAGAACTTCAATCTATTAAAAGTAGGGATATTCCATTGATAGTCAACATTCCTTAGGATTATTTTTGATTTAGAGACATTGGTTTTAGTTAAAAAAAATATATTTGTAGGCAGCCTTGGTAAAAAGAAGCAACCATTTCTTGTTTTGAACGTTTTACAGAAAACTGCAAATTTTTTAGTTAAAACAGAGAATTACTACTTATGAAAAACCTTCTAATAATCATTATCCTAACGACCACAATAAACGTGTCGTTTGGTCAATCTTTCTACGAAATCAAAGAATTAGGAACAATCTATTCGGCGCAACAAATAGATTCAGCTTTTCAATCCGCAGATTTTTGCGGAATGCATTATACTTCAGAAAGAAGAGAATTAATTTTTGATGACGGAACAATAGTAGAATTGTATAGTTCTGCGGATCTACCAAATCTGGCTATATCGTGTTTTGTTAGTTCTAAAAATGCAAATGATTCAAATATTTGGCGAATTTCTGCTGATGGGTATTTGATAAGAAACATTCAAACTCCAACTATAAAGTAATAAATAATAAATATGAAAAAGTTTCTACCTCTCTTATTCCTACTTGTATCGTTTGGATTGTATGCGCAAGTGCCGAATGATATTTGTGCAACAGCTATAAATCTGGGCACATTACCTGCTCCATCTCCGTGTCCAACTGGAGGCAACGCAACAACATATACGTATAACGGTACAACCATAGGTGCCGCTGCTGAAAACCCATATTCTTCATTGACATGTATGGATGCTCCTGCTGCTGACGTTTGGGTAACATTTATAGCCTCAGGAAATGAATTGGATATTGCATTTACATCAGGATTAAATGATGCAAATATTGGCGTGTATACAGGCGGCTGTGGTGGTTTAATTGGATTATTTTGCCAAGCAAGTAATAATGGAAACATAACGACCACGTTGACTCCTATGGAGCCAGGAACTCAATATTGGATGCAAATCAGTGGAATAAACGCTACTGATTTCTCGAATTTTACATTGAACATGACATCCGTTAATAATTGTAGCCAATGTATGTTATCTGCTTTTGTTACAGCTTCTCCTGCGCCTACAAACGGTTATTACTTACCTGGAACAACTGTAAATTTATGCTTGACGGTTACTGGGTATAATCAAATTGCTGCTAACTGGATGTCTGGTGTTCAACCAACTTTTGGTTCTGGATGGAATCCCGCAACTTTGTCAGGTACCTCAGCTCCAAATGGTTCTGGGAGTTACGGATGGTATTATGCGGATGGACCAGGTTCTATGGGCATGGGTTGGTACGTAGACGTTGATCCAGTAGGTCCTCCAGGTCCAGATGGAAATTTTGCCAATAATTATGGTGATCCAAGTATAACTGGGACAAATTTGAATGAAACGTTTTGTTTTCAAATAACGACAGATGTTGCATGTGTTCCAGGGGCGAGTTTAAATGTCAGTTTCAACACCTATTCGGATTATGAAACAGGTGGTTATGGATCGCCTGGATGTACTGGTGATCCGAATATTTCTTTTGTAGCATCGACAATTTGTTGTGCTGTTCCTTTAATTAGTGCTGTAGGTGAAACGTGCCCAGGAGCAAATAATGGATCGGCCACCGCGCAAGGTCAAGGTGGTGCATCACCATATGATTATATCTGGGAAAATCCGGCTGGAACAGTTATTTACACAAATAATAATAACGCGGGTGTGAGCTCTATGAGCGGGCTTGCTGCAGGGACTTATACCGTTACTGTGACTGACAACAATGGTTGTGTGCAGATAATTGACATTGTTGTACCAGCTGCTGTAGGATGTCCAATTCCAAATTTTGCTATTGAACCAGTAGATGTAACAGTATCCTGTATTGGCAACGTTCCAGCAATGACGAACCTGACATGGACTGACAATTGTGGTTCTACAGGTGTTGTTACAGGAGTCAATGGAGCATTGGTAGGTGGCGCTTGTGGGGGAACAATCACACGTACTTGGACATACACAAATTTTTGTGGCAATTCGGATGTTGCCACTCAAATAATCACAATTGATGATAATATTAACCCAACAGGAACTGCACCGGCAAACGTTACGGTTCAGTGTATTGCGAATGTACCAGCGCAGAACGTACTGGCAATTACCAATGAGGCTGACAACTGCTCTACACCAACTGTTACATTTGTAAGTGATGTTTCAGCAGGAACTTGTCCAACAATCGTAACGCGCACTTATCGTATTACAGATGCCTGTGGGAACTTTATTAATGTATTTCAAACGATCACTGTTAACGATAATATTGCACCAGTTTTAGCTGCACCACCAGCAGCAGTGACGGTTCAATGTGCAGCGAACGTTCCTGCAGCTACGAACTTGTCTTACACGGATAACTGCAGCCCTTCTGGATCAGTCGCACCTGTTACGGGAGCATTGGTTGGTGGACCATGTGGCGGAACGATCATTCGAACTTGGACAGCAACGGATGCATGTGGGAACTCATCATCAGTCACTCAAATCATTACAGTGGATGACACCACACCTCCAACTGCGACCAATCCACCTGCGCAATCAGGCACACCACCACCATTTGATCCAACTCAAGTTACAGATGAAGCTGACAACTGTGGGGTTCCTACAGTAACCGATGGTGGAGATGTCTCCGATAATGGAGTCTGCCCAGAAATAATTACGAGAACATACATTATCACCGATGCTTGCGGTAATTTTATCACAGTAACACAAACCTTCTCGGTAGGAGATGCAGTTTACCCGACAGCTTCTAATCCTGCAGATATCAATGTGGAGTGTATAGCTGATGTGCCATTACCAAATCCTCTTGTTGTAACAGATGAAGCGGATAATGGATTAACTCCGACAGTAACCTTTGAAGATGACACTGCGGGAGGCGGCGTTTGTCCTGATACAATTATCAGACGTTACCGAGTTACCGATGATTGTGGAAACTTCATTTTTGTGTCACAGTTCATTATTATTGAGCCTACAACCAACCCTGTAGTTCCAGCGAATGGATCGAGTACAGTGAATTGTCTGGCAAATGCTCAAGTCGTACCTGCGGCACCTGTTGTAACAGATGTTTGTGGAAACGCATTGACGCCTGTCGTTGTTGTACCAGCAGATATTGTGTGTGAAGGAACAATGGCATATACATTCACCTATACGGATTGTGCAGGGAATGCATCTATTTGGACATATACCTACACAATAGATTTACCAACCTTTGCAATCGCGACAGCACCAGGCGCAAGCACGGTAAACTGTCCAGCGAATGCTGCAGTTCAGCCAACAGGCCCAGGAGCAGTGTCGGATATGTGTGGAAATACTTTGACACCTGTCATCACTTCTTCTGCAGCAGTAGCATGTGAAGGAAACCGAGTTTGGACATTCACGTACACAGATTGTGCGAGTAACGTTGTTGCATGGACTTACACTTATACTGTAGACATGCCAACCTTCGCTATCGCAACAGCACCAGGGGCAAGCACGGTAAACTGTCCAGCAGCAGCTGCAGTTCAACCAGCAGGTCCAGGAGGCGTAACGGATATGTGTGGAAACACCGTGACACCAGTTGTCACCTCTTCAGCGGCAGTAGTATGTGAAGGAAACCGAGTTTGGACA
>CAWUSK010000048.1:0-5879 GCA_963925035.1 uncultured Flavobacteriales bacterium
CAAATTGCTGTATTAACTTTGTCACTTAGTGAGAAATCAATTTCCCTCACAATTAGGCTTCGTAGCTCAGCTGTATAGAGCACTGGATTTCGGCTCCAGCGGTCGGGGGTTAGAATCCCTCCGAGGTCACAAATAGAAAGCCCAGTTGATTGATTTTCAGTTAATTGGGCTTTTTTTATTCCCCGCATATCCCCCACAAAGTATAAAAACATTGTTTTTTTGAAGAATATTTTAAAATAAATTTCCTGGTTCTGTCGCATTAACTAAAAAATTACCCTTTTAATCCTAATTAGCACAAAACGCAAAACCATAAATCGTTGAAATAATGTGAGTTAACTTTTTAAACATTCAAGGAATTTGATGAAAAATGGTCGAAAAATAATTAATGCGACAGAGCCCTTTCTATTCAAAGAAAAACAGAATATTTTCTTCGCAAAACTCTCAATACAAACCAAGGAGGTGTCTATCCAAGAATTGTCTTCATTGATTTTATCTGAATATTTAAAACTCTCGATGAACTTCTTATCGAATTCCTTTAAAATTTTATTCGGCTTCTTTAGACCTTTATTCATTATTACATCTAACAAGCGCAGTGCGAACGCAGAAAGAAGTGCGGCTGAGATTCCATGTCCCGCTCAATCACCAACGACTAAATAGGTAAAATCATGTTTACTACCTACCCAATAAAAGTCGCCAGAAATAATATGCTTCGGTCTATAAAAAACAAATGAAACATCAAATAACAGATCGAAGTGACGCTTTTTAGGTAACAAAGCTTGTTGAACCAATTCTGCACTTGACAGACTTTATAAAAAAGTATCCTCCATAAGCCCTTTATCTAACACCACCATACCATGTTTTTATTTCAAATATCGCCCAGATTCTATAAAAATCAATTCCCTTAAAGGTAAGTTATTGCTCTATTTATAGAGACTTGAAGAAGAACTATTTAGCCAATTATTCACCTTTTGATGTTTTTAAAAGCCCCCACTCAATCTAAAAATTATGAACTCATCCTTAATGTTCTGTCAATACAATTCCCGGTCAAGCAGCAAATGTTATAAAGCGTTTTATCAAACAGTAGTCGTTTAATTTTTAGGTGGCCTCCACTTAAATCAATTTAAGTGGAGGTTTTTTCTTTGCCCGCGAATTTCTTTCTACATTGTACATTATCTTTACAATTAATGAGAGGAGTTGACCCAAAACAACACTATGATGTTGTTATTATCGGAGGAGGAATTAGTGGATTAACATCCGCTGCCCTATTTAGTAAAGCCGGGGTTTCTTGCTGTGTTATCGAAATGGACAGCCGCCCAGGAGGTTATTTGGCTGGATTCAGAAGACATGATTTTAGGTTTGATTCAGCAATACATTGGTTAAATAATTGCGGTCCGAATGGACTTGTTACAAAAATTTTCAAAATCATTGGAGACGATTATCCAAAATGTCGCCAGCAAAAACGAATTCGTCGCTTTGTAAGTGATGAATTTGACTATCTGGTTAGTAATAATCCAGACGAATTAAAAGAAGAATGGATAAAAGAATTTCCTCATGAAGAAAAGGGGATTCGTCGCTTCTTCAAGGATGCAAAAAAGATTGGAAAATCTTTCGATCGTTACGCGAACTTAAGTCGCACAATGAATACGATGAAGTGGTATCAAATTCCTTTTCACGGATTAAAAATGCTGCGTTTTGCAATGCCTTTTATTCCACATGTTCGATTTACAGGTGATGAAAAATTGAAAAAAGGCTTGAACCGTTACTTCACAGACGAAAAATTACATCGCGTTTTTTGCTCTGAACCTGATATTCTTTCGTGTTTAATTCCAATTTCTTGGGCATATATTCAAGATTTTCAGCTACCTCCAGACGGTGGAAGTCAAAGTTTTCCTGAATGGCTAATGTATGCAACAGAGAAAATGAAAGGCGATATTTTCTTTAAGTCGAAAGTCACCAAAGTACTTGTAGAAAACAATGAATCGAAAGGCGTTCGGTTCGATCACCGGGGAACAATTCACGAAGTTTCTAGTAACTACGTAATTGCGGCATGCGATGCAGAAACTCTTTTTGAAAAAATGTTGCCCGAAAAATCAATTCCTATTCAAATGAAAGAGCGATTAAAAACTGCTCCTTTATACGCTTCAGCAATTACAATTGCACTGGGTATTGATTGTCCATCAGAAGAACTTGGCCTGAATGAAGAAATCGTATTTCTTGCTGACCCAACTGTTGGAAGAGAAGAACTAGGAAAAGGCGATCCGCACCTGAGTGGAATTCATGTTCTTGCGTCTACAGTTAGAGATAAATCACTTGCTTTACCCGAGCACGGGACGATAACATTGTTTATTCCTGCTTGGATGGACAACAACAACTATTGGGGTTGTGAAATGGATGAAAAAGGGAATTACATTCGTGGAGAGGAATACAATGCGCTGAAAGAAAAATATGCCGCTATTCTTATCGATCGTGTCGAAGAAAAATTGATTCCAAACCTGCGTAAACACATTCTTTATTGCGATGTCGCTACTCCAATTACACATCACCGTTATACCGGAAATAAAAATGGAACGATGATGGCTCAAAAACCTGGGAAAGAGAATTACCAAGGCAAAGTGGCATCTTACATTACTCCCGTTAAAAACCTTTATTTAAGTGGACATTGGGCTGATTTAGGAGGTGGAATTCCAATTGCTATTAAATCTTCCATTAACACAACACTTCTTGTATTGCAAAAAGAAGACAAAAAGCGTTTCAAGCTTCTCGCAAACTATATGGACGGTAAAATTGGTTTAGACAAACTGAAATCCTCTGAGTTACTTACAAAGTATGACAATTCATGGGTGAAAGTTCCTACTCCAGCCCAAAAGAAAATGCACAGAAGAGAAACTGAGAATTAATTTGTTAAACCCCCTAAAAACGTTGCATTTTTGATGTCTCATTTCAAATACACTAAAATGAAATTTATTCTCCTAATATTTTCGATTTCGATTCTATCTATTTCAACTGCTCAAACAGACACAATTACAATTGTTTCTTATAACCTACTTAATTTTCCAGACGGAAGAAACGATTGTGGAACGAACATAAATGTCCCTAATCGTTTTGACACCCTTCGAAAAATATTGAATTTTGCACAGCCGGATATCTTTGTTGCGTGCGAAATTCAAAATAAAAAAGGTGCTGATAGTATCTTAAACAGGTCATTGAATGTTTTTGGTCAAACCAACTATGCGTCTGCAGATTACCACAGCGACTCAAACGGAGGCGATTTACAAAACATGCTTTATTACAATACTAATAAGTTGACTTTACATTCTCAAAATGCAATAGAAACAAGCGTAAGAGACATCGACCATTATGTGTTGTATGTCAATGATCCCAGTTTATCGACTTATTTTGACACTACATTCTTAGAAGTATACATGTGTCACCTAAAGGCCGGAAGCGGTTCCGCAGAGCAGGCTATTAGAAATACTCAAACAGCGTTACTTCGCGATTACATTGATGCTCGACCTCAAAACAGAAACCACTTCATTTGTGGCGATTTAAATGTATATCGAAGTACAGAAAGCTGCTACCAAACGATTGTAACTGGAGGTCTAAACCCCTTTTTCGACCCAATTAATACTCCCGGAAACTGGAACAATAATGGTTCTTTTGCCTCATTGCACACACAATCCACAAGAAATGGTCAAAACTTAGATTGTGGGTCACAAGGTGGTTCAGATGACCGTTTTGATCAAATACTCGTGTCTGGAAGCGTTATAACTGGAAGTGACAGTTTAGTTTATCTCGCAAATTCTTATGCTGCAATTGGCAATGATGGAAATCATTTCAATTCAAGTTTAATCGCAGCTCCAACAAACAGTCAATACCCTGACAGCGTTGTAAATGCTTTATATTACATGTCAGACCACCTTCCTGTTACTTTAAAAACAGTTATCACATATCCAACAAGTAATGGACTGGCTATCAATCCGGCGATTACACAAGTCAGTTGTAATGGAGAAAGCGATGGTGCTGTCACAATCAATGCTAACGCTGGACAAATTCCTTATACCTATCTGTGGGATTCAAACGCTGGAGGACAAACATCTCAAACTATTTCGGGATTGAATGCTGGTACATATTGTGTTACTGTTACTGATGCTTTACTAGAATCCGAAGATATTTGTGTTATTATAAACGAACCAGCGCCCATTAGTTTCAATGTCTTTCAAAGTCCCGATAATGGCACTTGTAATGGCGAAGCATATGCTGTGTTTTCTGGAAGTCCAACTCAGTATACATTTCTTTGGAGCGACGATTTAAATCAAACAACGCAAACCGCAACTAACTTATGCACCGGAACGTATTCCGTGACATTAACGAATGCCGCAGGGTGCAATACAACTCAACAAGTTACCATTGGTGGACAAACCAACTCCATTGAAAATAATTCTTTCAACCAATTCTCCCTATATCCAATGCCTTTTCAGGATGAATTAATGCTTTCTTTTGAAAACGAAATATCAGATGGAAAAATCACCCTTTATTCAACAATTGGATTGAAGGTGCTAGAAATAAAAGTGACTCAACTCAATATTTTAGAGCCATTAAGAATAGACACAAAATCGTTGTCGAAAGGAATTTACTCCCTTCATTTCGACAATAACAGCACTTTGTTTAAGCGACAAGTATTGAAAAATTAGTTGTTTGTTTTTACAATTTTCAAGGTACGGTTGTCCAGTTTTAAAAAGTAAACATCTGTCTTAAGCTTAGAAATGTCAATTGTGTTGTTCGTTGTATTAACATTTCCAGTTGCAACTACCTTTCCCAAAGCATCAATAATCTCGTAGTTTAATACCTCTAGAAACGTCCCTTTTAATGTAATTACATTGTTCGCAGGATTGGGATACAACTCAAACGCTTCATTCTCCAAAGCTGAAGTTGAAAGCGCGCACGTTGCTCTTAAGCCATTGATGTCAAATCTCGAAACGAACTTCCAAATCTCAGTAGATGCGTTAATATCTCTATTCGTTACACCAATAGTAATTGGAGCTCCAGGCCAAGTGTGGGCGCCACCTGTAATTTTATAATGCACAACCTCTGTACAACTGTCTCCGTTCAAGTATGCAATTTTTTCCGCTGTACAACCATCTAAAGTATTCGTGTTCGGAACAGCTGTAGTAATAGCCGTAGCATCTGTATTGTTGTAATTCGACCAATATGTTAACACGTTTGGAATTGAAGCCGAAATTCCACCACCACCATTGTAAGCAACCGTTCCGTCAGAAGTTCCGTGAATTTGCATAATTGCTGTTGGGTGACTTGCAGCACAATTTGACACTGTCGAAGGAACCATTGATCCAGTAACAGATGCAATTGCCGCTATTCGACTACTCAAATTACACGCTAAATGAAAGCTCATAAACCCACCGTTTGACATTCCCGTAGAGTAGACTCTATCGGCATCAATAGCATAATCCATCATCAAAGAATCTATTAATGCAGATGAAAACCCTAAATCATCAATTGAACTTCCTCCCCAACCAACGTTAAAGTGTGTCTGACCGCTTCCATCCAGTTTTCCTTCTGGATGAACAATAATAAATCCTGCTGTATCCGCAATAGCTCTAAAGTCTCCGTAAAACATTTGTTGAGACGCATTACTCGTATAGCCATGAAAATTAAATAACAAAGGAACATTTTGAGTTCCTGTATAATTTGCCGGAACATATAAAATATAATCCCGTTGCAAACCACCATGCGTAATGGATGCATTTATAGTTTGTTGACTGTGCGCTGCACTAGTAGATAAAATTAAAAGAAAGATAAGGTTTTTCATAGTTTACAATTTAGTCCTCAAATTTACACTTTTTTACACTATATAACTAAAT
>CAWUSK010000049.1:0-12348 GCA_963925035.1 uncultured Flavobacteriales bacterium
AAACCTGGGTTCGCCGGCGTATATGTTGGATCCGAAGGCCCGAACAAATTATCAACATCGATTAGTATAGAATAACTTTTAGAGTTTGGAGCAATATTCGCCATTCGCATTCTGAATAACCAATTGTTGGAAGCATCCAAATAAGAAAGTACCGGATCTTGTCCACCAAGAAAAGATTCGACAAAATCACTAAAACCGCAATTCGGACCATTAAGGATATCCCCGAAAGGCTCATTTCCAGCTGGAACTAATGTTGTATAAGGGATTTCACTGTTTAGCACATCGTTTGTGAGAAAGCCTGCTAAGGTAGCTGAAATGTATCCATCACCATTTGGGTCAAGAATAGCTTGAGCACCAGGACTTCCTGCAGGAACGACAATCATTCCTGTAGTTTGACCAATTGCGGTAACTGACAATAAATTGATAATAACAGTTACAAAAAGTAAGTTCATCACTTTTTTGGTCATTTGCTTGGTTAATTTCATGGTTCTTATTTTTCTCGTGGAGGAAATTCAGGATAGTTCTTTTCTTAATTATATAGTAGTAAGTAAATTATCACACTCTTGGTGCGCAGTCATAATATTATAATGGAGTCTGGCCAGCTTAGAGACGATTTACAATAGAGTTTTAATTTAAGTTGTTCAAAAGTAAGCTTATAAGGTACTAAACTAACCTTTTATTTTACAACTCGTAGATTTATCAATAATATAATATAGACTCACTAAACTATTAACAGATAATGATCACATTCTTCGAAAAAGATTGGAGTTAAAATTCAATGAACAATTCATTTCGGACAGCTTAACGCACTGAAATAATGTTAAATAGTTAATGCTTGCTCAACTACCTTAACTAATATTTCCTGTTAAATGCAGTAACCCCTATGTTCCTCACCCTGGCGGCACAGCAAAATCTTCGTCGAAAGATGAGGCTTTTGTTGTGCTTTAAAGCATCAACTAATTGATAACTATTTTTTTAAAGAATCCAGATTCTTTACTTTGAAGAAAATAAGTTCCCTTTGGCAAATGACTTACATTCACTTTTGTTTGATCTCCGTTGATTTGAAAACCATGAAGTAACTTCCCTTCTAGTGAATAAAACGCTAATTCCTCGCTCGAATTCAATGAATTTGAATGCTGAATTGTAAATATTCCATTACTTGGATTAGGATACACCTTGAAGTTACTTAATACTTCATTTTCATCCACAGAAAGTGTGACATCACCAATGTTAATATCATCGATATACAGAAAGTTTCCACCATCCGTCACGTTCATAATTTTTATTAATACATACGAACTACTAGCGTATGAGTTAAGATTTATTGTCGCTTGTTTCCATTGTGTAGCATCTGGAATAAATGGAGTTGTCTGTGTTGGCCCCGTTACTAAATTAGTATTTGAACGATAATAAATTTGACTCCATGTTGCTCCACAGTCCACTGAAAGCTGAACAATCATTTCGTCCGAATAAAGCGAAACGGACTTTGCATAAGCCCATTTAAACTTCATATAGGGAGTTAATACGTTCGAACTTAAATCCAGAAACGGAAGTATTATTTCGTCGATCGTTCCATAATTGGTACTATTCAAATTATCCAAACTTACAGAATGGGTTTGACTGACTGAAGCGTTGGAATCTAATTCCCAAGCAATTCCACCATCTGGATTATTAATAGTAATTCCGTTAGGCGGGAAAATATTAGATTCGAAATTTTCTTGATATGGCAATGGAATTCCAATTCCTGGGTTGGTTACGGAAACATAATTATTTAGCGTTATAGAATCACTTATTATTCCATCTATCACAACCAATTTTACATCATAATTACCTAAACTAGAGTAGCTCACCTGTGGATTTTGCAAGTTAGATGTACTCGGAGAGCCACCGGCAAAAGTCCATTGCCAATTAGTTGGATTGTTCAGCGATACATCTAAAAAGTTAACCGTATTATTTATGCAGATTTCCGGATTCAGGGATACAAAATTAGCAACTACACCGCAAGTAGGAGGCGCAACATAATTCTCATCACAACCAGTTGCGATTAGGTTTGCGTTCGTCCAAATTAAAGGTCTCAAGTTTATTAATGAAGATAAAACTCGATCGCTTTGACCTGCTGTAAACATATTGCTACACGCTTCAGGAGTGTAATCCATATAGTTCTCAATTTGATCTTGCAAATCTGGATTATCATTGTTACAAGAGTTTATCGGCGAGCAGCTAAAATTTGCCGTTGACACCGGTGGAGTATCACAAACGTAATCACCATCATTGCAAATATCAGTGCCACAGCTGTTATTAAACGTATGGTAGAGTCCTAACCAATGTCCAACTTCATGCGTTCCGGTTCTCCCCAAAGACGAAGCAGCTGTTCCTGTTTTTCCAAAGTAGTTATGCCGAACTACTAATCCGTCTTCATCCGGTGGACCCCCCGGAAACGAAGAATAACCCAATGTTCCGCCTGGAATTGATTTAACAATATAAATATTCAAATACTTCGTGTTATCCCAAAAACTGACTTGCTTCAGCAATGGTCGCTCATATGTTTTGTGATTTGTCAAAGACGATTTTATTCGGACAATTCCATTGGTACAATTTCCGTTTGGATCAATTTTAGCTAAACAAAAACGAACTTCTGTGTCCACCCCATTCCCATCTCCATTTGTACCTAAAAGTTTTCCGAAATCTTCATTCAATACAGTTATTTGACTTTGAATTTGAGCGTCAGAAATATTTTCTGTGCCACCTTCATGAAAAATATGCACAACAACAGGTATCATTTTTATATCATGATTCTTTGTTAAGCTTTTAATACCATTACTTATTATCACTTCAGAATTATTAATACTGGCATTATTTGTTAGACGATCAAACGAACATGGCGCTGATTCTATTTGTCCAATTACCGAAAATGAAATGGAGTATAAAAAAGATATAACTAAACAGCTATTTTTCATGGTTTTGAATTTGTTCATGCTAAGTTAGTGATTTTGTTGGTTCTTTTTTTTGGCGTTAATGCAATATGGCACAACATGAAGAGAACTCTTGCTTTCGAATTAAAATGACAGATTAATAGGGTGAAAAAAACTTTACCTCGGAAACACCGATGTTGCCGTTTCGATTATTCATTTTTAAACTTTTTAACCTGTAAGCTAAATCATTAAACAAAAAAAAGGCCATCTATCGATGACCTTGAGAACTAAAAAATAGATTGCTCTTATAATGCAGCTAAATCGGTGTTTTCTATGTGATCTACGCTTCCGTAGGCATCACAATGTCCTCCTCTTGATGATCCACAAGCAGTAAGAACTACTGCTAACATCAATCCCATTAGTGTCAAGGCCAATAATTTCTTCATAATACTTTGTTTTAGAGATTCTTTGTTTGTTGTTGTTGTTCAATAATAACGATAAAATTACAATAAATTACACGACAGAAAAAAAATATTTTCCACATGGCATGATTCTTCTTGTAAAATAAAGTATTTTCCACAACGTTAATAATTATGATGCGAACGCTATACTTGGTATTGATAATGATTTTACCCTTTTTTAACTGGGCTCAATCGAACTACCAAATTATTTTCAAAAATAATAGTTATCAACAATTCGTAAAGCGTCCTAAAGTTGAATTTAAGGACAGTATTTCCGCAAAACGTTATTTATCAGACTTTCAAAAGCAAGCAATTTCAAAAGGATATATTCTAGCATCGTACGATTCCATTCATTATGAACCTAAAAAAGTAAGCGTTCACTTTTCTTTGGGTGAGAAAATGAACAAGGTTGTCCTTTCTCTAAATGACGAAGACATCCGATTCGTTCGAAAAAATTCTAGACTTAATGAGAAAATCATTAGTCAAACGCCATTTACACCAGTTGAACTAGCTTCAACGATTAAAAAAATTGAAGATGCCTATTTGAACAATGGCCACCCTTTCGTTCGAATGAAGCTTGCAAAGCACGTCTGGGACGATGATCAATTGCATGTTACACTAGAAGTCAATGCTGGGAAATTTGACACGTGGGCGAAAATTAACGTCAAAGGTGATTCAGCCATTTCTCCAAAATACATTTCGAATTTATTGAACATTCGGATTGGAGATTCATTTTCAGAGAAAGAAATTGCAATGATTTCTTCCCGAATTAATCAGGTTCCATTTATTAAAGAAATTAAGCCGTCCGAAATTCTTTTTACTAAGGAGGGTGTTGAGCTGTTTCTGTATTTAGAATCCGTTCCCATCAGTTCTGCTAATGGAATAATTGGATTTCAGCCGGACCCAGTAACTCAAAAATTAGGAATTACCGGAGATATTCATTTAAAACTTATGGATGTTTTTCACCGAGGAGAATTACTCGATTTACAATGGCAAAGTATTCGAAAACAAACCCAATCTCTTGACATAAAAATAAATTACCCGTTTTTATTCAATACTTCATTCGGTTTGGATGGAGCATTTAACTTGTATAAAAGAGATTCATCATTTCTAGAACTCAATTCAACTGCTGGTGTTCAATACTTCCTAAAAAAAGGTAACTATCTAAAAGTCTTCTATAACAACATTTCCTCTAGCGTACTTTCTGGTGGTGGAAATAACCCTTCATTTACCAACCTTGGTTCGGTAAAGTCTAATAACTATGGAATTTCATATACCTATAAACAAATCGATTATGTCCCGAACCCTTCTCGCGGATTGAATTTTTTGATTGAAGGAGCTGCAGGAACACGTACATCACAAGTTTCTGACACGTTAGAAAAACTCAAATCCACAACGTTTAGAGGAAAAGTGATTGGGGAGCTTTTTATCCCCGTTTTCAAACGACATGTAATTCGTGTTAGCTCCGCTACAGAATTCTATTTTGCCGATAGAATATTTGAAAATGAAGTGTATCGCTATGGTGGATTAAATTCTCAACGCGGATTTAATGAAGACGCATTGTTTGCTACTACTAAAACAACAGCAACAATAGAATATCGATTTTTACTTGATGAAAACTCGCATGTATTTGCTTTTTTTGATCAAAGTTGGTACGAAAACAATGCGAAAAATTACTACTATGACTCACCATTTGGTTTTGGAGCAGGGTTCGCGTTTAGCACAAGCTTTGGCGTTTTTTCTATATCATATGCCCTAGGAAAAGAATTCTCAAACCCAATCAAGTTTAGCAACAGTAAAGTCCATTTCGGATATAATGTTTACTTTTAATCTCTGTAAAAATTCAATTAAACATTAGGATAATAAGAATCTTTTTACGCTCTATTATACTGCTAACATTCGCTAGCTGTTCCACGTTTCATAAACTTTCAAAAAAGACAGAGTTTGGAAACGAAAACGGTTATGTTACTGTTTACAATACCAGCTTGAATTTCAAATCAGTAACGCTTGGGGATTTTACGTTTTCCAGAACAAACAGGGAGTAAAGAAGTTAAATCAGGCACCAACATCACTTGAGAACATCCTGTTTTACGCAAAAACTTCAAACCCTTCGTATAACTAATGTGCTATAGTTGATCCAATCTAAACAAATTTTGATTTAGAAAAATACGCCCTCAAAACTACCCAAATAGACAGTCATAATTTTGTTCTGCTGATTTCAAAGGATACCCCTTTTGGAGATGAAAAATTCATTGGTGAAAGCATGTTCGGTAAATGAACTTGATTATCTAATTTTTTCGAGCAATAAAGTCCTTTTCGTTTATAATGTCTATTTTTAATGTGTAAACTAAATTATGTTCAACTATTGTTTCTTTACTGAAATATAGACAAAGTCAGAATTTAAACTTAATCATACATTATGCTCATCTCCATTTTAGTAATTGGAATTATCGTTGCACTTGCTGCTGCTGTTTGGTTTTTTGGACAACTGAAAAGCGCGACATTTCAGAACGAAAAATTAAGCAATGAAATGCTTTCCAAATCTTCTGAATTGGAGGAGTACAAAATGAATTCCATACGACTCAGCACGGAAAAAGAAGGGTTGGTCCAACAAATCGAAAATGAACGAAGACTTTCCATTGAAAAACAAGAAGAACTTAAAAAACAGCTTGAATTAATTGGGAAAGACATCGTGTTTGAAGGTAATAAAGCTTTGAAAACAGAGAATGAACAACAATTAAATCATTTGCTGAATCCTCTCAAAGAAAAGTTAGAAAAATTCGAGGCAAAAGTCAATGAAAATAAAGAGCACGACATTAAACGTTATGCAAATATGGAGTCGTTGATTAAGATTTTATCCGAGCAGCACTCTCAGATGAACAGTACTGCTCAAAACTTGGTTAACGCGCTTAAGGGTGAGCAAAAAACGCAAGGAAATTGGGGAGAAATGGCCTTAGAGCGAATTCTTGAATCGAGCGGGTTAGAAAACGGGAGGGAATATCACATCCAATCATCTTATCGAAATGAACAAAATGAATTGTTACGCCCGGATGTTGTTATACAATTACCAGACGAAAAACACATTATCATCGATGCTAAAGTTTCATTAAAGGCATTTGAGCAATACATCAATTCTGAAGACCCAGAAGAAAAGAAAATGGCGCTTACGAATCATTTGATTTCTATAAAGTCACATATAAAGGGACTTGGAGAGAAAGATTACTCCCATTTACCTGGAATTACGACGCCCGATTTCGTTCTTTTATTTATGCCAATTGAATCGTCTTTTTCCTTAGCGATGCGAGAAGAACCGACATTGTACCAATTGGCGTGGGAAAAGAAAGTAGTTATTGTTACTCCATCCACACTTTTAGCAACATTGAAAACAGTAGAAGGGCTTTGGAAACATGAGCGTCAAAACAGACATGCCCATGAGATTGCTGAACAAGCAGGAAGGCTTTATGATAAGTTTGTAAATTTTGTTGGTGATTTAGAGAAAGTTGGAACTAAACAGAAGGAAGCGGTGAAATCTTATGATGAAGCAATGTCTAAATTATCTGAAGGAAAAGGAAATCTTACAAGATCGGCTGAAAAATTAAAAGAGTTAGGAGTTAAGTCGAAAAAACAGTTGGATCAGAAATTCTTGGACGAGGAAAGGACAATTGACAATGAGTAATTAGCTTCGCTTCTGACTTCGGCGGTGATCATGTACGAAAGATTAGAAGATTAATTAGCCCTTTTCACCTGCATTGATGCTCGAATCTCTTTCATAAAATCTGAAGCATAAACGAAGTCCACAATTTCTTGATTTTCCGTAGTAATAATTGACTTTCGATCTCCTTCCCACCAATTTTGTCCGTTGTGGATAAACAATATTTTATCTCCAATCTCAATCACCGAGTTCATATCATGCGAAATAACAACCGTCGTCATTTCATATTCGTAAGTCAGTTCACGAATTAAATTATCGATTACAATTGATGTCTTTGGATCTAATCCGGAATTCGGCTCATCACAAAATAAATATTTGGGATTCATAGAAATAGCTCGCGCAATCGCAATACGCTTCTGCATTCCCCCGCTACATTCGGCAGGATACAATTTATTTCTTCCTTCTAAATTCACTCGGTTCAAACAAAAATTGACACGGTCCAACTTTTCCTTTTTCGTTTGATTCGTAAACATTGTTAAAGGAAACATGATGTTCTCTTCAACTGTCAACGAGTCGAACAAGGCAGAACCTTGAAACAACATCCCGATTTCTTGACGAATTGCTTTTTTGTCCAAACGTGACATAGCTGTAAAGTCTCTACCATCGAAAAAAATATTTCCAGTGTCTGGTTTATGCAAGCCAACGATACACTTTGTCAACACAGATTTTCCCTCTCCTGACTGACCAATAATCATGTTTACAACACCTTTTTTAAACTCAGTATTGATATCTTTCAGCACATGATTTTCACCAAATGATTTATTGACGTCCTTAACTTCTATCATAACAATATCATTTGAGTCAATAAGAAGTTTGCTACCAATATTGCAACACTACTTGTAACAACTGCTCGTGTCGCGGATTTACCAACATCAAGTGCTCCTCCTTTTGTGTAATAGCCGTAATAAGAAGCGATTGATACAATCAAGAAAGCAAATACTACTGTTTTTGTCAATGCATAAAACACATTCCCTAATTCAAAGTAGAATCGAAGTCCTTCAACATATGTTTCGGTTGAAGCTAAACCAGAAAGAATTAAAGCCAACCATCCACCTACCAAACTTAACACCATAGAAAAAGTGATCAAAACCGGGAAAAAGAAAATTGCTCCAATTATCTTAGGAAGAACAAGGTAAGTCAAACTATTAACTCCCATAATTTCTAACGCATCAATTTGTTCTGTAGTTTTCATCGTTCCAATTTCCGAAGCGATATTTGATCCAACTTTACCTGCTAAAATCAATGAAATAATCGTTGGTGAAAATTCAAGAATCGTACTTGAACGTGTAATATATCCAATCGTATATTCAGGCAATAACGGAGAGTCCATGTTTGATGCAGTCTGTAAAGCAATTACGGCGCCCATAAATGTTGACATCAAAGCAACAATTGGAATAGAATTAATACCTATTAGGTTAATTTCTTCAAAAAGGCGTTTTCTAAATACGCCCCACTTTTCGGGTTTGGAAAAGACCACCCAAATCATGTTCATGAAAATTCCAATATTCTTAAATGCGTTCATCTGTTTGGTAAAGTTAATTGTATTTTTTTTGAAATCAATTTATAGAGTATGAAATCGGCTTAATGTTGAAAAAAAGAAGCTAATTTTACAATTAACTATGTCTGACAAAAGAGCAAAATACACTTCTGTACTAAAAAAATATGTTCCGTTGGAATATGTTGATTTAGTGACTAATCTTTTACTCAAGCATCGCGTTGTATTCAAAATTGTAAAACCTCGCAAGACAAAACTGGGCGATTTTAGGGCTGGAATTCGAGAGGAAAAGCACCAAATCACGGTTAACGGCGATCTAAATAAATATTCTTTTTTAATTACAACCTTGCATGAGTTTGCGCATTTGGTAACGTATGATGAATACGGAAGAAGTGCAGCTCCACATGGTAAGGAATGGAAGGATAATTTCACGCAATTACTGGTTCCAATGATTCGAATTGGACATTTACCAAAGCCGATTGAAAGCGCTTTGATGAATTCATTAGTCAACGTAAAAGCCTCTTCGTGCACAGATGTAAATTTACAGCGTGTTTTGTTAACGTTTGATGAACGCAATGATAACCTAAAAACGCTTGAATCGTTGGAGAAAAACAGTATTTTTGAGCTCAACGGTCAGCTATTTGAAAAAGGTGTTTTGAGAAGAACACGTTTTATGTGCAAAGAGCAACATGGTAAAAGATATTTTTTGGTCAATCGATTGGCCATGGTAAAAGAATTTAAAAATGAACAAGAATAATTATAGTGTAATAATGGCTGGGGGAATCGGAAGTCGATTTTGGCCGATGTCGACTCCAGAAAACCCGAAACAATTTTTGGATGTATTGGGTATTGGAAAAACCCTAATTCAAATGACTTTTGAGCGCTTATTAAGTGTTTCACCGGTAGAGAACATCTACATTTTAACAAATACAGATTACAAAGATTTAGTATTGGAACAATTACCATTGCTGAAACCGGAACAAGTACTTACGGAGCCCGAACGCAAAAATACAGCTCCTTGCATTGCTTATGCAGCAGCAAAAATTCATGCGATGAACGACGATGCAAATTTAATTGTCGCACCCGCCGACCATTTAATCATCCAAACGGACAAATTCGCTTCAACTATATTTTCTGCCATTGAATCTGCTAACAAAGGACGCATTGCAACGATTGGAATATCCCCAACACGTCCTGACACAGGATACGGATACATCGAATTTGAATCTTCCACAGAGTTAAAAGCTAACGATTGTGTTGAAGTACAACAATTTAGAGAAAAACCAGATTTAGAAACGGCCAAGCAATTTGTAGCTGCCGGTAATTTTTACTGGAATTCTGGTATTTTCATTTGGAAATCATCCACTATATTAAATGCATTACGAGAATTTCAACCTTCATTGTTTGATCTATTTGCAAAGGAATTAACAGCCTACAATACACCTCAAGAGCAAGCTTTTGTCAACCATGCATTTGCAACTTGTGAGGATATTTCAGTTGATTTTGCAATTATGGAACATGCAAAAAACATTGATGTTGTGCTTGCTAGTTTTGATTGGTCCGACCTTGGAACATGGGGAAGTTTAGATACACACCTAACAAAAAATACTGATAACAGTTCAATTGTAGGAAACGCAACACACTTATTCAATTCAAAAAATTGCATCATCAATATTCCAAATGGAAATGAGGCAATCATTGATGGATTGGATGGTTATATTGTCGTTCAATCTGACAACCGTTTAATGATTTTGAAAAAAGAAAACGAACAGGAATTAAAACAGTTTTTGAAAAAACTATAATCTCGACAATTTCTACAAGCTCAATTACCGTTTTAATCGACAAACTTTACAGATATAAAAAGGCTCAATTACCAGTGTGGTAATTGAGCCTTTGATGTTTTTTATTAACAATCTCTCTAGCTGGGTAATAATGCCTTTTGAAATGGCTAACCGAGCTTGTCGAGGTTACATTTTTCCGCTTCGGATTTGATCTGCTTCCCATTGTCTGTAAAGGTCGAAATAACTTTTCGACTCCATCACAACAACTCCTCCCATTGTATCGCCATATTTCGCAGGTAATCCACCTGTATAAACCATCATACTTCCGATAGAACAACCTGGAACGCTTCCAACTTGAGATGTTTTAACACCATCCACAAGGTAAAGCATATCATTTTTACGAGCACCTCGAAAAGCCAAACTTCCGTCATCATCCAAACGAATTTCAGAACTCATACTTGCAATTAATCCTTTCATATTAAACTTTAATGGAGATTTATCAATTTCTTCTGCAGTAAGCATTTTTACCGGTAAATCACCACTAATCATCTTGATTTCATTTTTATTTGGCCCAACGTTCATTGTAGTTAACGTAACAAGCGAACTTGTAAACTTGATTTTTCCAGCTTGATAAAAACCATCAATTGGCACGTGTACAATGATGTTTTTCATTGTGTCTTCGTATTGACGAATTTGCATAATGTACGTTCCTGAAGGTATTCCACTGATTCTAAATCGTCCATCATATTCTGTTCGTACTTGATATTTTGTTGAACCAGATTCAATAAACGCCACAGCACCATAAATCGGTTGTTCAGTTTTGATATCTACAACCGTACCGATTACTTCACCTAAATTAGTTTGTCCAAAAAGCGATCCTGCTGCCAACAGAAAAAAGCTCATTATAATTTTCTTTTTCATACTTCTAATTTTTAAGATTAACACTTGTTTCTAATTAGATGTTGAAAAGACACTAATTCCATAATTACCCACAAAAAAACTCCCTTCTTATTAATGAAGAGAGTTTCAATATTGAATAACCGTGTTGCCTATTCAGCGATTGATGCGCTAGAACAAGGGAATTGACGATCTACTTTTTTAAATAATCCTTGCAAAACATTTCCTGGACCAACTTCAATTACTTCTGAAGCGCCATCTGCAATCATTTGATTCATTGACTGTGTCCATTTTACCGGTGCAGTTAATTGCGCAACTAAGTTTTTCTGAATTTCAATCGGATCTGAAATTGCTGATGCTGCAACGTTTTGATATACTGGACAAATCGGAGTGTTGAAATTTGTTGCTTCAATAGCTGCTGCTAATTCTTCACGAGCTGGCTCCATTAATGGAGAGTGAAATGCTCCACCTACAGGCAAAATCATTGCTCTTCTTGCTCCAGCTTCAGTTAATAATTCACATGCCTTTTCAACAGCTGGAACTGCTCCAGAAATCACCAACTGCCCTGGACAATTGTAATTTGCAGCAACAACAACACCGTCTACGTTGTTGCAAATGTCTTCCACTACATTGTCGTCCAATCCAATAATTGCCGCCATTGTTGAAGGAGTAACCTCACAAGCTGCTTGCATTGCTAGCGCGCGCTTAGAAACTAAACGTAAACCATCTTCAAAAGTCAATGTTTTATTCGCTACCAAAGATGAAATCTCACCCAAAGAGTGTCCCGCGACCATATCCGGCTGAAAGCTATCTCCCAAGCACGCTGCCAAAATAGTAGAATGTAGAAAAATGGCTGGTTGAGTAACTTTTGTTTCTTTCAATTCTTCAGGAGTTCCTTCAAACATTATCTTAGTAATGTCAAAACCTAGAATTTCATTCGCTTTTAAGAACATCTCTTTAGCGATTGCGGAATTATCATATAAGTCCCTGCCCATTCCTGTGAACTGAGCTCCTTGACCTGGAAAAACGTATGCTTTCATTTCTTGTGTTTTTTGTGCAAAAATAAAAAAGGTCAGCAATAACTGACCTT
>CAWUSK010000050.1:0-21255 GCA_963925035.1 uncultured Flavobacteriales bacterium
ATTGAAGCAAAAAGCGACGACGTAAAACAAATGTTTATCGACAACAGCGAATCTACAAAAGGATTTATGGCTTCCATTACTGGTGTTTTTGCAACCCACCCGCCAATTGAAAAAAGAATTGCGGTCTTGGAGCAGATGTAGGAATTGGAGTTAAAAATGTGCTAAGGGGGAAATGGGAATATTTTTATTAGCCAATTGTTGTAGGTAATAAAAACGAACTAAAAATGATAAATCGTCTTTTAATTATGGGTATGGTAAGTAGCTTATTATGGCTGTTCGGTTGTAATAGTGACAATACAAATAGCAGGGAACTTAAGATACAAATCGCTAAACGTATTGAAATACGTGAACTCGATGGACCACTGAAACTACTTGCCAAGGGTAAATTGGAACTCCCCTTTTTGGGAATTATTTCTAACGGAATTGACTGCCTCTATTTCGTTCAAGAAAACAACAGTTTTTAATTAGAATATGAAGCTATGGTTTCTGCGCAGTCACCTTATATCGGCTTAATAAAAGCCTTCGCCAAGACAAACAATATTAAAACTATAAATACCACATACGGCAATCACCCGAATTATGAGTCTAACAGCCCTGCGCCTGTCATAAGATTGGTTGTAAACGCAAATATTTCGGAAGTAGCAGCAATCGGTAAGCAAATCGAATTTGACATTTTTAAAAACTCTCAGAACACAAAATATGATGTTGTACCATAAAGAAATACTGCCAACAAAAACCCCATGAACAAACCATTCACCTCCGAATACAATCCTTATTTTCAAAAGTACATTGACCTTGTTCCATCAGAAGAATATTTGGAGAATTTTAATGCGAATACAACTGATGTAATCGCGTTTTTTGAGAACATTCCACTCGCGAAACACAACTACAAATACGAACCAAACAAATGGTCTATCAAGCAGGTGTTAATGCATATTATAGACACAGAACGTGTTTTTGCGTACCGTTTATTGGTCATTTTGAGAAAAGACGAGACCACAGTTCTTCAACCTTACGATGACGATTTATACGCTTCAAATGTAAATGTCGACAACCGAGAAATGAGCGACATTTTGGAAGAGTTTCAACTGGTTCGGAAGAACACAGCCTTTCTATTGAAGGAAGTTGATGAAAACCAAAGTCAACTCACGGCAAAAATAGATCAAAACCCAATTTCAGTGCGGGCAATTGCTTACATCCTTTTGGGACATGCCAAACATCATTTAAGCGTAATAACAGAACGGTATTTGTAATTAAATAAACGTGTCACTTTCTCTCTTGGATAAGTTCAAACAATCCAACAAAACTGCTCGCAATCCTTTTTAAATAAATGGATTTTGTATCTTGCGGTCTATTTAAAAGTGAGAGTTATGGAAGCGAGCAAAATGCTAAATTATATTACGAATGTATTGGAAAACATGCCAACCGGATGGTTGAGCACAACAACCCATCGATTAGACATTTATGATGAAAAGTTAGCAAAAACTCAATTCTTAGATGAGTTTGAAAAATTGTTTAATGACGGTAACTCAGATGCATCTGCTCTTGAGAAGTTGCCAACTGCTTACGACTATATTCGCTTAGGTCATCCATTGTCGTGTGTCCTGGAATGGGTTATTGCTAAATCAAATGATTTACCTTCGGCGAACGTTATCAGTTTTGACTCCAAGACAGTTCCTGTTTTATCCATTCTTAGAAAGAATCTAATGAAAGGCATAAACACGCAAATCATTTATTCAGGAGAGCTTCCTGCATCTTTTGATGTTGACATCTTAAAAAACATTTACGGTTATGCATTTGAGTTAAAGAATGCTGAGAAAGAAGAAGTCGATACAGCTTTTGACGGCAGCACTGTTTTCATTTCACAACAAGAGGAAATCTGTAATTTCGTTTTCGCACCAGATTCTGTTGCTATTGAAAGTGACTTTTTCATCAACGTTCATCCTACTTTGGGAAGTGTTTTGGTTGTAAATGGTGAACAGAATGAAAATTATATTTCAGAAATTCAACACGTAAGAAGAAGAGAAACCATTGCGATGACGCCAGCCAATTCTCTTGCTGTTTTAGAATTACTCGTAGAAAAATCTTCCAGTGACAACACTAAAAGTGATGTTCAAGCAAATAAAAAAACTGTTTTAAACGCTATCAATACCGTTACTGGAACAACTACAAAAGCACTTGTGGCTTCAAGTGGCTTGTCTATTCAGTATGCTATTTTGATGGGATTAATTCACGATGCAACAGAAAATCACACAGGAAAAGCGATCAAAATTATCGTTCCTGCAAATTGTTACGGTGGAACAAATGACCAAGCACGACGTGTTGCTGCTTGTCTTGACAACGTGGAAGTCGTGGATTTAGCTGTAGACGGCGGGAACGATATGGTTCAAAGTATTGATGTTGTTTTAAATCAAATTGCGAAAGAAGACGCTGTTCCTTACATCATTGCTGAAATTCCAACAAACCCTAGAGTTGAAGTTCCGGACCTTAATAAATTAAGAGATGTATTGAGTGCCGAACGTAAAACTGCAACTGGTGAAATCGCGATAGATCCAGTGTTTATTTTAGATCAAACATTTTGTCCAAACGTGCACTTTTTAGGTGAAGGTGAAATGCTTTCAACTATTAGAACGATTTCTTTTGCGAGCGGATCGAAATTTCCTAGTGGAGGACTTTGCACTGCTGGTTACTGCGTAGGAAATAAAAAAACAGAGGCATTGATTGAAAAAATAGAAATGCACTTGCTACTTTGCGACAATGAAGCGACAGACCTTCAATACGAAATATTGGCAAAGCAATTGCCTTCCATGAAACAACGCATCACTGATGCATATAAGAATACACGCGAATTTGTCAACTTCATCAACACCACTTTACCAAGCGCGAAAATCAATTTTGTTTCAGAAGAATTGGCTCAAAAAGGGTTTACTCCTTCTGTGTTTTCATTGGATCTTCCTACCAAAGGAAATACCGATGAAGAAAGAGAAGCATACAAAAGAGATTTAAACCTTAAGTTGATCAACTTAATGATTACAAAAATTCCAAATGAAAGCAAGTATTGCGTGAGTTATGGACAGTTAAAAGGCTGTTATTGGACAATTCCTGCTACTTCTACTCAAGGAACAACAAAAGAAGGCGACAAGGATTATATTGCCCGTGTAGCACTTTCTCCAAACATGGATCTTGAGCTTCATAAAAAAGTGTTTTTAGAATTTGTAGAGAGTATTTGATATTCCTTCATTGACGCTAATTAGAGTGCGCTCAGAAAATCATGAAAAAAAACCTTGTAAGAAATATCGGATGGTTAATATTACTAGCCGTGTGGAGTTTTCTCGCAGGAGCTTACTTTCATCTTGGATGGGTGCGCGATCATTCCATCAGTTATTTGATGAGCTTTATTGTTGGTGGAATAGGTGTTTGGATTGTCTTTACGGGAATGGGAATTCTTGTTTATCGTTTCGCGAAAAAGTACGGAAACACAGATCCTGCAAAACCAGCCTTGTCCGTTGTAAGCTTCTTCACTGTTGCCTTTTTATTAATCGCTTGGGTGAAGCTTGACGAGGTCAAAAAAGACAAGTTCGTTGAAGACCTAGAGTATAGTTTCGTGGTTCATTATAAAAACAAGGCATCCGTTTTAGGTGTAGAAATTAAAGACCTGGATCGGGAGCTCGAAGATTTGTATTATTCCATTCATTTTGGCCTAAAACGACATTCTCAGCTGGAAAAATTAATGCAACTCAAAACAGCAGATGCCGTTTTTGAAGACAATCGAGTTATCTCTAAAATATGCCTGGATCAAATGGAAATGGAAGACGAGTTGGGTTATCCTCCGCCAGTTGGAATGGAGGAGATTTTCAAAATAAAAATCTAGTTTTATTACTTAGAGCTAATGAAATCACTAACTCTAAGTAATCCTTCCAAGTAGTTCAATATTATTTTTCTCTTGTGCTTTCCTTCAATTGAAGTGCGTTTTGTTCAACGCTACCATCTTTTGATCTTTCACCTGTTTCCAAAGGCTTAACAATTTTCTTGCTTGCTGGTTGATTGTATAAATCCGGTTGCAAGTACTTTCCTTTGTTCCAATCTTCTTTAACAACCTCTACTGCTTTTGATTCAGGGTGTTGTTGTAAGTAAGGATCATTTCTTTCTGCAAAAACAGACCAAGAAACTTCCATTCCTGAGGCTCCTCCAGCAATTACAAATTTACCGTTCTCCAATTTCTCCTTAATAAATAGAGGTGCATACCCACCAATTGGTGTTAATTGGTAACTGAAGTTCGCGTTTACAGCATCAAAATAATCAGGCATTGTTACGACAGCTTCTCCATTTGTATCAAACGGAACTGTTCCTCTATACATGTTCAACACTTCATTCGACTCAATACTGTAATGTTTCAAATATTTGTTTTCCGGATCTAGTGGATGGTCAATCGCGAAAGCTTTCGTTCCCGCTGCACCGAAATCACCGTTGGCATAAACTGAATAACCATTCACATCAGATTGATCTCCCCAAACTCCAATATAACCCAAACCATAAGTTCCAACTGCATTGCCTAATGGTCCAATCGCGTCATAGTTTCGTCCATAAACTCCAAATCCAAGTTGGTAGTTTGTTTCTCCTACTGTTCCAGAATGTCCGATACCATAAACACCATATCCGCCTGTTGTTCTTAGATTACTCCCATAAACTCCTTGTGCCGCAGTAGCTGTTGCTTCTACCTGTCCTGATACTGCAGAAGCACCACCAGTTGTACTTCCAACTATTGCAGAAGTTAAAGTACTTGTAGCGTTGGTACTCGCTTGAATAGGAGAAAATGTGTTACTTGCATTTGTTGTTTGAGCTAATATCGCTACTCCTGAATTTGAATGCGTAGTTCTCAATGCCACTGCAGATGGAGTAGCGGTATTGATTTCAACTGAACCAGCGTCTGCAGTAATAATTCGTCCTGCACCAGCACCTCCAAAATCGTAAGCTTGATCAAGTGTTCCCCCAGATCCTCCAGGAATTGTTACAGTATTTCCGCCTGATATGGATAGACTTTGTCCAACAATAGAAAGTGTTTGAGAATCAGTTCCAGCTGGCCCTTGCGGTCCAATTGGTCCTTGAGGTCCTTGTGGACCTGTCGGCCCATCGTTTCCAGTTACTCCTTGAGCTCCTTGGGGACCTATTGCACCAGGAATACCTTGTGGACCCTGAGGACCAGGAGTACTGCTTCCGCTATTTTCTGCGTATAAAGCGTAAGGAACACTCATTAATTGACTTGTACCCATCACTGAATAACTTGCTCCACCTGCCAAATCAACAGCAGTTTCCATGTAAAAAGGACCATTGGCCCAATCAATTGCAGCGAAAATATCCGAAGTAGTTCCTGCTCCTATTTCCAGGTTAACAAGACCATAACTATTCGTGGTCGGAGCAAATGTTTCTGTATAAACTGCAGTGCCTCCGATACTCCCTTGTTGAATCGTTAGGCGCATGCCAACTGCTTGATTGACTAAAATTGAGTTTCCGGCATCTCTTACTACCGCTTGATATTTGAAACCTTCTGGAGCTTGTCCAAAAGAGCTTAATGAGATTGTTGCTATAGCGACAATTGATAGTATTATTCTTTTCATAAATTAGTGGTTTTTAACTAGTTTAAACGTTTTTAAGTTTTGACTTTCATTCTCTAAAGTCAAGGAATAGTTGCCTGGAGCCAATTGACTCACTTGAATTGCCGTTTTCTCTGCATAAACTTCATCCTGCAGCACCAATTTCCCTTGGGAGTCATAAAGTTTGTAGCTCACATTCTCGAACGCACTTATTTTAATGTTTAATACATCTGATGCTGGGTTCGGAAAAATGGTCGCTTCAAAGCCTGGGTCTTGATCCTCTAATCCCAAAAAATTCCAGCTCGTTTGATGAAAGCCTTGTGTAATATCATTGGTTCCATCAGTTCCTGTATCAATGACCACTTCACCAATAGTGAAGTCAATACTTCCATTTGAATTTGAATAAGAGTCTCCTTGCGTAGCGACAACTTCTTGCGCTGATACTGCCAACGTAGAAAGCAGGGAGAACACAATTAGTGTCCGTTTAGTCATAGATTAGTTTTATTTAACAACCAAATTTACAAAAAAAAACAACTAGCTTGCACCCAAACCCAGCTCTGAAGGAGAAAATTGAATTACTGCTAGTCTTTGATCGCCTTAATTCCAGGCAATTCAATTCCTTCCAAGTATTCCAACATTGCGCCACCACCAGTAGAAACGTAGCTTACTTTTTCTGCTAAGTTGAATTTGTTGACTGCTGCAACAGAATCTCCACCACCAATCAATGAAAAAGCGCCTTTGGCTGTTGCAGCGACAATTGCGTCAGCGACAGCTTTTGTTCCTGCTTGGAAATTTTCCATTTCAAAAACACCCATTGGTCCATTCCACAAAATCAAGCGTGAATTTTCAATGATTTCTGCGCAATCTTTAGACGATTGTGCTCCAACGTCCAATCCCATCCAACCGTCTGGAATTTCATCGATTGCAACTTCCTTTCTATTTGCATCGTTTGAAAATGTATCTGCAATAATCGTATCAACAGGAATGTATAAATTCACTCCTTTATCTTTTGCTTTTTGAATAATGTCCAGCGCCATTGGTAAAAAATCATCTTCTACCAATGAATTTCCAACTTTTCCTCCAGTCGCTTTCACGAACGTATATGCCATTCCACCACCAACGATGAGGTTGTCTACTTTATCAAGTAATTGTTCAATAATGGTGATTTTAGAAGACACTTTCGCTCCACCAACAATCGCCGTTAATGGTTTTTCTGTGCTGCTCAATACTTTATCAACGCTTTTAATTTCATCTTCAATTAAGAAGCCGAACATTTTATCATTCGGGAAAAATTTAGCGACCACAGTTGTACTAGCATGAGCACGGTGAGCAGTACCAAAAGCATCATTTACATATACATCGCCGTGTTTTGACAATAATTCAGCAAAACTCTCTGTTCCTGTTGTTTCTTGTTTGTAAAAACGTACATTTTCCAACATCATCACTTCTCCAGGATTCAAGTTTTTACTCATTTCAAGTCCTGCAGCTCCGATACAATCTCCACCAAACTTTACATCAGCACCCAATACTTTAGATGTATGCGCAACAATTTGTTGTAATGAATATTCCACATCTGAAGCATCTTTTGGTCGACCTAAATGTGACATTAAAACAACACTTCCTCCTTTTTCAAGAATAAACTTTATCGTTTTTGCTGCGGCGCGAATACGTGTGTCGTCTGTGAGTTCTTTCGTTTGCTTGTCCAATGGAACATTAAAATCTACGCGAATAAGTGCTCTTTTTCCTGAAAAATCGTACGTGTGGATGCTTTGCATGTTTGTTGTTTATAATTTTGGTCAAAGTTAGTCAATCCATAAAATTGTACAAACACTCAAAACGACTATCTTTATATAAAAATCAAATCTTATGAAATCAATCATCTTCTTCTCGCTTTTTGTATTCTGCACAATGAATGCTAGTTTTTCTCAAATCTCTCATGATTTAGAAATTTATTCTGAAAACGGATTGAAATTCACGTTAGTGCTAAACGGCAGAACAATGAATGCCGAGCCTGTTAGTAATATTCAAATAGTCAATAAGGACAAGGACTACGTCAATGCAAAAATCATTTTTGAAGACCCAAACATTGCAGAAATAGAAAAGAAATATCTTCAATTGGCAGATCCAGGAACAGGAACAGATAAAGTACCGGTTTCTGTAGTGTATAAAATTACAGAAAACAAAAAAGGAGAACAAAACTTAAAGTTTGCCTCACGCTCGCATAAAAAAATTCAAGAAGCAGGTGATATAATCGTTATTGAAACAAACCCTCAACCTGTGAACGGTAGAATTGTGATTAGCTGGTAATAGATGTCCGACGTCCCCAAAATATTTACGCTCCAGCAAGTTGTTTCCTCCATCCGTAAAACGATAGAAGAGCGCTATCAGCAATATTATTGGGTTAAGGCGGAGATGCACAAATTGAACCGTTTTGCAAGTGGACACTGCTTTCCAGAATTACTCCAAAAAAAAGACGGAAAGATTGTCGCTCAAATTCGCGGCACAATTTGGAACCATCAATTTGAAACAATCAACAAGCGTTTTATTCAAGTGGTAAAAGAACCGCTTAAAGAAGATACAACCTTACTGATGCAAGTGAAAGTTACGTTTCATGAATCATATGGGCTCAGTTTACAAATTGTAGACATTGACCCGAATTATGCATTGGGAGAGTTGCAACGCGAACGACAAGAAACACTTCAAAAATTACAGAAAGAAGGACTTATCAATTCCAATCAGCAATTAAAATTTCCATTGTTACCAAAACGCGTAGCTGTCATTTCAGCTGAATCGAGCAAAGGACATTCCGATTTCATGCAAGTGTTGAACAACAACGAGTGGAATTATTCCTTTTTTACAATGTTATTCCCAGCGTATTTGCAAGGCGATAATGCCGCACGTTCAATTATTGCACAATTGGAAAATATTAAGAAAGTCTTACACCATTTCGATTTGGTTGTCATCGTGCGTGGCGGCGGAGGTGAAGTTGGACTTTCGTGTTACAACGATTATAAACTTTGTAAGGCAATTGCATCATTTCCTCTGCCCGTTTTGACAGGAATTGGCCATTCAACAAATTTAACTGTTGCGGAAATGATTGCCTTTCGGAATGCAATTACTCCTACGGAACTTGGTGATTTTTTATTACAGGCATTTCATAATTTCTCTATGCCATTGAAAGACGCCATCAAAAGCATTAAATATTATGCTGTTGCAACAGTAGAAGATGAAAAAATAGCATTGAATAATCTTTCCAAGCACTTTAAAAATGGTGCGCAACAATCGTTGTACAACAATCAGCAAAAATTAATTGCTCAAAGTCGTGAAGTCGCTTCAAATGTACGTTACAACTTGCAACACAACAGACAAAAAATAGAGCGATTGACACAAAACACCTTGCGTGAGTCGGTGCATATTTTTCAACGAGAACGAGAGAAAATGGAGTTGCTTTCCACTCAAATTCCTCGAACTATAAAATCAACCATTCTAGTGCAAAAGAATTTATTGGATAACCTCCAGCATTCCGTCGAGATTATGGATCCAATAAATGTGCTTAAACGCGGTTTTTCAATTACCACAATTAACGGAAAGACTTTAAAAGTTGATAATAAAGCGCAAAAAGGTGACGAAATCATCACAAAAACAGCTATTTTTAACATAAAATCGACTATTATCGACATCGAAGAAGACAATGAGTAAAGAATTAAAATACACTGATGCATTTGAAGAGTTGAAACAAATTGTTTCAGATATTGAAGACGGAGAAATTTCTGTGGACGAATTGAGCATAAAAGTCAAGCGTGCTTCCGAATTAATTAAGCTGTGTAAAGAAAAATTGACTTCAACAGAAGAGGATGTGAACCAGATTTTAAAAGAATTAGAAAATAATTAAGCATGAATACAGCAGCTTTTTATCAAGTGTAGAATGGAATGAAAACAAGCCTGCTATTCAATTTTTGCTTGAAACGTCTGCGACAAAGGAGATTCGTATCGCGATGCAAACGGGTCAATTTATGAAAGAACATAAAGCTCCTTTTCCAATTATAGTGCATGTTCTTCAAGGAAGTGTTAAATTTGGCGCTGAAGGAGAGGACATTCATCTAAAAATTGGTGACTTAATCGGGCTCGAAACAAACGTTCCTCACGATTTATTAGCAAAAGAAAATAGTATCGTTCGCCTTTCACTTTCTAAGCTTGACAACTTGGAGCGCGTAAAAAACGTATAATAATTTTATGGAAATAAAAATGCCAAAAAAACCAATTCTGCTTACCTATGAGGAAACAGAGTTGGGAATTCTAATTGCGATGGAAGCCGGTGAGCTTGCAAAAATCAACGCATATAGAAAAAGTAAAGGAAAAGATCCGGTAAACACTATCTTGGCTTATCCTTTTGTGCATTGCGATATTCAAGAGTCACTAAAAATTGATTTTGATCAAAAAAACGAATACCTGATTGATAATTTGAAGAAGTTTACTGATTAATAGTTCTTAATCAACTTGCTTGTTTAATTTTTAATTATTTCACCCTATCTTCGCGCCCTTAATTTTGAACTATGGTTTCGGTAGATAATTTAGCGGTTGAATTTAGTGGAAGTACATTGTTTAGTGATGTATCCTTCGTTATTAATGAGAATGATAAAATTGCCCTGATGGGAAAGAATGGAGCTGGTAAATCCACTCTATTGAAAATTCTAGCAAGCGCAACTAAACCAACTCGTGGAGGCGTTTCCGCCCCAAAAGAAACGGTAATAGCATATTTACCTCAGCATTTATTGACGCAAGACGATGCAACGGTATTCGAAGAAACATCAAAAGCATTTGCCAGCATCTTTGCCATGAAGGAGGAAATGGACCGTCTCAATGATGAGTTGACAACTCGGACTGATTACGATTCGGATGAGTACATGAAAATCATTGAGCAAGTTTCTGAGCTGAGCGAAAAATTCTATTCCATTGAAGAAATCAATTACGAAGCAGAAGTTGAAAAAGTACTGCAAGGATTAGGTTTCGTGCGTTCTGATTTTACGCGTGCAACATCAGAATTCAGTGGTGGATGGAGAATGCGCATCGAACTAGCAAAAATATTATTGCAACAACCAGATTTGATTTTATTGGATGAGCCAACCAATCACATGGACATTGACTCGATTGAATGGTTGGAGGATTTCTTAATAAACCAAGCCAAAGCAGTTGTTGTTATTTCACACGATAGAACCTTTATAGATAACATTACCAATCGCACCATTGAAATAACGATGGGTAAAATTTACGATTACAAAGCGAAATACACGCATTACTTAGAGTTAAGAAAAGAAAGGCGCGAGCAACAACAAAAGCAATACGAAGAACAACAAAGGTACATTGCGGACAATCAAGAATTCATTGACCGTTTTCGCGGAACTTTTTCGAAAACAAACCAGGTTCAATCGCGTGTAAAAATGCTTGAAAAACTGGACATCATTGAAGTCGATGAGGTTGATTCTTCTGCCTTGCGTTTAAAATTTCCACCAGCACCAAGAGCAGGAAGTTATCCTGTTACGGTAAAAGAGCTTACAAAAAAATACGCTGAACATGTCGTTTTTAAAAACGCATCGTTGGTCATCGAAAGAGGAGAAAAGGTAGCGTTTGTCGGACGAAATGGAGAAGGGAAATCTACCATGATCAAAGCGATTATGAAGGAAATTGATGTTGAAGGCACAATGGAATTGGGTCACAATGTTCAGATTGGCTACTTCGCACAAAACCAAGCCGCTCTTTTAGATGAAAACATCACTGTTTTTGACACGATCGATAACATAGCAAAAGGAGATATTCGCAATAAAATAAGAGATTTACTCGGCGCATTTATGTTTGGCGGTGACAATAGTTCTAAACTCGTGAAAGTACTTTCTGGAGGAGAAAAAACGCGTTTAGCAATGATGAAATTGTTGTTGGAGCCTGTGAATTTATTAATTCTCGATGAGCCAACCAATCATTTAGACATGCGAACAAAAGACATCATTAAAGATGCCTTAAAAGCCTTTGACGGAACTCTTATCCTTGTTTCTCACGACCGTGATTTCCTAGATGGTTTAGCTGAAAAAGTGTTTGAATTTGGAAATCAACGTGTAAAAGAACACTTCGAAGATGTCAAGGGATTCTTAGCGACAAAGAAAATGGAAAGTTTAAGTGAAATTGAGAAGAAGTAGTTTTTCAATTTTACTTTTTTTAACACGCATCATTTCTACTTCTGTATAAATAATAGTTATATTCAGTGTGAACCCCATAAATCAACACACATGAATATTATCGTCTTTTTACTCGTTGGAGCAGCCGCAGGTTGGTTAGGAAGTGTAATTTACAAAGGAAGTGGATTAGGATTATTTGGAAACATTGTAGTCGGAATTATTGGTAGTTCAGTTGGCTATTGGCTGATGGGAACTCTCGGCGCAAGTTTCGGCGGTGGAATTTTGGGAATTATATTAACAGGAGCTCTTGGAGCAATTGTCATTCTGTTTATTATCAATTTACTTGTCCCGAAAAGATAAATTAAAACTCTTTCAACAATCTTCCAATATCATGAATTAGCGAATCTACTGATGTCACAGACGTTCCGTCGTAATAACCTCGGATGCGTTTTTTGCGGTCAACGAGTACAAAATTGTTGGTGTGAATGAAGTCACTTCCCGCATCACCTAAATTCTCGGCTTCTGCCGGTTTTAGAACAAAAAAGGACTTGCGTGCAAGAGCGTATAATTTCTTCTTTTCACCTGTCAAAAATTGCCATTGCTGATCATTCGCTTGGTGACCAACAGCATAACGTTTCATCTGTTCCACGTTGTCGACTTCTGGATCTACCGTAAAACTTAAAATTTTCAATCCTCCATTGTCCGAATATGCCTCTTGAATGCGTTTCATTTGCTTATTCATAATCGGACAAATAGAACCGCAAGTTGTAAAGAAATATTCTGCAACGTACACCTTGTTTTTAACAAAGTCCTGCGTAATTTCTTCCCCGTTCTGATTTAAAAAAGCAAAGGCAGCTATTTTATGCCCGTAACCATTCCGTTTCATCAGAACATCTCGATCAACCATTTCGGGTTCAACATCTAAAGGGTTAATCACAGGCAAGGTTTTTTCTTCTGGTTGAATGATGTAAAAAGTGATTGTGACACCTATTGCGAAAAAAATGATAAGAAAAATAATTCTGTTCATCCTACAAAGTTATCTATTATAAAATCATTTGTACTTTTAAGCAAAAGAAATATTTATGTCAATCAATACAGCTTTGCTCAATAAAATATGCACTACTCCAGGTGCTCCAGGATTTGAAAAAAAAATTCGTGAATTAGTTCTTCAAGAAGTGAAGGGATTAGTGGATGAAATTGAAATTGACAACATGGGCAACGTATACGCAATCAAGCGTGGGAAGGGAGATAAGCGTGTAATGATTGGTGCGCACATGGATGAAATTGGATTCATGGTGACACACATTGATGACAATGGATTTATTCGCTTTCACACCTTAGGTGGTTTTGACCCTAAAACATTGACAGCGCAGCGTGTAATTATTCATGGTAAAAAAGATATCATTGGAGTAATGGCTTCTAAGCCAATTCATGTTATGACGGCTGACGAACGCAACAAAGTGGCAAAACTCTCCGATTATTTTATCGATACAGGTCTTTCGGTTGATGAAGTAAAAGAATTGGTAACAATAGGTGATCCAGTTACCCGAGAACGTGAGTTTATCGAAATGGGAAATTGCGTTAATGGAAAATCATTGGATAACAGACTAGCAGTTTTTATCTTAATTGAAATGTTTAGAGGATTGGTTGGTAAAACTGTTCCTTACGATATTTATGGTGTGTTTACTGTCCAGGAAGAAGTTGGAATTCGCGGGGCAAATGTTTCATCGATGCGCATTAATCCAGATTTTGGATTTGGATTAGATACAACAATTGCATTTGATTTGCCAGGAGCAGCCACACATGAAAAAATTACCGAATTAGGAAAGGGAACAGCCATTAAAATCATGGATGCTTCAACGATTTGCGATTACCGCATGGTTGATTTCATGAAAAAAACAGCAGACAAGCATAAGATTACGTGGCAACCTGAAATCTTAACCGCTGGAGGAACAGATACAGCAGGAATTCAACGTATGACAGAAGGCGGTTCAATAGCAGGGGCAGTTTCAATTCCAACGCGACATTTACACCAAGTGATTGAGATGGCACACAAAGATGATATTCAAGGAAGTATTGACTTATTATCCGCTTGTGTAAGTGAAATTGATCAGTACGATTGGGAAATTTCGATCAACTAAATTGCCCGAAAATTCAACTTTATTTATCCAACACTTTAGGAATACGGAAATAATCTGAATCTTTTTTCGGAGCGTTTTTAAGTACCTCTTCTTGCGTTAAAGTAACAACAGGAAAGTCTTCACGTAAGCGATTTACTTCGTCTGTCATAAAAACAAGAGGTTCGACGTTGTCCGTATCGACTTCACGTAACTTATCCATAAACGCAATTGTTCTTTCTAAATCTTGACGAATTGTATCCTTCTTATCCCCTTCAAATTCAAGGCGAGCTAAATGTGCAATATGATCAACTATTTCTTCCGTTATCTTCATAAGGCTGCAAAGATAATAACTATTCCTTGAATTGTGGAAACTCTTTCAGCAGAGGCGTATTAATTCGATCAAAACATGCCGTACAAATTTCCTTTTGCGACATATTTTCAATTTCTTCCGCCGCAAAGTAAGGGTGAATATGAACCTTGCTAACTCCCGGACGAGCAGGACCAAAAATGTTCGAAGGGTCTGACAATAGGCGATAGTTGTTTGTGAATGTAATTGGAACTATCGGAACTTTTAAACTTTTTGCCAATTGAAAAGCCCCCTCTTTAAAAGGAATCATTTTTGGATTATCGAAATCCGGAATTCCACCTTCAGGAAAAATCATCAAGGACCAACCCTCCTTCACTTTTTTTCCAGCAACAATTAAAGATTTAGCCGCTTTAATTGGACTTCTTCTATCCACAGGAATATTAAATCGTTTGAAGTAAGTTTTAATCAATGGATAACTCAATATTTCTACCTTTCCTAAAAAGATGAATGGCTCTTTATTTAAAATAGAATAAACGAGAAAAATATCCAAATAAGACGCATGATTCGCTACAATAATATATGGTCCTTTTGGAAGCTTATGGTTAGACAAGCGTTTCACATAATAAAAACAAAAAATTCGAACCGTCCAGCTCCAAGCAACAAATAGTCGAAATGCAGTTTTCTTCGATTTTTCAACGAATAAAAATGGAACAATAACAGGATAATAGATGATTGCAGTGATTACAAAAACCAATCCTATATACAGCTTCCAAATCAAAGAAAATATCCCCCGGAGGTGTTCCATGAGCCAAATTTACAAAATAGAATCATTCAAAACGATTCGCTCAAAAATTCATCTAAAAATGCTAAATTTACATTATTAAAACAAATCTCAATGGCTCGAATTTTAACAGGTATACAAAGCACAGGAACTCCGCATTTAGGAAACATTTTAGGTGCGATTTTACCCGCAATCGAAATGTCGAATAAGGAAGATAACAATTCCTTTTTCTTTATTGCAGATATGCATTCTTTGACACAAATTAAAGACGCAAAGGAACTTAGAGAAAACACTTTAAGTGTTGCCGCAACATGGCTTGCTTTTGGATTAGACATTGAAAAGGTAGTGTTTTACAGACAAAGTGATGTGCCTGAAACCGCGGAACTATCGTGGTATTTAAGCTGCTTTTTTCCTTACCAACGGCTAACGCTTGCGCATAGTTTCAAGGACAAGGCAGATCGTTTGGATGATGTAAATGCAGGGTTGTTTTCTTACCCAATGCTAATGGCAGCAGACATTCTATTGTACAACGCAGAAATCGTTCCAGTCGGGAAAGATCAATTGCAACATATAGAAATGACACGTGATGTAGCATCTCGTTTTCATGCTAAAATGGGTGAAGTTTTTGTGCTTCCGGAAGGAGTAGTTCAAGAAAACACCATGCTGATTCCTGGAACTGACGGGGCAAAAATGAGTAAGTCGAAAGGCAATACTATTAACTTGTTTTTACCTGAAAAACAACTTCGAAAACAAATAATGTCAATTAAAACAGACTCCAAAGGTATAGATGACATAAAAATTCCAGATGAATGTAATGTTTTTGGCTTATATAAATTACTTGCCAGCGAAGAACAGATTGTCCAAATGAAAGCGAATTATTATGGAACGAATTATGGCTATGGTCATGCCAAACAGGAGCTTTTTGATTTAATAATAACCAAGTACAGCGGGCAACGAGGAAAATATGACACACTTATTTCTCAACCTGAAAAAATAGAGGAAGCATTGAAGCTTGGAGCCGAAAAAGCAAGGAAGGTTGCTCGTTCAGTTCTTGCTCGAGTAAGAGAAAGTTTAGGTTACTAACCGAAGTTCTCCTTTTTCTTTTATTTTTGTCTAACCAATAAAATGCTAAATGAAATATTACCACATAATTACTACACTTATCATTGCATTATTTGTCTCTTCTTGCGTTGAACCATCAACGGAAGAACTTGTCGCAGTTGGAGGTAAAAAATACGGTGGAGAATTCAAATTCATGTCGGAGGAAAAGGTAACTAATTTGCTGCCAACATCTTCTGCCACCCAGTATTCTTCAAGATTAATCTCACAAATTTTTGAATCCTTACTTCAACTCGACCCAAAAACGATGGCTATTATGCCTGGTATTGCAGAAAGCTTTAAAGTAAGTGGCGATGCAAAAGTCTACACGTTTAACATACGCAAGGGAGTAATATTTCACGATGATGATTGTTTAAGTGCTGGACATAAACTTGATGCCAACGACGTTAAGTTTTCGCTTGATTTAGCATGCTCAGGCTTGGAGGTAAATAGCATTGGATATTTATTAATAAACCGCATACAAGGTGGAATAGAATTCAATAAAAAATCTAAAACATCTCTTCCGAAAGGAGGGGTAAGTGGTATTAAAGTAATAAATAATCATACTGTTCAAATCACATTAGTAAATTCTTTTTCAGGATTCGAAAACATTCTAACCCATTCAAGCTTAGGTGTTTTCCCTCAAGAAGCTTGGGATAAATATGGCAAAGAAATCGGAAAGCACCCAGTTGGAACAGGACCATTTGCTCTTGAATCTATGGAAGATGAAAAAATTGTATTAAAGCGTAACAATTCATATTGGCGTAAAGATGAATTAGGAAATCAACTGCCGTTTCTTTCAAAGGTTATCGCGACATACGCAAAAAACAAAAAGAGCGAATTACTTGCTTTCCGTAATTCCAGTTCTGACTTAGTTATGGAAGTGCCTGTTGAAGTTATTGAAAACATTCTTGGTACACTTTTAGAAGCACAAGAGGGTAAAAATATTAAACACAGAGTTGAATCTGAACCTAGTATGAGCATGGGTTACATTGCTATGGCAATAGACAGCAAAGAATTTAGTGATGTTCGTGTTAGAAAGGCATTCAATATTGCAGTGGACAGAGAAGTAATCGTTAACGATTGGATTGACGGTGAAGGCTGGGCAGCAACACATGGTTTTGTTCCGAAAATGACTAATTATCCAATTGAAAATGTTAAAGGACACGTTTACAATCCGGAAAAAGCAAAAGCGCTGATGAAAGAAGCTGGTTATCCAAACGGTGAAAACTTCCCAACACTTGATTTTTACGTAAATACTACAAAAGGATCAACTGTATTTAAAGCTGCTTCAGGTGTTGCGTATCAGTTAAAACAAACCTTAAATGTCAACTTGAACATTAAACTGGTTACTCTTGATGAGCGTGAAGCAGCCATAAAATCAGGTAAGGCAAAAATTTGGCGTGCTGGTTGGATTGCAGATTATCCAGATGCTGAAAACTTCCTAGCGATGTTTTATAGTGGAAATATTATGAATGAATCATCAATGATGAACAACTTCAAATTCAAGGATGCAGAATATGATGCATTATTTCAAAGCGCACTCTTAGAGTCTGATAATGAAAAGCGAATATCCTTAATGGTTGAATGTGATCAAATGGTTGTCGATAAAGCCGCAATTATGCCTTTGAGAACAGAAGACCACATTGTACTTGTAAATGCGCGTATAAGAGACTTTAAAGCGAACTCGATGGAAAGTATTAACTTGACTAATGTCTTTATTAAGGAGTCTAAAAAATAAAAAAATTTAACTTAATAAAAACGGAGCAGTGATGTTCCGTTTTTTTAGGCGCTTAATATTTCTTTGACAACATCAAACGTTTCCAAGTTATCGAACCGAGGAATGTGAATTTTGTAATACTCCAACATGATGTCTAAAGCTTCTTCTCTGGTGTTCTTTGTTGCTCGTTCACTCACTTCGCCATGTTTTATTAAATCCGCGATTAAATTAACCCCTTGTCCCATTAAAATTCGTTCGTGCGCATTAGTACTAGTTTGAAAAACACCTGCATCCAAGTTGAAATAAATTGCCTTATCGCTTTCAAAATAGGGTTTAAACCCCAATGTCTCCGAAAAATCAATTAGAAATTGAAGTGGTAAAATCCCTTTGTTTTCTTCCGTTTCTATGCAATTTGAAAAGTGCGCCAAAAACTGAAACACAGCTTCGTCTTTATCCCCTTGGTGCATGCATTTTTTAGCGCATTCAACACAAAAAAAGGCGATGGTAGAACAAATAGGGTTGAATTGGAACGTGGAAGGTTGAGCAATTTCCACTAAGGTTAAATTCAATAAATCTGAATTTTTATGCCCGTAAAAAGACAATTCACAAACTGCCATTGGAAAAAGGCTGTGCGCTTTCTTTTTTCCTCCACGGAACAAAAACTTTTGTAACCCGTTTTCACGGGTAAAAAACCAAACGATAAGGCTTGACTCAGAATAAACAGATCTGTGTAAAAAAATTCCTAGGTCGTTCGACTTCATTCCTTATTTGTCATTAACGACAAGTACTTTCCCAACTTTACGTCCTTTTCCTTCGTTGGCAGCAGTCCAAATTAAATAAACTCCTGTTCCAACAGGCTCACCATTTAACGTTTTTCTGTCCCAAGTTGCTGTTCCACCATTTGATGTTGTGCTATATACTAAGTTTCCAGCGATATCGGTGATTTTAACGTCTGAGTTGTATCGAATTCCTTGTATTGTTATTGGGCCATCGAAATCAGGTCGTGCTGGATTCGGAAAAACAATGACATTTTTATATTCAGGATCTTCGTAAGTTGCATCAGTTCTATAAGAAATTAAACCTTTGTCGGTAATAATAAAAAGTTCTCCTGTGGATTGATTTAGTTCTAAATCAACGATTGAATTTGAAATTAATGGCGAATTCTCTATTGTATGTTGCTCTAAAATTTCAAGTCCGTTTGGGGACATTAGGATGATTCCTGAATTCGCAGTCCCGAACCATTTTCTATTCGCTCCATCCACAACAATAGAAGTAATATCTGTTGCTCCAAGCACGTATTCCACATTGCCTTCAAAATCAATTTTAACGCGTTGCGCATCAAAATCACCAGCTCCACCATCAAATGCGGCGTCTGAATTATACAAAATTGCAAATCCCGCATCAGTTCCAATCCAAATTTCATTGTCAAAATCCACTGCAATTGCATGAATTTGATTCGAAGGTAAATTTCCTTGATTTTGACCCACGGTTAAACGAATCGTTTTATCATCACCTAAAGCAGAAATTGTGCCGTTGTCTTTAAACCCAAAAAGTCCAGCGTCTTTTATAGAAATCCATTTATTGCCATTATAGTCGATTGCCATTTTTTGTGAATGCTTGTTTTTCGAGCCCGATGATAAATCAAACTCATACCAATCATTGTCCTTTGTTAAAACCTTCAAAGGTTTATTTGAGTAACCATTCAAAATCCACAAATTGCCGCTTTCGTCATATTTTAAATCCGTTACTTCGGATGAGCCATTTCCAATACTTCCCCATTCTAAGATTGAGTTGTTCGGGGTTAATGTATCCGTAACCTGTCCATCCACTGTTAGCAACGATAAAGGAACTCGAGAATAGCTTCCTACAGCAATTTGTGACTCATTTGTTGGATTAATTGAAACAGCAATTGCATCCCAAAAATTCGGCGTGTTCCAAAAGGTCATGTTAGCGGGATCCTTTAATTTCCACTTTTCATCTTCAAAAATATAAATTCCCGACTTATTAAATGTTCCAGCTTCACCCGCTAAACTTCCTCCTGCAACGACTAGCTTCCCTTTGTACCAATCCATTGCATAATAGCTGTTTTTTGGCGGGCCTGGAAAAGCAATTTCCTGAGAATTTCCGTATGAAGTAAATTTAACTAAGCCGTTATCTTCATCTGCAACCCAATAATGACCGCCTGCGCGAGCAACTCCTCTAGGTCGGACATTCGCTCCTGAAGAATACGCAGTAATGGATTCTTCTACCGTAAAATCCCCTCTATAAATATTTGCCCCATCAAAAAAATGTACAGCCAATTTTCCATCCACATTATTAATGGATTTAATTTCCATTGTAAAAAGCTCACTAACAACTGAAACTAGTCCTTGATTATCCAAGCGATAAACACTATCCAAACCAAACGCATCAGCATTGTACAAAATGAAAAGATCGTTATTTGAAACCTCAATTTCTGAATACTGGTTAGACGCTAAAATTGGAACACGTGCATCAACTTCCCATTGAGCTGGGTCTGCCAATGCAATATTGTTAATTTTTCCTTTGTATAAGCGATCACTCGTAATTGCGTAAATGGAATCATTTTTAAAGGCAATGTCTAAAATCGGAGCATTTCCATTTGTTGGGTAGTAAGTGTCTCGAACTTCATTTTTTGTTGGATCTAACTTTACGATAGAAAATCCTGTAGCGGCGTAAATAAAACTTCCATACTCAACCAGCTTATTGATTTTCTTTGACCCTTGAATTCCTGCCAACTTTATCGCGGAAATGTTAGTTACCCTGTTGTCACTTATTTTATCAATGTTTCCATTGTCGTAACCTATCCAAAGACTGTTCGAGTGCTTTCCAAGACATGAAACTGAAATATCAGATAATGAATTAACTGCATCCCAAATTGTTGTTTCTCCTGACGCAAAGTCATACTCACTTACGCCGTTAACATAGGCAGCATATACTCGATTATTAAACGCCACCACATCGTGTGCATTTTTGGATGGCACGTGCAAACGCCATTGACCAGTTCCCACTTGAGCAGTTACGGTATGTATTAATCCAATTACAAAAAGAGTTATCAGTAGTCGCATTTGTTTTGTTTTCTATGACTTTAACGGTAAAACATCAAAATTATTTGAAATATTAGCATACACAAATATTCCGAGACAAGAAGTTACAAAAAAACTCCACTTATAATGGCAGATAAGTAGAATTGTTCAATTAATCTTTGATGATAAGCCCCTGAAATCAAAAACATCTTTTAGTGCGCGCCTTTGATTCCTATAGTTTGAAATATAACAATCTTTAATTCTTTTGCAGCAATCTTGCAGAATGCAAATTGCTGTATTAACTTTGTCACTTAGTGAGAAATCAATTTCCCTCACAATTAGGCTTCGTAGCTCAGCTGTATAGAGCACTGGATTTCGGCTCCAGCGGTCGGGGGTTAGAATCCCTCCGAGGTCACAAATAGAAAGC
>CAWUSK010000051.1:0-23831 GCA_963925035.1 uncultured Flavobacteriales bacterium
TTTTTGTTCAGTGACCGCTTCATTCAGATTAAAGGTAATTATCGAATTTCCTAGCATGTCATAAATAGTGGCTTGCTCCAAGTTGATTCCTGTCAAATTTGTAATTTTCAAATCCTTAGATATTGGATTTGGATAGAATTCATTTACAGGAAGCAAAAGCAAGTTCTGAAATTGAAAATATTATTACCACTAATGATGAACTTTACAAATCTGTATTTCATCAAAGAATGAGCAATTGACACCAGGGGTTTAGCTATAGCTATGATTGCAGCGCATTGCGGTGAGGATCCAGGCCTCTATTTTAAGACATAAAAAATGGTCGGAATTTCTTCCGACCATGACTGCTCATTATGGGGATCTTTTTTTTTGGTTAATAATCTGGATTTAAAATATTCAAACAATCAGGAATCACTTGAAAATGAACATCTCCTTGACCAATAATTTCCCCATCTGTTTCTAGATGCATTTCACCTGATTTTATAGCGATTGTCAATTCCTTTGTTTCAAAATAATGCACCTCGGGATGTTTAATTAGAATCCCCTTCTTCAATCTGGAAATGTTTTTCACGTAATCCTTGAGAGAAACTTCCCCGAGGAAGGTAATACTGAGTATACCATCATTCAATTTTGCGTTTGGCGAAACAATCATTCCATGCCCAAATGTTGTTCCATTACAAACTGCGGTCATCATCATTTTTCCAGCATAATTGTAATCATTACTCGAAAGAACTACGTCTGGTTTTTTATAACTAAAAAATGCTCTTAAGATTGAATAGGCATATGCCGTTTTTCCTTTTAGAAAAGCATTTTTTCTTAATTGATTTAGTTTATTCACCACGAATCCGTCAAATCCAACACCCGCAATATTTAACGAATAGATTGTCTTATCACCTGATTCAATTTTGATTAAATCAATGTGCTGACAATTCTGATTAATTAAAGCCTCAATAAATTTCTCTGATGAGAAACTACCTAACATTCTATGAAAATCATTTCCTGAGCCATTAGGGATAATTCCAAAAATTACTTTATTTCGATTGTTGCTTTTCTGGATGCCATTAATAACTTCGTTGCACGTTCCATCTCCACCAACAGCTATTATACAATCTGCTCCATTATTGGCATTATCTTTTGCGATGGTGATCGCGTGCAATGAACTTTCCGTTTTTGATATGAAACAATTTAAACTGGCTTGTTCATTCGCCTTGTCGATTGTTATTTTTGCAAAAGCAGATAACTTTTTAGAACCGTTAAGGATAAAAACAACTTTCATTCAACAAACTTAAACACTCTAGCTTCAATTCATAATTATATCCGATGAGTTTATAAACAATCTAAAAAAGCACTAATTAAATCAAGAATGCTGTCACTCCATACATTCTTGGCAATAGCTTTGCTAATCACTTATTAGATAATGGGGTATTTTAAGTTAAATTCATACTTTATTGGAGCATAGTATTAGCAAAAAAATGTGATTTACACACAGGTAGCTATAAATCATTTCAAAACAATTAAAAGTCCACAAGATAGTTTATATTTGACATTGTGTGGATATAAGCAACTTTGCCTATATCCAGTTGTTGTTTGCAAGTAATAAAAGCAGTATGAATAGAATACAACATATAGAAAACGAGATTTCCGAGTTAAGAAATCAATTGCAAAATCATAAACTTTATGAAAACCTAAAGAATGCAGATGACATTAAAGTTTTTATGGAGAATCACGTATTTGCTGTTTGGGACTTTATGTCTCTTTTGAAATCTCTTCAAATAAAACTCACAAATGTTCAAACACCTTGGATACCATCTAAAAACGTAACACTTTCTAGATTCATAAATGAAATAGTTCACGGTGAAGAAAGTGATATTAATGAATTAGGAGAACCTAAAAGTCATTTTGAAATGTATTTGGATGCAATGAAACAAGCAAAAGCAAATACGACTGAGATTAATAAATTTATAAATCTTCTTGAATCTGACAATACCGTTGAATATTCATTGAACGAAATTAATATTGACAAAAGAGTTGCTGATTTTGTTACATTTTCATTTTCAATCATTGAGACGAATAAGGCACATCTTGTTGCTTCTGCATTTACATTTGGACGAGAAGATGTAATTCCTGATATGTTCATTGAAATACTCAAAAATGCTGATTCTGAAAACAAGCCATATAGCAAGTTGACATATTATCTTGAAAGGCATATAGAATTAGATGGAGATGAGCACGGCCCCCTATCTCTTAAAATGATTTCAGAACTTTGTGGCAATGACGATCAAAAATGGAGTGAAACTTTAGCAGTTGCAAAACAATCAATACAGAAAAGGATTTCGCTATGGGATGCTATTAGTGAATTGATACAAAAAGAAAAAGCAGTATATAGCACTGTATATAGCAAATAGGGCTAGGTGGTTTACGAAAGTTCGTGCTACCTGCAAACACCACCAAATCGTTAATTTGGCTTTTAAGAATGAATAAATTAAAAACAAAATACAACGTTTTGGCTAGGAGTAAACTTGAAAGTTTATCGCTTTCTACTGCCCTTCTTGCGATATACTAACCGATACCTGCAAAAAAAACATTAACAATGGGAGTAAATGAATATTACATTAAAGCAAAGCTAATGCACGCTATCATTGCATCAATTCCAATTTTGAGCTTGTACTATTTTGGACTAAATAAAAAATTATCTTTGTGAAATTATCATCTTCTAAAAAATAAAGCCAGCAGGTAACATTGTAAATAAAAAAATAGGCGAATAAGTTCAAAATTCAAGGCTTCAGGCTCGTATCAAAATTTGTTCCTAACCGAAGGTTTCGTGCTTCGAAATCGCCTACTTTTAATATACTAACCTTTGTGGGCAATTATAGAACCTGCACATACCTTGGTGAAATGATCTTAAATACACTTATGAGATGGAGGGAAAATTAAAGGCCTTAAACAAATCCGGTGGATACAAGAAGTGTGCTTTTATATTTTTAAACGGAGAAATTCACTTAATCTCGTTGTAGATTTTTTTGAGTGCAATAAATAAGTGAATTACTAATTCGAACGAAAAACCATAGCTTCCCTTCGGGTCAGCAACCCTTTTTAGTGTAAACTTGGGGCCAAATTAAATAGTTGTTATTTTATGAAAATATTACTTACAGGAGCAACAGGGTATATTGGAAAAAGATTACTGCCGGTTTTAGTCGATGCTGGTCATGAAGTAATATGCTGCGTCCGCGATGTTCAGAGATTTAATCCGCCTGCATCAGTTAAGCAGAAGATATCAGTAATAGAAATTGACTTATTGGATGATAAATCTCTTGATCGTATCCCAAAAGATATTGATGGAGCCTATTACCTTGTTCATTCGATGTCATCATCAAGTGAATATAAATCTCTCGAAAGAACCTCAGCGATAAATTTTAGAAATGCCATTGAAAAAACCAACATCAAACACTTGGTTTATCTCAGCGGTATTGTTAATGAGTCTGAACTTTCTGAGCACTTGAGTTCAAGGAAAGATGTTGAAACCGAACTGGAAAAAGGGACATATGATTTCACAACGCTCAGGGCAGGAATAATTATTGGATCAGGAAGTGCCTCATTTGAGATCATTAGAGATCTAGTGGAAAAACTACCGTTCATGATTACACCCAAATGGCTGAAAACAAAATGTCAACCGATAGGTGTATCTGATGTGATCACATTTCTAACGCTGACACTATTCAATCCAGAAACCTATAATAAGAATTTTGATATTGGTGGACCTGATGTTCTTTCTTACAAAGAAATGCTACTAGGTCTTGCAAAAACGAGACATTTGAAGAGATTCATTATTATTGTTCCGGTAATGACACCAAAACTGTCTTCTTACTGGCTTTATTTTGTCACTTCAACATCTTATAAGCTTGCAATATCACTTGTAAACAGCATGAAAATTGAAGTTGTCTGCCGAAACAATGACATTAATACAATTCTTAATGTTACACCAATTAGCTATAACCAGGCTTTAGAAAAAGCATTTAACAAAATTGAAAGCAATGAAATCATTTCTAGTTGGAAAGATTCCTACTCTAGCAGCGGTATTAACTTTAATGTGTCTGATTTCATAAAAGTTCCAACATTTGGATGTTTTGTCGACCAGAGAAAAAGTGAAATTGACGATCGCCAAATATGCTTAGATAAAATTTGGAGTATCGGTGGAGAAACAGGATGGTACTATGCCAATTGGTTATGGAAATCAAGAGGATTCTTAGATAAATTAGTCGGTGGAGTTGGTCTTAGAAGAGGGAGAACTAATCTTAATTCAATCGCCCCAGGAGATGCTGCAGATTTTTGGAGAGTCTTATATGCTGATAAAAATGAAGGCCGTCTCCTTTTGTTTGCCGAAATGAAACTACCTGGGGAAGCCTGGTTGGAGTTTAAAGTTATTGATAATGAACTAGTTCAAACCGCTACGTTTAGGCCGTTGGGTCTATGGGGAAGATTATATTGGTATTCGGTACTGCCATTTCATGCTTTTATTTTCAACGGTATGCTCAAAAAACTGACTAAACTTCATTAAAAACCCATAACGCGAAAAATGAAAAAACCACTAACATATTAATACTCTCCCTTGTACCCCATGCTATGCAGCGCTCAGGAAGAGCAAATCAAAATAAATAACTATAAATTCCGGGTTGCTGCGAAAATCTTAGATAACGAATGGGACACAATAAACACACCATTTAGGTTTGAAAATGGCGCAAGACTTAAAAAACATAAACAATCCAACCTAACGTTTTTGAATATCTCTAGCCTTAACATTTCAATCCTTATAAATGGAAATTCAATCGTTACAAATACAATTATAGAGGTTGCAAACACAACTCAATGCGTCGCAAACGCAATTCTAGCAAATCAAATGTAAAACCTCAGTATCCTTATCGAAATACAACCCGATTAAAATTGGTTATTATCGGTAAGGAGCAGCAATGAATTGTATTTTTGTGTATTTTAGTGGTCATTAATATAAGGCCGCTAAACAGCATATGGAGTTTAGCGCCCTAAGTTATGGACAAGTTTTTTTAAAAAAAATACGGGCTGCGAAAGCTGAAATGCTCAACACCTTATGTGACAAAAAATAGAAATATTGAATTTTAAAAGTGGAGGCCAGAACCCACGTTAAAAAACGGGGCGCATTCTGAAAAGCCTTATGAGTAGGAAATATAATTTAAATTTATGTTCAAGAAGTTTACACTCACAGACAAATTACTCTTTATTTCGGCGATGCTTTCGTTGGTATATTCAGAAGTATTATTTTTTAATGAAAATTCGGATCAAGCTATTTTCATTGGGCTTTGGGTTCCAAGCATTTTAGCTTTTGGTATTTATTTGAAACTTTTAAACAATAAGAAAAATGATTGAATTTATCCCCTATTTTGCCGGTATTATAACTTTACTATTCGGTGTCGCTTTTAGTTATGCTGCCACTGACGGCTGGAATTTTAAAAAGTAATAAGAATTTTATTTTTGATGTAAACTAAATCTACTCATAATTGATACTATGGGTAAGTATTATTAAGACACAATTTATAATAGAGTTAAGTATAGGACTTATTAGAAAATATTGCTTTTTAGTGAAAAGCTATTGTAAAAATAAAAAAGATAAAAAATGATGGAAAATATTTTTTTAAGTATAGCGTTAATTACTTTAGGACTATCTGTTGCCTATGTTTGGGTGTTCAGATTTGACAATGTAGTAAAAGAATTTAAGCAATTTGGATTAAGTGATTTAACCCGTAACTTTGTAGGAGCATCTAAAATTGCATTAACAACGTTGCTTATAGCTGGTGTTTGGCACCCATCCTTAGTCCAAATTCCTTCTATACTCATGGGTATGTTTATGATAGCTGCCCAATATTTCCATTTTAAGATTAAAAATCCATTTATTAAGCACCTCCCCTCGCTAATTCTATTGATTCTTTCTGCAATCATAGCATTAGTTTCAGTTAGATCATTTTGAAATGACTTTAGCCATTATTTGTATAATAATATCCAGTTTATCATTCTATGCTTATGTAGTTTCCTATTTCATATCACCCCACATGAAAAACGAATTCAAGCGATTTAATTTGGGGAAATTAGGACTGTTAATAATAATTCTAGAATTATTGGGGGCTACTGGGCTATTGATCGGGCTAAAATCCAATCTAATGTTAACTATTTCATCTTTAGGACTTGGGCTACTTATGTTGTGTGGTTTGGTAGTAAGAATAAAATTAAAAGATAGTGCCTCGATATCTTTACCAGCAGTGTTTTTTATGATTTTAAATCTATTTATTTTCTCAGAGTCAATAAAATAATTTTCAAATCAGCCAAAACAAATTAATGTAAAAGGAAATTGGGAAATCAAAAACAACCAAGTACATCTCAAAAATTACAACTCTGACTTCCCATTTCATACGAAATGGAAAGTATTGAATGATGGAACGGTTGCAAAGTCCAGAAAAGGCCTTACTTTTTTCATACGCCTTGTAAAAAATGATTACCACGGATAATAATCAACTAATGAAAATTAAGCCGTAAAAAAAGGATTATCACAACTGACAATCCCTTTAAATATTTTAAATGAGTGGATATTATTTCAAGTAAGACTGGATGAAATCAGAGATACTTACATTTGTTCCATCAATTTCAACATATCGAACTTGATTTGAAGATAAAAAACGTGCAAGTACCGTTCTAGAAGTAACAGTGTTTTCAATCATAGTAACTACTGCCTTGTTTGTAGAAGCATCAAAATCAACAGTGAAATTTTTTACATAATAGCTTGCCGCTTTCTCAACTGATTCATCCGTTCTTTCCGTAGCAAATGTAAAATCATATTCACCAGAAATTTTGCTGGAAATAAGTGCTGCTTTCCCCTTTGAGTTTACAATGTTTTCAGCTTCCTGAGCGTAACCCAGCGAAGACATAGTTAACAATAATGCGAGGCTATAAATTAATTTTTTCATATTTTTTATTTTGTTTCAACTACTATTTAAGACGAAGAACTTGTTCTAAAAGTTGCTCAACAATCCATATATTCTGTTAAATCTACAATTTTTTCGCCAACTTTGCTTGAAATGAGCACTCTACTCCCCTTTTTCGATAAAAAAAGAATTGAAGCTGGCTGCGACGAAGCAGGTCGTGGATGTCTCGCAGGACCAGTTGTTGCTGCCACGGTAATCCTTCCAAAAAACTTTAAAAATGAATTGCTCAATGATTCAAAAAAACTTTCGGAAGCACAGCGTAATCTTTTGCGTCCAATCATCGAAAAGGAGGCAATTGGATTCGCTATTTCGTTTGTGTTTCAGCAAGAAATCGACGAAATAAATATATTGAATGCAAGTTTTACTGCCATGCATCGCGCTGTAGATCAACTCAACACAACACCAGAACTCTTGTTAATTGATGGAAATCGATTCAATCCTTATCCAAACATTTCCCACGAATGCATTATAAAAGGAGATGGGAAATATTTATCCATCGCTGCAGCTTCTATTTTGGCAAAAACATACCGCGATGAGTACATGGAGAAAATTCACAAAGAATTCCCAATGTACGATTGGAACAAGAACAAAGGTTACCCTACAAAAAAACACCGCCAAGGTATCTTTTACCACGGCGATTGTATTCACCATCGAAAAACTTTCACCTTGCTTCCAGCCAACCAACTTTCGCTCTTTGACTGAGACTTAATTCAAGAGTACACAAATCGTTGTTGATTTTAAAAACAAAATCGGCAAATATGAATTCACATTCTTTCTATTTTTGAATAAAGAATAGTCCCATGATTAATCGTGTCATTTTAGCACTTATTTTTATTGTCAGTTTAGGTTGGATAGGCTTTGTTGGATTGGATATCCTCAGCAACAAAAATGATTTTTCTGCTACCGCTTTTTTTGGAGAAAAGGACAGTGAATTACTTATTATCAATCGCCCAAGTGAAATTGCCATAAATCAGTTTGAAGGTTTCAACCTCAATCCATTTGCGCCACTTACCGCTCAACTTACAGATAAAGATGTTTCTGCTGTTTACATCAGTAAAAACAACCCTCATGCACTAATTGTTAGGGAAAACAAATGGACGAAATCGACGATTAAATCCTTGTTAAACTCTTTCGATGGCACCCTAAACATTACATCTTCTGATTTTACAAAAGGAAACGTCAAAGGAAAATATTCAAAAAACAACTTGTACATAACTCAAAGTGATTTTTACACTTCAAATTCTATCCATAAATTTAAGTACGACATAAAAGCCAGTGCTTCGATTGTTCATTTCAAGGCTGATTCCCAAATTGAATCGGTAACAGACATCTACTTTAACGCAGGAGAAAAAACAAATTTCATTACGCATAACGAGTCTGTTGAGCAAGGAAATCAAATCAAAGACGAAGTGATTTTTGGACGAATTATTTCAGATAAAATAGACGATTACCATTTCATCGAGCGAGATTATAGCGTAACCATAGACCCAATCATAAAAGACGGCGCGATTAGTAAATGGATGTTAAACGGCTTTGTTACCCTAACATACAATGGAAAAAAAGCATTGATCTCGGATTACATTTTAGGTCAAGATCCAATTCTTATTCTCAATGATATCAACCAAACATTAGATCAAATATCTTTCTCAAACCCATTGACAAGCGATTTTCCGTCAAAAGGAAAAAAATACCACGCAAAGTATTTGGACGATTTAGTTGTCTTTTCGGAAGACGAGACAACATGCGACCGACTTATTGCTGACTTCAAATTGGGAAGTACTATTGCATTAAATCCAAATGTTCAACAAAGTATCTACGGAAACCTTCCGAAATCTGTTTCAGAAAGATCAATTTCTGACAAAATGAGATTCACCAAAGCAATTTATCGCGGCAAGATCCTTCAAACGCTTGACGGTAAACGTGAAAAAACTTTAGTATCTAAATTGAGCCAGCCACTTTCGGTGAATTGTGGGTTTGACATCAAAGACTTTGTATTATTAGACGACGGGCATCGAATTATTTCTTTGGGCAAAAAAGGTGAAATAGCATGTTTCAACGACGGAAAATTAGAGTGGAAAAAACAGCTGTCATCTACAGTAAAAAGTGATTTATCGCTCATTGACTTACATGAAAATGGCGAATCTTACATTCTTCTAAACACGAACTCTCACATTCACCTTTGGGATAAATTAGGGAAAGAAATTTCTGGTTTCCCTATCGAATTAGAAAATGATGCGACAAATGATGTGCATTTTTACCGTTGGCGAGGGAAAAGTTACTTCCTAATTGGAACAGATAACAATCGCGTTATGCATTTTGATGCAAAAGGACGAGAATTAAACAGTATTAAAGTAGAAATGCCAATTACACGAAAAATCGATGTTTGGGCAAGTATTAAAACACTTTATGCTGGATTTTCTGATGGGAACTCCTTCTACATGTATGATGTCGACCACAATAAACATTACCGAAATTTCACAACAACTGGAAAAAGTGTCGCAGTCAAAATCCCAAATGAATTGATTCAATTCTCTATTGAAAACAACTCGTTGATGAAATACGACCAGAAGGGCACAGCAAACAAACTTGGGAGCTATCCAAACGGTAAACTCCTTGAAAATGAAGGGCTATCGAAAAACCCTTACCTTCTGATTCAATCCAACAATGAAATACATTTTATCAATATTCAAGGTGTTTCGTTCGGGGTAATTCGCCTTTCGTTCAATGAAATAGAGGACGCATTCATTGAGAGTCTTAATTCGGGAAATAATATAGTTGCGATAATAGATGGTATTGAGAATAATGTATATTTGTATAGAATGACTGGCGAAAAGATAAACAATACGACTTTTGAAGGACAAACCAAAGTAACTATATCTTCAAAAAACGATGTGAAAATCATTACAACAATTGTTGATCAATTTATCGTTCAATATTTTTTAAACTAGAACTATGAAAACTATTAAATTTCTCCTTACTGCCGGTGTAGCATTATTTTCATTTAATTCAACTGCTCAAAATTATCTCGGTGTGCATGCAAGTAATTATGCAGGTGTAATGGGAACAGAGAACCAACCAGCGAGTTTCGTTGATGGACGATTTAAAGTTGATATCAACCTTGGAAGTTTTAATTTTACCGCATTTACAAATGCAGGAACATTTGACACCAAGGATATGCCGAAATGGTGGATTAAATCACTAAAAGCAGATACTCCTTACGATTCAGCTACTGGAACTCCCGCTGTTGACAATCCTTATAATGATTGGATGAATCCGGACTCAACTACAGTAGATCGTTATTTAAACCGTAATTATAATGAAGATTCGAAAAAAACAGTTGGTATTTATAACAATATCCAAATTGATGTTTTGAACTTCATGTTCCACATAAAACCGACAATCGCAGTTGGATTTACGGCTAAATTTAGATCCGTTACAAATATTGACAACATAGATCCTAAGCTTGCTTTACTAGCAGAAAATGATTTGGACTACCCTTCATTATGGAATCAACCATTTAATGAGGAATTGTTATCGTTGAATCACTTGAGTTGGACAGAATACGGTGTTAATTATGCACAAGTATTAAAACAAGACGGTGAACATTTCATGAAAATGGGTGGGAAAGTAAAATTACTTTCAGGTTATACAGCGGCGTATATTAATACCGATAATTTCATTTATGAACTGCAAAACTCTGATACTTCATTGCGTTTATCCGGTGATTTCTCATACGGTCACTCGCGTGTTGATCAGTATAAAAATGCTGAGGGAAAAATAGACCCGTTCCATGCTGGTATTCCAAAGGCTTCTTCAAAATTGGGCTTTGGTCTTGACTTAGGTTTCGTTTACGAATGGCGTCCAGATTGGAAAGACTATAAATATGACATGGATGGTAAAACAAACATCTGGAGAAGAAGTCAAGAAAAATACACTTTAAAAGCCGGTGTTTCAGTTTTGGATATTGGAGGTATGAAATTTGAAAAAGGAGATTTGGGTAGAAACTTTAATGTTAATTCAGCTAACGCATTTGATTTAAATACATTCGATAGAGCAAACAGTATTGCAAGTTTCGATAGTATTGTTGATTCACTTATCATGTATGATCCAGCGTGGACAGCAAACGAGGATGACGGTACATTTTTCATGTACACGCCAACAACCTTAAGTTTACAATTGGATTACCATATTTGGAAATGGTTCTATGTTAATCTAACTGGAAACATTAGCTTACAAAGTAAAAATAAAGAACACCGAGTTCATACAGCAAATCAAATTACTTTAACACCTAGTTTTGACTACGTTTGGTTTGGTCTTCATGTTCCTTTAACCTATAGTTCGTATTCCGGATTTAAAGCCGGGATCGGTGCTCGACTCGGGCCTTTAACCTTAGGTTTTTCGGATTTCCCATCACTCATTGCGACTGGTAAAGTTAACGGAACGTCGCTATATGCAGGATTACGTTTACCAATTAACTATACAGAACCTGACGATACTGATGAAGATTTAGTTTCAGATAAATTGGATGAATGTCCTTCTGTAAAAGGAGTTTGGGACTTTCGAGGATGTCCTGATACTGATGGAGATGGAATTCAAGACACGAAAGATGATTGTCCTTCTGAAGCAGGTTTAGCCGTGTTTAAAGGTTGTCCTGACAAGGATGGTGATAGCATTCCAGACAAAGACGATGCTTGTCCAGAATTATTCGGAGATATCGCATACCAAGGTTGTCCAGATAGAGATAACGATAGTATTATTGATCCTAAAGATGATTGTCCAGACACACCAGGACTTGCTAAGTTCAACGGTTGTCCAGATACTGATGGTGATGGAATTAAAGATGAAGACGATGCCTGTCCAGACGTTGCGGGACCAATTGAAAACAATGGTTGTCCTGATACTGATGGTGATGGTTTATTTGACTTCATCGATGATTGTCCTACTGTTGCAGGACCAAAAGAAAACAACGGCTGTCCTTGGCCAGATACCGATGGTGATGGATTACTTGACAAAGATGATAAATGTCCATATTTGGCCGGTCCAATCAATAATGAAGGTTGCCCTTATCAAGATACAGATAACGATGGTGTATTAGACAAAGATGATAAATGTCCAAATACTCCAGGTCCAATTTCGAACCAAGGCTGTCCAGAGATTGAAAAAGAAGTTCAAGAAATCTTGAAAACTGCATTTGACAATCTAGAATTTGAAACAGGAAAAGATATCATCAAAAAAGAGTCAATTCCATCATTAGGTGAACTTGCAGATGTTTTGGTCACGAAAACAGAATGGAAACTACAAATTGCAGGTCACACAGATGATATAGGTAACGACCAATCGAATTTGATTCTTTCGAAAAAACGTGCGGAATCTGTTAAAGCGTTCATGGTTTCGAAAGGTATTAATGCAGATCGTTTAACTGCTCTTTACTTCGGAGAAACAGAGCCAATTGGTGACAATGGAACTCCAGAAGGACGTCAGAAAAACAGACGTGTTGAAATGACAATAGTATTTGAATAAATTACCATGGGAAGACAAGAAATCTGTCTTCCCCTTTTTTTTACCTACCAACCTACCTCACTGACTGCAGACAAAATCTTTGCATAGTAAAAATTTATTTAGAATTAATAAAGTGATACTATGAAATTTGTAAAGCAATTCTTGATTCTAATCTTTTCGTTAGTCTCTATCGTACCGATAGTTGCCCTATTTGTAGAGAAAAAATTTGAAGTCAAAAGGTCCGTAGAAATTGAACGAGAACCTTCAGATGTTTTCGATTATCTTAGGTACTTAGAAAATCATTCAAACTTTACCGTTTGGAGCCAAATGGACCCGAACATCAAGCAAACTTATTCTGGACCAGATGGAAACGTTGGTTCTATATGCAAATGGAATAGCAAGGACGAAAATGTGGGAGTTGGCGAGCAAGAAATTACACAGCTAGTCAATAACGAAAAGGTTGAATGCGAATTACGTTTTATTAAACCGTGGGAATCTTCAGTAAAAGCAATATTCAGTATAAGCGACAACTCTAAGCAAACTACAATGGTAAATTGGTCCTTCGAAGGAGAAGAGAGCTGGCCATGGAACATCACATTGCTCTTCATGAACATGGACGAGAAACTTGGCCCAGACCTTGAAAAAGGATTATCCAACCTCAAAAACATCTTGGAAGTGAACAAGTAATTTCATTTGAATACTCAGTAAGAGAATTATTTGGCTATTTTTATTCTAATGATTGAAATCTCTAAAAAATCAAGATTATTACTAAGCCTAATTTCAGGTCTCTTGATGGCAATATCTTTTCCGTTTTCGGGAAGTTTGACACTCGCAGTATTTGTATCGTGGGTTCCTTTATTATTGATCGAAGATTATATTTTCACCAAAAGATATCGTTCGCGGAAGGTTTTCTACAATGCATACTTAGCCTTTTTTATTTACAACATAACAACCACTTGGTGGGTTTGGAATGCGAGCGGCGGAGGCGCTGCACTGGCAATTATCCTCAATAGTCTTTTAATGGCAATTGCTTTTCAGCTCTTTCATTTCACAAAAAAACACATTGGAAAAAAAGAAGGATACATTTCACTCTTCATTTATTGGATTGCATTTGAATACTTCCATTACAACTGGGAAATGTCTTGGACATGGCTGAGTCTAGGGAATACTTTTAGCATAACACCTTCATGGGTTCAATGGTATTCGTACACGGGAGTTTTAGGCGGAACATTTTGGATTTTACTTGTCAATTTGGTGGTGTTTAAAATCTATAAAAACGTTCTATTTAAAAAAGAAACATGGCGTATACAAACACCATTAATTTGGTCGGCAGCATTTCTATTTATTCTTCCTCTTTCAATTTCATTAGTCACGTACTTCTCGTACACAGAGAAAATAAATCCGATAGAAGTTATTGCCGTGCAACCGAACATTGATCCATACAATGAGAAATTTGTTCTAGGCGGAGAGATAAAACAACTCGAAAAAATCACGCGATTAGCAAAATCAAAAATCACTAAATCAACGGATTTAATTGTTGCTCCAGAAACGGCGATGAGTTATGGTTTCACCGAAAATAGTGTGCGTAATGAAGCCGGATTCAATTTTCTTGTCGACTTTCAACAAAAGACCAATAATATTCCTTGGTGCATCGGTGCATCCACATGGAAAACATTTCAGAAAAAGAATTCCAGAGCTTCTCGTGAAATAATGAACTCGAATGGCTTTTACGAATCATACAATACGGCGGTTGCAATCAACCAAAGCAATCAACCTGGTTTTATTCATAAGTCGAAATTAGTCCCTGGAGTTGAAGTGATTCCATTTTCCGATATACTCCCATTTCTTGAAGATTTATCTATTCAAAATGGTGGGACATCAGGGACTTTGGGGATAGAAGAAGAACCGTTGACCTTCGTTTATGAAGAGTTTCAATTAGCACCTGTGATTTGTTACGAATCTATTTATGGCGAATGGGTTGCTCAACAATGTAGAAAAGGCGCCAACCTAATTGCCATCATCACCAATGACGGTTGGTGGAAAGATACACCTGGATACAAACAACACGTAAGTTTTGCAAGTTTAAGAGCAATTGAAAACAGAAGGTCTATAGTGCGTTCTGCAAATACAGGAACGAGTTGTTTTGTCAATCAGCGAGGAGATATTTTACAAGCTACAAAATGGTGGGAAGAAGATGTAATCCGAGGAACATTGAATTTAAATAATGAACAAACATTTTATACATTATATGGCGATGTGATGGGACGTAGCTTTGCCTTCGTTGCGGTTTTGTTAATCATTTTTACCTTTGTAAAGCGATTCAAAAAGAAACACGAAGCAACTAAATAACTTGGGAAACAGCATCATCATATCCCCTTCTCAATTGGTCGATGATCATGGCGATTACCTTCTGTCCTTCGCTATGTCAAAAATCAATGACATAGATTTGGCCAAGGATTTTGTTCAAGACACGTTTATTTCAGCCATCACAAAACTAGACATCTTCGAACAACGAAGTACCATTAGAACGTGGCTAACGAGTATTTTGAATCGAAAAATAATTGATTATTGGAGAAAGGCTGAAACAAAATATACAGATCCTGTTTCAAGTTTTTTTCAAAGCGATACAAATAAAACACATTGGTTAACTGAAAAACATTTGGGCTCAGAACCAAGCGTTAGTGAAAAAATGGAAAAAGAGGAAACCCTTACAGAATTATCGGAATGCTTAGAGACATTACCTATTCAATGGAAAGGAATTATGGCCTCTAAATATTTAGACGAAAAAGAAAGTGAACAAATTTGTAATGATTTCGCTATCACTCCTTTCTAATCTATGGGTGATTATTCATAGAGCCAAATTATTAATGCGCAAGTGCCTTCAAACAAAGTGGAAATAATGAAATATTGTCAAGACATAACGGAAATGATGGAGAGAACTTCGGTTGAAAGACTCAGCATTTCAGCCAAAATTTCGTCGCGCTTCCATTTGTTTATTTGTAAGACGCGTAAACGCTATTATGAAGACTCAAAAGCAATGGATACACTGTTAACCCGAAGGTTTAATAAAATTCATCAATATTCGTTTTCAACATTAGAGAAAGACGCATTGAAAAATAAAATATAAATTTTTATTTAAACTTCAGAACACCAAACCTTTCATCTCTTCCCCAAACAGCATACATTAATAATTCACCAGTAATGTAATTAACGGTAAACAATTTAGGAATTGCTAAAGCATCAATTTCCGATTTATCAAAAAGTGTACTTCTAGATTTAGCACCAGTCAAATAATCAATCGATGCTATTGCAACAACATTTTTTCGACGTGCAAAATTCGCTGAATAAATTTCTTGGTTATCAAGGAATTGCCCAGCATCATCATAGTTATCGCTGTTGTCATTAAAAATAAAACTAATTTTTGTTGAATCAATGAAGCTTTCATAACTACTGTATGGCCCGTCGTCATTTGTTGAAACTTGATACTTTGCAATTCGTTTTACCCAATCGAATTCACCTTTGACGTTCACTTTATAAACGATAATATCATTGTAATAGTAATAATAAGTATCATTCGCTTGTCCGGTTCTGATATCTGAGTTTGCCATCAATTGAATGTAGTTTTGCTCCATTGTCCCAATTACACTTCCGTCATACAATGTACGTGCGCTTCTCATTTTGTAATTGTACAATTTAGGGTCTTCCGCTCGACCTTTTTCTTCTAACCGTTCTGCTCTTTTCTTTGCTCTATCCGACCAATTCTCAGTAATAAAAGCATCGTTAAATTTCATGAAACCCTCTTGCAAAACTATTCCCGACCGGTAATCAATACGTTGATTAAACACGCCAGAAACACCTTGAATACCTTCATCACCATAAACACCAGTGATTGTAAACACCTGTTTTTCGTCGGATGTTATGGTCAACGCTTCAATTCGTCTGCCAGCTAGGTCCAAAGTGAAATCTTGTAATCCAGTATCAGTTATATGAATAATGTGAAGCGCTTTGTAATTCAAATAACTTTTAAAAAGACTTTTAGAAGGAACTTCGGTAAATTCAGACATTACCAAAAAGTAATCGCCTTGATTTGAAACATAATGTGAATGGATTGTTGTCAATTCAGCCTTATATGGAAGCGGATACTCTCCATCGTTGATCACATTCAATTGCTGGTCAAAAATCTTAAACCCATAAACTCCTTTTTCATCGCGTTTTCCTTCCAATTCCCAAACGACGCCAAAGTATTTTTCATCTTCAGATGCAATAACATCGAAATTACCTTCGCCTTTTGAAAAATCAAGCTCATAGGAAGCTAATAAAATTGGATCGCCTTCCGGTTTTAATTCCGTATTGTAATATTGAACAAAAAAGTTGTTTTGACCGTCCCATTTATCCGATAAAAAAACCGCAAACTTACCTTTGATAACTCGCACACCTTCAAAGTTGGCATAACTCTTATTAACAACTAATTTGACTTTTTCTTTACTTTCTTGAACTAAGCCTTTGTACTCGCTTACCTGATAAGACCCTGCAATTCTGCCACCTGACCAACTCAAAGTATAAAACTGCCCAGAATCACTTGGCAAGGTTTGAACCAATCGACCATTATTTAAAGCGAGTTCACCCCAATTAATATCAAACGTTGTTTGCCCAAAAGTTGAGACAGACATTGCGATACAAAAAACGAAACTTAAACTTTTAATCATATAATGTTTTACTAGGCGTGGCAATTATCACTCCAAGGATTATTTTACCAATTGAATTCCTGTATAATTTTGAGGTGTGATGATTTTCAACTCTTCTTTTAACGCCTCAGAGATCTCTAATGTATCAACGAACTCATGGACAGTATGTTTTGTAACTGCCTCATTTTTACGAGTCAATCCTTTTAGCGCTTCATACGGTTTTGGATATCCTTCTCGTCTCAATACAGTTTGAATCGCCTCGGCTACTACAGCCCAGTTTTTTTCTAAATCTGCCTCAAAAGCTTCTGTGTTTAATAATAATTTTTCCAAACCTTTTAATGTTGATTTAAAGGCGATGAACGTATGAGCTAAAGGCATTCCAATCGCTCTTAACACTGTTGAATCGGTTAAATCTCGTTGTAAACGTGATAATGGTAATTTGGCTGAAAGATGCTCAAACAAAGCGTTTGCAATTCCTATATTTCCCTCTGAATTTTCAAAATCAATTGGATTTACTTTATGCGGCATAGCTGACGACCCGACTTCACCTTCCTTTAATTTTTGTTTGAAATATTCCATCGATATGTACGTCCACATATCACGGTTCAAATCCATTACAATCGTATTGATTCTTTTAAAACCATCAAACATTGCTGCGAGATTGTCGTAATGTTCAATTTGCGTAGTTGTTTGACTTCGCGTTAAGCCCAAAGTGTTATTTACAAAGTTATTTGCAAAATCAACCCAATCATTTTGTTTGAAAGCGACAAAGTGGGCATTAAAATTCCCTGTTGCTCCGCCAAATTTTGCCGAATAAGGAATTGAATACAATTGTGTTTTTTGAATTGTTAATCTTTCAACGAACACCTGCATTTCTTTACCCAAACGTGTAGGAGAAGCTGGTTGACCATGAGTTCTAGCCAACATTGGAATGTCTTTCCATACTTTGCTGTATGTTGCAATTAAATCAATCAATTGGTTTAAAAGTGGTAAGTATTCATTTTCAATTGCATCTTTCAACGACAATGGAATAGATGTGTTATTAATATCCTGAGAGGTCAATCCAAAATGAACAAACTCCAAGTATTTTTCCAATCCAAGAGAAGTCATTTTGTCTTTTACGAAATACTCAACCGCCTTTACATCGTGGTTGGTTACTTTTTCTATATCCTTAATCCACAAAGCATCTTGCTCCGAAAATAAATTACAAATTGAACGTAAATCTGAATACTTTTCTTTCGGAAAATCTATCAAAGGTTTTACTCCCGATTCCACCATCGCGATAAAATATTCTACTTCCACAATGACTCTGTATTTTATCAAACCAAACTCCGAAAAGTATTGTTGTAATTCACTTGTCTTACTTTGGTATCTTCCATCAACTGGAGAAATTGCTGTTAAACTGCTAAAATTCATCGTATTAATCCCTTAAAGGTTAAAAATTAGAAAGAGCAAAGATACAAAAGCCTTGGGAATTAATTGTTTTGAATATCCTTTGATTAAATTTGAGCATGCAATTTTTTAAAAATTTCATTCTTGGGCTTCGTTCTTATTACAAAGCAGTAAAATTTATCATCGCACATAAATTTTACTGGTATTTGATAATACCTGCTATTCTGATGCTTTTCATATACTATATAGGTTCGCTTATCAAGAACAGTTACACGTTTCCAAGAGCAGAAAATATGAATGAAATTGTGTGGTATCTGATCTATTTATTACTCGAAATATCCATTGCCATTTTATTAATGAAATTCGCAAAATACTTAGTCGTAATTATTCTGTCTCCTTTGATTTCGCTCTTGAGTATAAAAACGGAAAAAATATTAACTGGAAACACCTATCCATTTAGCTTTAGACAACTTGTACACGATGTGAAACGAGCGACAAAAATTGTAATTAGAAATTTGATGTGGGAATATTTTTTCTTTCTCATCATACTTTTAGTTTCCTTTTTAGGCTGGGAAGATCCAAGATCATCTCCTATTTTCTACTTAACATTTGTGATAGGATTCTTCTATTATGGCTTTGCCTTTCTTGATTACATCAATGAAAGAAGGCGGTTGGATATCGACGAAAGTATCATTTTTGTTAGAAAACATAGAGGTCTTGCCATTGTTATCGGTGGAATTTATTCACTGCTAATTCTTGTACCATTAAATGTTGGTGCTTTGTTCGACATCTCAAATTTTTCAAATGAGCCATTCAATACGATTGGCTTAATTCTATTTCAATTATTTTTATGGCTCTGTGCGTCAACCGCTCCGATCATAGCAATCGTAGCTGCAACAATTGCTATGAACGATTTAGTTGATTTAAAATCAAATCAATACTCGCAAAAAAACGAGAATTAAAAGCCCAATATTTAAGGATTTTACCGTTATTTGTAAACTTTAGTATAACTGTTGGACTACTAACCCAAATGATCAAAATTTATAACAAGATGAATCTACTTACAAAACTTACTCTTATATCCTTTTTTACATTGACTTTTAATACCGTTTTTGGTGCTGTAAACCCGCCAGATACAACGACTTCATTCATAGATAAAACTGCTTCAGTTTATTTTCTTGAAGAAGGAAAAGTACTTTATGAAGAAGGAAAAATCAAAGCTGCTTTGGTTAAATTCAGAGAAGCTGGATTAAAAGATCCATATAGTTGGAAAGCTTCTTATTGGATTGGACAATGTCACTATTACCTAAATAACTATGGATATGCGCTGAAATATGCACATCAAACGTTGAATTTGGGTGGAGAAAAAGTAAATGATGAAATTTATTACCGCATCGCAACGGCAAATCATCGTTTAGGAAATTTGGATTCAGCAATTGTTAACTATAAAAAAGCGCTAAGTATTGTTACTAAAACCCGCGCTAAAGTCTTAAATATTGAGCAATGTATTAGCGAATGTGAGTTTGCAAAAAAAGCATTAGAAGGAGAAAGTAAGTACACTAGAACTCGCTTGAAAGGAGATATTAACTCTGGTTATGATGATTACAATATTGTACCACTCACAGACGGTAAGACAGTTTATTTCACCTCAAGACGAAGCAATACAACTGGCGGAGGGATGAATCCTGATGACCAAACATTCTTTGAAGATGTATACATGGCAAAATGGAATAGTGAAAAGAAAGAATGGGGTTCAATTACCAACTATTTAGGTAAATTAAATTCCATTGGCTTCGATGCGTTGAATTATGTTTCTCCAGATACCCTTTACGGAGTAATGACTTTAAATTCTACTGAAACTGAAGATAAAAAAACCACTAAAGGATCTGACATTTGTGAAATAAAACGCAACTCAAAAGGAACTTGGAATACGCCGCATATTATCAAAAACAAAACAATAAACACATCTTATTTTGAAGGTGCTGCAACTTTAACTGCTGACGGAAATACAATGTACTTTGTAACTGATAGAAAGGGAGAAAAAAGTTCAACTGACATCTACGTAGTTGAGAAAAACGGAAAAAATTGGGGGACGGCAACACCGTTACCTTTAACAATTAATACAGCTGGAAGAGAAACAACACCTTTCATAACTCCCGATGGACGTTATTTATTCTACAGTTCTGACGGACTTTTAGGAATGGGAGGCTTAGATATTTATGTAGTTGAAAATCAAGGAGGAATTTGGGGAACACCAATGAACTTGGGAAGCGAAATCAACACAGTAAATAACGATACACATTTTGTTTATTCAGCTGAGTTGAAAAAAGCATACATTTCTGGATTTGAATTAATTGGTGATAAAGCAAGTATCGATATTTACGAAATTGACATGTCGAAATTTGTAATGCCTAAATAAGATTCAATACATTTATACTTGCCATTAAGTGTCAATTATTCTAATTGATAATTCGTAATTGATAATTACTTTATGCAACGTTACTTCATAGAATTAGCTTACAATGGAAAGGACTTTTACGGCTGGCAAATCCAACCGAATGAAATTTCCGTACAAGAAGTCATTGAACAAGCCTTATTCCGTTTACACTCGAATGAAACATACAAAGTAGTTGGATGTGGAAGAACTGATACTGGTGTTCATGCGCGTCACTTTATATTGCATTTAGACATTCCCGAAGTGAGTGACAAGGAGCAATTTTTGTTTAAAATGAACAGCATGCTTCCTGAGTCTGTAGCGCTGTATACTATCTCTGAAGTCGATGCTGAAAAACATGCACGCTTTCACGCTACTGCGCGCACATACCGTTATTTTATCCATTGGAACAAAGACCCATTTTTAATCGACCGAAGTTGGGCAATTCGACATTCACCGGATTTTGATGCCATGAACGAAGCCGCAAAACACCTCATCGCGAAACAAGACTTTACTTCACTTTCTAAAATTCATACAGACGCCAAAACAAACATTTGTGATGTAAGAAAGGCCGTTTGGACACAAACATCTGACACAAGCGCATACTTTGAAATTACAGCCGATCGTTTTCTGCGAAACATGGTTCGCGCTAGCGTTGGAACGCTGTTAGATGTGGGTTATGAGAAGATTAACGGAAAGAACTTAAAAACAATATTGGAAGCGAAAGACCGCCAAGCCGCATCAACTTCTGTTCCTGCGCATGGTTTATTTTTGTGGAAGGTGGAGTATGAAAAATAAAACAACACGAAAAGGTTGTTGTGTGCTCGTTATACGCCCAAATAGGTTGTATAAGAAGCGAAAATTGTATATTAGTGCAGTATATAAACTAGTTATATACCATCAATTTAATCCTACCTTGCAAGTATTCATTTTAATCAATCAAATATGAACAGAATTTATTCCTGTAAAAAACAAGCTATGCTATTCAACATCGCATTCAGAAGTATTACTATTGCGTCTCTTATAATTTTCTCCTTGCCAGTTACTGCGCAGGTCTGGACCGATTTCGGCTTTCCAGGTCTGAATAAAACTGTAAATACCATTGAAGTTAATGAAGTTGATAATAAAGCATACGTTGGCGGTTCTTTTACCAATATACCTGGAGCTGGTACAGTAAACAATGTAGTTATGTGGGATGGTGTTCAATGGAATGCCCTTGGCGATGGTTTCGATGATGAAGTTAAATCCCTTAAATTTTACAATAATGAACTCTATGCTGGGGGTGATTTTATTTATTCTGGAACCGAATTGGTAAATGGTATAGCTAAATGGAACGGAACGTCCTGGGAAAGTGTTGGTCTCGGCGCAGCAGGGTCATTGGCAAGAATTAATGCTTTGGAAGTTTTTAATGGAGAATTATATGCCGGTGGATATTTTTTACAAATGAATGGTCTACCAATTGAGCACTTGGCTAAATGGGATGGATCAAATTGGACAGCAATTAATAGTTCTTTTAACTCTGAAATTCACGCTTTACACACTTTTGACGGCAAGATTTTTATCGGGAATAATGGCCTCTATAGTTGGGATAGCCAAACATTGGCATACATAGGTAATGTTAGCGGTCAAATTTATGCATTGAGTAGTTATAGTGGTTATCTTATCGCAGGCGGATCATTTTCGAGTATAGGCGGTGGAACAGACAGCCAAACGTGGTCTTCTTTGAACGTTCGAAACTTGGCCTCTTGGAATGGAAAAAGCTTGAGGTTTGAAGCTATAGGAGGACAAGGTTCATGGACTGATCAATACGCCACTTCATTAGTATATTCAATTATGTCATATAACTGCCAACTATATGTAGGCGGAGTATTTAACTCAATGGCCAACATACCTGTTGACGGTTTAGCGACGTGGGATGGAGCAATTTGGAGTGATGTAATCGGTAGTAATACCTTAAACACTACTAAAATCTGTGCTTTTCATCCATATCAAGATAAATTAATGGTAGGAGGTTTAATGACAGCCAACACCGGATCTTGTGTGGGTTGGGACATTCCAAGTTCGAGTGGGATTCCTGTCGGTTCATTCACTTCAAGTTGGCGCACTATTGCTACCGATGGAGTCATAGAGTTTACGAATACTACAACCATCGAGTCTAATCTAATGTGGAGTTTTCCTGGAGGATTTCCCTCTACCTCAGCATATTCAACCCCACCAATTGTAACATACCCAAATTCAGGCTTGTACGATGTTGAATTGATCGTTAACAACTGCATGGGAAATGATACACTTAAGGCAATTAATTATGTTGAAGTATTCGACACGCTGCCACCCATAGACTTTGGTAGTTCTACTGAGTATTTAAAAATAAAACCACCGAGAACAGACCAAGTATTTTTCAATATGTTTTCATCATTCACAGATACACCACTTAATGACGAATATTTATTGTACGATATCCATTACTATAAACCATTGGATTATGATTCAACAAGTCCCATTTTAATGTATATGCATGGAGTAGGTGGGTCAGGTGCTTCTAGTGCAGATTTGCAAAGTATTGCGGACCGTCAAAAAGCACTGATTGTAGCACCGTCCATGCAAGGGGTTTTTGCATTTGTTCAAGGGAATGCAAATGTGACAAATATTAATACTGAATGTGAAGAGACTTTTTGGCTGACTGAATTAACTAAACAAGTTTATAGAAATGTTCTTAAAAGAGAACGTAGGGATAGTATTCCTGTTTATTTAACAGGCTTTTCTGCAGGTGGTCAATTTACTTCTAGATACATGTTTATACGTCAAGTAATTCCTGATTCG
>CAWUSK010000052.1:0-24855 GCA_963925035.1 uncultured Flavobacteriales bacterium
CCAACTATAAGAAGCAGAAAGACCTGTACATGCTGGACCGCTATCATCAACTCCGCCCACACACGTAAGTGTAGAACAATTTGTACCGCTGAATACAGACATTTTACTATCCCAAGCGGTTCCGCATAATGATGCTGTCATAACTTGCCCATTACCAGCCACTACATACCATACCCCCGGCATTGTTTGATTTGTACCGCAAGTACCATTCTCACCTGTTCCAGAGTTAGTTGCATTTATAGTTGTTCCGCTTAGAGTAGCACCACACGTTATAGCCGTAGCGGAACATACAAGATCATTTGCTGGAGCGGCAGGTGGTGCACAACTTGTCCCAATACCAATCTGAGCGCTTCCAGATGCTCCACTCGCTAGAGTTCCTGTTCCAATAGAAGATCCACCTAAAGTGAATGTATAGTTAGCACCATTCCAGCCATCTCCATATGAATCAATCATATTAAAGGTATAGCAACCAGTCGGTAAACATAGGTTTTGATTGTATGGCGCACCACCACTTGCAACGGTAGTTCCAGATGGATTAACAAGCGTCCAAGAGACCTCTCCGGCCCAGGAGCCTGCTGTTATATTTAAGTTTACATTATTGCTAGCGCAAGGAGGTGGTGCAGCAGCGCAATTTGCGACACCTGTACTCCCCCCAGTTGTTGGAGTTCCATTAGCTACACCAACTAAAGCAATAACCTGAACACCAGTATTATTCACCACACGAATACGCCTCTCACTTGCCCAAGAACCTGCAATTGTAGTGTAAACGCGAATAGTCTGGCCTGCAGAAGCTGTAAAATTGAAGTTTGCAGGACCAAAACCTGCACCTAAGGTAATATCGGTTAACACGACCGTTCCATTAACTGAAACAGAAACTGCTCCCCCATTCCAGCCGTCACCATAAGTATCGGTTAGTGCAATCGTATGGGTGCATTGTGCTAGTACATTTTCAACCATAAAAAGTTGAACAAGCATCACCAGTAATATATATATCTTTTTCATAATTTCTAGTATTAAAATTCCTTACTTCGTCAACATTCCGTTGATCGACACATTTAAAAAATCGATGGCGTAAAGCAATTCTTGCTTTTCAATGTTGGGTCCGCACACGAAGGATTCGTTACCCAGCATAAATTCCAACAAACGAATATTCGGACAAACCTGCGCTGACTTAGCACTTAAGCTGCTTTGAAGGTTTTCACTGAACCATTGCATGTTAGAGGCATCCGCCAACTGGTTTTGTACCTGATTTAGAAGTAAATTGATTTTAATTACCAATTCTTTCAATTCAGGATTTTGTGCCGATTGATCAGCTGTTAGCGCTGTGGAAGCACTTTTGGCTGAAGAAGTGGTCGCTGCCGCACTGCTACTTTGAGTTGGGCGAACATTTGTTTCCTGTGCATTGACTGTGCCAGTGTATGAAGTAAAAAATAACATTAGGAATGCGACCCTTCCAAAACTACTTGCGTTTAAAGAAACAGTTCGGAGTGTTTTGAGGGCAGAAGACCCCAAAAGTGAGTAAAAAATTTTCATAATCATTTTGTTTTAAATAATAATCTACGTGGTCTAAACGTATTTGTAATATGATGACTATTGCCATTAACTGTGCCAAAGCCTAATGCTAGCTAGGAGTGAATAAATATTCATCGACAATGGTCTTTTGTTTAATTCCGTACTTTTTAATTATCCCAATTTGGGCTTTCATTTCTCTTTTTGGGATAGGAATTTACATTCCGAGTTATTCTAGCTAATGATAGTTTCATCTCAATAATAGCTGAACCATTTAGCAATCTTGAATCCTATGGGGAAGGAATTCTTCAATGAGCATGTATCAAAATAGATTTGTACTGAAAATTCTGTTAACTCAATATATTTCTCAGTTTTCTGAATTGATCGTAAAATTGAAAAATGTAAGAATGCAATGCTGAACTTACGCCAAAAGACTGTGATTGTTGCGTTTATTGCACTTATGGGACACATAAATGTCCTTCAATACAAGGTGAATAAAATTATAAAGTTGGAATTAGTCGCAACTAAACCCTAAACATCACTCTCCACAAAATACATATCTATTTCCCCTTTTTTCTTCGCCATGACTTTTCTGCGGTATTTAAATTGGAAAACATTTTTAACCAGTTCATAGGTGTCGGCCGAAATATTGAATTTCCCAACTTCTGAACTTTGCTCCATTCTATCAGCGGTGTTGCCAGCATCTCCCTTAAGGCGCTATATTAATTGTACATTTTGAGCAGCAACCAATTCGGAGCAAAGTAGCAAAACCAATAAAAGGGTCTTTCTTAGTAAGATAGGTCTTTTTAGCGTTGATTTAAGATATTGAATAAAGGTAAAACCGTTTACGAAAAGTTGGATTAAATATGTCAAAACCGCCCAAAGGGCTTTTTCACCGCTAAAGGCAGAAGCAAAGCTAATTTTCCATTGCTAATTATCATTTAAATCCTACTCCACAATCAATATATAATTGTTCTTCTTCCCTTTTCCTAAAAGCACGTATTTGTTATTGATCAACGAATCGTTATTCAAAACAAAATTCTCTCCTACTTTTTCCTTATTGACAGAAATAGCGTTTCCTTTTAATTCTCTTCGCGCTTCTCCATTTGAAGCAAGGAAGCCCGTTTTAGCAGACAATGCATCAATAATCCCCAATCCTGCTTCGTAATCGCCACGTGAAATTGTTGCTTGAGGAACGCCATCAAAAACAGCAAAGAAATCTTTCTCAGAAAGTGATTTTAAATCATCTGCTGTGGATTTTCCAAATAAAATATTAGACGCCGCAATTGCCACTTTTAAGGCGTCCTCTCCGTGCACACGAACCGTAATGTCCTCTGCAATTGCTTTTTGAAGAACACGTAGATGTGGCGCTTCGCTGTGCTCCGCAATTAAGCCTTCGATTTTTTCTTGCGTGAAAAGCGTAAATATTTTAATGTAATTTTCTGAATCGGCATCAGTTGCGTTCATCCAATATTGGTAAAACTCGTAAGGAGAAGTTTTTTCTGGATCTAACCAAACACTTCCTCCAGCTGTTTTTCCAAACTTAGTTCCATCTGCTTTCTTAATCAATGGTGTTGTAACGGCATAGGCTTCATCTCCACCTTTTCGGCGAATTAATTCTGTTCCAGTTACGATGTTTCCCCATTGGTCTGAACCACCCAATTGAACGATGCAATTTTTGTGCTTGTTTAAGTAGTAGAAATCGTATCCTTGAACCAATTGGTAGGAGAATTCGGTAAACGATAATCCAGATTCTAACCTTGATTTCACCGAGTCTTTGGACATCATGTAATTTACTGTAATGTGTTTTCCTGTATCGCGAATAAAGTCTAAGAAATTCATGTTTTTAAACCAATCGTAATTGTTCACCATTTCCGCTGAATTTTCACCACAGTTAAAATCTAAAAACTTCTCTAATTGCTTTTGAACAGACGCAACATTGTGATTTAGTGCTTGTGCATCTAAAAGATTTCTTTCTTGAGATTTCCCTGAAGGATCTCCAACCATTCCTGTTGCTCCGCCAACTAGCGCATACGGTTTGTGTCCCGAACGTTGAAAATGAACCAAAGTCATAATTTGAACTAGATGTCCAATATGCAATGAATCGGCTGTTGGATCAAATCCAATATAGCCAGCACTTACTTTTTTCATCAATGCTTCCTCTGTTCCTGGCATGATATCGTGTATCATCCCTCGCCATGTCATCTCTTCAATAAAATTCTTTACCACTATTCACTTATTTGGAGGCAAGACAGTTAGAGACAAGAGTCAGAACTATTCTTGACTCCTAGCTCCATTTTCTCCTTGTCTATTTTGTTAATTGTTTAAATACTTCTTCTAATGTTTTCTCGTCTTTTCTCAATGTCAACGTTAATACATTGTTTTGATTAGCGAATTGTGCAATTGTTTTTCTTAAGTCAATGTCCTCTTTCGATTCCAATAACCATCCTTCAGCCACTTTCTCTACTTTGCTTACACCTGCAATTTTGTTCAATTGATTTTTCGTTACAGCACTATCAAATTCAACATAAACTGTTTGAACGGTAGCATTGTGTTGCAAGTTTCCTGCTTTATCATCTGCGACAATTTCTCCTCGTTTGATAATTACAATTCTATCACATATCGCTTCTACTTCTTGCATAATGTGCGTCGAAAGCATAACCGTCTTTTCCTTTCCAATTGAACGTATCAATTCACGAATTTCAACCAATTGATTTGGATCCAAACCAGATGTAGGCTCATCCAAAATCAATACTTTTGGGTCATGAATAATAGCTTGTGCTAAACCAACACGCTGACGATATCCTTTCGATAAAGCTCCGATTTTTTTGTTTTGTTCAACGTCCAGTCCAACTTTCTTAATCATGTCAGAAACGCGGTCCTTTACATCCGAAACTTTGTAAATATTCGCTACAAAAGCTAAATACTCTTTCACATACATGTCCAAGTACAATGGATTGTTCTCAGGTAAATATCCAATCAACTGTCGCGTATCAAGCGAATCGACTGAGACGGGCATACCACAAACTTTTACATCTCCAGCCGAAGCGGAAATGTATCCAGTAATCACTTTCATGGTGGTCGATTTCCCTGCACCGTTTGGACCTAAGAAACCAACGATTTCTCCATCTTTTACATTAAAAGAAATATCCTTTACTGCAGCTTGATCTCCGTAATATTTGAAAAGATTTTTCACCTCTATCGACATGCGCTTTATTTTGAATCACGAATTTAAGAAGAAAATACGCAATTCATCATGGAAGACGCTATTTTTAGCAAATTTTAAACAGGTCAATACAGGAATTAGAACCAACTTTTTCATTTTTAATTCCGAATGCCCAACATCCGACGAGAACTTTGTATTTTTACAGCGATGAGAGTAAAAGGTAATGTGTTAAAATCTACCGGAACATGGTACGATGTTGAATTGGAAGATGCAACAATGGTTAAGTGCCGTATTCGTGGAAAATTGCGTTTGGAAGGACTAACTACAACCAATCCAATTACCGTTGGTGACCTTGTTTACTTGAACGATACCATTGATGAAGAAGGAAATCGATTGATTGAAGATTTTGAAAAAAGACGCAATTACATCGTTCGTAAATCGACTAATCTGAGTAAAAAGCAACAAATTCTAGCTGCTAACATTGATCGCGCTTATTTGATTGTTACCATTCATTCACCTTTAACCCACATTGCCTTTATAGATCGTTTTTTGGTTTCTGCAGAGTCTTTTCGAATTCCAACTACGCTATTATTTAATAAGATTGACACCTACTCGGAAGATGATTTGGAATATGTAGATGCACTGCTTGACATGTACTCTCGCATCGGTTATCCAGGATATAAAATTACCGCAACGAATAAAGACGATGTAGCGTTTTTACGCAACGAAATAGACGGAAACCAAGTAATGATTTCCGGACACAGTGGTGTTGGAAAAAGTACATTGGTGAATTCACTAGATTCAAATTTGGATTTAAGAACTGGTGCGATTTCTGATGCTCACAAACAAGGAAAACACACAACTACATTCGCCGAAATGCACAAGCTTGCTTCGGGTGGATATATTATTGACACTCCAGGTATTCGAGCATTTGGAATTGTAGATTTAGATAAAACGGTATTATCTCACTATTTCCCTGAAATGCGCGCTTTGATGTCCGAATGTAAATTCAACAACTGTCAGCATATTAATGAACCAAAATGTGCTATTAAAGAAGCTTTAGAAAGTGGAGTGATTGATGAAAGTCGTTACAATACTTACATTCAATTAATGACGGAGGATGAAAACGACATTCATCGAAAAAATGATTTTGCATGAGAATTCTCGTGCAACGAACAACTGAAGCTTCTGTTATTATTAAAGCGGAAATTCACGGTGAAATCAATCGTGGAATGGTTGTATTGTTGGGAATTGAAACTGAAGACACAAAAGAAGATGCAGATTGGTTGATTCAAAAAATTTGTGGTTTGCGCATTTTCTCTGATGATGAAGGAAAAATGAACTTGTCTTCTCAAGACATCAATGGAGCGTTTTTAGTTATTAGTCAATTTACTTTGCATGCTTCAACAAAAAAAGGAAACAGACCTAGTTACATTAAAGCTGCGCGACATGAAACGGCAGTTCCATTGTACGACTATTTTATAGAGGAATTGATGCTTCGATCTCAGGCAAAAGTAGCAACAGGCGTTTTTGGAGCGGACATGAAAGTTACGCTAGTCAACGACGGACCTGTGACCATTTGGATAGATTCAAAAAATAGAGAATAATGGATATTAAATCACTGCAACAAACTGTTGACGACTGGATCAATGAACACGGAGTGCGTTATTTCGACGAAATGACGAATACTGCAATGTTGATGGAAGAAGTTGGAGAAGTTGCTCGAATTATGGCACGTCGATATGGCGAACAAAGCGAAAAAGAGAGCGATAAAAACAAAGATTTAGGCGATGAGTTGGCAGATGTTTTGTTTGTTTTGGTGTGCTTAGCCAATCAAACTGGAATCGATTTAGAAGAAGCCATTCGCAAAAACTTTGAAAAGAAAACCATTCGAGATAATGAGCGCCATAAGAACAATGAAAAGTTGGGATGATAATTTCGGTGTATTAATACCAAAAAGGTGACAAAATCTTTTTAATAGTATCTCCAAAACCAATTCTCATAAAACAAGTCATCGCATTTTTTCTCATACTCTTTTATAGTAACATTTCATTTTCTCAACTTCAGAAGGTATTCGATCCGCAAGAAGCGAAGGAATTTGTTAATTGTTCGCAAATAGGGAACATCATTAAATTGCCAGAGCCAGAATATCTTTTAGAACTAAAAGATTCAACAATATTAAAGGACAAAGCTTTTCTGAAGGAACATCCGAGGGATAAAAAGGAAGTTTTTGAGGATAAATCGCTCTTCAAGAAAACGAGTATGCCCTTACAACACAAGCCGTACAATTATTACACGGCAATTTTGCGTACGTATTTCCCAAAAGAATACAATCGCATAGAACCTAAATCCTTTGGATTATAGTTTACTGAGTTTTTGCGCTACGATTTTATCAATTGGAAAAGTAACTGTTTCTGAAGTTAGTTCACTTAAGTCAACCCAGCGAAATTTCTCACCTTCTTCAGAATTTGGAATCGCGTGATTTGTAGCTTTAATAGCTTTAATATCAATTTGATTTACGAAATAGTAAAAGCTAAACAATTGATCATTTTTTTTGAATGCGGAGAGTTGACCGAAATCGTTTACGTAAAACAACTCACCGATTTCAGCAGTCAATCCTAACTCTTCTTGTAATTCACGTTGCAGGCATTCTTTGGTTCCTTCACCCCATTCCAATCCACCTCCTGGAAATTTGGTGAATGCATTTCCATGACGCAATTCATCGGACAACAGGACTTGATTAACATCGTTGATAATAATCCCATAAACGCGAATGTTAGTCGTGTTCATTAAGCGTTTAAAATATCCTTGATATTCGGCTTGAAGTACAAGTCAGATTTCATCACTTTACCATCCTCACGGTAAATTGGTTTTCCATCTGCATCCAATTTGCTCATGTTAGAACGTTGAATTTCTTGAAATACTTCAGCAATTTTGTGTTGCATCCCATGTTTCAATATCGTTCCGCACAAAATATACAACATATCACCAAGTGCATCTGCAACTTCGACTAAGTCTCCATTTTCTGCAGCTTCCAAATACTCTTCGTTTTCTTCTTGCATCAAACGGTGACGCAATTTGATATCGTTGTCAGATAAATCTACTGTTGGTGTATCGTTATTTGCAATGCCAAAAGCGTTGTGAAAAGTCTCAACTGCCTGAATCGTTTCTTTTAATGTCATGATCAATTTGATTTGTCTACAAATGTAAACAATCGCATTTAATTTTCTACATAACTCGCAACGACTCGAAAGCCAACTGTAGTGCTTGAACCTTTGTATGCTCGTGCACTCTCATTTCGGATATCGTAACCAGGTGAACGCCAATCGCCACCAACAACCAACTTTTTATCTGAAATCATTTCTGAAACGTTTCCATTCATGTTATAAACTCCAAAATCGTTTGGCCAGTATGATTTAGAAGGAGCTGTAACGTCAGCACCATCCATCGAAGGGTCAACATATCCTACTTTATCTGTTGTAACTTCCAATTTTCCTGTCTCTTGATTTCTTGTAATACATTCTGGTCCACTTTGTAAAAAGTTCGCCAATATTTGACCTTTAGTATTACGCAAATAAGGTCCTCCCCATGCATAACTTCTAAAACCATTATCTCCCATTGCTGCTCTAATAAACTCAGTGTGCGTTGGAATTCTAAATTTTAATTTTAATTCACCACCCGAAAGACTATCGTAGATATTTGTCAACCATTCACAATAAAGCTCCGCCCCTTCCTTTGATACGTTCACCACCGGATAATCATAATATGCTGGATGTTTATGATAGTGATCCGCGTATTTGTTATTTTCCCATTTCAACTCCGTATTCCAATTATTGGTGTCAATTTCAGCAATTTTTAATTTTTCAAGCTCTCCTCTTTTCCTTAAATCTGTTAAGAACTCAGCATACTGAATATTGGTTATTTCTCCCTGGGAAATATAAAACCCTTGTACTGAAACCGTATCGTTTTCTATTAGAGTATTGCCACTAGGAACATACGCGCAGAAATTATCCAATACTGTTTTAGCTGTTTTAGCTGAAGGTTTATTACCGGAGATAAAGCTCATTAATGTGATAGAAGTGATTCCGACAAATAATAAATGTTTCATGATGAAATGTTGTTTTGCGTAGTTTTCAATATAACCGCAATTAACAATATCGTTACAATTTGACACAATTGCCAATTAATTCTCTAATTTTGGAAACCCATGAAAGGAAGCTTGAAACATATTCTTAAAAAGTACCTGAAGTATTACAAAGTACGCAAGCGTTTTGCGCCAGAAGTAAAAGCTGAACAGTTGGAATTGGTTGACTATTACCATGAACATATGGAATCAGGTAAACTTCCGAAATTTGAAGAAACAGGTTTCAAACTATTCTCCCAATTTGAGGAAGATGGATTGTTATTGTATATCTTTTCATTGATCGAGAAACCAAATCGAACATTTATTGAATTTGGTTCAGACGATGGAATAAATAGCAACACAGCTAACTTATATTACAATCACGATTTTACAGGATTGTATATGGACGGCAATGAAAAAGCACTGGACCGAGGTCGTTATTTTTTCAAATGGCATTCAAACTCAAGCGTTGCACAGCCGATTTTTAAGCAAGCAATGATTACTGCCGAAAACATCAACGAATTGATTACTTCAGCGGGAATTACAGATGAAATCGGTTTGCTTTCAATAGATATTGATGGAAATGATTATTGGATTTGGAAAGCGATGGAGTGTGTTTCTCCTCAAGTGGTGATTATTGAGACGCACAATGAATTTGGAATGAATGACATCATTGTTCCTTACGATGCTGATTATTTTTATCCTGGAAAACATCCTACTTATCATGGCGCTTCGCCAGTTGCGATGACAAAATTGGCGAAACATAAAGGTTATCGATTGGTTGGTGCAAATGAATTGGGCTTCAATTTGATTTATGTTAGAGAAGATTTGATTCATGATTTATTGCCAGAAGTTTCTGTAGAATCTATTTTACAGCATCCTTCGAACAAAGAGGCACAAGCACGATTCGAAGAAGTGAAGGATTGGGAATACATGAGTGAGAACTTCAATTGACAATTAGCTTCGCTTCTGTCTTTGGCTGTGATAAGTGCCTTCGTGGAGTTATTTGGTTATTAAGATCCTCCCCTTCATTCTCCTCCAAAGGGGAGAATCAATCTCGCTTCGAAAAAACTCAATCACTGAACATGAATAAAAGATGAATCAAAGAATGTATTTATATTTACAGTAAATACGTTTCTGACTTTGGAGATGGATAACACTCGATTAACTAAAAACAATTTCTTATCCTTAATTTTAGCACATGAATAGAAAAGAAAAACTAATTCAACAACTCGAACTTATTCCGCATCCAGAAGGAGGATATTACAAAGAAACATATCGTAGTGAAGGAAGTATTTCAAAAAGTACTTTACCTGCTGATTATTCTGGTGACCGTTCCTATTCCACTGGAATTTATTTTATGCTGATAGCAGACACTTTTTCTGCATTTCATAAAATAAATCAAGATGAAATGTGGCATTTTTATGATGGATCATCGATTGAATTGCACATGATTACTTCAGATGGCATTCATTCTTGCGTTCACATTGGACGTGACATTGAAAATGGAGAATATTTACAATATGTAGTTCCTGGCGGAGTTTGGTTTGCATCTCGCGTAAAAGGCAATGCAGAATATTCACTTTTAGGATGTACTGTATCTCCTGGATTCGATTTCGCTGATTTTATTCTTCCAAATACTAATGAAATGACAGCTTTGTTTCCACATCATGCTGAGATTATTGGAGAGTTGACGAGGGAATGAAGTGCCCGTTTGTATCATAAGTAATTGGAAAAAGTTCGAATCAAAATGGAGTCCAATCGAAATCGATCCGATAAATCCAATGTTCAATACTAAGGAAGCTAAATTAAAACCAATAAGTAATTTCACAAAGGATGAATCTTTTGTAGCCGTGAATGAACATTGTGGCGAAGAATGGCTGAATGAACTAAAATTCATTTCATCAGTTGAAAAAACGACCTTCGGACATCTTTTTAAGTTATCACTTATTCAAAGTTGCACTACGAGGCGGTAAAACGGGTAAAACAAAAAAAAATTCGTTCTGTTTTACACTCCAAAGAGTTGTTAAATTACTAATTATCAAACTATTAATTCTATGAAAAAATCTTTTTACATTACACTCAGTCTTGCATTGGCATTCATAATTGGAGCTGTTTTCACCTCAATGACTATCAACAAATACAAAATGGAAAACAAAAACATAAAGTTAGGTATATTCTCAAATAGCCTAAACGTAAAGGATTTAACCATCTCAAAAGAGTTTTATGAGAAACTTGGATTTACACAAATGGGAGGATCAATGGAAGCGAATTACCTCATCATGAAAAATGGAAAGTCAATTATTGGCTTATTTCAAGGAATGTTTGAAGGCAATATTATGACGTTCAATCCGGGTTGGGATGAAAATGCTCAAAATGTAAAAGGGTTTGATGACATTCGTACAATTCAGAAGGTAATTTCGGACAAAGGAATTCAACTGGAAAACAAAATAGACGAAAAAACTGCCGGTCCAGCAAGTATAATGTTTACTGATCCTGATGGAAATATGATATTGATTGATCAACACAGATAAAATCATCATGATGTCTCAAATCAGACAGAATGAAAAAGATAGCGCGAAAGCTCAATCGGATTACCAAACAAAAATCGAATTGATTGAAATCAATAAATTGGATAAGATTCTTCAATTGTGAGAGGAACAGAAGCAGAACTCTAAAAAATAAGGTGCACCGCCACACTATGACGTTTAAGCGACAAGTTTGTTTTTAAAACTGCAGATAATTATGCCATTCAAAGCGAAACTTTGTCATGAAATACTGACAAACGAGCGCCACTTGCAACATTTATTACCGTTTATTTTAGATTGAAACTTCGTTTAGATGCTCCCAGAAATCAGGATAACTCTTTGCAACGGCTTCCGCATGTTTTATTGTTATTCCTTCTTCAATAAACGTTCCTGTAATTCCTAGGCACATTGCAATACGGTGATCGTTATGTGAATCAACTACGCCAGATTTCAGAATAGCTCCTCCAAAAACGTACATTTCATCTTCGTGAATTTCGATAGTTACACCTAGTTTTCTATATTCTTGTTGAAGTACAATTCCTCTGTCGCTTTCCTTGTTTTTAAGTCGCCGAACTCCTTTTAGAATAGACTTTCCCTGACAACCAACAGCTAATACGACCAATGCAGGAAACAAGTCTGGGCAATCGGTTGCGTCAAAATTAAATGCTCTTCTTCTATCACCATCTACACGGATAGAATCTTTTAAAAATTCAACCATACAATTGGCAGAATTTAAGGCGTCCAACATCGCAACATCGGCTTGTTTACTTGAAATACTCAAGCCTGAAAGTTCGATTTTCTGTCCCAATGCAGCTGCTACTAACCAGCAACTTGCTGAACTCCAATCGCTTTCAACAGTATAAGTCGTTGGGGAATAAAACTGATTTCCTGCAATGAAATAACGGTTGTTATCCACCTTAATTTTTATTCCAAAAGTGCTTAATGTCGCCAAAGTCATGTCAACATATGATTTGCTTTTCAACTCGTCAACAATGATTTCTGAATCGCCTTTTAACAAAGGTAAAGCCATCAATAATCCAGAAATATATTGAGACGATTGACTACCATCAATCTTATAAACACCCGGTATTAAATGTCCGCTCAATGTAATTGGTAAATGAGCATTATTGGAAATAACTTCCATTCCCATTGCAGGGAATTCTTCAGTAAAAAACGATTGCGAACGGTTCAAAATTGAACCTTCTCCAGTTAATGTGTGTTTACCTTCAAAAACAGCACAAATTGAAGTAATTAAGCGCAATCCTAAACCACTTTCTCCGCAATTAAATTCGGCGACTATAGGAAATGCAATACTTCCATCGATGTTCAATTGACCATCAGAAATCTCAACCTTCGCTCCAAATTCTTGGACGTTTCGCATCATCGCCAATTCATCGTTACTCTGTCCAATATTTATAATTGTTGAACTTCCAGCTGCCAATCCAGCCGAAAGCACAGCTCTTTGCCCATCACTTTTTGAAGGCGGGATGGCAATTTTCCCGCTTAGTTCAACTGCTTTTACAAGTTTCTCCATTATTTCTTATCGCTATTCATAATCGTTGTTTGATGACGAATAGATTCTTGGTGAATGGCATCCATCAATTGACGCACAAACGTTTGAGTCAATCCAAATTCGTTACTTTTTTCTAACCTTGAACCAATTACTTTTTCCCAGTGTTCCTGTTGTAAAATTGTAATGTTATTTTCTCTTTTCAACTTACCAACTTGCTCACTCAAGTTCATTCGTTCGCTTAAAATGTCAAATATTCGATCATCCAAGGTCGCTACTTTATCGCGTATATCATTGATAATATTTGCAACATCTGTTGAATATTCTTGAGTTCTTAACACTAAATTACTTAGCAACAAAGCTAAATTTACTGGCGTTAACTGTTGTGCAGCATCTGACCAAGCTTTGTCAGGATTTGGGTGTGTTTCGATCATCAATCCGTCGAAATTCAAATCCATTGCTTTTTGGCTAATTTCCAAAAGTAAATCGCGTTTTCCGCTAATGTGACTTGGATCGCAAATTATTGGTAAATCTGGACGATTTTCCTTTAACGCAATTGGAATCTCCCAGCTTGGAACGTTTCTGTATTTTCTATGATTATACACCGAGAAACCTCTGTGAATTGCTGCTAAATCAGTGATTCCAACTTTTTCAAAACGTTCAAAAGCACCTAGCCAAAGTTGCAAATCTGGATTTACAGGATTCTTAATCATAACTGGAACGTTCGAACCTTTCAAAGCATCTGCAATTTCTTGCACCGCAAAAGGATTAACTGTTGTTCTCGCACCAATCCATAACACTTCAATTCCCGCCTTTAAAGCCTGTTCTGCATGTTTTGCATTTGCGACTTCAGTAGTTGTTGGCAAACCGGTTTGAATCCCTGCTTCTTTTAACCAAGCAAGGCCCATCTCTCCTATTCCTTCAAAACTATCTGGACGTGTTCGAGGTTTCCAAATGCCAGCGCGCAGCATATGAACCGATTGATTTTTAGCAATTTCCGCGCATACATTAATCACTTGCTGTTCTGTTTCAGCACTGCAAGGTCCAGCAATTACAAATGGCCGCGCGTTTTTATTTATAATCTCTGACAACTTCATATTCCTTCTAAATTAGCTATAATTCATAAAAAAAACCCGTCTGCTTGAAGCGGACGGGTTAAGTATATTCCATCAAGACTCAAGCAACTTTAAATTAAAGTGCACCAAGACCAAGATATTTGTGTTCTGTTCATCATTTGATTTTACAAAGGGAAAAAAAATATTTCACATAACGGTTGTTTTTATGAAATATATTTTGCCATTTTCGCACTCATGAATAGAAAAGTACAAAATACAAATTAGTGGCGCTCAACTGAAAGTTGGTGTGCATGGTGCTAAATTGTAATTTTTAAGCATATCCAAAAATTAAAAAAACAAAAAAGTATATTTATAACAGCAGGTTATCCTGAAATCGAGAGTCTTTCACAACAAATTAAACTATTGGATAATTACGCCATCGATTTTATTGAAATTGGCGTTGCATTTTCAGATCCATTGGCGAACGGCCATGTTATTCAAAAAACAAGTGAAATAGCCATTTCAAAAGGGATGAACTTGTCGATTTTATTTGACCGAATCGATCAAATCGAAACAAAAACACCTCTTGTATTGATGGGATATATATATATGCTCTAAGCAAAGACAAATTGCGTCGGTTATACTTCCTGATATTAATGTAGAGATTTATGAACGTTAATAACAAGACATATCTGAATCGAGCGACTTACCAGTCACTTTTCAATCACACCTGACACCAATCACTCCCGAATTTTGAAAATAGTTCAACATTGTAGAAATAGTTTTGTCTAACTTGTTTCAGGGAATTCTACTACTGGAACTGCAGGTGATTTAAAGTTAAACACTAAAAAAAATTAAAGAAATTAAAGAAATTCTTGTTAGTACACCTTTAATGATTGGATTTGGAATTAAATCCAAAGAAGACATCTAGCGTATTCAGCAATTTGCAGATGGTTCAATTATTGGTTCGGCATATCTGAAAGCATTGGAACTTGGAAAAGAAGAAGAGCTTCTATCTATGCTTTAGCTTTCTTTACTCCTGCGATAAAATCTTTCAAATAAAATGGTTCCCAATATGCGACGTCCTCAAACTTCTGTAGTTGAAATTTCTCGTAAGCCAATTTAACTTGACCTTTTGCTGAAGATTTTATTGAAGTATCAATGATACAATTTTTACCGCTCCAAATGTCTTGTAATTTGTCCGCTCCATCTCCAAAGTAAACAAATGGTTCATATTCCGAGTAAGAACTTTCATCAATGATGTCGGCCGAAATTTCTTTTATTTGAATTCCGTCTTTATCAATCATCGAATTGTAAACTTCCATTCTTCTCGCGTCAATTAAAGAGCACAATGTGATTTCTGGATGAAATTCAGCGGCTAATTCAGCGAGACATGTTAATGCATCAATAGCGATTAATGGAATTCCTAAAGCATAACACAAACCTTTAGCTGAAGCTGCTCCAATTCTTAACCCAGTATATGAACCAGGACCAGATGCCACTGATATTGCTGACAAATTTTTGATATTAATTGAACCCTGTTTCAAAACATCTTCAATAAAACAGTTCAAGTTCTCTCCATGAGAATAACCATCCTCTTCGACTTCTTTCAGCTCAATTAATTTTCCGTTTAAGGAAAGTGCAACGGAACAAACTTTGGTTGCCGTTTCAAGATGTAAAATATATGTACTCAATCTTCTTGAATTTCTAGTTTAAATCCTATTCCGTGGATGTTTGCAATTTGAATGCGTTCGTCTTCTTTCAAGTACTTGCGCAATTTTGTAATAAACACATCTAAACTTCTACCAACAAAATAATCATCTTGTCCCCAAACACCAGTCAAAACAATGTCTCTTGCGACTACTTGGTTTCTGAACTTACAAAGTATTTTTAAAATTTGAGCTTCTTTTTTTGTTAAATGCTTTTCAAATTTTGGATGTTTTAAATTATAGTTTAAAGTATCAAAGACATAATCCCCTAGTTTATACGTCGATAATTCTTGTTCTGCGACTTGAATATTCACACGACGCAGCATTGCCGCAACTCGCAATTGCAATTCCTCAACATTAAATGGTTTCGTTAAGTAATCGTCACCTCCAGACTTGAATCCTTCTATTTTATCTTCATCACTTGATTTAGCGGTTAGAAATAGAATGGGAATTATGGCATTTGTTTTACGTACATCTTTTGCCAATGTAAAGCCGTCTTTTTTAGGCATCATTACATCAAAAATGCACATGTGGAAAGTGTCGCCATTGAAGCGTTGAAACCCTTCTGCACCATCTGTACAAAGTGTAACATCATAACCGTCTGACTTTAATTGATCAGAAATTATAAATCCAAGATTCGCATCGTCCTCAACAAGTAAGATTTTAATTTTCATTTTAAAGAATATGAAGTTGGATACTAAGTTATTAAGAAAAGTTGAATATGGTATAAAAAAGAATGAGAGCCGCGGACTGGCGTCCAAAGGCTCTCATTACACTAATCAACCTAACCTACTACTACATGTCAAATGTACAACCAATCGGTCTATTGCCAATGAGATTTTCCAATTTATTTTTGATTCACGTTTTTGTTAGCATCATAATAAAGATAAATACCCCCCCCTTTTTCTGAAAATCATTAAAACTCTACAAAACCCGTTAAGTAAAGATTTAATGGGTTTTAAAATTTTAACAAAATGTAAATTCAACGTTTGTTTTTAATTATTTCTTAAAATAAGAATCCAAGAGTAATGCGTATCTTTGATTAACTTTTTAATTTCAAATCAGTAAAATCACAGAATGAAGACCATTTTAATTATTGATGACGATGAAGATATCCGCGAAATCATCAGTTATAATTTGACAAAAGAAGGATATACTGTCCTGAAAGCGAAGAATGGTGTTGAAGGAATTAAGAAAGCGAAAAAGCACAATCCTGGGCTAATTCTTTTGGATGTAATGATGCCAGAAATGGATGGAATTGAAGTCTGTGAAATACTTCGCGCAGATGAGCTTACCAAAGATATTAAAATCTGTTTCTTAACTGCAAGGAGCGAAGACTACAGTCAAATAGCTGGTTTTGATGCCGGTGCGGATGACTATGTCAACAAACCCGTAAAGCCAAAAGTTTTGTCCAGTAGAATCAAAGCAATTCTGCGTAGGGATTCGGGAGCTAATGTCATTGAAAGTAATTCCAATGAAAGAATTGTAATTAACCGTGATAAGTACCAACTACTGATTCATGGTCAACCTATACATTTACCTAGAAAAGAATTTGAATTGTTGGCTCTCTTAGCTTCCAAACCAGGAGATGTTTTTGAGCGTGAGGTTATTTTACAAACCGTTTGGGGTTCCGAAATTGTAGTTGGAGATCGCACTATTGATGTTCATATTCGAAAACTACGTGAAAAAATAGGAAATGATTCCATTAAGACTGTTAAAGGAATTGGGTACAAATTTACACCGTAAAAGTTCACCCAACATCTCTATTATCTAATGATATTTCCGTGTCTAACGTAATTATACTTTTCTCATCTTTGCTGATCGGTAACCGCAATTTTTGGACTTGCAACATAATTCTTGACACCAAGTTAAGTCATGCTGTTTGTTATTATTTATTTTTATTGAAATAAACATTCTTTACATCATTCACAAGGGTAATAATTACAAAAATCAGAGCGATAAATAATTGAAATAAATTGAAATTGAACTCAAAAATTTATTTCTTCTTTCTTCCTTCAAGTGTATAAGCAACTGAACCTGAAATCGTCATTCCTTGATTGAAGTAATCATACACTTGACTTTCTGCATTATATGATTCATAGTGTTTTTGGCGAACACTCATTAATAAGTTACTTGCTGTTATACTTGCATTCCATCTTCTTTCTTTTCCGAGTGTTTTTGAAACTTTTAGGTTAAGGCTGTGAAATGGCTGTTCGTATACATCAGGTAAACTTCCTACCCCAATTACTGCTAATTTTTTCCCTTGAACATTATAACTCAAATTACATGTTAAACCCAAAGAGTCATTTCTGAATGAAACAAAAGCATTTATTATATAAGGTGATTGGCCATACATCGCTCGGTAATTACCAATTGTTTCTCCTTCGCGTTTATTAATTTCTCTAATCTCTTTTTCCGTTTGTGTAACCCCACCTGTTGTAATTTTCACTTGATTCATATCTATTTTAGAAATAACATACGTGAAGTTTGCACCTACCATAAAGCTCAAATGTTCCTTTCCTTTTTTGTTAAAACCAATTGCTTTTCTCATTTCGATTTCTGCACCGTAAATATCTGCTGCTCCAGAGTTCAATGGTTGAGTTTCATTCGGAGCAGAATTATAGGCAATAAGCTCAATAGGATCAATGAAACGCTTGTAAAAAGCACTAGCAGAGATTAATTCAGTTCTTCCGAAAAAATACTCCCATCTTAAATCCGCATTATAAATAGTAGTTTGCTTTAAATCAATATTTCCGTTAAAGGTTCTTCCCTGAATAGGGTCGTAAATTTGAGCTATCGATTTTTCTTTGAATGAAGGTCTCGCAACTGTTGTTGCATAGGCTGCTCTAATATTTGTATAACGCGCATAATGCACAGAATCTGCCTTTTTTTCAATCTTATAAACCATATTAACCGAAGGCAATATACTTAGTTCATTCAATACTAGTTCTTTGTTATACTTTATAGAACCCGTGTTATTTTGACCCGTATACCAATTCTGAGCATTTTCAACTCTTACACCGTATGTTGCAGTAAATCGATCTGTTAAAGGAGCCTCGTTCATCAAATATGCACCAAGAATATTCTGTTGAGCATCATAAGTATTTGCAGGTTCTTTATTTCCTCTAACAAAAGTTCCTGTGTCTGATTCTGGCGTCCAAATATTTTCGCTTTCAAAGTACCAATTAGGATCTCCACTTAGGCTTGTAGGGTTCTCAACGTCAAAAATGTAATCGAGTACTTCAAAACTTCTACTTTTATAGGTGTTTAGAACACCGAATGAAAACTCTCTTTCGCGTCCTGCAAAAGAGCTTAATTTTGTTTTCCTCTTATTCTTTGTCAATTTAGAATAATTGAACTTTTTGCTCAAATCCACTCTGCCACTTAAGTTATATTCCTTGAGTGCCCTCCAGATCCTTCTAATTTCAGACCCTACAGCCGGAGTGTAAAAAAATTGATCATTTCCTAAACTATCTTGACGAACCTCTAAGGCAGTTGAACGAATATCTGGATCCTTTATTAATGAGTAAGTTGGACTTAACTTCCAATCCATTTTCCATTTTCCAACGCTATCAAGAAAATGTCTACCTGATAAATTCGCGTTTGAAACAGAACGTTGAGAATATTGTAAACTTTGTTTAAACATTGTCGAAGGATTCTGTTCATAGTTCACATCTGTTAATTGGGCTGCAGATGACTTTCCATTTTGAGTATGAAACAGGGTTAATGAAACTTTAGATCTATTAATACGAATTGATTGTCCCACTAATGCAGTCCAAATAACATCGTTTTCAGTCTGAGAACCGGTAGATTGACGCCACTTATCCAGTTCGTTAATTGGGTTACCATTATCGTCATAGACTTTTCTAAATTCACTGTACGTGACATCCTTATAATAATTATGTGTGTTTCTATAATTTGCTACTACATTATAGCCGTAAATCGCTTTAGATTTTTTAAAATTCATTCTATCACCATATGAAATCGAGTAATTTTGGTTTAAAAAATTAGACGATTGCTCCGTTGCCATTGTTGGATTAAATTGCCTCGTTGCTGTTTCAAGCGATGATTCACCAAGTACTGGATTACTTAATTTTGTAAACTCATTGATTGGCAACGTTCTCGTACCATCATCAAATGCTAAAAAATCCAACTTTCCACCTTTATAGGAGAAATAATCCTTGTTAAATGTAGTAGCAGTATTGTAACCCAATCCTGCGCTAAAATATAATGTTCTCTCACTAGGAAAGTCTTTTGTTGTAATATCGACTAAACCACCTGTAAAATCTCCAGATAAATTAGGTGTAAATGTTTTATAAACAGTGATATTATCAATGATTGTTGCTGGAAAAATATCCATTTGAACGGAATTTCGATCTGGATCAAGACCAGGCAGGTCCATTCCATTTAGAATTGTTTTTGTATATCGATCTCCTAATCCACGAACATAAACACTTTTTCCATCCTCAATAGATAATCCTGGAGCCATTTGCACTGCCTCAACAGCTGTTGTAACTCCTCTCTCTTTCATTTGTTCAGTAGTAACTCCTTCAGTCGCCCCTTTTTCATCCCTTCTTCTAGCGTCATCCGCAGCAACTGTTTTTGCTCCTTCAATTTTATTTGCCGAAACTTGCATTTCACCAATTTCAATAACCTTTTGATCTTTACTTAAGGAAGCATTAATAATTTTTACCTCAGAATCAGTTATTGTCACCTCTTGAGTGAAATCAATAAAACCTTCTGAGGACATTGAAAAAACCAACTCATAAGTACCTGGTTCAATTTTTATTTGATATTCACCGTCAAAATCAGTGTTTGCTCCGGCGTTTAGTCCTTGGATTTTTACTTTCGCAAAAGGAATCGGCGCACTGTTGCTATTGTCAGTCACTTTCCCTCGAATTATCCCTTGCCCAAAAGAAATTGCGGAAAAGGATATTGCCACTATTAAAACCACTACTTTACTCCACATATCAACTATAAGTTATTTTATTATCGTGCAAATATACAGCAAATGCCCGCCCAAAAAGGGCAGGCATTTGCTATTAAAATGTTATTAAAACGTTAAGTGATCTTACAATTTGTTGTTAACACCCATCCAAGTCCAAGATGCAAAACCAGCAGAAGCAAAACCAGATGCAGTTGCAGATGTCATTGAACCTTCCGCCGCAGTTTGATCAATCGCAAAAACAGAACACGCTGTTGCTGGAGAACCTCCATCATCAGAAGCAGTGTAAACTAAAACAGATGTAAATTCAGCACCAGTAAACACTAAAGTTGGCGAACCTTGAGTCAAATACACAAATGCGTCAGCCTTTGGATCTGCACATGCATTTTGATATGAAGCTCTAATTTTTGCAATACCAATTTTAACATTATTTGTTGTTCCTTGTGCTTTTGATTTAAAATCTCCAGTACCGTTAGTTGTGCCGTTTAACAATGTGAACAATCCAGATGTATTTGTTGTTCCTTCTGGCCCATCAACTTCTAATGATTTATCAGAGTTCACTCCATTGATAACAACAAAATTAGTAATTGTTCCAGAGTAGTTCATGTCAATATCTATTCCATCATCACCTTGGTGACCGATCAATACATTAGAAACATTAACAGTTCCACCAAAAAACTCAATACCGTCATCTAAATTAGATACAACTTCGATATTAGAAATAGAAGTACCAGAACCAACACCTCCAAGTGTTAAACCATTTATCTCGTTACCTGCACCAATTAAAGCGCCACCGTGGCGGATTGAAATATAAGCTAAATCTCCTGAATCATCACTTGAATTACTTCCACCAAATGCTCCAAAAGCATCCGAAGCAGGTATTCCTTCAATTTGAGATAACACATCACCATCTGCCGCTGAAATAGGAGCATACCCTAAAATGATTAAACCTCCCCATAATCCTTGATCGTTTTCATCAAGATTTGTTCCTGTTAATTGTCCAACAGTAATATTATCTAATACCGAAGTAAAAATAATAGGCAATGCCGCGGTTCCTGCAGCGTTAAGTTTACCCCCTTGCGCAACAACTAGAGCAGAAGCTAAAGTTCCTGTTCCTTCAGCACCTTTAATAATTGTTCCTGGCTGAATAGTTAAAGTAACCCCACTATTAACTACGACCTTACCAGTAAGAATGTAGATATTATCTGCAGTCCAAGTTTCATTAGCTGTTATATTGCCAGCTTTATTAACTGTACCTGCAACTGGAGTCTCTTCATAAACACAAGACCCATCATCCTTTTTAGCTTTACTATCGTAGTTAGTAGCCGTTTCATCAGTACAACCATCTTTCTTACAAGATACTGTACCTAGTGTAAGTGAAGCAACCATCACTAATGCACCAAATTTCACATTGTTTAATTTCATCTTTTTATTTTTTTTCGTTTTTGTTAGTGCAAATATCTAAAGTATATGTAAGTAATACTTTTTCTTAACCTTACCATTCAAACAAGTTTAGATTAATATAATGTTAATAGGTTATCAAAAGGTTTACATAATTGATAGTATACGATATGATTACCACACTTATTGATAAGGATTCCTTAACAAAACCAAATAAATAGTAACCTAAGTGTAAACCTACTGTAACCAATCATTAATGCGACTAAAGCTATCTTTGATGAAAATTAGGCACATGACAGATTCAAATAAAACCAAGTCGATATTGTTGATCGATGATGAGAAAGATATACTCGAATTTTTATCCTATAATTTAAAGAAAGAAGGCTATAAAGTTTATACAAGTGATAACGCTCAAGCGGGAATTCAAATGATAAAAGATTTTTCGCCATCATTGATTATTCTCGATGTTATGATGCCAAACATGGACGGTATTGAAGCATGTCAAATTATTCGTAAAGACTTAAATATTCGACAACCCTTAATTGCGTTTTTAACTTCTAGAGCTGAAGATTACTCTCAAATTGCTGGATTTGAAGCAGGCGCTGATGACTACATTTCCAAGCCAATTCGCCCAAGACTTTTAGCGAGTAAAGTAGAGTCGTTGTTTCGAAGAATTGAAAGTTCAGAGTCAAAACAAACAAATTCGAAATTAATAATCAATAGAGAGAGGTTCATCATTCAATTAGCCGGAGTAGACTTAATACTCCCAAAAAAAGAATTTGAATTGCTCGAATTATTAGCAAATCGTCCTGGAAAGGTTTTTACTAGGGATCAAATATTAAAGGTAGTTTGGGGTGATGACACAATAGTCGGGGAAAGAACTATTGATGTTCACATACGAAAATTGAGAGAAAAAATTGGGAATGACTATATTCGCACTATAAAAGGTGTTGGATATACATTTGAAGAATTTTGAGAAACTTAAAACCCGCATATATTGTACTTGGAGGAAGTTTAGTCATTGGGCTGTTCAGTTTAATTATTTTACTTCTTCTCAAAATCAATTTCGAAATTAGCGCTGTTGTTCTTATCATTAGTCCTATTGCAATCGGGACATTTTCTTACATCACTTTTTACATTTTTATTAAAGTTTTCATTACTGAAAAATTAAAAATTTTGTATCGATCTATCCGAAAAGGGAAGTTACAACCAACAAGCGAAGCTCGATTTAGTCTACAAGACGACATTATCGCACAAGCCGAAGTAGAAACTAAACTTTGGACAGACGAAAAAATAGGCGAAATTTCAAAACTAAAAGAACAAGAAGAATTTCGACGGGAGTTTCTCGGGAATCTCGCCCATGAATTAAAGACTCCTGTATTTTCTATCCAAGGATATATTCTAACCTTATTAGAAGGTGGGCTAGAAGATGAAACTGTCAATCGTAAATTTCTTGAACGCGCTTCAAATGCGACAGAACGCATGACATTGTTACTCGAAGACTTGGATAATATTACAAAAATGGAAGTGAACCAAATTGAATTAGATCTTACCTCTTTTGATATTGTAGAATTGGTGGAGGATGTTTTTCAAGAGTTGGAATTACGTGCAGCATCAAAAAAAATAACTCTGAAATTCGCTAAAGAATATGACCGGGTAAGTGTTAAAGCGGATAGACGCAAAATCACACAAGTCTTAATGAATCTTATCGGGAATTCCATTGATTATGGAAAGACGAAAGGAAGCACAACAGTTCGTTTTTATTTAATGAATGATATAATAACCATAGAAGTATCAGATAATGGTCCTGGAATTCAGGAATCTGAAATTCCTCGTTTATTTGAACGTTTTTACAGGGTTGAAAAAAGTAGGAATAGGAATGAAGGAGGCTCTGGATTAGGGTTGGCGATCGTTAAGCATATTCTAGAAGCGCACAATCAAAATGTTAATGTACGCAGTACCATTGACGTTGGAAGTACATTTATTTTTAGCTTGGATAAAACGAAAAAGTAAACTGCCTTCTTTTGAGTTATTGAAAAATGTCACGCTTTGATGTTATTAACATACGAGTGAGCATTATAGTAAAATATAGTCGCTCCAATATTGAAGGTGCTAAGAGTTACGTTCATAATCAAAAAATCCTCTTACAAATTCTGGATCAAGACAAAAACCTGAGTAGTAAAATCTGAAAAAAAATATAACCTTTGAAACCTAAAACGTATGATTTGTTTGATTTAGGATTATTGAAGTTGTTGCTTCCGGAGTTTCTTGTGGATTATTTCGAGATAGTTGATAATGGAGTTACTGCATTTGACAGGACAGTTAAGATAGTTGAGTATTAATTAACTATTTTAAATTAGACGAATGAAAACAAGCCTATAAACTCTCCGAAAAGCTCAAGTGAATTTACGAGCAAGCCGAAACTAAAGTTTACGCTAGAACTCGATTAGCAATGTGGCATGAGCAAGTTGCTCAATCAGGATTTAAGTCATTTAACACCATTTTAAGAACAATAACCAATAACTATGAAACAATATTGAACTATTTCGATAATCGAATTACAAATGCCTCCGCTGAATCGTTCAATGCTAAAATCAAAGCCTTTCGATCACAATTCAGAGGGGTTACTAATATTGGATTCTTTTTATTCAGATTAACACAAATTTATGCCTGATTATTTTTCAAGTCCCCAGAAATACGTCATGAGCCCAAATTCTTAAGAAAACTGTAATTAAGGACAATATTTCACTTAGCAGTTACAATACACTAAACATTATTTCATAAAAAAACCCTCATGCCAAATGGTATGAGGGTTCTTAAAATTGGCGTCGACTTACTCTCCCACCCTCAAAAGGGCAGTACCATCAGCGCAAGTAGGCTTAACTTCTCTGTTCGGAATGGGAAGAGGT
>CAWUSK010000053.1:0-10173 GCA_963925035.1 uncultured Flavobacteriales bacterium
AGCATATTCCACTTATCGTTCTAAGCGGGGGCAAAGGTACACTCTCTTTTTACTTTAACAAGCATTTTTATAATCTTTTTTTAATTTGTCTTTTTACACTAACTTAATACCTTGATAACAAAAGATATAAAGCATAAAAAAAACTACTCTAACATTAGAGTAGTTTCGATTTTCATGATTAATTGTTCTATCAAGAACTATTTCTTACTTTTTTTATCCTTGGTTTTATCGACCCATTTGTCGTTTTTCATTTCTCCTAAGACATTTACCGTCTTCATTCTTGAATAGTCTTCAGCCGCAAGAACCATTTGTTCTTTTGTGTCTCTTCTAATTAAAACACCTCCACTACCTTGATTTTTTACTTCTATATAAAAACCATCCTTTAATCTTGCCGGCTTGGTTGCTGGTCTTCCCATGCGATTGATTTATTTTAGTTATTTTTTAATTCTTACAATATACAAAGGAATTTTTCAATTCCTATTTTTTTAGGAATTTTTAAGGATCTAATAAATCATTGCTATGAGTTGAATCAGAAGCAAAACTGGGCTTGGTCGAGAAAGTTTCTTTTCGAATCAAATGCTTTGCACTAACCCTATAATGGCAAATGCAAAAATAGTTAAAGAGAAAAACACACATACCTGCGAAATCTCATCAATTCAGATTGCTCCTGGCGAAGCAATAACAACAAAATCCCAAAACAATATAATCACACTGAACTACAAACCTATAATTGAAATTACTTTAGATGGCTTTGTTTTGAACTTAATCAAACCGATTAAATTCATTGCTACGAAAAATAGTGTAAAAACTAACGTCCATAATCCTACTTCTGAAATTAAGTCCCTGTAGTTTGAATCAGATCAAGAAGAAGCTCCATAAGTGTAATCAAAATAGTTATAACTTGAAAATAAATAGTCCATTCTAGCAAAGCTAACCTGCATCTAAATAATAACCAAAAATTCCAATAAAAATAACTACTAATACAATTCCAATAATATAAATTGCCTTGTTCATCAATAATAGTGTTTCAGTTAATTGATGAGAATAATAAACAAATCTTAAGATTTCAATCGACTGAAATAGAATTTCTTATCCACCAATTGAACTTTGATTTGCTCAAGAAAAATCAATTCAGCCGTTATTTTATCTACTTCATTCGGCTTCAAATCCATTACCTTATATAACAAGGAGAGATTGGATTCATTCTCGCCTAATTTATCCAAGTAATCGCTGTGAAGCTTTGATTGCTCAACAACCTTAGCAAATCTTCGGATATTCAAATAACGTTCGATAATCTTATTGGCCTCAACAGTATTCGATTCAACTCGATAATAAAAGACTTTAGTTCCTTCATTCCTTTTGATTAACAGTGGAATATCTGCTTTCGCTACCTTAACTTCTATTATACAGTAATGTTTTACTAGGTGAACTACTGTTTCGATGTTCAGTTGTCCATCAATAAATTCGTGCACTTCTGTAATCAATCTTAATTCAGGTTCTGGATTAACCCCCATCAATTTTCCTTTCTCATTCACACCAATAAAAATACTTCCACCGTATGTATTCGCAAATGCAACACAGATTTTGGCGAAATAAATCAACTCATCTACCTCAGTTAAGAACTCAACGGTTTCGTTTCGGCCTATTTTGATTGTGTTTTCAATTGGATTCATTCAGCGTCCATATTTCCCAAGCTTTAGTCGCCTGATGTTTAAGCATAGAATGTCCATTTTGGAGCATCGCACCTTTCTTTTCTCCTTCTTGGAGGAAAACAGTTTTTTCAGGATTGTAAATTAAGTCAATCAAAAAGTGATGTTCTGTTAAAAAGTTAAATGGAATTGGCAATACGTCTTCATTATTTGGATGTGTTCCTACTGGAGTAGTGTTTATCCATAATTTACACGCGTTTGTCATGTGCTCATTGACGTCCTCATACGAAAATTGATTTTCACCTTTTGGATTACGTGAAATGAAAATGACATCAATTCCCAAGTTCTTCAATACGAACTCAACTGCTTTACTTGCACCACCCGTTCCAAAAATAATGGCTCTGTCGTGGTGATTGTTTAAAAATGGCTTAATTGAATTTCGAAATCCATATACGTCTGTATTGTGACCAATGGTTTTTCCATTTTTGAATTCAACGACGTTAACCGCTCCAATTTTCAATGCTTCTTCCGAAAGCTCATCTAAAAATGGAATAATTTGTTCTTTATAAGGTATTGTGACGTTTAATCCTGAGTAGCCATTTGAAATAACGGTTTGAATCTCGGCGATTTCTGAAAGTTCTATATTCTCATAGCTAGCGAGGATTGAATGCCCTTCAAAGTAACGTTCAAAGAAAGACTTGGAAAATGAATGTTCTAATGAACGACCGATCAATCCGAATTTCTTCATGCTTCTTTTGGAGCAAAACGTTCAAGAATAAGAATCAATAACATTCCTCCAACGGCACAACCAATTGCAGACCATAACAAAGTATTTCCGTCAAAATTAGCTGGAAGCACATTTGTCATCATATAATCTTCTTTTCCATTAGAGTGAATTACCAAAGGAACATCTCCTACTTTAATTTTCCAAGGCCACACCTTATATAATGAACCAATCATAAAACCAGTCAATAAGGCAACGGTGATTTCTTTGAAATGATTGAATAGATACTTTAATAATCGAGCGAATGTCAATAAGCCTATTAAACAACCGGCTGCGAATAAAGCTATGACTGCAAGATCTCTAGTTTTAACAGCTTCCAATACTAAGGGATAACTTCCCATCAGAACGAGAATAAAAGACCCTGATATTCCCGGTAAAATCATTGCGCAAATTGCAATTGCTCCACTTAGAAAAATGTACCATTTGGCATCGACCGTTGCAACGGATTCTATCGATGAAATATAAAAAGCTATCAATGTTCCAACGAGTAGCATCAAGATTGCTCCAAGGTTCCACTTCTTAATTGTTTTTCCTATCAACCAAACACTCGCAACGATTAATCCAAAAAAGAAACTCCAAATTAATACGGGATGTACTTCCAAAAAGTACGTTACAACTTTCGCTAATGAAGCAATACTGATGATGATTCCCGCAAATAGAAAAACAAAGAATGTTCCATTGATATGATTCCAAAAGGATTTAAGTCCTTCATTCTTCCAAATTTTCAATGCTCCGAGATTAATCTTGTTGATACTTTCAATCAACTCTTCGTAAATTCCAGAGATAAAAGCGATAGTTCCTCCAGAAACTCCTGGCACAACATCTGCAGCGCCCATAGCCATTCCTTTCAATGAAAGAAGTGCCAATTTCAGTGGTGATCTTTTTGCCATAGTTAGTATGCTTCTAATTGATTATCAACTTGTTCTATCCAAGCAAGAATTCCACCCTCAACGATAACAACATTTGAAAAATTCAAATCGCTTACCAATAGGTTAGCAACGCATTCTGCTCTTTTTCCAGAACGACATAAAACAGCAACTTGATGATCTTTAGATATTTCATTTACACGATCTTGCACTTCTGCCATTGGAATGTGAATTCCACCGATAGAACAAATATCAAGTTCGTAATCCTCACGAACGTCTAAAAGAACAAAATTTTCGTTTTTTTCTTTCATAGCCTTAAGCTCTGTCACTGAAATGTATTGCATAATCAAGTATAATTAATTGTCACAAAGATAGAAAATCAATCAATTTAATTGAAGTTGAACGATTATTTCACTTTAACAGAGACAATCATGTCAAATTTCGCGACAATTTCGTTGTTGCTATCAAACGCATTAACGGTAACCGTTTCGTTTATTCGAACTTTTTCAGCATCAGATTTCAAAATGGCTTTCTCGATGATTTCTCCTTGATCGCATTTAAAAATGATATCCGACTCAGCGCGTTTAAGAAATTCAGCATTCATTCCTTTAAAAGCAAACGATACTTTCAACCCTAATTTTTCTGAGAAATAAAACGTGTGAATTCCAGCTGCGACATCCGCACCAATTGCCAATGCACCAAAATACATTGAATTTAAATGATTCTTAGAACGTCGACGCAAACGAATCTTTACTTCAACATCTGTATCGTTTAAAACAAGTAATTTTGGCTTTACAAAACCTATCACTGGAATTTTAAATCGACTCAATAAAAACAACAGCCAATTCATTTTACTCAACGTAACCTCTTTCTTATCCTTGGACATATTCTGTTTTTAATTGTTCTATGATTTCTTTCATTGGGCGAATTTCTTTTACATGCTCAATAGAAGGACCTGCGCACCAAACCGTCTTGTAGGTTGTACTATTTGCTGCAGCTTGTAATTTTTTCATTCCTTTAAAAAAGGTAAATGCCTTGAACCATTTTTTGAATCGTTTGTGTTTACTCAAAAAGCGTTCGAACCAATTTTGTTTCGTTCCAACTTTTTGCACGTATGGCGTATTTATAATAGTACAAGAACTTCCTGACAATTTCTCAGTCATTACAATATCATCCTTTCCATAATGAATACACGCTTGTTTGTAATCATCCGAAACTCCTGCTTCGGTTGAAGCAATGAAAATACTTCCCATTGAAAAACCATCGGCTCCGCATTTGGCTATTTCTGCCATTTCAAAACCATTTCCAACTCCTCCAGCCGAAATAACAGGAATCTTACATTCCTTTTTTAACAATGGAATTAATTCTTTGAACGACATTGGTCCTGCATGTCCACCTGCTTCTTTATTTACGGCAATCAAAGCATCTGCGCCTAAATCTTCTACTTTTTTAGCGTAATTGATATCTACAACATCACAAAAAACTTTGACACCCGCTTTGCTTGCTTCCTTTATTGTTTCCTCTGGAGAACCAAGAGAAGTAATGATGTAGTCGATTTTCTCTTCACAGCACACCTTCAATTGTTCCTTGTACAAAAAGTTCGACTTATTGACAATCAAATTAATTCCCAACGGACCTTTTGCTTCTTTCTTTATACGTTGAATCGCTGTTCTAAGTTCATCAACCGTTCTATAATTCAATGCTGGAATTGCTCCGGTTGCTCCTGCTTTTATTGCCTCAACAACCATTTCTACATTAGAAACGAGAAACATTGGTGCAACAATAACCGGAAATTCTATGTTCAATAACCTACTTAAGGCGAAGTCTTTTGGATCTGTATTCATGCCGTGAAGTTAATTATTTTTTATTATGTACGCACACTATCTGAATCAAATAAGCGAGACTTTAAGTACATTTGTTCCATGCAAAAAACAAAATCATGGGTTGGTGCGATGCGCTTGAGAACTCTCCCGCTTTCATTATCTGGAATAATTTTAGGAGCTGGTGTTGCCTACCACAATGGTTTTTGGGACACAACAATCTTTGTTCTTGCAATCTCTACTACGATTTTATTTCAAGTACTTTCTAACTTTGCAAACGATTTAGGTGATAGCGCAAAGGGCACAGATAATTCAGAAAGAATTGGGCCAATGCGCTCTGTACAATCAGGCGTTATTTCACAATCAGAGATGAAATTTGCCGTAATTGTAGTGGCGGTATTGAGTTTGATTTCTGCAGCCGCACTAATTTTTGTTGGTGTAAAAGGAATGCCTGAGCAAATTTTATGGTTTTACATCGGACTTGCGATTCTTTGTATTGTTGCAGCTATAACCTACACTGTTGGCAAAAAAGCATACGGTTATCATGGAATGGGCGATATTATGGTTTTCATATTTTTTGGACTTGTTAGTGTGTTGGGAGTTTATTCCTTATTCGCAAAATCATTCTTAATGGAGAATGTCTCTCTTGGAATTTTTGTTGGATTGTTGAGCACGGCAGTTTTGAATTTGAATAATATGCGCGATTATAAGAACGATGCGGCTTCGAACAAGAAGACAATTGTGGTAAAAATGGGGCCAAATAACGCTAAATTTTATCATGCCTTATTGATATTAATCGCGCTTCTTTCGCTTACCATTTTCTTAAATTCCTTTAAAAAGCCTGAACTGTTTTTTACCATGGTTCCTGCCATTCTATTAATTATTCACCTGCGAAAAGTGATGAAGACCACTCAAGTAAAGGATTTTGATCCAGAATTAAAGAAAGTTGCCTTGACTACATTCTTAATTTCCATTTGTGTTGTTGTTGGATTAATCCTCACAAGATGAAAGCACGTTTTTACAAGCAATCTTTTCAATTCAAACGTCCAAGTGGCACAAGTCGCGGAATATTGACAGAAAAACACTCTTGGCTCATCGAAATTTGGAATGAAAGCAATCCAAGTATAATTGGAGTTGGCGAATGTTCTGTTATTCCTGGTTTGTCTCCCGATTTCATACACGATTCTCAATACGAAGCTGAACTTTCTGCAATCTGCAATGACTTAAGTAGAGATTTAAGCGACTTCCCTTCCATTGAATTCGGATTGGAAACGGCGTTGTTGGATTTACAGCATGGTGGAAAAGGAATCATTTTCGACAATGATTTTTCGAAAGGACAACAACAAATTCCAATCAACGGGTTAATTTGGATGGGAACTGAAGATTTCATGCGAGAACAGATTGAAGAGAAAATTGCAGCTGGATTCTCAACTATTAAATTGAAAATTGGTGCGATTGATTTCGAAACAGAGGTTAAACTACTTGGGTCGATTAGAAAACGTTTTGACGCCAATCAAATTACTTTACGTGTAGATGCAAACGGTGCGTTTTCTCCTGAAGAGGCATTGGAGAAACTTAAAACACTGAGTGAATTCGATATTCATTCAATTGAACAACCCATAAAAGCGGGACAATGGAATGAAATGGCAAAACTATGTACTTTTACTCCACTCGACATCGTTTTGGATGAAGAGTTGATAGGAATTAATAAGTTTGAAGAAAAAATTCAATTATTAGACACGATAAAACCGCAATACATTATATTGAAACCAAGCTTACACGGTGGAATTAAAGGATGCAAAGAATGGATTTTACTTTCCGAAGCGCGTAGCATTCCATGGTGGATTACTTCAGCACTTGAATCCAATATTGGATTAGACGCCATTTGTCAATTTACCGCAGAATACAAAAACGAACTACCACAAGGATTAGGAACCGGTTCATTGTACGTTAAAAACACGCCAACTACATTGACGGTTGAAAATGGAATGATTTTTAGATCATTTTAAAACATAATTAGTACTTCTTCCTCCAGCATCATCTTTACTTAAAACATATTTTGATAGTAAATCCTGCACATCTCGAAGTGCTGTATCTTGAGAACATTTTTGCATTTTCGCCCATTTGGAAGTTGTTAAGTTTCCTTTGAAATCATTCAATAATTTATTGAGCATGTCGACCTGACGTTTATTGAACACAGTTTGCTTATGTTTTTCCCAAAAACGTGCTTTCAACAAGACTTTGGAAAGTGATTCTTCCGAAGAATTTAATGTTGTATGCAAACAATCTAAAAACCAAGCCAACCAAGAAGTAAGATCTAAATCTCCTTTTTGAGATAACTCTAGTTGCTGATAATACGCTTTTCGTTCTTTTAACAATTGAGAGGACATACTATAAAAGCGTTGATTTACATGTTCTGATTTCGCCAATTGCATATCTGCGACTGCACGCGCCAAACGTCCATTTCCATCATCGAATGGATGAACCGTAACAAACCAAAAATGTGCCAAAGCAGCTTTTAATACGCCATCCAGAGGAACATCTGAATTAAACCATGTTAAAAATTGATGCATTTCCGCTTCGAGTTTATCCGCTTTTGGTGCTTCAAAATGCACACGTTCAAAACCCATTGCACCTGAAACGACTTGCATTGAACCTTTATCATCTTTTCTGTAATCGCTAACAGTGATTGAAAACATCCCGCTTTTACCTGTCGGAAATAATGCCGCATGCCAAGCACACAATCGTTCTTTTGTTAAAGGTAAATGTGCGTTTTTTGTAGCATCAACTGTGACTTCTGAAACACCATCTACAAAACGATTGGAATCGACCATTCCAGCGAATTCCATTCCTAATTTTCGTGCAACCGAAGACCTCACTTCTTCTGAATTGAAATTTTCCCCTTCTATTTGAGACGAATAAAGTACATCTGAAGAAAGCGTTTTTAAAAGCGCTTCATTTTGTAGATCAAGCCCCAACGCTTCCATTTTGCCCAATAGACGGCCTTGCTTGTTTCGAACTTCTGACAGTTTCAAAACAAGTACTTCATTGTCCCAATAAAAATGAGGCCAATCTTTTTGTTGATATACATAATGTGCCATTCTCCGCAATTTATGCATCGAATATACAGCTTATTCACCGCAAAAACAAATTATTCACCGTAAATTATGCGGTTATTAATCATTGTCTTCACCGCATTAAGTGATGACACTGAAAGTAAATTACAGCAATCGTTTTAACCCAATTCTTTTTCTTGCAATATCAACTTCCATTACTTGTACAGAAACATGTTCATGTAATGCAATAAATTCTGAAGGATCTTCCACGTACACGTCTGCTAAGTTAGACTTATGAATAAGTCCGTTTTCTTTTATTCCGATATTGACAAACGCACCGAAATTGGTTACGTTGGTTACAATTCCCGTCAAATTCATTCCTGCGTGTAAATCACCTATCGTTTTAATACGGTGATCGAATTCTAATACTTCAGCTTGTTTTCGCGGATCGTGTCCCGGTTTTTTAAGTTCCGAAACAATGTCGTTGAATGTAAACATATCTGTTTCCGGAAAGTTTTTTGGATCGAGTACCGCTAACAATTCCTTGTTCCCTATCAATTTTTCAATATCGCAATTTAGGGATTTAGCAATTTTAGCCACCACTTTATAACTTTCTGGGTGAACGGACGAATTGTCCAATGGATTTTTTCCATCACGAATTCGAATAAATCCAGCTGCTTGTTCAAATGCTTTTCCACCAAGACGTGCGACTTTTTTCAGTTCTTCTCGCGAATGAATTCCACCGTTCTCTGTTCTGTATTTCACAATGTTTTCCGCCAAAGCTGGTCCTAATCCAGAAACGTAGCTCAATAAATAAGGCGATGCAGTATTTACATCAACTCCAACAGTATTTACACATGAAACAACGACATCGTCCAACGTTTCCTTTAATTGCGATTGATTCACTTCGTGTTGATATTGTCCAACACCAACTGATTTCGGGTCAATTTTAACCAGTTCAGCTAACGGATCCATTAATCTACGACCGATAGAAACAGCTCCACGCACGGTAACATCGTAATCTGGAAATTCTTTTCGTGCGATAGAACTCGCAGAATAAATCGAAGCTCCATCTTCTCGAACCACATAAACTTCAACATCTCTGTCAAAACGAATGTGTTTGATCATCGTCTCTGTTTCTCTGCCTGCAGTTCCGTCACCAATTGCAATTGCTTGAATTTTGTAGGCCTGAACCAATTGAGAAATCTTCGCTTTCGCTGCAGCTCCTTGTTTCTGTGGCGGATGAGGAAAAATGGTTGTGTTCGTTAATAAATTACCGTTTTCGTCTACGCACACTACTTTACATCCAGATTTGAATCCTGGATCAAGTGCTAAAATTCGTTTTGAACCCAAAGGTGGAGCCAACAACAATTGACGTAAATTCTTACCAAACACTTTTATTGCCTCAGCATCCGCTTTCTCTTTTGTCTTGCTTAACGCTTCGTTTTCCAAAGAAGGACGTAATAATCGTTTGTAAGCATCATGGGCTGCTTCACTCACGACATCTGAACAGGCATCGTTTCCTTTAACGAAAAAACGTTCCATGAATTGCATTACAGACTCTTCGTCCGGGCGTGCTTTCAATGATAAATATCCTTCTCTATTTGCTCTGTACAATGCTAAGAAACGATGAGACGCAATACGACTTAAATTCTCTGAGTGATCAAAGTAATCTTTGTATTTCTCAGCTTCTACTTCTTTTCCTTTGACCAATTTAGAAGTCAAAATTGAACGTTTTTCAAAAGTCTCTCTTAATCTACCGCGACAGGTCATGTTTTCATTCATCCATTCCGAAATAATATCCTTCGCACCGTCAATTGCTTGGTCTTCGCCATAAACTTCTCCTTTCACATAACGTTCTGCCATTTGAAATGGATCTCCACCTCGCTGCGACATGATCATTTTAGCTAGCGGTTCCAATCCTAACTTCTTTGCTTTCTCTCCTCTTGTCAAACGTTTTTGTTTGTAAGGCAAATACAAATCTTCCAATAAAACAGG
>CAWUSK010000054.1:0-3755 GCA_963925035.1 uncultured Flavobacteriales bacterium
TAACTGATTATCAGTAACTAAGATACTAATAATCAGCAATAAAAACAAGTTAAAATATTGAAAATCAATCGATTATATCAACAAGGAAGTGTTCGTAAAACGAAAAATGGTCGGAAGAAAAATCTTCCGACCATGACTGGCAATAGCTTCCCTTTTTTTATAATACGTCTTCTAGTATTTCTAATCCAATACTGCGCGAGCCTTTTAAAAGAATTAAACTGTTTGTAATTGGAGACTCAATCAAGTGATTTTTCATTGCTTGATTAGTCGCAAAGTTTAAAAGTACAGATTCAGAATTGAATTGAGAAAACGCAGTCCCAACGGTAAACCCTTTAAGTTTCAGTTTTTCAATCAACTCAATGATTTCTGCATGTTCCTCTCTAGAGTCTGCTCCCAATTCTTTCATGTCACCAATAACAAAGTATTTAGCTTCCGTGTCTATCATTGCAAAGCTCTCTAACGCAGATTTCATGCTTGTTGGGTTCGCATTGTAGCAATCCAGAATAAGTGTGTTACTTGCCGTATTTTTAACTTGAGAGCGATTGTTTGTCGGCGTATATTCTTGAATTGCTTCTGATATTTTTTCCGGTTCAACACCAAATTCAACTCCAAAAGCAGCGGCAGCTAAATAATTGTAGAAGTTGTATTTCCCAACCATTTGTGTATGCAAGATTGGAGATGAATATTGTCCTGTTTTCCATTTCATTTCTACAAAAGGGGAGAGGTCAGTTAATTCTCCAGAAACTAAAGCGCTATCAGTCGTTCCGTATGAAATAGATTCAATCGTTTTCGGGAAATTTGCAAGTAAAATTTTGTCATCGTTGTTAATGAATAATTTTCCTTTGTTTTTTTCTACGGATGAATACAATTCTTTTTTCGTGCGAATTACCCCTTCAAAATTGATGAAGCCTTCCAAATGTGCCTTTCCAATATTTGTAATAATTCCGAAATTTGGTTCCGCTATTGTACATAATTCTTCGATGTCTTTGAATTTATTCGCTCCCATTTCTATTAGAGCAATTTCATGCGCTTTGGTCATACGAAGTAGGGTGAAGGGAACACCAAGATGATTGTTTAAATTTCCTTTGGTTGCAAGTACATTGTATTTCTTAGAAAGCACTTTGCTAATAAGCTCTTTGGTAGTTGTCTTGCCATTACTCCCTGTAATTCCGATCACTGGAATCGAAAATTGTTTTCTATGGTGATTGGCTAATTCCTGTAGAAATTCCACACTGTCATCAACCAATGTCATGGACAGTTTTGGATTGAAAAAAGCTGGATTGTCCAATATTACATGGGAGGCCCCAGCAGTCAAAGCATTTTCAGCAAAAGAATTTCCGTCGAAGTTCTCTCCTTTAATACAAACGAATAATGAATTTTGTTCTATTGCTCGCGTATCGGTGCAGATAACGCTTGAGTTCAAGAATAAATCGTAATGTTGGTTTTTCATAGTGTGAAAATAAAAAAAAGCCTATTCGAATTAACGAATAGGCTTAACTAATTTAATTAGAAATTATTTTTTCTTTTTCTTTTCTCTTCCGTAATTGTTACCTGTTGGAGAACCTACTCGATCCATCGCGCAGCGGAAACCAATTGCATCTGTTGATTTATCTTCGTCTAAGTAACGGCGGTTACTTGCAACCAACCAGTAAGCTCTATCTTTCCAAGAACCACCTTTGTATACTCTAGACTTGTCAGAGATAAGTGTAGTTGGCCAAGAAGTTCTATCTTCTCCACCTGGTTTCACTTGAACTCCATCTAATCCGTATTGTTCGTGCTGATCTTGGTACATTATTAAGCTTGCATCACGTGTCGCTTGATTAATGTTGTTTTTAAGATCATCGTTGTCATAATGTATCGAGCTTTCGATATCACCATCTAAATAATCAATGTAATCATCTTTTCTATAATTCAATCTTCCAATGTTTTCTTCTTCAGTTACATTTCTGTATTTCAATTTACCTGGAGTATCAACAATGAAATCATTGAATCCATCACGTAACATTGAAATGATTTCGAAAGCATATTCCTCTCCGTCTGGACCAGTTCTGATTTCATCTGCAAAGATTCCATCAAACAATTGATCTTGAATTAAAGTAGATGCCTCAAGGTCGTACTTATCATTTTTGTATTGAACAGCTAAATTAAGTACTTCATTGATTTTTCGTAACAAATCTATTTCAATTGAATCTTTTACTTTTCCATGAGATACAAAAAACGGGTCTGGAGCAAATCCTCTTTTTGAAGGGTTTCTAGACTCTACATTTGCCGCTAATCCTCTTGGGATAATTGTATCCAATGGATTGTGTTTGTCAGCAGAAATTCTTTGGTAACGAATTCTTTCAAACTCGTTTAAGTACTCTTTCATTCCATGAACATCGTACTGAACTTGAGCATTTTTCAAATCAATACTTCCTTCGTTGTTCAATAATTTTGTTTTGAATACATTCCCTCTAAATGGACGGAACTCATCGTATTCCTCGCTTGTTAATGGGCGATAAACGTCAAGTACCCATTCAGAAACGTTACCAGCCATGTGGTACAAACCGTAATCATTTGGCCAGAAAGACTCAACCGGAGCAGTTACATCGGCACCATCATTTAAGTGACCAGCAACCCCCATGTAATCTCCACGACCTCTAACAAAGTTAGCGCGAATCTGTCCTGTAAATTGTGCTTCGTCCTGACGTACCCAGTGACCATCCCAAGGATATAATCTTCTTTCGTTAATATTTTCTGTTCCAGCTTGTAAGTTACCGATCAATCCAGATGCAGCAAATTCCCATTCAGCTTCTGTTGGTAGGCGGTAGTGTGGCAATAAAATACCATCTTCCATTCTAACAATACGTGTTCCTAATCTCTTTCCATCTAAATTTGATGGGTTTAAATCTTGAACATTTCTAACTAAACCTTCTTCGTATTGACCTGCATAATATGAATCTGTGTTGAATGTAGCCTCATCTCTTTGGTCAATATTGAATGCTAAAATCCCTTCTCTAATTAAGATGTATTCGTTTACACGATCCGTTCTCCATTTACAGAAATCATTTGCTTGCAACCAAGAAACTCCAACAACAGGGTAGTCTCTATATGCAGGGTGGCGTAAGTAATAATCTACATACTTCTCATTGAATCCCATTTTAGACCTCCATACCAAAGTATCTGGCAATGCATTTTTGTAAACGATTGGATAACTTTCGTTGTAAGCACGAGATACCCAGTATAAATACTCTAACCAGTGAAAGTTAGTTACCTCAGTTTGATCCATATAGAATGAAGATACTGTTACTCTTGCTGCTCTATTGTTCCAATCATGCATAACATCTTGTTCAGCACGTCCCATTGTAAATGTACCACCTTCTATCAAAAGTAGTCCTGGCCCAGTTTCCTGATCAACAAATGGAACTTTTTGGAAGCCTCCTGTCTCTGGGTCGTTATAATCCCATCCTGTAGTATTGGAAGCTTCGTTAGCACATGATGCAGCGACGAATATTCCTGCTATCGCAACAGCTACTGTTTTGAAAAATCGCATATTATTAGTTTTCGTTTTCATTACTTCTTAATCAAATTTCAATTGTACAACGTTATCGTTATAGTTTGGTTACAAAAATTAGAATGACGGACAAGAGATAGTTTTGAACGTGCTCGGTTTATCTTTACAACTTAAGTTAAAACCTAATGAAACTTCATGTGACCCACCTGAAACTCCATTGTTTAATTTTGACACTGTCACATCGTAACTATATCCAATTTTA
>CAWUSK010000055.1:0-59092 GCA_963925035.1 uncultured Flavobacteriales bacterium
TTCAATGATGGTTCAATCGATCTTACAAACACTGGAGGAAGCCCGGCTTATTCATACGCTTGGACAACACTTGATGGATCAGGACTTGCGCCAGCAGGAGAAGACCAAACAGGGCTTACAGCTGGAACATATGATGTAACAGTTACGGACATTAACGGCTGTATTATTACGTCACAAATCACATTAATAGAGCCAACACCATTAGTAACTTCATTAACACCTTCAATATATGCAGGAGGTTGGAATACTACGGGTTGTGATAATGATGGTTCAATAGACTTACTTATTAACGGAGGGGTCGGAGGATATATTTTTGATTGGAGTAATGATGGAACCGGAGATTTTGATGATTTGGAAGATATCAATTCCCTTTTCCCAGGGTGGTATTACCTATCTTCTGCGGATATAAACGGATGTTTAATACAAGATAGTATACAGTTATTAGCTCCGCCACTTTTAAATACGAGTATTTCAGTAACATCTAACTATAATGGAGAAGATGTTTCCTGTCAAGGTGCTTCTGATGGTTCTGTTGAAGTAGTTGCTTTGGATGGGACTCCCGGTTATACATATGAATGGATGGACGCTAGTGGTACTGTTATTTCAAACATTAATGACCCATCAGGAATCCCTGCGGGATGGTATTATGTCTTAACTACAGATCAGAATGGTTGTTCTGCGAATGATTCCATAGAGGTTGTTGATGCACCACCTTTGATTTCAGATATATTGGTATCAACGGACTATAATGGACAAGACATTTCATGTTTTGGAGCTTCGGACGGAGGAATTGATTTTATAATATTTGGAGGCACTCCGGCATATACGATTGTTTGGCTTGATGGTTCAAATAATTTTATTGGAAATACTGAAGATTTAAATGGATTAGCTGCAGGATTTTATTCAGTTATAGTTCAAGATGCTAACGGTTGTATAGTAGACACGAATATCACTCTTTTTGAGCCGCCGATATTGGACGGAGTTACGGATATATTAAGTGATTATAATGGTCAAGACATTTCTTGTTTTCAATATTCTGATGGATCAGTGGATGTTACGTCAAGTGGAGGAACTCCCGGATATACATACGAATGGTTAGATGTTAACGGCACCAATATTGGAAACACGCCACAAGTGGACAATTTACCTTCTGGAGATTATATCGTTAATGTAACAGATGTAAATGGTTGCACGATTCAAAGAAACATTACGTTAACGGAGCCTCCGTTATTAGATGTTTCGATTGATTTATTAACAGATTATTTTGGTTTACCTGTTAGTTGTGCTTTTCAAGAAGATGGATCTATTCAAGCAATTATCACTGGAGGAACGCCAGGTCATGTTTACTCTTGGAACACAAACCCAGTTCAAAACACTGGTATAATATCTAATCTAGGAGAAGGGAGCTATACGGTTACTGTAACTGATATTAATGGTTGTGTAGATAGTGCAACAGTAATCTTAGATGCACATCCAATTCCAATTCCAAATCCTGACGCACCAATAGAAGTTTGTCATGGAATAGAAGTAGTATTCAACTCAAATGCAGGGGCAAATGAATCTTGTATTTGGACATTTGACAACAGCATGGTTGTGAATAGTTGTGGTCCTAACGTATTTTCCTTGCAAGAAGTAGGCTGTTATGATGCTCATTTGGTAATAACAAATCAGTTTGGGTGCATGGACTCAATATCAATAACGGATTATATCTGTATTAGACCGTACCCAGTAGCGGGCTTTTATACAAATTCAGAAGTGTATTCAATTTTTGATTCTGATGTAAATATAACGAATACTTCATCCGGGGCAGTTGATTACTATTGGGATTTTGGAGATGGAGAGACATCAGAAGATGAAAATCCTTATCACCAATTTCCATTTGGACAGCCGGGATATTATGAAATTTTTCTAATAGCAACCAGCCAATATGGATGTCAGGACTCGGCTACAAAAACAATTGAAATTAGAGAAGAACTGTTGATATATGTACCAAATACATTTACTCCAGATGGAGATCAATATAACAATACGTTTAAACCAGTAATTGGAATCGGTGTGAGCCCGGAAGGTTATGTATTCGAGATTTATAACAGGTGGGGAGAATTGATATTTGTGTCACATGACCCCGCTGGTGCTTGGGATGGAACGTATTTCGGTAAATACTGTCAAGACGGTACTTATACTTGGAAGCTAGCATTTGTAATCAGCGACGATGTAATTGGCGGTGGAGAAAAGAAAACGTATGTTGGCCATGTCAATATTCTAAGGTAGGTCTTATAATATTTCGGTAAGAGATGATAAAAAGTTATGATAGTGAATACCGTTTATTCTATTTTTACCTTTGAGTAATGAAAACATTAAGTGTAATTATAACGGCCGGTGGAATTGGAAAACGAATGAATTCGTCCTTACCAAAGCAATTCATCCACATTTTTGATAAACCCATTTTGATGTATACGATTGAAAGATTTTATCATTTTGACCCTAAAAGTCAGATCTTAATTACCTTACCAGAAGATTGGAAAAAGTACTGGGAAGAATTGGTAATTGAACAAGACTTTCAAATCCCACACAGAGTTGTTACCGGAGGAGATGAGCGCTACCATTCCATCAAAAACGCGATTCACTATTGTTATGGTGACATCATAGCGGTTCACGATGGAGTTCGACCATTAGTGTCGGATGAAACCATTCAAAAATGTCTCGCTAAATTGCGAAAAAATGAAGCTGTAGTACCCGTAATTTCAGTTGTTGAATCGCTTCGAAAAAAAGACTCAAAAAATGGGACAATTGCCGTTGATCGCGCAGAATATTTGATTGTACAAACGCCACAATGTTTTAAGCGTGACGTTTTAGAAAAGGCGTATACTATTGATTATCACACGAAAATTACAGACGATGCTAGTTTAGTAGAAGAAGCAGGCTACAAAATTTCAACGGCCGAAGGGAACTCTGAAAACGTAAAAATAACCACGCAAGCGGATTTAAAATATGCCGAGTTGTTTTTGAAGTAGGCGGTAATCGATTAGCATCCAATCTTTAAATCTTAATATTTCTAAAGAAACACATTAATTGTTTCTAGTAATTTCAATAATGGTATCTTTGCTATCGATTCAAATAAAAACATGAAAGTTACTGATCACATAAAGGATTCAAAAGAGACATTGTTCTCGTTTGAAATTTTACCACCATTGAAGGGAAAAAGCATTCAATCCATTTACGATGGAATAGACCCATTAATGGAGTTTAAACCAAAGTTTGTGAACGTAACCTATCATAGAGAAGAGTTTATTTATAAAGAGAGAGAAAATGGATTGTTAGAGAAAATAGCGATCCGTAAACGCCCTGGAACTGTTGGGATTTGCGCTGCCATTATGAATAAATATGATGTCGATGCTGTTCCTCATTTAATTTGTGGTGGATTTAATAAAGAGGAAACAGAAAATGCATTAATTGATCTTCATTTTTTAGGAATAGACAATGTTCTAGCTTTAAGAGGAGATTCAATTAAAACAGAATCGAACTTTCGTCCTCATCAAGATGGACACGAATTTGCCGTTGAATTGATTGATCAAATTACGTATATGAATAAAGGAAACTATTTGATAGACGATATCAAATTGGAACCAACAGATTTTTGTATTGGCGCAGCTGGTTATCCTGAAAAGCATTTTGAGGCAATGAATTTGTCTACTGATTTACAATACTTAAAAGCAAAAGTAGATGCAGGTGCGGAATACATTGTAACGCAAATGTTCTTTGATAACTCGAAGTATTTTGCCTTTGTAGATGCTTGTCGTGCAATTGGAATTAATATTCCAATTATACCGGGACTAAAGCCTATAAAATCATTGAATCACATTTCGTTTTTACCGAAGTTTTTTCACATTGATTATCCAGAAGAACTTTCTAAGGAATTATTGAAATGCAAATCTAATGAAGATGTGAAAAAGGTGGGAATTGAATGGGGAATTCACCAATCTAAGGAGCTGAAGAAAGCTGGTGCGCCTTGCATACATTATTATACAATGTCAAATTCTGATTGTGTGAAAGCAATTGCGGAAGAAATATTTTAATATGAAAAAATACATTTACCTGTTCGTCCTCTTTGCCACTGTGAATAGTTCAGTTGCACAAAAAGTAAATTTAAACCTTAAAAACGCTGTTGTAATTGGACAATTAGACAATACTGAGGATAGATATTCTTTGGAAATTAATCTTACTGAATTGTTAACTTCGAGAGGTGTAAAAACGATTCCATCGTTGAATATTATGAAAATAGGAAGCGACTCACAATTATTGGCTTCGAATTCTATGACGCAAGTGTTAAAAGCAAAAGGAATTGACACATACATCTTGGTGAGTGTGCGAGGTTATGATAGAAAATTCAAGCCAACAACTTCAATAGATAATTTATTTAAATCACTAGAATTGGGTAGTTTGTTTAATTTATATCAAACAGACATTGTTTCGGTGAGTTTTGAGTTCAAGTTTTACAGAAATGGAGAGTTTATTACAAGCGATATTGTGAAGTGTGCAAATGTAAGCGATAGAGAGACTGTTTTGAAAAGGTTTAGAATAAAAGTAGGCAAACGCATTAGCAGTAAGTGGTTATAATTAGGTAAATTTATTTTTTTAGGATAAATTAAGTATTTAACTTAATTTTGTGATTCCTAAACAGTAATAATGAAGACGTTGTTTGCCAAATATAATATTCTATTTACCATTTTATTCCTTTTTTCGGGTTACATTTCGAGCGCTCAATGCTCGTTATCATTTGATCAAGACACAACAATTTGTTTAGAAAGTGCAGTTGATTTAGGACCATTAGTAAACGTTTCTGGAGCTGGACCAATTGTATATGAATGGTCGACTGCAACAGGACTTTCATGCACCGATTGTCCAAATCCAATTGCTACACCCCTTGTCACAACAACCTACACCTTAACGATTACAGACAATGATGGCTGTACGCTAACTGATAGTATTACGGTGACGATTGCGCCAGTCCCAGTTGCGGCATTTAGTTTTTCACCAAATAATGTTTGTGCTAGCACACCAATTCAATTTAGTTCAACATCATCGGGTTCTGGATTAAGTTATTCGTGGAATTTTGGCAATCCTGCCTCTGGAGGCCAGAATACCAGCACGCAGTCAACCCCTTCGCATACATTTGTTTCGACTGGTCCGGGGTCTGCAAATTTCAATGTTGTATTGACAGTAACGAACAATTTTGGTTGTCAAGATACAGTGACGAACACGGTTGCGGTTAATCAAACCCCAGACGCTTCGTTGATTGACCCTGTATCGCTTTTTAAAAATTGTGATGGATCAAATTTCAACCTAACTGTTTATGATAATTCCTTTGTGACAGGTGTAAATCATCAAATTATTTGGGGAGATGGGACGCCAGACTACACAAGTGGAACAGCGCCAACAGGAGGGTTTTCTCATGTTTACACTACGAGTGATATTTTTGATTTGGATTATATTATTACTGGTGCAAACGGTTGTTCAGATACTGCTAGTTATTTAGTTTCAAACATCGCCAATCCAGCAATTGGTGCGGCGAATCCTGGATCTACTTCTGGTTGTGGACCATTGGTTTATTGCTTTCCTTTGAGCAGCTATTCGGCCAACCACCCTTCTACGTATTACATAGTTGATTATGGAGATAGTTCTCCAAACGACACGCTGCCTCATCCGCCGCCTGCCACTTTGTGTCATAGCTATACTGAAACATCATGCGGTCAACCTGGGAATTCATTTACATTTAGTATTCAGGCCATCAATCAATGCGATAATTCCGAGGCGAGTATTTCACCTATACGTGTTTATATTGGGCCAGTATCGAATTTTTCAACGCCTCAAACAAATTATTGTGTTAATACTGCTGTACCATTTATAAATTTATCGACGTTAGGATTTAACGCTAATTGTGAAACAACAACCTTATTCAATTGGGATTTTGGAGATGGTACGACCTTAACGGCATTCACCTTAACAAACCCATCACATGTTTATACAATTCCAGGAACATATACTGTGACTTTATCGGCGACTAATAATTGCGCGACAACAACACATAGTTTAGTAGTTTGTATTGAAGAACAACCTGTTCCTGATTTTATCATAACACCAGATGGGTCATGTGTGCCTTTTACAGCAGTGGCGACCAACTTATCTACTCTGTTAAGCATATGTGATTTAGATACTTTGTGGAACATAACTTTTATTCAGAGTGCATGTATTCCAGACACAGGGAGTGTTGTTTTTACCAACGGAACGAACAGTACAAGTGAGAATCCAGAATTTTTGATTTCGAATCCGGGTGAATACAACATTCGTCTCAATTTGACAAATTCTTGTGGAACGTTTTTCCATGAGCAAATAGTTTTGGGACAAGCGCCACCGCAAGTTATCTTGCCACCATTAGCTTCTGTTTGCGAAGGTGCATCTGTAAGTCCAACAGCCACTTTAAATGACTGTTATGAGCCTTCGGATAATTATTTATGGACATTTACAGGAGGAGCACCTGCTTCTTCAACAAGCCTGGTTCCAGGCTTGGTGACCTATTCAACTGCTGGTTCTTATTCAGTTAATTTTGCTGCAACAAACGCTTGCGGTACGACAAATGTAAGCGCGCCAATCACAATTTTTGCACCGCCAGTGACGGATGCAGGACCCGATACTAGTGCATGTTCAAATATTTCAGTAGGTATTGGTTCTATTCCAGTAGGTGGGGTAACTTATTCCTGGACACCAACAGCAGGGTTAAATAATGATTCTATTGCAAATCCAACAGTTACAGTTACTAATTTAACTGGAGCACCAGTAGACTATTCTTTTGTCGTTACAGCGTCAACTTCTGCCAATTGTTTTACAAGAGATACAGTAATTGTAACCATTTACCCTTTGCCAGCTTTAGTAGTAAATTCGCCAACTATTTGTATAGGAGAAGATACTGCAATGTTGGTTTCTGGAGCTGAAGTCGGAGGAACGTATAGTTGGTCGCCTGCGACAAATTTATCGTGTACGAACTGTGATAATCCAACAGCAAATCCTACGATAACCACGAGCTATACAATCACGGGAACTTCATCTCAGGGTTGTATCAATACGACTTCTACAACAGTAACTGTAAATCCACTACCCATTGTTGATGTTGGCCCAGATATGACATTATGTGATCAACCCGTTCCAGTTGTTTTAAATGGAACGCCTGTTGGAGGAACTTGGTCTGGTTCTCCGAATGTAACGTCTGGTGGGACGTTTAACCCAAGTGGTATAGAAGTAGCTCAAATTATATATGAATATACAGATGGGATTACCAATTGTTTTTCTAGTGATACTTTAATTGTAAGTGTCAATCCTCTAATTACACCAACGGTCGATCCATTAGATTCAATTTGTATTAATGCATCGGTTGTAGATTTAAATACAGTTTTTAATCCTTCAAATTTAGGGGGAATTTGGTCTGGAACTGGTGTTACCAATCCAAATTTCAATCCAACTAATGCAGGAGTTGGGACACATACTTTGACATACACTTTAGGGTCAGGAACATGTCAAACTTCGGTGACAACGGATATTGAAGTAAATCCAACGCCAGTTTTAGTGACTAGTGATGAAACGATTTGTTTTGGCGATGACATTCAACTGAATATTTCAGGAGCAGGAACAGGAGGAAGTTATACTTGGTCGCCAATTACAGGGCTTTCTTGTGCAAATTGCGATAATCCAATTGCGAATCCAGGAAACACATCAATTTACACAATCACAGGAACAACATCACAAGGATGTTCTGCAGATATCAATTCAACGGTGACGGTGAATCCGTTACCAGTTATAAATGCAGGACCTGATTTGAATTTATGTGATCAACCAATTCCAGTGGTTTTAAATGGAACACCGGTTGGTGGAACATGGACAGGATCTGCAAATATTAATGCTGGCGGAACTTTTACTCCAAACGGAACTGAGGTTTCTAATTTAATTTATTCCTACACGGACGCTTCAACAAACTGTTCGAATTCTGACACGCTTATAGTCACTGTAAATCCACCAATTATACCGACTTTAAATCCTTCGGACTCTATTTGTATTAATGCAGTTGCTGTGGATTTAAACACTGTTTTTAGTCCGTCAACATTGGGGGGAATTTGGTCTGGAACAGGTGTTTCTAGTCCAAACTTTAATCCAACAACAGCGGGAGTTGGAGTGCACACAATGACTTATACTTTGGGGACAGGGACATGTCAAACTTCTGTTACTGCAGATATTGAAGTAAATCCACAACCAACAATCGTTTCTAGTGATGAAACTATTTGTTTTGGAGGAAATATTCAGCTTGGAGTCAACGGCGCTGGAACAGGAGGAAGTTATTCTTGGTCGCCTGCAATAGGTCTTTCATGTACAAATTGTGACAATCCTATTGCGAATCCAGTTAGTACATCTGTTTATACAATTACTGGTACAACAATGCAAGGGTGTTCGAACTCAACTACGAGTACAGTTTCTGTGAATCCATTGCCGATTGTAGATGCTGGAGTTGACACTTCCATATGTAATTTGCCGTCGCCAGTGCAATTGAATGGTTCTCCAGTTGGAGGTGTTTGGTCAGGATTAAATATTAGTCCTTCTGGAGTTTTCACTCCATCAGGAACAGGCAGTTTTACTGTAACTTACACTTATACTTTAGGAACGGGTTGTGTCGATTCTAGTTCGAGAATTGTTACAGTCTTGGATCCAACTCCTTCAGATGCGGGAATTGATTTAGAAGCTTGTATTGGAAGCGCAACTGTCGCTCTTAACGGTTTACCAACTGGAGGAACATGGGCGGGAAGTTTTGTAACTTCTGGGGGTGTTTTTAACCCTTCCACGAGCGGTTTTTATGATTTAATATATTCTACCGGAGCAGGAAACTGCTTAACGATTGATTCTATGGAATTCACAGTTCATGATTTACCAATTGTTGATGCTGGAACTGATGTTGGAATATGTATTTCTGCAGCTGCATTTGACTTATCTGGTGCTCCGGTAGGAGGCGCTTGGTCTGGAACGGGAATTACAGACGTAAATCTGGGAACGTTTGCCCCTGCAGTTGCAACTGTTGGTGCGCATACAATTACCTATACAGTAGCAGATCCGATAACTGCATGCGTTAATACAGACAATGTTGATGTTACTGTTAATCCATTGCCCGTTGTTGATTTTGTAGTGGATTCTTTGATTTGTATAAACACTGCAGTGAATTTCACAAACAACAGTACTTTGGCCTTTGCGAATAATTGGGGTTTTGGAGATGGAGGTTCATCAATAGTATCATCTCCAACTTATACGTATTCTGCAACTGGTTTGTATGCTGTAACTTTGGTGGTAACCAGCGCAAATGGTTGTGTTGATTCACTGAATAGATCAGTTAGCGTACTCGATTTCCCGAATGCTCAATATACGTTCAATCCAGCTGCAGCTTGTGGGCCCGTAACAGCTAGTTTTACAAACACTTCTACCGGAATTGCAAATACATACCAATGGGATTTTGGAAATGGAACTTCGAGTACACTGCAAGACCCTTTAGATGTGAATTATATCGAAAGCAATTTTGCTGATACCACCTATACCATAGAATTAAATGCAACGAATTATTGTGGTTCTGATAGCCACACAGAGATAATTACTGTAGAACCAACTCCAACAGCGGTTTTTGGAACAGACTTCGATACGGGTTGTGCACCTTTTGAGGTAAATATAGCAAACACAAGTATTGGATCTGCAGACACATATTATTGGGATTTTGGAGATGGAACCACATCAACGACGAGCTCATCGTTATTCCAGCATACATACTATACTGGAAATACATCCACATCGTACACAATTACCTTGGTGGCTGAAAATAATTGCGGAAGTGACACTGCTACATATGTCGTTACGGCAACACCAATTTTAGTGGACGCATTCTTCAATACTAGTTTAACATCTGGTTGCGCACCTTTAACTTTAGATTTCACTCAATATACTATAGGAGGAACACAATACGGTTGGGACTTTGACGACGGAAATGTTTCTACTGTTTACAGTCCAACACACACTTTTACAACTGCAGGAACTTATAATGTTTCATTAAGCGCGAATGACGGATGCGGTTATGATACGACGACCGTTACAATTACAGTTCATCCAGAGCCAACGATAGATTTTACGTCAAACCCTACTACTGTTTGTGTCAATGAGACAATTGATTTTACTAATTTATCTGTTGGAATTGCAGGTGTAAATTGGGATTTTGGTGATGGAAATTCTTCAGTGTTAGTCAACCCGTCACACTCATATACATCATCTGGAGTTTACAATGTTGTTTTATCGGGAACAAGTCAAACTTATGGCTGTTTTGCAAGTGTTAATCACCCTGTTACGGTTAGTGTAACGCCGATAGCTCAATTCACTCCGAATCCTACAAATGGATGTATTCCTTTAGATGTTCAAATGAACAATACAAGCATCAATGCCAATTTTTATTATTGGGATTTCGGTGATGGAAATACATCAAATCTTCAGAGTCCAAATCATACTTATACGGTTGACGGGACATATACGATTCGTTTAATTGTAGAAAATCTAAGCGGTTGTACTGATACTATTGAAGTCAATGTTACCGCTTATCCATTACCAGGCGCCGATTTTGTAATAGATCAACCATCGGTATGTTTAACTACAGGTGCAGCTTCGTTCACAAATTTAAGCACAGGGGCAGTTGGATATTCATGGGACTTTGGTAATGGACAATCTTCAGTTTTAACTAATCCTTCTTTGAATTATACAAGTGCAGGGACGTATACCGTGACATTGACCGCTACAAATCAATATGGATGCATTAGTTCGCTTCAAAGAGATTTAAGTTTCTATGATTATGCTGCAGCAAGTTATGACATTCCAATTACTGAATCATGTTCAGGGAATGAATTGATCTTTAATTCTACGAGTACAAATACAAATTCTGTTGAATGGATTTTTGGAAATTCAGAATCTGCGATTGGAAATAATGTTTCATACTCTTATCCAAATCAGGGAACTTATACTGTTACGATGATTGCTTATGGAGGAGGGGGCTGTAATGATACATTGATAATTACACAGCCAATTGTTATTAATCCTACTCCTGTTGCGGATTTCAATTATGAAAATATTATTGAAATTAATAAATGGACAGGCTTAGTTGGTTTTTATAATCTTTCAACTGATGCTAGCAGCTATACTTGGTACTTTGGTGATGGAGGGACTTCAAATTCTGTTGATCCTGAACATTCTTACAACACACAGGGAAACTTCAATGTAACGCTTATTGCCTCAAACAATTTTGGTTGTAGTGACACGATTGTAAAACCTATTGTTGTTGAATTGTACAAAGGGTTGTATTTGGCAAATGCAATGTGTCCAGGACATACAGATTTCAACGTATCTCATTTTGTTCCGATTGGAGTCGGATTAAAAGAATTTGAATTATTGATATTTGACGATTGGGGAAACTTGATTTGGTCAACCAATGCACTTGACGCAAATGGAAGACCAACGGAAGCATGGGATGGAACATTCCAAGGCGTTCCCGTTCAGCAGGATGCATACGTTTGGAAAGTGAATGCCGTATTCCTAGATGATAGCGTTTGGGAAGGAAAAGAATACGCGAAGAATAAGATTAAGAAATCCGGAACTGTAACTGTAATTAGATAGGGGATGGAGATGCTAAAATCGATAGTTAGAAGAGTAAAAGGAGCGATTTGTATTGGAATAATTTCAATTACAACATCACTTGGTCAGGACGCGAATTTTTCGCAGTTTTATAACAATCCAACTTATTATAATCCTTCCATGACAGCAATTAATGGTGGTTATACTGTTCGTTTACATGCACGAAATCTTTGGGCACCTATTCCAGGTAGATTCAATACTTACACTGCTAGTTTTGAAGCAGAAGTTTTGCCACGGGTTGGACTTGGAATTATTGGTTTTAGTGATGTAGGTGGAGAGGGTTTATTGCGGACAGTAAGCGGAATGCTGTCGTATGCTTATCGAGCGGTAGACACGAAAAGTTTCACGCTTCAAGCAGGAATTAATGGTGGAGTTGTTAGTAAATATGTCGATTGGGATCAATTCACTTTTTCAGATCAGTTGCATGAAGTTCAGGGAGAAGTGGGTCCGTCAACTTTTATTGCACCTACTGCGAAGAATGTGTTGTATGCAGATTTTGGAGCAGGGATTTCTTCTCGCTTCAATCACATTAGTAAAAAAACAGGACCCTATCGTCAATTAATGGCGACAATTGGATTTGGAATTCACCATTTAAGCAAGCCGAGTGATGCTTTTATTATTGGCTATGAATATCTCCCGATTAAATATACGGGACATGTGAAATTTGACATTTTACTTGGCACTTATGTTCTTTCACCAGCAGTGATTTACGAGCATCAAAATAAATTTCAAACGTTCAGTATTGGAATGTCGGTGCAAGTTAAGCCAATCAATTTGGGAATATGGTTTAGAAATAGAAATTATGGATTGACCCTTAAAAATTACGATGCATTTACTTTCGCCATTGGAACCTACCTGCCTATTAAAAATGAACGCGATATTAAGATTACATATAGCATCGACTTTACGATATCTAAACTGCGCTCGGCTTCATTTGGATCACACGAGCTCAGTTTGATTATGAACTTTAATAATCGTTATTTACTTAAGGGACGACAGATGAAATTGCGTAGTAAAAGTACCTACAAATGTCCAGTTGATTTTTCGGGAACAAGATAGGATCTTATTTTCCCATCATCTTCGCAACATACTTTCCGATAATATCGAATTCTAAGTTAACGTGACTGCCAAGTTGCAATTCATGGAAATTGGTGAACTCATAAGTATAAGGAATAATGCAAACAGAAAATTGTTTGTCTTTGGAGCCCACAACCGTTAAGCTCGTCCCGTTTACAGTTACAGAACCTTTTTCAACGGTAATTTGATCATCTGTATATTTAAAAGTATATTTCCAACTTCCGTCTTGATCTTCAATGTCAACGCATTTTGCTGTTGTATCAACATGTCCTTGAACAATGTGTCCGTCAAGTCTTCCATTCATTACCATACAGCGTTCTAAATTGACTTTCGTTCCAACGACCCAATCACCAAGGTTGGTTTTCTGCATCGTTTCTTGAATTGCTGTCACGACATAATCATCTCCATCAAGTTTTACAACAGTTAAACAACAACCATTGTGCGCGACACTTTGGTCGATTTTCAATTCGTTGGTAAATGCCGCATTCATCGTGAAATGAACATTTTCACCTTCGTGTTCAATGTGTTTTACAACACCCAATTGTTCGATTATTCCTGTAAACATATACAAAGGTAAAAATTCTGTTTATTCTGATACGATTGGTCTTCGAATCATTAAAAATCCAACAAGAGCAACTATTGAAACTGCACACCACATTGGATGATGGATCATTGTTAAGTTTGCAATAGTTCCGATAAGGAAAAATCCAGCGATAACATCTGCGAATGTTGCGTAAAACAATTTCATATGTATTTTTTAGTGTAACGTTAAGCACGAATTTTTACGCGCACTGATTTTGAAGAAGGAGTATGACTTGAATGTGCTATTAAATCGACTGGAACCAATGGATTTGCTTCTGGAAAATACGTCGCTAAACATCCTTTTGGGATATTGTAAGGAACTACAGCAAACCCTTCTACTTCTCGTTTTCGATTTCCATAGTTGTTGTAAAGCGTTACTTTATCTCCTTTTTTCAATCCTCGATTTGCAACATCTTCTTCGTTCATAAAGACAACCATTCTGCCGTTGTAAACTCCTCTGTAACGATCGTCCAAACCGTATATTGTTGTGTTGAATTGGTCGTGACTTCGCGTTGTCATCATGATGAACTCATCTGAATCTAACTTTTCGGTCAGCATTTTGTTTATGGTGAAGTTTGCTTTTTTATTCGGAGTAGTGAACTTTCCAATTCGCGGACCATTTGGCAATTCAAATCCAAGTGGTTGCTTTACGCGTTCGTTGTAATTTTCAAATCCTGCTATTGTTTTTTCAATGATATCACGGATGTTTCCATAATCTTCAATTAGGAAATCCCAATCAACCTTATCTTGATCTAGCGTTGCTTTGGCGATGTTTGCGACAATTATCGGTTCACTTTCCACAAATTCGGAAGGTGGCCGCAACACTCCTTGAGTTGTTTGTACAACCCCCATAGAATTTTCAACGGTCACAAATTGTGACTTTCCATTTTTCATGTAGCGATCAGTTCGACCCATTGAAGGAAGAATCAGTGCAGTTTTACCATGTGTTAAATGCGAACGATTTAATTTGGTAGAAATATGTGCCGTTAATGAGCAGTTGCTCAAAGCTTCAGCTGTATAATACGTATCTGGAGCAGCAGACAGGAAATTTCCGCCCATTCCTAAGAACACCTTCACTTTTTTCTCGTACATGGCTGTGATCGCATCTACAACAGAATAACCATGTTCTTGCGGCGGTTTAAACCCAAAATTTTCACTGATTTTATTCAATAATTCTTTCGATGGACGTTCTGCAATTCCCATTGTTCTATCGCCTTGCACGTTACTGTGTCCACGCACAGGACAAGTTCCGGCACCTTCTTTACCGATGCTTCCTTTCATCAATAGTAAGTTCACCACTTCTTGAATGTTGTCAACACCATTCACATGTTGCGTCAATCCCATTCCCCAGCATGCAATAATTTTTTTTCGATCTGCAATTAGACTTACCAATTCATCAATATCGGATTCATCTAGTCCTGTTCTGAGTACCAAAGAAGCAAGGTCATTTGTCAATAAATCTGATTTAAAGTCATCAAATCCGGCTGTTTTACCTGAAATGAATTCAGTGTCTAATACTTCTGGTCTTGTTTCTGCAATTTTGAACAACTTCATCATCACGGCTTTTAACAACGCCACGTCTTCGTTGATTCGAAGTTGTAAATACAAATCAGAAATCTCTGTTCCACCACCAATAATTCCTTTTACTGTTTGTGGATTTTTAAACCGTAGCAATCCTGCTTCTTTCATTGGATTAATCGAAACAATTTTTGCTCCATTTTTCTTTGCGTTTTCTAATGAAGTAAGCATTCTTGGGTGATTTGTTGCTGGATTCTGACCGAAAATCAAAATCAATTCCGATTTATATAAATCGTCTAGGGTTACAGAACCCTTGCCAATTCCTACTGTTTTTGAAAGTGCGACACCACTCGATTCGTGACACATATTTGAACAATCAGGCAGATTATTTGTCCCATACATTCGCACAAATAATTGATATAAAAATGCCGCTTCATTGCTTGTTCTTCCTGATGTATAAAATGCCGCCTCGTGTGGACTGTCCAATGCGCGTAATTCGTCGCCAATAATTTTATTTGTCTCATCCCAAGATATCGGAACGTAGTGTTTTTCTCCTGGACGAAGAACCATAGGATGCGTTAATCGACCTTGTTGTCCCAACCAATAATCGCTTTGAGCTTTCATTTCATCAATGGAATATTTTGCAAAAAACTCAGGTCCCGCAGTTTGATCCATTGCTTCTTCAGCAATCGCTTTTACGCCGTTTTCACAATATTCCCCTAATTTTGAGCGATGATCTGGATCTGGCCATGCACATCCGGGACAATCAACACCTTCTTTTTGGTTGAGTTTATTCAGAACTTTGAAGGATTTTCTTATCGACATTACACCGAAAATTTGCTTTAAGGAAATAAAAATAGCTTTCATTCCAGCTGCGCTTTTCGCTTGACCTTCAATTTTTAGTTCTTTCGTTTCGTCCATTGTTATTGTATTCTTAGAATTAAAAGTAAGGAAAATTCCGTGAAATTATGAGTCGAATGGCACTTACCAGAAAAATGAACGAATTAATTATTTCATTCGACCTTTAAGTTCATCCTCAATGTCGCTCAATTTCACGTTTTTAACTTGCAGCAAAATGAGGGTGTGGTACAATAAATCAGCAACTTCATTTTTAAATAATTCGTCGTTGGAGTCCTTCGCTTCAATTACAACCTCAACTGCTTCTTCACCAACTTTTTGCGCTACTTTGTTGATTCCTCTTTTGACCAATTGATTGGTGTATGAGTCGGGATCATTTTCAGTAATTCTATCATTGATGGTTTTTTCTAATTCATATAGAAATCCTTTGGATGTCTCTTCCTTGAAGCAAGATGTTGCTCCTGTGTGGCACGTCGGGCCATTTGGAATAGCTTTAATTAGTAGTGTGTCGTTGTCGCAGTCAAGTACTATTGATTCCACTTGTAATGTATTCCCAGATGTTTCTCCTTTCATCCAAATTCTATTCTTACTGCGACTAAAGAATGTCACTTTTCCGGTCTTATTTGTTGTGTTAAATGCTTCTTCATTCATGTAGCCCAACATCAAAACTTGTGAGGTAATTGCATTCTGAATGATTACAGGGACAAGCCCGTTGCTTTTATTGAAATCGATATTCATCGTATTGGAATTTTAAGTGTTTTTAAATAAGTTTTTAATTCTGAAATTGGAATTTCGTTGTAGTGAAAAACACTTGCGGCAAGACCCCCAGTTGCTTTTGTTGTGCTAAAAAGTATTTCGAAATCTTCTTTGTTCCCCGCTCCGCCCGATGCGATAACTGGAACATTGACAGTATTGGATATTTGACTGGTGATGTCCAAAGCAAATCCAGATTTTGTTCCATCGTTGTTCATGGAAGTCAAAAGAATTTCTCCAGCACCTAATTCTACTGCTTGTTTTGCCCAATCGATCGTTTTCAATTGAGTTGCTGTTCTTCCTCCGTGCGTATATACATACCAAGTGCCATCTACTTTTTTAGTGTCAATCGCAACAACAACACATTGACTTCCAAACTGATTGGCAATTTCACGAATAAGTTCTGGTCTTTGAACTGCAGATGAGTTGATCGAAACTTTGTCTGCACCAGCGGCAATTAAGCGAGTTACATCTTCAATGGTATTTATGCCGCCACCAACTGTAAACGGAATATTGATTTTCGCTGCAATTTTTTCAACCAATTCAACTAAGGTTTTTCGTTTTTCAACTGTTGCTGTGATGTCTAAAAATACCAATTCATCAGCACCATCTCGCACATATTTCTTAGCCAGTTCGATTGGATCTCCAGCATCACGAATTTCTTTGAAATTGATGCCTTTCACGGTGCGTCCGTTTTGAATGTCGAGACAGGGAATAATTCTTCGCTTTAACATAATGTGCTAAGTTTTTTAAGTGAAATGTTGCCTTCATAAATCGCTTTTCCGACAATTGCTCCTTCGCATCCAATTTCTTTTAGTTTGATTAAATCGCTCATATTCGAAACGCCTCCGCTGGCAATTAAATTAATTTTATTTTTGGCAAGCAAGTTTTTATAGAGCTCAAACGAAGGACCTTCAAGCATTCCATCTTTTGAAATATCGGTGCATATCACGGATTTAATTCCTTTGGATTGGTACTTCTTAACGAAATCAAAAACATCCAATTGAGAATCTTCTAACCAGCCATTGGTTGCAATCTTTTCATTCAAACAATCTGCACCAAGAATTATTTTATCGGCACCATACGTTTCAATCCAAGAAGAAAAAAGCGCTTCGTTTTTCACGGCAATACTTCCTCCAGTAATCTGATTAGCTCCTGATTCAAATGCAATTTTCAAGTCCTTATCGGATTTTAAACCGCCACCAAAATCTACAAGAAGTCCTGTTTGGTTTACAATGGTTTCTAGAACACGATAATTTACAATCTGATTGGATTTTGCTCCGTCCAAATCGACTAAGTGGAGATATTTTATGCCGTTTGATGCAAATTCCTTCGCAACTTCAACTGGATTTTCATTGTATATTTTTTTGGTAGCATAGTTGCCTTTTGTCAGCCGAACACATTTGCCATCGATGATATCTATTGCGGGTATGATTCTCATAAGTTTAAAAAATTGATTAAAATTCGTTCTCCAATAGACGCCGATTTTTCCGGATGAAATTGAGTTGCATAAAAATTATTCTTTTGAATTGCGGCGCTAAACGGCTGAATATAATTGCAGGTAGCAATGGTGTTTTCATTCACATTTGCAAAGTAACTGTGCACGAAATAGACGTCACTGTTCGATTCGACATCAGTAAATAAAGCGCTTTTTAGTGCAGTCAATTCATTCCAACCCATTTGTGGGATAATTGCGTTACCTCGAAATTTTCTCACGTCATTCTCAAATATTCCAAGGCATTTTGTTTCTCCTTCTTCGCTCGATGTACACATCAATTGTAATCCTAAACAGATTCCCAAAACAGGTTGTTTTAATTGTTTAATCACTAGATCTAATCCGCGCTCTGAAAGATATTTCATAGCTGAACTTGCTTCTCCAACGCCTGGAAAAATCACCTTGTCTGCGGCTTGAATTATTGCAGGATCATCGGTGACTTCTGACTCATATCCAAGTCGCGTTAAAGCGTTCTGAACCGAACGAATATTTCCGGCGTTGTATTTTACAATTGCAATCATAAGCTTCCTTTTGTACTTGGTATTGAATAATCATTTGTTCCTTTCGCAGCCATTTTTATTGCCTTAGCAAATCCTTTAAAGATGGATTCTATTTTGTGGTGCTCGTTTTCGCCTTCTGCTTTAATGTTTAAGTTACAGCGTGCTCCATCGCTGAATGATTTAAAGAAGTGCATGAACATTTCTGTCGGCATTTCACCAATCATTTCGCGTTTAAAGTTTGCGTCCCAAACCAAGCAAGGTCTTCCGCCAAAATCAATGGCAACTTGACTTAAACAATCGTCCATTGGCAGTAAAAAACCGTAACGTTCAATTCCTTTTTTGGAGCCAAGCGCTTCTAGCATGGTTTCTCCTAATGTAATTGCAACGTCTTCAATGGTGTGGTGCTCATCGATTTCTAAATCGCCTTTTACCTGAACCGTTAAATCCATTGTACCGTGCTTAGCAATTTGCTCTAACATGTGATCGAAGAAACCAATTCCTGTGGCAATTGAACTTCTACCACTTCCGTCTAGGTTCAATTCAACTTTTATATCTGTTTCATTCGTTTTCCTAACTCGTGTCGCTACTCTTGGTTTTGATTTTAGAAAGGAATAAATGTCTGCCCAATTTGAAGTGGTTAACACAGTCGTTCGATTACAATTTTCGCCAATGAAGATGCCTTGAGCACCCAAATTTTCAGCCAATTCAATGTCCGTTTCCCGATCTCCAATTACGTATGAATTTTGAAGGTCGTAGTTTCCATAAATGAAAGTATTCAAAAGTCCCGTTCTTGGTTTACGAGTTGGTGCGTTTTCTTCTGGAAAACTTTTATCGATGAGAACAGAAGTAAACTTTACGCCTTCATTTTCGAACGCTTGAATGATTTTATTTTGAGCTGGCCAGAATGTTTCTTTTGGAAAAGAAGCTGTTCCAAGTCCATCTTGATTCGTCACCATGACCAATTCAAAATCGAGTTCTCGAGCAATTTTTGATAGTGCGGAAAAAACACCAGGGTAGAATTCTAACTTCTCTAAACTGTCCAATTGATAATCAATTGGCGGTTCAATTACGAGGGTTCCGTCGCGGTCGATAAAAAGCACTTTTTTCATAATTTGATTGTTTTTAGGGCATTAATAAGTTGTTGATTTTCGCTGGCGCTTCCGACTGTAATTCGAATGCAGTTCCGTACCACTTGATTGCGGTTTCTGACGATGATTTTTTGATCCACCAAATTCTGATAAACACGATTCGCATCTTTCACTTCTACCAAAAAAAAGTTAGCATCAGAAGGGTAAATTCGAATGACTATTTCTAATGCGTTCAGTTGATTTTTGAGTGTTTCTTTTTCAGCAAGAATGAGTTGTTTATTTACTTCAAATTGCGTCTCATTTTCGAATGCTGAAATTGCTGCTTGCTGATTTAATAAACTCACATTGTAAGGTGGTTTTACTTTGTTAAGTAAGGCAATCATTTCTGGATTTGAATAGGCAATTCCAACGCGCGCTGCTGCAAGTCCTCTTGCTTTACTAAAGGTTTGACTAACGATTAAATTTGAGTATTTTCCTATAAGTTCCGTCGTTGAACGCGCATTGCTAAAATCGATGTATGCTTCATCAACCAGTACAATTCCATTGAAATTTGCGATTATTCTTTCAATCAATGTAAAATCGAAGCTGTTTCCAGTTGGATTATTAGGTGAACAAATGAGTATCAGTTTCAATAAATCATCGTCAAGAAACGGAACTAGTTTATTGAAGTTCAAAGCAAAATTTTCATTCATCTCGAGTTTAACAAGTTCAACATCGTTGATGGAGGCAGAGACATCATACATTCCATAAGTCGGCGCAAATGTTAGTGCTTTATCTTTCCCTGGATTGCAAAAAACTCGGTACAATAAATCGATAACTTCGTCGCTTCCGTTTCCAATAAAAATGGAATTAGAAGCAATGTTTTTTGCCTTTCCAAGTACTGTTTTTAGTTTCGTTTGATAAGGATCAGGATAACGGTTTAAATCGCCAAAAGGGTTCTCATTTGCGTCCAGAAAAATGCCCTCGTTTCCTGAATATTCATCACGTGCACTTGCATAAGCTTTTAGTGCTTTTATGTTGTCTCGAATGAGTTTGTTTAGTTCAATCATTTTGGATCGATTTAAGTCTTAATGTCACTGCATTTTTGTGTGCGAAAAGGGCTTCCGCTTCCGCCATTAATTCGATTGCAGGACCGATGTTTTGAATTCCTTTTTTGCTGAGCGATTGAAATGTAATTTTGCGAACAAAACTTTCGACAGAAACACCGCTGTAATTTTTCGCATAGCCATTTGTTGGCAATGTGTGATTTGTTCCACTGGCATAATCACCCGCACTCTCGCAACTGTAATTTCCTAAAAATACAGACCCAGCATTTACAATCGAGTCGACGTATTTATCAGCATTTTCTGAAGCGATAATTAAGTGTTCCGGAGCATAGTTGTTACTGAAACTAATGCACTCTTCAATGGAATCTAACTGAATTGCGCGACTATTTTTTAGCGCTTTTTCTGCAATTTCTTTACGAGGTAACTGTTCCAATTGCTGCTCCAGTTCTTTCATGACTTCCTGAATAATATTCAATGAGTCGCTCAATAAAATTACTTGACTGTCTGCACCGTGTTCTGCTTGCGATAGTAAATCAGCAGCGACAAAAGACGGATTACACGATGCATCGGCAACTATCAATACTTCACTTGGACCAGCAGGCATGTCAATAGCGACGCCTTCGCGTTGAATGAGTTCTTTTGCTTTAGTGACGTATTGGTTTCCAGGACCAAAAATCTTGTAGACTTGAGGAACTTGAGCAGTTCCAAATGCCATTGCAGCGATTGCTTGAGCACCACCTATTTTATAAATTTTAGTGATTCCTACCAAGTTTGCTGCATACAGAATTGCTGGATTTAAACGTCCATCTTTTTGAGGAGGAGAGCAGAGAATGACTTCCTTGCAATCCGCAATTTGTGCTGGAATCCCCAACATTAGAATCGTAGAAAACAAAGGTGCCGTTCCTCCGGGAATGTACAATCCGACCTTTTCAATTCCCACGCTCTTCCTCCAACATTTAACACCAATAGAAGTTTCAATCACTTTGGATTCTTCCAGTTGCGAAGCGTGGAACTTTTCAATGTTCAATTTAGCCAGTTGTATTGCATCTTTTAATTCTTGGTTCACTTTACTTACTGCAAATTCTATTTCTTCTTTTGTGACAAGAAAGTTTTCAATGCGCAAACCATCAAATGCTAAACTATAATTGTTCAATGCTTCATCGCCTTTTTGACGTACGCTTTCTATAATCCCCTGAACCTTTTCTTCGAGTTGGGATTGATCAAATACAGGACGCTCGCACAAGGCTTTCCATTCATAAAAATTTGTTAGTACAGTTATTTTCATTACAATACGATTTTATCAATTGGTACAATTAAAATGCCTTCTGCTCCAGCAATTTTTAGTTCATCGATGACGTCCCAAAATTTGTCTTCATCTATAACTGAGTGCAGCGAACTCCATCCTTCTTCTGCCAAAGGCAAAATGGTAGGGGATTTTAGAACAGGTAGAATAGCGCTCACTTTTGAAATGCTGTCATTTGGAACATTCATCAAGATGTATTTCGAGTTTTTTGCTTTTAAAACTGCGCGAATACGAAACAACAAGCGGTCTAAGATTTCAATTTTATCCACCGCTAATCCATTCGATTTGGCGAGAACTGCTTCTGAGTTTAGAATGATTTGTGTTTCTCTCAATCCATTTTTGAATAGAGTAGAACCGGAGCTAACAATATCACAAATTCCATCTGCCAATCCAATGTTTGGTGCAATTTCTACAGAGCCTGAAATTTCGTGAATTTCAGCTTCTATGAAGTTCTTTTTGAGATAGGATTGTAAAGTACTCGGATAAGAAGTCGCAATTTTTTTGCCATTGAAATAGCTTAAACTGTCTGTTTCAACTTCTTTTGGAACGGCTATGGAAACCCTGCATTTTGAAAACCCTAGGTGTTGAACAATTTCGACGTTTTTCTCCTTTTCTATCAACAAATTCTCTCCGACAATGGCAACATCCACAACACCATCCTCTAGATATTGCGGGATGTCAGAATTACGAAGATAGAGCAGTTCAATTGGAAAGTTCGGAACTGAGACCTTTAGCTGATCTTTTCCATTGTCGATTTTTATTCCACACGATTCAAGCAGCTTTATCGAGTCTTCATTTAATCTACCGCTTTTCTGTATTGCAATTTTTAGTCTACTCATTTTTTAAAAAAAGTGTCTGAGTAAAACTGAAGAGCAACAAAAAACCCGTCTGATTTTACTCAAACGGGTTTATAATATTTTGTGACGTCAGCACATATCATTAACTCCTCGCTTGAGAGCAAGTATGAAAATGATGATGATGCATTTGACTAAAATTCATGTCTTTGTTTCTGAGTTGTAAATTTACGCTAAAAAAATCGAATAATCCAAATTAATAGATTATTTCCTAAAAGCTACAATCAAAGCAATCACTCCAAGTGGAATTTAGAAGCAATCGGCAAGTTCACTGAGGTGAGAAGAGTCATTTCCTGCGTAACACATAATTCCTGCGGCAATAAAACAAATGGCTGCGATAATAAATAAGAATATTTTACTCATAATAGTTGGTTTTGGTTTGAGTATAAAAAATCAAACTAAACAAAGTACTATTTTACGATTAACTCCTTAACAATAAATGTATTATCAACTTTAAGAATGACGTTGTATTTTCCGCTGGCTAAGTCTGAAATGTCAATTGGGTTCGCAATATTTGAACTAGTTAAACATAGTTTTCCGTACATATCGTACATAAGTACTTGGAGGTTTTCAGGTGCGTTTTTCACACTAAAAGATTCGCTAGCTGGATTAGGAAAAATAAGCAATTCATCTAGGTTCGCTTTTTGGTTTTCAAGTCCTAGTCCAGCCATATAACGTTGTCCGTCTGTAATAAAAATAGAAGTCAAGTCCGCGTTGTTTTGGGCTTGAATGGAAAAATAATACACAGTGTTGTAAATTGGATTCGACAAAATGGTTGAAAAAACTGAATTCGTTCCGTTTGATGTCCACGGAACTACATCTGCCGTATTCGGTAAAGTTCCAACTGCAATCATATACGATTCAATGTCAGAGTGAATATCGAATATATCCCAGTTTGCCTCTAGAAGAGAAGTATAGAACGTATCAATATCTATTGAAGCTCCGTCTGCAATTGTATTAAAATTAGGTGGTGAAAAATCGAGTAAATAATCTTGTTCAACCTCTGTTGACCAATGACTTTGTGCGTCGACAACAATTGTTTTCACTTTTGCTGTAGGTGTCGCTCCCTCACTTTCAATACTCATTTCTTGTCCAAATCCTGCCGTTACGTTAACTTGTGCGCCACGGGATTTATAGACTTTTACATTGTCAAATCGCGCTTCACATCCAGCAGTTCTGAGCGAGATTGCATTCCCACTAGTAATTGGAGTCGGGTCTGTCCAATCGCCAACAAAGGCATCATCAATATAGAGTTGAATCAATCCAGAAGTTGAATTGTATATCGTTTTTACGTAATAGGTTTGACCAACTTCAATGTTAAATGGAATATCCACTTCTAAATTGAAAACATTATTATCTACACTGTAGATTTGTGCTTTGTTATCATTTGCTCTCAAAAAGATGAAGTAGGAATTCCCCCTGTTCGTTTGATTTACATCACTGCAAAAAAAATGCATTCCTGCGCGTTGACTTGTGGAAGAACTAGTAATGGTTTGTTCCCAAGAATATAAATAATTTGAAGTATTATTTTGAACTACATTCATGGAAGAATTGGAATTTCCATTTGCAATATCTGAGAACGTGTACGCCCCAAAAATCAGTGAAAATGTTCCATTGATATTTGTCCAGTTGTTATCATTATCATTGAAAACCTCGTCTGCAAATCCGAAATTACCATCCGCAGTCCATTCAATGTCTGTAACTTGCTTCTGGTCGATTATATAAAATTGCTGTGCAACATCGTTGTCTGCATCTGTATCGGAAAAATCAATTTGAAAATCATCTGTTTGCCATGTGTTTCCTGCAACTATTGAAGTAGAAGGGAAATTATTGGAAGCTTGAACTGAAGTGTAATTCGCTGCCCATCCACTTGACATCGTCGCGCAATCACTTCTAAATTCAACTGTCAAAGCACCGCCTGTTGAAGTAATATTTCCAGGTGAGTTGGTTCCAGTGTACGAGGCAATGAGAGGAGCATCAATCGAATTACCATCGTAAATAAAAAGATTGTCGTAACCTGATTCAACATTAAAACTGTTGAAATTAAGAGTTACAGATTGTGCGTTTGCAGGCTCAATCACCCAAATTTCGCGTTCGTCATCTTGGTAATTCCCCCCAACTCCTCCTGTATCATAAAAAGGATCAGATGGATTTGTAAGCAAAGTTACAGCAGGATTATTATTGATTAAACGATAGTATTTTCCCCAATTCCAATTGATTCCTGGATCAGTGTGTGATTGGTTCGCAAAATGCTGATGACCTTTGATCTTAGTGCAATTACCAAGTAGATTTGTTCCAACCGTTGCAACGCCATAGTACGTTCGTATTGCTGGAATTCCATAACCGCTGTTTACAATATCACGACTGATTGCTGCTGAGCTTCCGTACAATGTATCCGTATACCAAACAGGGTTATCGACATATCCTTCGTGCTCATAACCAATTGTATATGGGTTTTCAGAACCAACATGCCAAGCTTTGTTTGCCTCCAAGACCATTTGTGTAATTTGACCATCAGAAGAACGCACTACATAATGGTAAGAAACACTTGAAGAGCAGTTCTGTGACCATGAAATTGCTCCGGCATAAGAACCTTGAATGGTGTGAATCGTAATAGCTGAAATAGCTGTGCCGTTTCTTGAACTGTAATTACAAGACGGTGTAGGATTCCAAATCGCAGGTCCAAATTCAGTTGATTTTGTGCTTGCAATGGAATATTGAGCATTGTTATTTCCTACTATTTGTGTGGGATGAATTTCTATTTTATGTCCAGAAAGAACAGCAAAGTTTTGGTTCCCGAAAATTGTTGGAAGAGAAAAATTGGCAGGAGTGAAGTTGTAAAGGCTTGCCATTTCTTGACTTTTCATAAAGCTTAAAATCTCATAAACTTGCATATCACGCGCAAGTAGATTCACCATTCCGTCTTCTGGAATTTCAGAAAGTTGGTGCAGCACATTTCGAATTGCGTTTCCGTTATTTGGATCTCCATTCGCTCCAACTTCAATTTCCATTAAGGCTGAAAATGCGATTGCATAAGCTGTAATTTGACTTTCAGGATTGATTTTTTGACTGGCAATTGAAATTCCAGAAAGCTGCGCAACTAATTCACCATTTTTCAAGAAGTAGTTTTTTCCATCTTCGTGCAATCCCATTATTCCATAAGGAACTGGAATTCCAGAACAACCTTCAGTTACATTTTCCAAATGTACCATGCGCGTATTTGTCCAAGCAACAGCTTCCAATAATCCAGAAGGGACTAGAGGCGCAACTTGATAAGCTTGTTGAAAATTAACTTGTGCTTGTCCAATAGAACAAAGGAGTAGAAGGATAAATCCGAGAATGAATTTCATAGTACAGTAGATTTGTACTCAAAATTACAAAAATGCATTGTGAATTCAATAAAAAAATAGACTTAACTTATTCTCTTATACGCACGTGCATCAACTTGGAACGACCTTTTGGGTTCTCTCGTTCTTCTATTTCCAACTGCTTAATCGATTTAATAAAGGGAGTCAATTTTTGAAACCCGAAATTACGTGCATCGAAGTTAGGTTGTTTTTTTTGTAATAATCCACCAACATCTCCTAAAAATGCCCAACCATCATCGTCACAAACATCAGAAATGGTTGATTTTATAAGTTGAAGTATTTTTGGTGTAACGGCGTCAACTTCTGCTTTTTGTGATTTTTTACTTTCAGTTGTTTGCTCTTCATCGTCAGAAAGAGACTTTAAAATCTCAATGTAGATGAATTTATCACAAGCCACAATAAAAGGATTTGGCGTTTTTTTCTCACCTAAACCGTAGACTTTCATTCCTGCTTCACGCAAACGTGTCGCAAGTCGTGTAAAATCACTGTCGCTTGAAACCAAGCAAAAGCCATCTACTTTTTCAGAGTATAAAATATCCATTGCATCGATAATCATTGCTGAATCCGTTGCGTTTTTACCTGTTGTATAACCGTATTGTTGAATTGGAGTTACTGCATTTTCAAGCAGTACATTTTTCCATTTGGACAAATGAGGCTTTGTCCAGTCGCCATATATTCTTTTGATAGTAGGATTGCCATATTTTGCAATTTCCTCCATCATTTCTTTGATGTGCTTCGATGGTATATTATCTCCATCAATCAGCACTGCTAATCTTGTTTCCATTATTTATAATTGGTTGAAATCAAAGTGAATTCAACATGCGTATTTATACTAAGTTAGTTAAAAAGAAGGATATAAGCATTCAGAGACGTTGCAATTATCAACCAAACAAAGTAAGGAGCGACTAAAAGTGACTTGTATTTCAATGTTTTCCAATAGTTGAATAGAAAATAACCCATTAGTAAAGTCAGCATTGAGATTATGACTAATCCTCCTAAAACGGCATGCGAATTAAAAAACACAGGGTTCCACGACACGTTTAACACCCATTGAATGCTGAACAAAGTAATCAACTTTACTTTGTGCTCTGAATCTCTCCAAGCATACGCCATGTAAAGTGTAAACAACACCATTATTGTTGTCCATGCCGCGCCAAAAACCCATCCCGGAGGCGTCCAAGGTGCTTGATTTAAGTTTTGATACCAGTCAGAAATTACTCCTCCACTGGTCCAAAAGCCGCCAAGGGCAAGTGCTCCAAAGTTGAGGATTAAGAATGTAACGAGGGATTTGTTCATGAGATGTCTGTTTGTTCGAAGTTAGTGAAAAATCCGAAAAACAAACGATTCAAGTCAGTTGAAATTTAATTTGGGATTTACTACCTAACTTTTCTTCTTCCCACTTCTACTTCTTCTTTCCTCCAACCATTTTGGCATCGGTTTTTCAGAACTGTTTTGTTGTGGTTTAGAACCGATCAATTTATCGGCTAAGTCCAAACGATTTGCTTTGCGCAAGGATTCACGGATGTAAGAATGATTTTCTCGTTTGTACCAAAAGAAGAAACGACGTTGATTCAGTTTTTCCTCTTTGTCTTTTACTGTTTTGTACGGTTTCAACGTATAAGGATGAACACCGCTGTAATAAATTACGGTAGCAACAGTCATTGGAGTTGGCGTGAAATCTTGCACTTGTTCCAATTGGAACCCCATGTCTTTTGTCTCCACCGCCAAATTCGCCATATCTTCGTTTTCACAACCTGGGTGAGAAGAAATGAAGTAAGGAATCAATTGTTGTTTCAATCCGTGTTTTTCAGAAATCTGATCGTATTTCTCCTTGAACTTGTGGAAATATTTAAACGACGGTTTACGCATTACTTTCAACGTTGCGTCTGAAGTATGTTCCGGTGCAACTTTTAAACGACCACTGACGTGGCGCGTAATCACTTGTTCAATGTATTCTTCGTGGTTGTTATCATCGTTATTTTGGTTGAAATCGTCCACCAATAAATCGTAACGAATACCAGAACCGACAAATGCTTTTTTCACACCAGCATGTGCGTCAATTTTCCGATAAAGTTCCGTCATCGGCTTGTGTGAAGTATCTAAATTACTGCAAATTACAGGGTGAATACAACTAGGGCTTGAACAACGATCACAAATGGACTGTTCTTTACCTTTCATACGATACATATTCGCAGAAGGTCCACCAATATCGGAGATGTATCCTTTAAAATCTGGGTGCGCAACAACTTCATCTACTTCTGCTAAAATCGATTTTTCACTACGTGAAGCAATAAATTTTCCTTGGTGAGCAGAAATTGTACAAAAGCTACAACCACCAAAACATCCACGGTGCATGTTGATGGAGAATTTAATCATGTCGTAAGCAGGAATAGCTCCACGCTTGGCATATTTTGGATGAGGTAAACGCGTGTACGGCAAATCAAACGACTGGTCAATTTCTTTTTCCGTCATTGTTTTGTATGGCGGATTAATCACCAAGCGCTTATCGCCAATGTCTTGTGTTATACGTCGCGCATCTAATTTATTCGACTCAACTTCAACAATTTTAAAGTTGGCAGCATATTTTATTTTGTCCTCTAGACATTCTTCGTGAGAAGAAAGTGCAATAGATTCCCAGTTCTTGTTTTTTGGAAGCTCTTCCGATTTATCTTGAAGAAAGGCAACTTGTTTTATCGTTGATAGATTAGAAAACGGAACGCCCTTTTTCAATAATTTCAACATATCACGCAAAGGTTGATCTCCCATTCCGTAAACCAATAAATCAGCCTTGGAATCTTCTAAAATTGTAGGAAAAAGTTTATCTGCCCAATAGTCGTAATGTGTAACACGACGAAGGGAAGCTTCAATTCCACCAATTAAAACAGGAACATCAGGATACAATTCTTTCAATATTTTTGAATAAACAACTGTTGCGTAATCAGGACGAAATCCTGCTTCTCCACCTGGCGTATATGCATCAGTAGATCGCAAACGCTTGTTCGCAGTGTAATGATTCACCATGGAATCCATACAACCGCCTGTTACACCGAAAAAATATTTTGGGCGACCGAATTTCTTAAAATCACGTAAATCGTCTTGCCAGTTGGGTTGAGCGACAATAGCAACCTTAAAGCCTTCATCTTCGATAAGACGACCAATCACAGCCGTTCCAAATGAAGGATGATCAACATAAGCATCGCCAGAAATGAGAACGACATCAATCTCGTTCCACCCTCTGTTTTGCACTTCTTTCATTGTCAAAGGAAGCCAATCTGTTATCGGTCGTTGCTCTTGCATTGTACAAAGTTAAGGTAAAAAAGGGAGGATAAAGAAACTTCCGATATAAACCGTATATCTCTGCGTATATTCCTTTATATTTGTAGAGATGAAACTGATTTTTATTTCTTTTCTAGGATTTTTATTTCTTCTGTCCAGTTGTTCGGAACAGAAGGCTGTCCCATTTCTAAAAAAGAAGGAAAAGCACCGAACATTCATCATTAATTTGCAGCACTATTTTTCCGAAGAAGAGTTGAATGTTTCGTTTCCAATTTGGTTCAATGATAGCTTGATTAAACTGCATCGCATTGAAAAATTAACGCGCAGTATTTATGTTTCGGGAAAAGAATCGGACAGTGATATTGAAAATGGAACTGACACACCAAAGGAGATAAAAACCTATCATTTTAATACTGAAGGAGAACTTTTATCGATTCAAGTTCAACAGTTCTATGAGAATATTGAAGTAGGAAACATTTGGTTTGATTATTTATCTTCGAAAGATGAAAACGGATTTTCTGCAGTCGAGCGAAGACGGGTTAAAAACCAACCTGCAGATGATGAACACGATCATTATAGAATTTACGATAAGGAAGAGCACAATGACAAGTTTTTAGTGTATACGAATGAACAATCTGGAGACTACTTGTTCTATCTTTTAAAAAGAAAAAATTGGGGAGTTGTTTCTGTAGATTCAATTTTACAACCTACGCCAGAGGACATAATTACATTTGGAACAACCTTTTTCCCAAAGAAAAGATACCAAGTAGAGAACACGGTCAATGAATTCAATGTCGTAAAATACACTTACGACAAATCAAATAAATTTATAAAGGAAATTTCATACAACGATTATCCATTTAGAAAGAAAAGAACGATTTTATATGGTAAAATGGGATTGTGCACAGGGTTCATCGATTCGACATTTACAGATGATAAATTCTTGAAACGAACGGATTCAAAATTTGACTTTAAGCATAAACTTCCTGTTGTGTTAAAACACGAGAATCATTCAACCGATTCAACAAGTCGCTTTTTTCAATTTGAATATTTCGATTATACTTTTTTTGAAAAGAAATAGAGTTATTATCGCGCTTTCGATTTATTCGAGAAGATAATTACCTTTGTTAATAAACTAGAATTACAGATGAAACTTATTGTTAAGGAGAATATAGAATCGCATAATTACAAGTTGATTCTCGGTGATGAAAAGCAACTTCCTTCATCCCTTTCGAGCGATGAAATTGAATTGTTTAGGGCATTCCTTGCTACAGCAGAAGATTTCAAAATGATTTCTTCACTCAACAGTGCGACATTTTTAATAAAATCGAAAGATGACAGAGAAAAAATGAGAGCCGCTGGCGCGAAGGTTCGTGCAAATTTGGATCGAAAAGTTTCAGAAATTGCAATTCATGGTGAAGAAGCATATTTATACGATGTGATTGAAGGTGTTTTACTTTCCAATTATCAGTTCAATCGTTATTTTAAAGATAAAGCCGACAAAGCAAATTTACTTGAGTCCATTTTTGTGACTTCTGTTGCTGATTCAGCTAAACTAACAGAGCTAAACTCAATTACAAAAGCCGTTTATTGGGCACGTGACATGGTGAATGAGCCGCTTTCGTTTTTAACTGCCGAACAATTGTCAGAGGAAATCAGATTGCTAGGAGACGAGACCAATATGAACGTTACGATACTTGAAAAAACGCAAATTGAAGCGTTAAAAATGGGCGGATTATTGGCGGTAAATAGAGGTTCTATTGATCCACCAACGTTTACAGTTGTGGAATACAAATCACCAAAGGCAACGAATAAAAAACCAATTGTTTTGGTTGGAAAAGGTGTTGTATATGACACAGGCGGATTAAGTTTGAAGCCAACTCCAAATTCAATGGACATCATGAAATGTGACATGGGTGGCGCGGCTTGTGTTTCAGGAGCAATTTATTTAGCTGCGTTACAACAATTGCCATTGCATATTATTGCATTGGTTCCGGCAACGGACAATCGCCCTGGATTAAATGCTTATGTCCCTGGAGATGTTGTTACGATGTTTGACGGTACAACAGTTGAAGTATTGAATACAGATGCGGAGGGACGGATGATTTTGGCCGATGCATTGGCGTATTCTAAAAAATTCGACCCTGAATTAGTCATTGATGCAGCAACATTAACCGGTTCGGCAAACGCAGCAATTGGTATACACGCGAGTTGTATAATGGGAAATGCGAATGAAAAGTATTTTCAACAATTGGAAAAAGCCGGACAAGATTGTTACGAACGTGTAGTGAAATTTCCGTTTTGGGATGAGTACTTAGAAGACATGAAATCGCCAATTGCGGATTTAAAAAATATTGGAGGACCAACTGCAGGAATGATTACAGCAGGAAAATTCTTGGAGCATTTTGTAGGAGCACCATACATTCACATGGACATTGCTGGACCAGCTTGGTTGAATGCGACAGCTGCATACAGAACAAAAGGCGGTTCCGGTTACGGAGTTCGCTTGTTGTATCAGTTCTTAAAAAATTATGCATAATGGAAAAAACGAATGATATAAAAAAAGAAACTTCATCAAGAACTCCGGTTCGAGTTGGAATTTCTATTGGAGATGTAAATGGAATTGGACCAGAAGTCATCATGAAGGCGTTGAGTGACAACCGTATACTTTTAGATTGCACACCTATTATTTATGGCTCAACCAAGGTTTTTTCTTTTTATAAGAAGACATTGGAGCATCAAGAGTTTGTATATCAAACGGCGGCTAATGCCGATGACGCAAAAAAAGGCAAAAATAACATTATCAATATTTGGGAGGATGAGGTGGAGTTCAACCTTGGAGTACCGACTGAAAAGAGCGGTAAATACGCTTTTGAATCTTTAGAAAGAGCAACCCAAGATTTAGCTTCTGGAAAAATAGACGTTTTGGTAACTGCTCCAATTTCGAAAGATGCCATGAGCAAGTCAGGATTTAAATTTCCTGGTCACACTGAATATTTGGCAGATCTTTCAGGTCAAGAAGAAGCGTTGATGTTAATGATTTCTCCGAGTTTACGTGTTGGGTTGGTAACGACGCACATACCTTTAAAAGATGTAAGTTCGACTATCACAGCAGAGAAAGTAGGAGATAAAATAAAAGCATTTAGTGCAAGTCTGAAAAAAGACTTTGGAATTCAACGACCAAAAATCGCTGTACTTGGAGTGAATCCACATGCTGGTGAAAATGGTAAAATGGGACAAGAAGAGCAAGAATCAATTTCACCTGCAATTGCAAAAGTAACAGCAGAAGGAATCTTGGCTTTTGGTCCTTATCCAGCAGACGGTTTTTTCGGATCAAGTGCGCGACACAATTACGACGGTGTTTTAGCAATGTATCACGACCAAGGACTTTCTGCATTTAAAGCATTGGCTTTTGACGAAGGAGTTAATTTTACGGCTGGATTGCCAATCATAAGAACATCTCCAGATCATGGAACGGCCTATGACATCGCGGGAAAAAATTGTGCTTCTGGAGATTCAATGAGAAACGCAATTTATTTGGCGGTTGATGTGCATAGAAAACATCAATTCGAGAAGGGAATCACGGATAATCCATTGGCAATTTCAGAACGTACAACAAGAGGTTCTGATCGATTTAGAGATAATTAAAAAATAATAAGTCTTAAAAGGCGGGTTTAATATTAAATTGTTACCTTTGCGCCCCGTCTTTTGTGAAGGAAGAAGGTTTAATAAACGAAATAGTGAAGTCAAATAAAGAGTATATAATACCTTTTGTAGGCTTGAGTCTTGGAAGTCACAAGTTCGAGTTTGACGTTACTGATGCGTTCTTTGAGGGTATTGAGTACTCAATTATACACAAGGGAAATGTGCGTGTAGAGTTGTTGTTGGAGAAAAGAGAAACAATGCTTGTTGGAAATTATATAATCAACGGTACTGTGGAAACCAATTGCAACCGATGCAACGATCCAGTGGAAACTAAGGTAAAAGGAGATTATCGACTAGTGTACAAATTTGGAACTGAACCTTCCGATGACGAGTCACTAATTATAGTTTATCCAGAAGAATTTGAAATCAACATCAAAGACAATGTTTTTGAATTGATAACAGTTTCATTGCCATTACGATCTGTTCATAAGAAGGGAGAATGTAATGAGGAAATGTTAGAAATATTAGGTGAGTACATTCTAACCAAAGAAAAAGTAATAAAAGAAGAATCAGATGAAAACGATTCAGACGATGACGACAACGATGACATTGATCCACGTTGGGAGGCATTGAATAAATTGAAATAAAGAATATAATATAAAAGCAAAATGGCACATCCAAAACGCAAGATCTCGAGAACGAGACGTGACAAACGAAGAACGCATGTTAAAGCGGAAGCAAATAACATCGCAACATGCCCAACAACTGGACAACCACATCTTTTTCACCATGCTCACTGGCATGAAGGAAAATTGTACTACAAAGGTAGAGTAGTAGCGGAAAAAGAAGTAGCAGTTTAAGTACTGTAATTTAATTCTTCATTTATGAAGATTGATTGTGACGTTCTAAAAGGAAAAAATTCTCAAGAATTATCTTCCAATAGAGAAGTTTTAGGTCAAACTAAGACTGTCCCATTAGGCGACCAAGAGTTTATCTTGCGTTGCCTTTCTTCGTATGATGTCGTAAGTCCATCAGCAACGATTAACGAGGTATTAACTTAACGAGGCATTAAACTAATTATGAGTAAAATAACAGCTGCCATTACAGGCGTACAAGGGTATTTACCAGATTATATTCTAACGAACGAAGAGTTGTCAAAAATTGTTGAAACTTCGGATGAATGGATAACTTCTCGAACGGGCATTAAGGAAAGGCGCATCATGAAAGATGGTGCATCTTCGGACATGGCTGTTGGAGCAGTTGAAGGATTACTTAAGAAAACAAATACCCGTCCTGAGGACATTGATTTGGTTATTTTAGCAACTGTTACTCCAGATTATCCTTTTCCTAGTACAGCAAATGTATTGTGCGACAAAGTTGGTATGACTAACGCGTGGGGTTATGATTTAATTGCGGCGTGTTCAGGGTTTATTTATGGATTAGCAACGGGGTCGCAATTTATTGAAACCGGTCGTTATAAAAAAGTTATTGTTGTTGGGGTAGATAAAATGAGTTCAATCATCGATTATGAAGATCGCACAACCTGTGTTATTTTCGGTGATGGTGCTGGAGCTGTTTTGTTAGAACCAAATATGGACGGATTGGGAGTTCAAGATTTTATTTTAAAAAGTGATGGTTCTGGAAGAGAATACCTTGTTCAGCCTGGTGGAGGCTCACTAAACCCAGCTTCAACAGAAACTATTGAGAAACGAATGCACTTTGTTCGACAAGAGGGAAAACAAGTGTTTAAGTTTGCTGTTACTAACATGGCAGAAGTTTCAGCTGAGATTATGGAAAAAAATAATTTAACAAGCGAAACGGTTGATTGGTTAGTTCCACATCAAGCGAACTTGAGGATTATTGATGCAACAGCGAAACGAATGGGATTACCTCAAGAAAAGGTAATGATCAACATTCAAAAGTATGGTAACACAACTGCCGGAACACTTCCGTTATGTTTGTGGGACTATGAAAAGCAATTAAAAAAGGGAGACACATTAATTCTATCTGCATTCGGTGGAGGCTTCACTTGGGGAGCAGTTTACCTTAAATGGGCATATAATTCTTAAAAAAATAGTATTTTTAACCTGTAAAATCGTACAATAATGAATATCAAGGAAATACAAGATTTAATAAAGTTCGTCGCTAAATCAGGCGTTAACGAAGTAGAAATTGAACAAAAAGATTTTAAAATTGTCATTAAAGCTGACGATAGATCAGAGCGTGACCATCAGCAAGTTTATGTGCAAGCAGCACCTCAAATGGCTGCACCTGCGTTAGCAGCAGCTCCAGTTGCACCCGCAACACCGGCGGCGCCAGTTGAGTCGAACTTAATTACAGTTAAGTCACCAATGATTGGAACGTTCTACCGTTCTGCTGGACCAGACAAAGACACCTTTGTTAATGTTGGAGATACAATTGCACTTGGTGACACAGTTTGTATCATTGAAGCAATGAAATTGTTTAATGAAATTGAAGCTGAGGTAACAGGGAAAATTGTAAAAGTATTGGTAGATGATTCAACTCCGGTTGAGTATGATCAACCATTGTTTTTAGTTGATCCATCATAATTTAGTTGATTGAAAATAGAGACATTCGCTCTTTATTTTTTCACATAAAAAAAATTAATTAGGCATGTTCAAAAAAATATTGATTGCCAATAGAGGTGAGATTGCATTGCGAATTATTCGCACATGTAAAGAAATGGGAATTAAAACAGTTGCCGTTTACTCAACTGCAGATAAAGACAGTTTACCTGTTCGATTTGCAGATGAAGCAGTGTGTATTGGACCTCCTCCAAGCGGACTATCTTATCTATCTATTCCAAATATTATTGCTGCAGCGGAAATTACAAACGCAGATGCAATTCATCCAGGATATGGATTTCTTTCTGAAAACGAGAAGTTTTCTAAAGTATGTCAAGAGCATAACATCAAGTTTATTGGTGCTACTCCAGAGCAAATTGCTGGAATGGGAGATAAGGCAAGTGCAAAAGCGACAATGATCGCTGCAGGGGTTCCTTGTATTCCTGGGTCAGTGGGTCTTTTAAAAGATTTGGATGACGCTAAAAAAACAGCGAAGAAAATCAAATACCCGATCATTCTTAAAGCAACTGCCGGTGGTGGTGGAAAAGGAATGCGTGTAGTCTGGAAAGAAGAAGATATGGAAGCAGCTTGGGACGGAACTCGTGCCGAATCTGCAGCTGCATTTGGAAATAACGGTCTTTACATGGAGAAATTCATTGAAGAGCCAAGACACATTGAAATTCAAATTGCTGGTGATCAATACGGAAATGCATGTCACTTATCTGAAAGAGATTGTTCTATTCAACGACGTCACCAAAAACTGGTAGAGGAAACACCTTCTCCGTTTATGACAGACGAGTTGAGAGAGAGAATGGGAGATGCTGCAATTAAAGCGACAAAAGCAGTTAACTATGAAGGAGTAGGGACTGTTGAGTTTTTAGTTGATAAGCACCGTGATTTTTACTTTATGGAAATGAATACTCGAATTCAAGTAGAGCATACAATTACAGAAGAAGTAATTAACTACGACTTAATCAAGGAGCAGATTAAAATTGCTTTTGGAGAAAAAATTTCGGGAGAAAATCACTATCCTAAAATGCATGCTATACAATGTAGAATTAATGCTGAGGATCCTAAAAACAATTTTAGACCTTCGCCAGGAAAGATTGAAACCTATCATTCACCAGGAGGACATGGAGTTCGAATTGACACCCACGTCTATGCAGGCTATGTAATTCCACCGAATTACGATTCAATGATCTCAAAATTAATTGTTGTAGCTCAAACACGTGATGAAGCAATTTTGAAAATGAAACGCGCATTGGATGAATATATCATCGAGGGAATTAAAACTACGATTCCTTTCCATCAAAAATTAATGGAAGACCCTAAATTTAATGAGGGGGATTTCACGACAAGTTTCATGGATACGTTTGAATATTAATTGAAAAAGAATAAATGGAAAGGCCGCTCATCGAGTGGCCTTTTTTTGTACCTTGAATTATGAGTCGAAAAATTAGATCAATTTGGTCTTCACTGTTTGGATTGAAATGTCCACGTTGTAGAAAAGGAAATCTATTTGTTAAGGGAGGACTTTTTCAATACAAGAAGATACTGGACATGCCCGAAAATTGTTCAGTTTGTAAACAGAAATTCGATATTGAACCAGGTTTTTGGATTGGTGCCATGTGGATTAGTTATCCAATAGTTGTGGTAATAGAAATGCCATTTCTCTTTTTGGCACTGTTCGCTGAAGGAGCAATGACTTGGGCTTATTTTGGCTTTATGGTTCTTGCTTTCTTGGTGCTTTGGCCATTGATTCTGAGACTAGGACGTTCATCATGGATTCACGTATCAATTCGTTACGAAGAGGATATAAAAGAATAAAAAAGGCCCCATTTGAAGATACAAATGGGGCTTAATTTTATCAGCTTATGAAATTAATCATTCAATTTCAATACAGCTAAAAATGCTTCTTGTGGAATTTCTACTCGTCCCACTTGACGCATTCTCTTTTTACCTTCTTTTTGTTTTTCTAATAATTTACGTTTACGTGAAATATCACCACCGTAACATTTCGCAGTTACATCTTTACGTAATGCTTTAATCGTTTCTCTAGCAATTACTTTTGCACCAATGGCAGCTTGAATAGGAATTTCAAACTGTTGACGAGGTATCAATTCTTTTAACTTAATACAAATTCGTTTTCCTAAGTCATATGCGTTTCCTCTGTGCACGAGTGCCGAAAGCGCATCTATCTGCTCTCCATTCAACATCAAGTCCATTTTGATCAAGTCAGAAGTTTTATAACCGATAGGGTGGTAATCAAACGATGCGTATCCACGAGAGACAGATTTTAATCGATCGTAAAAATCAAATACAATCTCACCAAGTGGCATTTCAAATGAAAGTTCAACTCTGTCTTGTGTTAAATATACTTGATTCGTTAACTCTCCTCTTTTTTCAATACACAAGGTCATAATTTGTCCAACATATTCGGATTTTGTAATTACTTGTGCTTTGATATACGGTTCTTCCATAAACGCCATACTAGATGGATCTGGCAATTCAGAAGGGTTGTTTACAATTTTAGCGGTATCAGGGCTTTTTGTCAAGTAAGCCTTGTAAGATACGTTAGGGACAGTTGTAATAACTGTCATGTTGAACTCACGTTCCAAACGTTCTTGTATAATTTCCATGTGCAACATTCCTAAAAACCCACAACGGAATCCAAATCCAAGAGCTGCTGAAGATTCTGGTTCAAAGACTAAGGAAGAGTCATTCAATTGTAACTTTTCCATTGAGTAACGCAATTCTTCGTAATCTTCAGTGTCCACTGGGTAAATTCCAGCAAAGACCATTGGTTTCACATCCTCAAATCCTTTAATAGCCACATTTGTTGGGTTTTCAAACGTAGTAAGCGTATCTCCAACTTTTACTTCAGCCGCTTTTTTAATCCCGGATATGAGGTAACCAACGTCACCAGCTCTTACTTCTGTGCGTGGTTGTAAATCCATTTTCAAAATACCGATTTCTTCCGCATTATAGGATTTACCGGTATTCATAAATTTTATTTTCTGTCCTTTTTTAATTACACCATTTCTTACCCTGTAATAAGCAATAATTCCACGAAAAGGATTAAACACAGAATCAAATATCATTGCCTGTAAAGGTGCATCTTCATCACCAACAGGAGCTGGAATTCGATTAATAACAGCCTCTAAAATCTCATCGACACCCAAACCGGTTTTACCAGAAGCTTGAATTACATCGCTTGGATCACAACCAATTAACTCAACGATTTGATCTGTCACTTCTTCTGGCATTGCACCAGGTAAGTCCATTTTATTTAAAATTGGAATAATTTCTAAATCATGTTCTAAAGCCAAGTATAGGTTTGAAATTGTTTGCGCTTCAATTCCTTGAGATGCATCTACAATTAATAAGGCTCCTTCACAAGCTGCAATCGAACGAGATACTTCGTATGAAAAATCTACGTGACCGGGAGTATCAATTAAATTCAATATATAATCAACACCATCTCTTTTATAGTTCATTTGGATGGCGTGACTCTTAATTGTGATACCGCGTTCACGCTCAATATCCATATCATCAAGAGCTTGTGCTTTCATGTCTCGATCAGAGATTGTTCCTGTTGTTTGTAATAAACGATCGGCCAAAGTACTTTTCCCGTGATCAATATGTGCGATGATGCAAAAATTTCGAATATTCTTCATACGTGTTATGTGCTATCTGGTTGAGTCAGCAACCGCAAAAGTACGGCAAATTAATGAATTTTTGACATCTTATAGTAGGTATAAAAAACAAGCGGGAAAGACTGGCATCCTTCCCGCTCATAACCTAAACTACTACTACTACTTATGAAAACTAACTTCTACTTAGTTGATTAAAGTATATTCAAATTGTATGCCAACTTTTCAAACTTTGTCAACTTGTATTGTTACTCTATTAAACGTAGTATGTATTCCTTTATTACAATTTAATTATGTTTTAACATTTTTTAGAAATTGAAAATGAGTTATTTAGCACTGAAAACTGCTATGCAAGCACACATAACATTCTGATTGATAGCTAACTGAATTAACGTTTACTATCGGGATTTATGAAATAATTAACTATTAAAAACTTCAAATAACTTAAATTAAGTTTCAAATAATTTGAGAATAAGAAACTCCAAATCTTTTTTGATTTGGAGTTTCTTTTGTCACTTTGTCAGTGACTTAGTTTTTAGGAAATGAATTTCCGTCATCTTCGTTAATTTCAATCTTGTCATTTGGAAATTTCGTATGTACGAAACGCAACACTTCCTTCATCTCTTCATCGGATGCATAGCTTGTAACAACAGATATTTCTCGAGACAAGTGATTTCTGTACAATTCCCACTCGGTTGAAGATAAACGTGCTACAACCGTTCCATTTTTAAGGATGTCCCAATTTTGAATTGAATAACCTTTAGTTGAAATTTCTTCATCACTCATTATATACTTTTTTGAAGCACAAGAAAAGAGAATGAACGAAAAACAAATAAGAGCCGCGATAGAATGTATTTTTTTCATAATTGTTTGATTTACATTTCAAAAGTAAGAATCTCGTCAAATTATTTCTATTGATTGAATCTAATTTAACGGAAACACTTTACGATAATAATAATTTAATAATCTAATATAGTCTCAAATTAGTAAAATTCGTTTGAAAAAAGATACTTTCATCGCTTTTCACATATTCTACTTAGATTAAAGACCTAAAAGAACTTCTAATGGATCTTTTGAACCAAAAATCATTCGTTCTGGATTTTCTAACATTTCCTTTACTTTCACTAAGAAGCTTACAGATTCCTTTCCATCAATGATACGGTGATCGTATGACAAAGCCACGTACATGATCGGGCGAATTTCTACTTTACCGTTAATTGCAACCGGGCGCTCAACTATGTTGTGCATTCCTAAAATTGCAGATTGCGGAGGGTTGATAATAGGCGTTGATAGCATAGAACCAAATACACCACCGTTGGTGATAGTAAATGTTCCACCTGCCATTTCGTCTGGAGTGATTTTACCATCTCTTGCTTTAATCGCTAAACGTTTAATTTCGCGTTCGATTTCAGCCAATGACATTTGTTCTGCGTTACGCAAAACAGGTACCATTAATCCTTTTGGCGAAGAAACAGCAATTCCTATGTCAGCATAATCGTGCAAAATCATTTCTTTCCCATCAATCTGTCCGTTTACAGAAGGGTATAAGTTTAATGCTTCGGTTACTGCTTTTGTAAAGAAAGACATGAATCCAAGATTAATATCGTGGTGTTCAGCAAATTTTCCTTTGTATTTATTTCGTAAATCCATGATTGGTTTCATGTCAACTTCATTAAATGTAGTCAACATTGCTGTTTCATTTTTTACAGCTACCAAGCGCTCCGCAATTTTTCGGCGCATCATCGACATTTTTTCTAATGATTGATTTCTTGTTCCACCCCAACCTTGAGCTGCGTTTGCAGAGAAACCAGATGCCATTGCAGCAACAACATCTTGTTTTGTAATTCTTCCGTCTTTTCCTGTACCATTTAATTGGCTAGAAGAAACTCCGTTTTCAGCCATAATTTTTGCAGCTGCAACCGAAGGGGTTCCAGAAGCGTAAGAAGTTTTAATTTCTACGACTGGTTTCACAGGATCCGGGCTAGGTGCGGCCGCTGCTGGCTTGCTTTCTGGGGACTTAACAGCTGGAGCCGCTTCAACTTCTGCCGATTTGAATCCTGCTGGCTTTTCAGCCGAAGTATCGATTAAACAGACAACAGCGCCTACAGCAACTGTATCTCCATCTCCTGCTTTTAGTGTAATAATTCCACTTTCTTCAGCTGGAAGTTCCAAAGTAGCTTTGTCCGAATCTACTTCAGCAATTGCTTGATCTTTTTCTACGTAATCTCCGTCAGACACCAACCATTGTGCAATTTCCACTTCAGAGATTGACTCTCCTGGACTTGGTACTTTCATTTCTAATACTGACATGTCTATCTTGTTTTAATGTGTAGTCTAAAATTGTTATGCGTTTATTTTTGCGTAAGAAAAAAGCTCTGTAAATAAACGTTCCAAACGTCGTTTGTGAAGATCATGAGAACCTTCGGCAGAAGCAGCAGAACCGTAGCGTGAAATTCCTGTCAAATTTAATTCTCTCAATTCCATAGCCATATACCTCCATGCTCCCATATTTGCTGGTTCTTCTTGTGCCCAAATAATATTCGTTGCATTTTTATATTTTTTCAAAATTGCAATGATCTGATTTTTAGGTAATGGATACAATTGTTCTATTCGCACAAACGCCATGTTTTCTGCACCAAGTTGCTCTGCTTTATCAGTTGCTTCGTAGTAGAATTTCCCACTGCACATTACAACTGTATCCACGTTTTCTACTTTTGCTTTTGGATCATCAATAACCTCTTGGAAACGTCCTTTCGCCATTTCATCTAATGTAGATGTAGCTCTTGGGTGGCGTAATAACATTTTTGGTGAAAATACAACCAACGGTTTTCTGAAGTCACGCTTCATTTGTCTTCTCAACAAGTGAAAGTGATTTGCAGGAGTTGATGTATTTACGACCTGAATATTTAAATCGGCACACTGTTGTAAGAATCGTTCCATTCGTCCACTTGAATGCTCTGCGCCTTGTCCTTCATAACCATGAGGTAGTAACATTACCAATCCGCTTTGTGTCGCCCATTTATCTTCGCCAGCTGTAATAAACTGATCAACAATAATTTGTGCTCCATTATAGAAGTCTCCAAATTGTGCTTCCCAAATCGTTAATCCGTTCGGACAAGCAATAGAATACCCATATTCATACCCGAGCACTCCATATTCAGACAGCAATGAGTTATAAATAGTAAATGGAGCTTGTTTATCCGAAAGTAAATTCAATGTAATTATTTCCTCTTCCGTATCTTCTGTTTTGACAACTGCATGACGGTGAGAGAAGGTTCCTCGCTCAACATCTTGTCCAGAAACACGCACCGGATGTCCATCTTCTAGCAAGGTTGCGTAGGCTAACATTTCAGCACTTCCCCAATCCAATTTATCTCCTTTAATCGCTTCTAAACGATCGTTGAAAATTTTAGAAATTTTACGGAAATATTTTTTACCGTCCGGAAGCGTTGACAATTTTTCACCTAACGAAAGCAATTTCTTTTTATCAACTCCAGTTTCTGGGGATATTTCAAAGTCCGCTTGTGTTCCAACTTTGTACCCTTCCCATTCTTCTTGAAGAAAGTCATGGACCAATGCCTTTTCGTGTTTACGAGACTCCTCGTATTCACTTTCTAAGTAATTATTAAAGTCTTCTGCCAATTTATCAGCTTCCACTTTCGTAATTACACCTTCTGCCTCTAATTGAGCAAAGTAAATATCTTTCACGTTCGCATGTTTTGCGATCATGTTGTATAAGTTCGGCTGTGTAAATTTAGGTTCATCACCTTCATTGTGTCCGTACTTTCTGTATCCCAATAAATCAATAAAAATATCGCTTCCAAAATGTTGACGATATTCCATTGCAATTTCCATTGCTTGAGAAACCGCTTCAATGTCATCGGCATTCACATGGAAAACTGGTGATAATGTTGTTTTTGCAATATCTGTGCAATACGTAGAAGAACGACCGTCTAAATAATTCGTTGTAAATCCAACTTGATTATTTGTCACGATGTGTATAGTCCCGCCAGTTTTATAACCGTCCAATTGTGCCATTTGAATTGTTTCATAAACAATCCCTTGTCCTGCAATTGCAGCATCTCCATGAATCAAAATTGGACAAATACGCGTGTTGTCTCCGGCTAATTTATGATCAATATTGGCTCTAGAAATTCCTTCAACTACAGTATTAACTGCTTCTAGGTGCGAAGGGTTCGGTGACAATGTCAATGTAACCGTTTTTCCTGTTTTAGATTTCACTTTGGATGTAAATCCTTGATGATACTTCACATCACCATCGAAACGGGCTTCAATATCAAATTCTTTTCCTTCAAATTCTGAGAAAATATCCTTTGGTCTTTTTTCAAAGATGTTTGTCAATGTGTTCAATCGACCTCGGTGTGCCATTCCAACGATGAAATGTTCAACATTCATTTTGATTCCTTTGTACATTAGAGCGTCCAAGGCTGGAATCAATGCTTCCAATCCTTCAATTGAGAAACGTTTTTGCCCCACAAATTTCTTTCCTAAAAATGATTCGAAATTCGTTGCTTGATTCAACTTATTGTAAATTTCTAATTTACGCGCCGCGTCATATTTTGGACGATTTGATAATTCAATTGCTTTTTTAAACCATTCAATTCTAGCAGGCTCACGCATGTACATGAACTCAATTCCGATTGAATCACAATAGGTAGCTTGTAAATGCGCAACAATTTCACGCAATGTTGCAGCGCCAATTGAAATTTGTTCTCCTGCTTGAAAAACAATATCCAAATCAGATTCTTCTAAGCCGAAATTTGCAATATCAAGTGTTGGAGAATACGTTCTGCGGTCTCTTACAGGATTTGTTTTTGTAAACAAGTGGCCTCGATTACGGTAGCCATCAATTAAATTAATGACTTTAAATTCTTTTTGATAACTCTCTGGAACAGCTCCTCCTTCATCAAAATTCGTTTGAGCGAAATCAAATCCTTCGAAAAACTTTTGCCAACCAATATCTACACTTTTATTGTCATGTAAATACATTTTGTATAAGTGATCTATTGCACTTACATCTGCATTCCCTACGTATGATACTTTATCCATGTTATTTTAACAGCGTTATGGACTAGCAAATTTAGTGATATTGTTGGATTCTAGGGTTTAAAAAGTGATAAATATTTAACACCCAATTTGAATAAGCTTGGACTTCTAGCATACGAAGTGAGCTATCTATGTTATTTGGTTTTAATACCTCCCGCGCATCCAAACTTTATGTGCTTCGCGCATTAAAATACACTGGGCCAAATCGTAATTAATAGAAGAAGATTTTTGGTAAACAGACTGGAAAATTTCTTCGGGTAAATCGACCAGGTAGATGAGTTGTGGTATAGAGGCAGGGTTTTCTCGTTCTAATTTACCAAGGTTTTCTTTAATGTGATGAATAATTTCAGCTGTAATATCTCCACTTAAATCGATGTTTTGACCAATATGAGAGTTGGTAAAACCACCAAAATCTTTGTCTATTTGAGCAAACGTTTTTTGAATGAAGTCGAGTTTATTCCATTCGTTTTGAAGTTCCGATGTCGTTGCGTTTACCCATAAATGATGCTCGGAAACTAGTGACATGATGAATTAATTGCTTTGGTAAATCTAACGAATTACAGTCACAAACCCATGGTATTGATCAGATGTTGCACTTCCTGCGGCACGAATGTTCACAACGTAAGTGTAAACACCATCTTGCACGGGCTCTCCTTTATTATCTGTACCATCCCAAGTTAAATCATACAGATTAAATTTGTGTATCAAATTTCCCCAACGGTTCACGATAAAACCTCTTTCTAGCATTCCTCCTGTAATTGAAATTTCAAAAACGTTGTTGAATTCATCACCATTTGGTGTGAACACATTTGGAATAAACACATTGTAATCTTCCAACGTGCAATCATCATAAAAAATGTTGGTTGAGTTTGTTACAGGACAGCCGTTTCCGTCCAATGCATCTTCCGTTACAATCTGTGCATAATCGTACCAGACATTGTATACTTCTATTGAATCGCCAAAACAAACAGTATAACTTGTGTTTTGAGGACTAACATTAAAAACAGTCAAGTACAAGGTGTGCGTACTATCACATCCATTTATATCAGCAAAAACAATTGAGTAAACACCTGATTGTGAGTATTGCTGACCATTGTATTCCAAAATTATTCCTGGACAAATTGATAGATCTTCACTGGTTGATTGTGGAGTGCATCCAGCGGTAACTTCAATCGAAATACAATCGTTGCTGGCACACGCTCCAATTCCCAGATTGTAGCATATTTGATATGTTCCTGCGGTTACGTTTTGAGGATAAAAAACACCGGATGCTGTAATGCAAGTTCCGCAATCTGCTGACCATGTTCCTCCATTTGTTGCAGCGCTAAATTGAACAGGCGCATCATTTGTAGAAAATGGTCCTGTTGCTGTTATACTGGCATCTTGAATTGTTGTTCCTGCGCTTACTGTTTGGCCCCCAGATACTGAACAGCCACTGTCATCTGTTACAGTCACAAAATAGTTGGCAGGACAAACCCCAGATAAATTAGGAGTTCCTGCTCCGGTATTCCAAGCGTAAGTATATGGTTGAGATCCGCCAGTTACTGTTGTAGAAACAGAACCATCGCAACTTCCAACACACGATTCGTTTGTTCCACTTATTTGAAGATCTAAGGTACTTGTTGAGTTCACTACAGTGATTTGCTCAGTTGCTGTACAACCACCATTGTCTGTGACATCAACGGTATACGTTGCAGCGCATAAACTTGAAATTGTAGTTGTACTTCCTCCGTTCGACCAATCAATTGTGTATGGAGAAACACCTCCTGAAATAACAACAGTTGCTGTTCCAGAGCATGTCGCTCCACATCCCGTTGGAGTCGAAGAAATTGTCAATTGAATTGAGTTAGAAACACCACATTGAGGATTCATACCACCAATCCAATTCGCATTTGCAGGATTATTTGCAACTCCGGGAGTTTCGTTGACACCTACTGAACCTGAAGCCCAGTTCACTTGCAATGAAGCATTGTTATTCGTGGTATTTGCAAAGTAAAACACTTTATTTGATGCACTTCCCGCAAAATAAATGATAGAGTTAGTTGTATTATCTCCCCAACTTACACCATGAGTAGGAACAGTTGTACCGTTATTTGGTGTAGTTAAAAATGAATCATATGAATTATTCATACTAACTTGACTCCAATTACCGGCAGCGGCAACCCAAGTTCCTGATATAGGGTATGTTGTAATGGTAGTGCTTGGACTTGTACTTTGTCCTTCAAATAAGGCTGAGTTAATTGGGATAACGAGTTTACAATTATTATCAGACATACTAAGGTCATTCGCAGGCAAAGCAGGGTTTACATCTGCATTATTATACACGACAATAATTGTACCTTGAGGAATACAACTCCAAAATGCATTATTTGCAAATCGCACGGCGCCTGAGGCGATACCCATATTACTTCCGGCTCCAAAATAGCCATTGTTATCATCAATAACTACTCCTCTTAAATCAGCGCATGGAACGGGAGTTTGACATGTAGGATTTCCGGCAACAATGAATTCGACGTACTCTTCAGACCCAGTTCCTTGCGAAATTTCGTTGATAAGAAGTTGCTGAGAAATTGAGCTAAAGGAAATAAAAACTAAAAAGAATCCTGAAAATTTAGAAGCTAACATGTTAAACAATAAGTCTATTCAATTGATGTTGGTTTCGGTAAAAAATTCTTTTACGTCAAGGATAACAACACCAATCTTAGTGCAAAATTAGACTATTTTGATACGACAAATGCGATTAAATTGTTAAGAAACAAATATTTTTATTCACATAAGTGAATTTAGTGTATCCCGCAGCCTGCTTCGAATGGTTTTTCAGGGGACATAAAACTCAATTCTCCACTTGCATTTTCAGCCATCAAAATCATTCCTTGAGACTCAATTCCTTTAATAGTTCGTGGAGCTAAATTCATTAAAACAGTCACTGTTTTTCCAATGATTTCTTCAGGAGCGCAGTGTTCTGCAATTCCTGAAACTATCACCCGTTTATCAATTCCGGTGTCCACTAAAAGCTTTAATAACTTATCCGCTTTCTTTACTTTTTCTGCTTCCAAAATTGTTCCTAGACGAATGTCCATTTTTTGGAAATCGTCGAAAGTAGCAGTTGCTTTTTGCGGGTCAAAACTCACCTTTTCGTTGGATTTAGTTTCTTGAATATTTTGTTCTTTTGTCGCTAATAATTTTGCGACTTCTGCTTCTACCATTTCATCTTCAATTTTTGGAAATAAGATAGTAGGCGCATTTGTTTGATGTCCTGCTGCAATAAGTGAAGGATTTCCCGCTTCATTCCAGTCTTTGGTTGAAAAGTTCAAGAAATCAGAAATCTTAGTCGCTGTTGCAGGTAAAAATGGTTGAAGAACAATACTTAAGTTAGCCGTAATTTTAAGTGCGATATTCATAATCGTTTCAACGCGAATAGGATCGGTTTTTATTAACTTCCAAGGCTCTTGATCAGCCAAATATTTATTCCCTAATCGGGCTAAATTCATTGCTTCAGCTTGAGCTTCACGCAATTTATAGGCGTAAACCAATTTAGAAATTCGTTCTGGAATCGATTTTATTTCTGCCAATACTTGATTGTCGTAATCTGTTAATACGCCCAATTGAGGCACAACTCCTTCGTAATATTTTTGGGTAAGAACCATTGCACGATTGATGAAGTTACCAAGTATATCTGCTAACTCACTGTTAATACGCACTTGGTATTCTTTCCACGTAAATTCACTGTCTTTTGTCTCTGGAGCAATTGAAGTCAGTACGTATTTCAATTCATCCATTTTGTCAGGATAACTTGCGATGTACTCGTGTAACCAAACTGCCCAATTACGAGAAGTGGAAATTTTATCTCCTTCTAAATTTAGAAATTCGTAAGCTGGAACGTTGTCTGGAAGAATTAATCCTTCGTGTGCTTTCAATAAGATTGGAAAGATAATCGCGTGAAAAACGATATTGTCCTTGCCAATAAAGTGTACTAATTTTCTATCGCCCGTCCAGTAATCTTCCCAGTTTTTATTGGTGTCAAGCGCCCATTGTTTTGTCGCTGAGATATAACCAATTGGCGCGTCTAACCAAACGTACAACACTTTTCCATCTGCACCTTGAATGGGAACTTTTACTCCCCAATCCAAATCTCTGGTCATGGCGCGAGGACGTAATCCACTGTCAATCCACGACATGCATTGTCCAATCACTTGATTTCTCCATTTGGAAGGATCGTGTTGTTGAACTCCGTCTAATTTCCCTTCTTTAATCCATTCTTTCAACCATTCTTCATGGCGTTCCATTGGCAAGTACCAATGAGAAGTAGATTTCATGACAGGTGTTTTCCCGCTCAATGTCGATTTGGGATCAATTAAATCTGTTGGGCTCAACGCTGAACCACAACTTTCGCATTGGTCACCGTAGGCATTTTCTTTTTTACAACTCGGACAAGTTCCGGTTATGTATCTATCGGCTAAGAATTGTTCAAATTCTTCGTCGTAATATTGTTCGCTCGTTTCTTTTGTAAAATGACCTTTCTCTTCTAAAACGGTGAAAAATTCTTGCGCTGTTTTATGGTGAATTTCCGCTGAGGTGCGGTGATAAATATCAAATGAAATTCCAAAATCTTGAAATGCTTTTCCAATAATTCCGTCGTATTTATCAACGATTTCTTGTGGAGTAATTCCTTCTTTTTTAGCACGCAATGTAATTGCTGCACCGTGCTCGTCGCTTCCACAAATAAATGCAACGTCGTGTTGATTCATTCTTAAAAAGCGCACAAAAATGTCGGATGGTAAATAAACTCCTGCCACGTGTCCTAAATGAAGGGGGCCATTCGCGTATGGCAACGCAGCGGTTACCGTAAATTTTTCTTTGGTCATTCTGAAATGATAGAATTAATAAGTTACAAAAGTAGTTAAAAAGAGGCAAGACCGCTTTGCTAAAAGACTTAATTTTTACCCGAAGATCAGGTCCTTAAGTGAGGAACGAACGGTCTTTTGTCTTTTAAGGAGCTTGCGACTGTTCTAACCGTCTCAATTAAAGTCTAAATTCCTCTTCCTTAAATCGGATATCAAATTGTTCCAATTCAGTTAAAATTGGCTCGTAAATTTCTTTGCTTACTGGAAGTGTAACACCTGTTGTTTTAATCTCGTTATTCAAGATCATTTTGGCACAAATTGCTGCGGGTAATCCAACTGTATTTGACATTGAAGTGTAAACTTTATCTTCACCAAGATTCACCATGCTAGAAACAATTTTGTATTTCTTATCTGCAAGTGTATATTCGAACTCATGCACCATTACTAGCATGTCTTTGTCCCCCTCATCTAATGACAATTTGCGAACAAGTATTTTTTGTAACACTTCTGCTGGTGAAGCATGTTCTAAATCAATAATTGGTTCAAGTTCAAAGATTCCGAGCCATTCGAATTTGTTGTACAGTTCCAAACGAGATTCTCCTAAAAATTCTTTGAATTTTACTTCAACAGTTTTATTGGCGTTGTACGGTAGAAAAGAGTTTAAGAATCTACGAGGAGTCATGTCCTTCGTGTTTTCCATTTTATATGAATCGTCGGTCATACCTAGCTCAATGAATACATCCCATGCTTTGCAATAACCAGGTCTTCTTAAGGTTCCTCTAAAAATTGTTGGAATATTCTCTAGTCCGTATGTTGCACGATAAGATAGAGAATCACGATTGGCATAACCAACGAAATCGCCATAACCGTCAATAGATATATCATCTAAACGACCGAATAAACGATTGTAAGGAATGTATTTGTACTCACCGTTTCTAATGAAACAAGAAGCTCCACCTTGTCCCGCCAAAACTACGTTTCTTGGATTCCAAGTGAATTTATAATTCCAAGGATTGTTATCACTTTCTGGGGCAATAAGTCCACCACAAAAAGATTTAAAACTTGTGATTTCTCCGCCTTTAGCCTTAATTCCATGAATAATTTTCATGGCGCTCATATGATCAATTCCAGGATCAACACCAATTTCATTCATGATAATTATTCCAGCTTCTTTCGCTTCTGCGTCAAGTGCTTTCATCTCCGGAGAAATATAAGAAGGAGTAATTAGATTTGTTTTAAGTGCGATGCAATCTTTAGCAACATCAATATGAAAACGGGCTGGCAGCATAGAAATTACGATATCGGCTTTTTCAATTTCTGGTCTTCTTTCATCGATCGACAAGGCGTTAAAAGACAATGCTACACCGTTTGGATTTCCGTTGATTTTCCGCTTAACTAATTCAATGTCTTGATCGACAATTCGCACTTGCCAGTTAAATTGACTTGAGTTGTCTAAAAGGTATCTTACCAAAGAGGAAGAGGATAAGCCTGCTCCAAGAATTAGTATCGTTTTCATATGTGTTTTATATTGTCTTAACGGTCATACGGAATCGCCATATTTAATTTTAAATACATCAATAGTTGATTTATCTTATGGCTTATTTCATAGTATATTATTGCTTCAGCCGTCAAATGTATAGAATGAGATGACCGAATCAAAGTGTTAAATATAAAACTTATGAACCCCTAAACTGTTGAAATACAAAATATGGGTTCAGAACAAAGCGTTTAGAAATTCGTTTTAACGAATCGAATAGTTTTTTCAAATCCTTCATATAAAATAACCGCTTTGTAGCTACCAGATTCAATATCAATCAATTCCAATTGAATATTGAAAATAACCTTTAGTGAGTTGGCTTTGCACCAAATCTCTTATCATCACCACAAGAACAAGCAAGAAAACCTTCATATCTAACAGATATAACCAATCTCGACCAGAGTTTTCCACAGATGACCCGTATCAAAGGGAAATTTTCTATTTTTGTTAGCATTATCAAGAATAAAAGAAATGGGAAGAGCATTTGAATATAGAAGAGCGGCAAAAGAGAAACGTTGGGACAAAATGTCCAAATTATTTCCTAAACTAGGGAAAGCCATTACCATGGCGGCGAAAGAGGGAGGACTGGACCCAGACACAAATTCCGCGCTTCGAACTGCAATTAAGAATGCCAAAGGGCAAAACATGCCTAAAGACAATATTGAAGCTGCTATTAAACGTGCAAACGCAAAAGATGGTGAGACTTTTTCTGAAATGAATTACGAAGGAAAAGGACCACACGGTGTTTTGGTGTATGTTGAATGTGCTACAGATAACCCAACTAGAACAGTTGCAAACGTAAAGTCCTATTTCAATAAAGCAGGAGGAGGAGTTGTTCCAAATGGTTCATTTGAATTTATGTTTGATAGAAAATCAATTTTTGAGTTTACTACTCCAGAAGGATTCAACCTTGAAGAAACGGAGTTCGAATTGATTGATGCGGGATTAGAGGAAATCGAAATAATTGAAGACAAAATATTTGTTTACGGAGATTACACTGCATTTGGAACGTTGTCCCAGGCATTAGAAGACTTAAACATTGATGTACAAAAGTCAAGCTTAGAAAGAATTGCAACACAGTCCGTTTCTTTTACTGAAGATCAACTTGTCGATATTGAAAAAATGTTAGATAAAATTGAAGACGATGATGACATCCTTCAAGTTTTTACCAATATTGAGTAATTAAAACGCTAAATTTAGCCATGCATGTAATAAAACAGGAAAAAAGGAGTTCATTACCTGTTAGAATAAAATGATGTTTTAGAATGAAAAGTAGATTGAAATATATTGGTATTTGCGCTTTTGTACTTGTGTTTATCTACGCTTGTTCAACTGAAAAGAATACAGCTATAAATCGCGCTTTTCACGGGATGAACGCTCATTACAACGGTTATTTCAATGCAAATGAACTGTTACGGCAATCTATGGAGACGTACAACAATTCTTTGATAGAAGATTATTACTCCATTTTACCAATCGACCCTGTTCCGAACGAAGAGGAGGTGCTTGGAATGTATCCAGCAATAGATACAGCAATTTCGAAATGCACGAAAGTTATTCGCGACCATAGTATGCCTGGAAATGACAAGCCTTCTAAAAAGAAAGCCGAGCATAACCGCTGGATAGATGAAAACTGGACAACTGTCGGACAATCGTTGTACTTGCGTAGAGATTACGAAGGAGCAATGAAGAACTTCAAGTTCATTTACAAATTTTATTCCAATGACCCGTCGTTGTACATAGGCGAATTGTGGATGGCTAAGACAAACATTTCCACGGGTGATTTAACAAAGGCACAGTTTAACCTTGACAACCTTGATAAAGCCATTAAAGCAGAAGAGGAAAGTAAAAATCAAAAACCGTCTAAGACACGGTCTAAATCTTCGAAGAAAAAAGCGAAGGAAGACAAGACAGCGAAATTTCCAAAAAAAATCCGATTCGATTTTGAAAAAACAAAAGCAGACTTAGCGTTAAAAAAGGACAATAAGGAAGATGCCATTAAGTACTTGGAAGAGTCATTAAAATACGCCCGCAAATCTCGAGATGAGGCACGAGTTCATTTTATTCTTGGACAACTTTATGAAGAACGAGGGAGTAACCAAGAGGCGAGTGATCATTATGCAAAAGTATTAAAGAAAAACGCCCTGTTTCAGATGAGTTTTAATGCCCGTTTGAAAAAATCCTTTTTGGGAAATAGTACTAAGAAGAAAAAGGAGTTAAAAAAAATGTTGCGTGATGCAAAAAACGCAGAGTTTAAAGACCAAATTTACTACGCACTTGCAGGAATTGAATTCAACGAAGGAAACGAACCTAAGGGAATTGATTACTTGCACCAATGTGCCTTTTATTCTACAAAGAATACACGCCAAAAAGGAATGGCTTATGAACGTCTTGGCGACATGAGCTTTCAAAAACGCAACTATGTTAGTGCGCAAAAGTATTATGATTCTTGTGCCAACGTAATTACAGACGCCTATCCAAACGCGGAGGCAATTAGAAACAAAGCAAGTAATTTGGCAGATTTGGTTGTTGCTGTAGAAACAGCTACTTACGAAGATAGTGTACAACGAATTGCAGCACTTTCTGAAGGTGACAGAGAAAACTTTCTAAAAGATCACATTAAGAAAACAAAGGAGGAAGAACAGCGTAAAAAAGAACGTGATGCGGAACGTTTAAGAGAACTGCAATCCAACGAGAATTTATTCGCGCAAAACGGAAATGGCTCCAAATGGTATTGGAACAATGCAAAGACCCGTGCAGCCGGATACGATGAATTCAAAAAAATGTGGGGGTCTCGTGAAAACGAAGACAATTGGCGACGCTCCGAAAAAACATTCGTTCCAGATTTTAAAGAAGATGACGAAGGAGAAATAGTAGATGTAAAGGATACAATCATTGAAGTTGAAGATAAATTGTCCGTTGAATATTTGACGGCAAATCTTCCATTGTCAGATTCAGCCCTTGCGTTATCGAACGAACGTCTATTGAAAGCACATTATGATGCCGGAATTATCTATAAGGAACAACTGAATGAAGTTCTGATTGCAAAAGGTGAATTTCAGGCTGTTCTGGACAGGAAAGTGGAAAACCCGCACAATTTGATGTCTGCGTTTGAGTTGTACAAAATATTGGAATCATCTAACCCAGAAGAGGCACAAATTCACAAAGATTATATCCTCAATTATTATCCAAACAGTGATTATGCGAATTACTTAAGAGACCCGAACTACTTCATTAAGAAGAAAGAAAGAGATAAGTTGGCAGAACAAGAATACGTTACCGTGCTTGAAAGATACAATAGAGGCTTGTACTATCCAGTTATTTCTAAAGCAGACATCGTAATTGTAGAAGAGAGAGATAATGTTTTCAGAGCAAAGTACATGTTGTTGAAAGCGCTTTCTATGGGACAAATTAATGAGGATAAAACGACATTATTACCAGTTTTAGATTCTGTTGTTTTGGAATTCCCAGGAACATTTGAGGCTACAAAAGCCAAAGAAATGATTGAGGTGATTAAAAATGGATACTCTAAAAATATTGAAGCAGACTTTGGTAGTAAATTTCCATTTGCATATAATGATAGAGCAATTCAATGGGTAATTATCTTCTTGCCTGAGGATGAAAACTCAAGTGCTGCAAAAACAAAAATGATTGATTTTCATCGAGAGTTTTTCAGCCGAGACAAACTGAAAGTGAATTCAAAAATATACGGAAGTCAAAGTGTTATTTTAATCAACGATTTTGAAACGGAAGCAGATGGTGCCGAATATATCCGAGTATTTAAAACGACACGAAAATATTTATTAGACCTTCAGAATGCTAAAATTTTAATGATTACACAAGAGAACTTGAAAATCTTGTACGAAAAGCAGAATTTGGCGGAATACGAAAAGTTTTATGAAGAATACTATTGATTATGAAGAAGAAAACCAACACCCAATTTGATAGTCCCGACCGCTTAAACATCATTGTAGAAGGCTCAAAAATTATCGGCGACATGTTTACAGAATCAAACCTTCGGATAGATGGTGAAGTGAAAGGTAATGTTTCTTCGGTATCTAAAGTCGTGATTGGTAAAACCGGAATCATCCTTGGAAACCTGACTTGCTCTGATGCTGATATTGAAGGTAATATTAAGGGGGTTTTAAATATCGACTCTTTAACAATTTTAAGAGAAACAGCAAAAATTGAGGGGGAAATTACAACATCAAAACTTCAAGTTGAAGAGGGGGCTCAGTTTACCGGGAATTGTAAAATGAGTAATTTCATTTCAGCAACTGAAACAGCATCTTCGGGATTGAAAGAAGATTTAGTCTATTAATTCATGACTAAGAAGAAGCAATCCCCCGGAACATCAAAATTTGCCCGCTTATCTGGAGTTGGACTTCAAATGGGAGCAACTATTTTTTTAGGAGCTTATGCAGGCAAATTTTTGGATGAAAAATACCCTACTAACAAAAAGTGGTTCACGATAGGGTTAACTCTTTTTGCAGTTGGTTTGGCACTTTACAATGTATTAAGACAAGTAAATAAACTGAACTCAGAGGATGAATAATATCGGATTGTCATTTACGCTTCGCTTAGTAATTTTATTGTCTGTTGCTTTTTTAATTCATTCAGGAATTCAGCATTGGTCGGGGCAAGGTTCTTTTGAAAATCACATTATCGTAACATATCTATTCAACTTCGTATTAGCGATTTTGTTTTTCTTTGTTCTACTTTATTATAAAAAAAAGAAGTCAACACAATTGGGATTCATTTTCCTTTTTTCAAGTGCTTTAAAATTTACATTTTTTTTTATTTTTTTGAGTCCAATGGTGCGAACTTTGAATGGAATTCATAGTGCGGAATTCATTTCATTTTTTATACCTTATAGTGTAAGTCTGTCAGCAGAAGTCTATTATTTATCCAAAATTTTAAATAAATAAAGCATAACCAAAAAGAATTGAAGAAAATAATAGCAGAAATTTCTTGAATTCTAATTTTATACCTACTTTTGCGACGATTTAAGAAAAACATTAGTACATTAGTATGCACAACTTATTTAGATTTTTACTTGTTTTAGCATTTGTAAGCCCAACTGTTTTGTTTGCAAATGAACCTCAAGAAGAGGAAGTGCTTGCTACAGAAGCCGATCATGAATCTCCAAAAAGTGAAACTGAAGCTATTAGCGAGTTTGTTGTTCATCACACATTTGATTCTTACGAGTTTCATTTCTTTACAATAGGAGATTCGCATTACGGATTTTCATTGCCAATTATTCTTTGGGATAATGGATTACAAGTCTTTAGTTCTTCGCATTTTCACCATGGTGAAGCTGTCGCGGAATCAAACGGGAATTTCTATAAAATAGAGCACAACAAGATTTATAAAACAGATGCAGCGGGTACGATCACTTATGATGAACACCGCCAACCTACAAATGCTAAACCAATGGATTTTTCAATTACGAAAAATGTATTTAGCACTTTGTTTATTGCCATGTTAATGTTTTGGATTTTCAGGAGTGTTGCAAAATCTTATAGAACGAATCTTGCACCAAGTGGCGCTGCTAAGTTCATTGAGCCTTTGATTCTTTTTGTCCGTGATGAAATTGCGATTCCAAATATTGGTGAGAAGCAACACAAAAAATACATGATTTACTTGTTGACAGTGTTTTTCTTTATTTGGTTTCTAAATCTATTTGGAATGACTCCACTGGGAATTAATGTTACAGGAAACATTGCGGTTACATTTACACTGGCAATTATGACCTTCATTATCACTCAGGCGACATCGAAGCCAGATTATTGGAAACACATTTTTTGGATGCCAGGAGTTCCTGTACCAATGAAAATTTTGTTAGCCCCAATTGAATTGTTGGGAGTTTTTATTAAGCCATTTGCATTGATGATTCGTTTGTATGCGAATATGTTGGCAGGGCACATTGTATTGGGAAGTTTAATTGGTTTGATTTTTCTTTTCCCAAACTGGGGAGCGAAAGGAGCATTTTTAGGTTTGACGTTTTTCTTAAATATAATTGAATTATTAGTTGCTTTTTTACAGGCGTACATTTTTACAATGCTTACCGCTCTGTATTTTGGAGCAGCTTCAGCGGAGCACGAGCATCATTAATTAGTTTTTTTAACCATAAATAATATATATCATGGAAATTCCAGCAATCGTCGGAGCAGGTTTAGTAGTAATTGGAGCGGGTATCGGTATCGGTAGAATCGGTGGTTCTGCAATGGATGCAATCGCGCGTCAGCCAGAAGCTACAAACAAAATTCAAACAGCAATGCTTATTGCAGCAGCGCTTATTGAAGGTATTGGATTTGCAGCGTTATTCGCAGTATAATACAATGGTTATTTTCTCAACTGCAACGGTTGGTTGCAGTTGAGAATAATTTATTAAAAGAAAAGAAATGGAAAAGTTAATCAATGAATTTTCAGTTGGGTTGTTCGTTTGGCAATCTATTATATTTCTGGCATTATTATTCTTATTAAGAAAATACGCTTGGAAGCCAATTTTGAAAGCTGTGAACGAAAGAGAAGCAAATATTGCTGACTCAATCGAACAAGCTGAGAAAACAAAAGAGGAAATGAAAGCATTGCAAGCTAAGAACGAGGACCTTTTGAAAGAGGCACGTGCTGAAAGAGATGCAATGATTAAAGACGCTAAAGCAACTGCTTCAAAAATGGTAGAGGATGCTAAAGCTATTGCTAAGGAAGAAGGAAATAAAATGTTGGTTTCAGCAAAAGAATCAATTAACGCTGAAAAAGCGGGTGCAATTGCTGAATTAAAAACACAAATGGCTTCTTTCTCAATTGAGATTGCTGAGAAAATAGTTCGTCATGAATTATCTTCTGATGATAAGCAAAAGGCTCTTGCAGAAAAGCTTGTTGATGATATTAATTTGAATTAAGATTTCAAAATGAAAAGCACGAAAGTAGCATTTAGATATGCAAAATCTCTTCTCGAAATTGCCCAAGAGCAAAAGAACGTTGATTCTGTTTTAGGTGACATGATATTCTTACTTCAAGCGAGTGAAGACTCGAAAGACTTTGACATGCTTTTGACTAGTCCAATTATTAACGCGACTAAGAAAATTGAAATATTTGAAAAAATATTTGATCAATTTGAGACGATCTCTATGGATTTCATCAAATTGATAACTAAAAATGGACGTGAAGAGTTTCTACTAGAAATCGCACAATCATTTGAAGCACAAGTAAAAGAAAGTAGAGGAATTGTTCCAATTACGATAATTTCAGCTGTAAGGCTTGACGATGCAACGAGAAGTAAAATAGTTTCTAAAGTTCAAGAGACAGTTAAAGGTGAATTGGAAATAGAAGAGAAGATTGACACTTCCTTAATTGGAGGATTTATGGTGAGAATGGGTGATATGCAAATAGATGCCTCGATAGCGAACCAATTTAATAATTTAAAACAACGTTTAACACGATAATTTTGGTTGACAAACGAAAGTTTGTCAATAGTAAAACTACACAAGATGGCAGATGTAAAACCCGCAGAAGTTTCTGCAATATTAAGAGAGCAATTATCAGGATTTCGTTCAGAATCTGAATTGCAAGAAGTTGGTACCGTATTACAAATTGGTGATGGTATTGCACGTATCTATGGTCTAAATGGGGTACAATATGGTGAATTGATCGAGTTCGATGGTGGACTGCAAGGAATCGCATTGAATCTTGAAGCAGATAACGTAGGTGCCGTTCTTTTAGGACGTTCAACACAAGTAAAAGAAGGGGACACTGTTAAGCGTCTTGGTCGTATTGCTTCTGTGAATGTTGGAGAAGGATTGGTAGGACGTGTTGTTGATACCTTAGGAAATCCTATAGATGGTAAAGGACCAATTGAAGGAGAATTATTTGAAATGCCAATTGAGCGTAAAGCGCCAGGGGTTATTTTCCGTCAACCAGTTACTGAACCATTACAAACTGGAGTTAAAGCAATTGATGCGATGATTCCAATTGGTCGCGGACAACGTGAGCTTGTGATCGGTGATCGTCAAACTGGAAAAACTGCGGTTTGTATTGATACCATCATCAATCAAAAAGAATTTTATGAAGCAGGCAAGCCTGTATTCTGTATATATGTGGCTATTGGTCAGAAAAACTCTACTGTAGCACAAATATTAAAAGTATTAGAAGAGAACGGTGCTTTACCTTATACAGTGATCGTTGCGGCATCTGCTGCTGATCCTGCTCCTATGCAGTTCTATGCTCCATTTGCTGGAGCTGCGATCGGTGAGTTCTTCCGTGATACGGGCAGACCGGCATTGATCGTTTATG
>CAWUSK010000056.1:0-33631 GCA_963925035.1 uncultured Flavobacteriales bacterium
AGTGGAAGTTAATTTAGGTGAATCCATTCCATCTTTCACGGGAAAATACCTATTGATTGATTGCGCCGAAACCAAAAAAATCGCCTACTCGAGTCACGAAATTGTCCTGCCGATCGACGCAAAAACCATTCGCATCCGAAACGATGAAATTCTCTACGTGCAAAATGGAAATTCGATCGTGGTCAACGCCATCAACGGTAATGTGATGACCACATTTCCCAGCGAAGATATTTCCTATTACAGCAACGATTTGTTTTTAATCCGCAAAAATGACAAGGTAGGTTTGGGCGATAGAAATGGACGTTTACTCATCCCAATCAATTACACTTCCATCTCCTCTTACGGAGGATTGTTCAACGTGAGAACGCCTTCTGGAGCTGGCATCATCGACAAAAATGGAAAAGAACTCGTGCCCTGTAAATACGATTATGTGGTGACTTACCGCGATTTTTTCACGCTCCACAACGAACTCGATTTAGTTGGCATTATGTCGCGCAAAACGGGAAAAATCCTCCTCCCTTGCGATTATTCAAAAATGGTACTGAGGAATTCCAGTATACGCGCATTCACGAGCTCGATGTTGCGCATTGTGGAACTCGATTCTGCGCACAGAATTGTTAAGGACATCGTGCTTTCCAACGTCACTAGTTTGATGCATTCCAAGGCCTCAGGCGCTTTAGGCGTGGACGAACGACTTTATCCGCTTGGTTGGTTCAACGAGCTCGTGCCGTTCTACGATTCGCTGGGTTTTCTTGTAGAAGAGCGCTTGAAATGGGGACTAAAAGGTGAAAATGACAGCGTTCTCATCACGCCGCGATACAAACAGCCGATGTTTGTACACGATGCAGACTTCAGTTTGGTAGAAAATGGACGAAGAAAAATGAAGCTGACAGGACTTGGCGAGGTGAGCGTGATTCAGATGCAAGTGATGAGTCATCGAACCGGGAAACCACTCGTTCCAGAGCCGTTGATAAGTTTAGACACTATGGATTTGCTCTCGCGCTCCTATTCCCGCTTCGTCTCTGAAAAAGGTTCAGGTGTTCTACTCGACGACGATAAAATTTTGCGTGTCGATTACATCGATGATGGAGACGAGCGTTTTATTCGCTATTGTACCTCAACCAAAACGGAACTCGTTCCCGCCAAAAAAACCGATTTCGATGCGTTTCGCTATCCCGACTACAACCTCAACGGTGATGTTCCTAATTTTCTGAAGGTATTTCTTGACGGTTCTGAGCGAGATTACATTCGCTTCAAGGATTCAGAATGGAATTTTTTGGACACAAACGGTCGAACGATGTTCGCAAATTCCTTCAATTTTGCAGAACCCTATCTCTACGAAACGGCCATCGTGCTCAAAGATGGAAATTGGGGCGTAACCCGTGCCGATTCTTTCGCTATTCCCTTAATCAACAGTTCGGTGAAACGAAGTCCTATTTCTGACACCTTATTTATTGTTCAACGAAAGAGCAATGGAACGCGATTTTTGGATACCAATGGTCGAATTCTAAGCAATGGAATCACACAATTTTATACGGACAAAGGAGATTTTGCGCAAGTTCAAATGGAAGGACGAAAAGTCCTTATCGCGCCAGATTATTCTGTAATTTCTGATGATACGCGGTTTCAGAAGCTCACCGATAATGGCGTTTTCTATAGTAAAGAAAATAAAGAATATACCATTTACAACAAGCACGGAATGCAGCTTGGAGCCACGAAAGAACAACCTGAAGAAATTTGGTTCGAGCAATTTGTTTTGGTCAAATCACGCGGGAAATTTGGCTTACTTTCGATGGACGATCAAACGCTCATTCCATTTCAATACAAGGAAATCCGACGAGAAGGCGATTACATTTTTGCGCGAGATGGTAGCAAGAATTTACTCTACGACGACCAGCTTAAAGTGATCGAAAATTGCAAGCAAAAGGATGTCTTAGCCGATTCGATTTCCGGAAATTACGCCCTCATTCAAGATGGTAAGGCCATCGTCTATTCGTCTGATCAGCGAAAAGTCGAAAAGGTTTCGGGCAACAAGTTGGTGCATTTTTACAATGGCCGAATCCTCGATTTTGATAAGCAATTTCGCATATTAGGTGTGGGTGAAGAGCGCAGGTTCGAGTTTCAAGCGAAATCCATCGAAACCATGGGGAAAAATGGCTGTTTGATCATTGACACGGACAAGAATGGTCACTATTTCGATTCAAATTGGAATGAAATCAGCTTCGAATCTACGCTCAGTCGAGCGCAAGAGGTAGGCGAGGGATTGGCAATTTCTGCTGGACAATCTGAAACGGTGCTTTTCGGTGGGAATCTAGAAGTGAAATTTAAAGGAAGATGGAAGAGTGTCGGAAAGTTTACGAATGGATTTCTTTTGCTCGAAAATGGAAGCGACTACCAATTTGTGGACGTGAACGGAATCAATCAATTCAACCGAACATTTGACGGTGCAGGAGCATTTTTAGGGAAATTGGCTCCCGTGAAAGAAACCGATGGCTGGACGCTCATCAACGGACACGGTCATCTACAAATTCTACCTTGTTTCGATAAAATCACGGCGCACAGTCAAACGCTTTTTTCGACGCCATCTCAATCGCTAGTGGGCTTGTTCGACTCGCACGGAAACGAGCTCATTCCTGTGGAATATCAGCAACTCAACTTCTTACGAAATGGCATTATTCAAGGAAGAAAAAATGGGGAAATTTTCTATTTTGATCTTCATGGAGTGCCCATCTTACTTAATTGATGAGTGACGAAAAAATCTTAATTCCTTATCGAAAAAGGTGAAAATACGTGTGCCCTTCAATAACTCCGCCATTAAAATCGGTCGCTTTGTATTTAATTGTATAAACTCCATCTTCAACAACTTTACTATTCGACGTTCCGTCCCATCCCTGATTTACGTTCGTCAGCGTAGTCATTTCATTTCCCCAACGATTCAAAATAAGCGCTTCGAACGATTCTCCATATTGCACATCTACAAAATAGGCATCATTCACATTGTCACCATTTGGTGTAAAGACATTTGGCGGAGTGACAATCATCGGTGGTAGAACTTCAATTTGTGTTGTCCACGTGTCGAAACAAATTCCATTTGAGGCAGTTAAAACTACAGTGTAAATTCCCGCAGCAGGGTAGTTGTTGGACATATCATTCAATGAACCAGTGCTTTGAATGTTTCCATCTCCAAAATCCCAAACATAGTTAGTTGCAAATTGACTCAAATTGGTAAAATCAATGATCATAGGTGCATTTCCATAGTTGTCGCTCGCCGTTCCGTTTGCAATGGGTAAAATGAGTGCGGTTATGGTGACCACATCCGTATCTGTACATCCGTTTGCATCCGTACCCGTTACGGTATATGTTGTTGTCCCGACTGGTGGAGTGAATGAGACTCCATTTGTAACGCCATTGGTCCATGTATACGTGAGTGCACCGGATCCCGACAAGGTAACTTCTGATGGCGTAATATCATTTGGTTCGCAAAGAATTTGATCTGTTCCAGCATCAACAATCGGTAAAGTATTGATCGTCAACACAACAGATTGAGTTTGGTTTTGAGAACATTGAGCAACACTCGACTCGGAAACGCTCGTCAAGGCATACGTAAATACGCCTGGAACAGAGGTTGGTGGTTGAATACTCGTTGAACCGTTGGTGACTAGTGGTGTTTGAGGAACGCCATTCAAGGTGTAATTGATCGTGTACGGAGGAGTTCCGCCAGCGCCTGTAAATGTAATCGCACTTGGGGGCGAATTTTGACAGAGACTGGTGGTGCCCGAAATTGTAGCGGTGGGCGGTGGATTAACGGTTATGGTTAATGATGTAGTTTGAGGGGCGATGCACGTTCCATTTTCAGAAACTGTTAATGTGTACGTAGTGGTGGTTAAGGGTGTAGCCACTGGACTAGCGATATTCGCATTATTCAACCCAGCTGAAGGTGACCATGAGTACGTGTATGGACCAACACCGCCACTGCAACCGTTCGATGCCGACGCTGTGATTTGCGTACTTTCTGAAACACAAATTGTGTCATTGGCTACACTCGCAGCGATTATAATTGGACTTGGTGTTCCAACAATCGTGAATGTTTGCACAGGTGTATATAAACCGCAACCAGTTTCGACGGCTCTCCATTTGTAAACTCCCGGACAAAATCCCGACATGTCAATGACCGTTAATGGGTAAGGCGTCACTAACGTATTCGTAGTTGAAAATCCATTTCCGCCATTCAAGCAAATTTCTGCTGAAAAATAATTGGGAACTCCCGTGAAAGTCTGGTTGTCACAAATAAGTTCTATTTGTACCGTAAAGCAGCAATCCCAGCCTGCGTTACTCGTAAAATTTAATTCTAAATTGGTTCCGTTGAGATTTTGAGAAACGTTAGAAAGTGCACCGCATGGGCTGCATGAGATGGAATCAAAGGAAAGGAAGATAAAACTAACGAGTAGAAGTATGGATGATGTTGTTTTCATGAGCTTGGTCGATTTGTTAATTGGTATCGGCATCTATTTCAAGACGCATCTTTTTGATTATTAGTTGTATCTACTTAATACTTTCAGCTAATTTGTTCATTTTTTCTTCTAATTCTTCAATAAGTTTGAGCAATTGAAGGTTCGATTCTGTGAGACCCGAAATTTTTTCGTCTTGTTCTTGGATAGAGTTGATCAATGGAATAACAAACTCAGCGTAGCGAATCGAATAAAAATCATGTTCATTTTTTGGTCTTACAAGTCCGCTAAAATCGGTATTTAAACCTGTAAGCAAAGCTTCTACGTCTTGTGCGATCAATCCCGAATAAATAATATTTCCCTGTCCTTCTGCTCGATACGTGTAGTTCATAGGTCTTAGTTGTGTAATAAATTCTAAGCCCAATTTGCATTCTGAGATATTCGATTTCAAGCGTCGATCTGAAAAGGTACTCCAACCAACTTGTCCGCCGATAGAAGTGACGGAAGTGTTGCCGATGATCACTGAATTATCAGCATTCACAATAGCTCCTCGTCCAAATGCAGATGCATTGCTGAGGTTGCTCGAAGAAGCATCCGCTTCAAACCCAACGAAGGTATTGTTGTTTCCAGAGGTATTGGCGAGTCCAGCAAAATTCCCTAGAAATGTATTAAAACTCCCGAAGTTGTTGAAGTAGCCTGCGTGTGCTCCGATAAAGGTGTTTTCTTGTCCGCTCGTATTCGAACTTCCAGCGGTCACTCCCATAAAACTGTTGTGATTTCCATCCGTATTCGATTGACCTGCGTAAGCACCAATAAAGGTGTTTTCGATGCCGTCAACATTACCAAAACCAGCCCTACGACCCAAAAATGAATTCATGTCGCCATTAATATTGGCAGAGCCCGTTTCTGATCCTACGAAGGTGTTTTGAGAACCAGAGAGATTTAAATTGCCCGAATTATATCCCATGAAGGCATTGGAAAACCCAATTGAATTCGACGCGCCCGCATTATTTCCAACGAATAAATTGGCTGTTCCCTTTACCCAAAGCACTTTTTTATTATTGATCATGTAGCTGCTATCCAGCGGAATATTTATGTGACCATTCACGTGCAATTTTTGAAGTGGAAAAGTGGTTCCAACGCCAACCTTTCCGCCATTATTATGAATATTACTGGAGTTGACTACCCAATCGGAACCGTCCCAATAGGCTGTGTTTCCAGCACTCGTTCCGTTCGGTAAAAGTGGGATTCCTGCAGATGTGGCATACAGTGCATACGGAACACTTAAAAGTTCACTAGTCCCGAAGGGAACGTAGGCAGTACCTCCCGTAAAATCACCTTCAATTTCGATGTGTTTCGCTCCATTTGCCCAATCAACTGTTCCCAGCGTACCAACTAGCGGAGCTCCCGTTCCAATCGCTAGCGTGAAAAGACCAAAATTATTAGAAACCACCGAGTGCGTTTCTTGAAAAACAATCGTTCCGGATGCAGAAATATCGTGGATCGACATTCGAATTCCGATCGACAAATTTGGTAAAATAACTCCCTGCGAATTGCGAGCAACTGCCTGATAGTTAAATGAATTGGGAGCTTGTGCTCTGCCACTCATCGAAAAAAGTAGAGAAAGGACGAAAAGTGAAATTCTCAATGGATTATTGATCATCTGATAATTGTATTAATGGTTGGAGAATCAGTTTTTTAGACGCTGTTAATTCTACGTCGTAATCTGCTGGGCCTAGCCCTGAAAGTTCGAGCGTCAATTGTCGAAGTGGCGATGAAAATTTAGTGAGGAGTAGGGTACAGCAGTATAAATTCATTTGAACGCGAATAATTAATTGGAGAAGATACAATTTTAACTACAAATTCCACATAGATTCTATTTTTTACTAGAAAATTGCCTGATTCAACCCGCGTCTTTAAGTGTCATGACAGGAAGATAGATATCAATAGTGACATTCCGGAATATGTAACAAAAAAAGTAGGTGTATGAACTAAAAAAACCCCATAAATAGAAGGGTTGTTGTCGTCCCACCAGGTCTGAAGTAATTTGTGAAGGGTTTCTTAATACATTTTTTTTATCTAAACTATGCTAGTTTTTACTCTATGGTTTTAATGTGTGTGTCAAAATGTGTATTGAAAGTGTGTGTTAATAATGAGTATCCATATGTAGCCTTACGTATGGAGAGTCAATAAACATAGGTGTTATAAACGAAAAAAGGGTACGTTTCCGTACCCTTTAAGCTCTCCCTCAAGGACTCGAACCTTGGACCCTCTGATTAACAGTCAGATGCTCTAACCAACTGAGCTAAGGGAGAATTTCCACACCTTTGTTTCCAAAAGCGATTGCAAATATATACAAAGAAATTATTTTACAATGCAATTTGAGGAAAATTTCGCGTATTTCTTCACATTTTTCTATAAAAATTTCAATTATAGCTTAATAACAATGGCATCATTGTAACCATGACTTTGAATTTGAGGAAGTTCTGATTTCGCATCGCTTTTTGACGCATAACTTACAACAGTGTAAATGTATTTGTAGGCGCTCGTTGTTTGTAATTCAACGCGATTGACATCCATTTTTAAACTATTGAAGCGCGCATCTTTGGGGTCAATTGGATCTCTCGAAGATGCAATTTGTATCGTGAAAGCATAATTAGTAGCCGGGTCAGCCCCTCCACCTAAGGTGTTGTTGTCTTTGGCGCTGAACGGATAAAAGAAATGGACGGGTATTCCTTCACAATTACCGAACGGAATCCTCGAAAAATAGCTGAAGCAATTACCTCTTGTCCATAAGTTGTGTTTAAGTACTCTGCTTCTTTTTCGTTCGTTAAAAATCCGCATTCCACTAATACGCCCGTCATATTTGTGTGTTTCAATACTTGAAGTGAATGTTGTAGATCCTTTTCGTCCTTTACTCCACGAGATTTTCTTCCTGCTCGTTGTGAAAATTGTACTTCAATTTCATTTGCCAACTTAACAGACTTTGAAAGAGACATAGAATGCACATGAGATTCTGTACCATGAATTGTTTTTCTTTCATTACCATTACAGTGAATACTAATAAAATAATCCGCGTTAATAGAGTTTGCTTTTACAACTCGCTCATCTAATGTTGGGTAAACATCTGTCGTTCTGGTATAAACCACTTTTACATTTTGCAGGTACTTTTCAATATAACCGCCCAAAAACAGCGCTATTTTCAAGTTTAGTGCTTTTTCTGTTTGAAGAAATGGGCTGTCTGATAAATGTCCCGGATCATAACCACCGTGACCAGGATCTATAACGATAACAATTTCGTTTTTTTGCGCCAAACTCGAAGAAATAACGGCACAACAAAACAGTAACATTAGAAATAATCGGCTTTGCATATCTACAAAAGTACGTTGGAATATTTTTTGTTTCTTTACAACCTACAAATGCTTACTAAAAACTGATTGTTGAAATCCCAAAGTAAAAAGACAGAAAAGGTTGCGCTGATTGAGGTTAACGGCTCTCACGACGAATGCCTTTTACTGCAAATAAATGCGCTAAAACAGGCAAACATCTATGTAATACTGATTTGCACTCAGGTAATTATAGATAGAAACAGTGCTTTTGAAGCTTTAGTAGATGAGTTTATCATTGTGGATGTTACTCAAAAACACAAACAAGTCGTTCATACAATTTCCGCATTCTTAAAACAAAATAAAATTGATGTCGCCATATTTAATACCGCCCAAGGAGCAAAAGTGAGAGACATTGCTCTTAAACTATTGTTTTCGAAATTAAAACTGGTAGGAATTATACATACAACACGAAAGTTCGAAGGCAGTACAACACAAAAAATCATCAACCTTAAAATAAAGAAGTACTTCTTATTGAGTGAGTTTCTTTTCAAGAAGGTAAAATCGCCTCGCGGAATTTCTATCGATTATTTTTACCCTAATCGCTTCCCTAAATTCAATACCATACGTAGAAAAAATGAAACATTGACCATTGCAATTATCGGCGGAGTTGAAAGACGAAGAAAGGATTTAGATGGGTTTATAACAATGGTTGAAGCAACAAAAAATGAAGCAATTCGCTTTGTTTTTCTCGGGAAAAGTGACCCCTCATGCTCAGAAGTCCAAGTGCTAAAAGCGGCATTGGAACAAACTGGATTAACAAATCGGGTTGAATTGTACGATTCATTTGTATCGCAAGAAGAGTTCGACAAACAGTTACAACAATCTGATGCTCTATTACCTCTAGTGCATCCAGGCACACCAAGTGCTGATCAATACTTCAAAAATCAGGTTTCAGGCGCAGTAAATGTTGCTTTTGGGTATAGCATTCCATTATTAATTCATGCCGCGTATCAAAATGTGGATGAACTTCAAAAACGTGCGCTATTTTACGATTTAGAAAACTTCGTTGAAGTCATTTCATCTTGTAAACCTCAACTTGTCTCGATAGAAGAATGGATGAAAAATGATGATGAAATGACGCATGAAGTTCAAGAAGGTCGGTATTTGAACTTTTTAAATAGTTAGTTGCAACTTGTAAAAACTTTTGTTTAAATCTTGGTACTAATTAAAATAATTAAACACAATTCCAGCTTTCGCCTTTCCAATCACAGAAGCTAACTCGGCCATATTTGCAGTTTGAATTTTGCTCACCGTTTTAAACACCAGCATCAAATCTTCGTGCGTTTTTGTTCCTATTCCCTTGATTTGTGTCAATTCAGAAGTTAAAGCAGCTTTACTTCGCTTGTTTCTATGGTGCGTAATTCCAAAACGATGCGCTTCATTTCGCATGAACTGAATAACCCGCAAGCTTTCCGAGCGCTTATCAAGGTAAATTGGAAAACTGTCTCCTGGAAAGAAAATTTCTTCCAACCGCTTCGCAATACCTACGATTGCAATCTGTCCTCGCAGGTTTAAGTCTTCCAATGCTTTCAAGGACGCGCTTAACTGGCCCTTTCCCCCATCAATCACAATTAATTGTGGTAATGATTCTTTTTCATCTAAAAGACGCTTATATCTTCTGTAAACCGCTTCTTCCATAGACGCAAAGTCATCCGGTCCTTCGACAGTCTTAATATTAAAATGTCTGTAATCTTTTTTACTCGGCTTTCCATTTCGAAAGACAACGCAGGCAGAAACTGCGTGTGTTCCTTGAATATTTGAATTGTCGAAACATTCAATGTGAACGGGTTTATCTTGTAATCTAAAATCGACGCGTATTTGCTCTAAAATACGTTCGGTATGTCGCTCAGGATCTTTTATCTTTTCCTGTTTCATCTTTTCCAATCGATAAAACTTGGAATTACGCTCCGATAAATCAATCAATGCTTTTTTATCCCCTCGTTGTGGAACAAAAAACTGAACTCCATCAATCTTTAAGTCGATGGCATTTGAAACGAGTACTTCTTTGGACAGACTATTGAAGCGTTCGCGCATTTCTGGGAGCACATAACCGATAATTTCTTCATCGGTTTCCTCTAGTTTCTTCGTCACTTCAAAGGTGAGACCATGAATGATCGCTCCGTCATTGATTACAAGATAATTAACGTAGGCAGTTTTTGCGTCTTGGAGAATTGTAATAACATCTACTTTTTCAATTGTTGGGGAAACAATCGTTGATTTTGCTTTGTAGCGCTGGATCGTCTCCATTTTTGATTTCACTTCTTGCGCTTCTTCAAATCGTAAGTTAGTCGAATAATCAGTCATCGTTGATTTCAATGAATTGATTACCTGTGAAATGTTTCCTTTAAGAATGTGTTCAATTTCTTTGATGTAAATATCGTATTGGACTTCTTTTTCATAACCCACGCAGCCTCCCTTACAATTACCCAAATGATATTCCAAACAGACTTTATGGCGCTTTTCAGCTATTTTTTTTGCGGATAAATCCAAAGCACACGAACGTAAAGGGTAGACTTCTTTGATAAAAGTGAGTAAAGTATTGACCACTTTCACACTTGGATAAGGACCAAAGTATTTGGAACCGTCTTTTATCATTCTTCGTGTAGTAAAAACACGGGGAAAAGGTTCATTTTTAACACAAATCCAAGGATAGGTTTTATCGTCTTTGAGTTGAATGTTGTATTTCGGTTGGTACTTCTTTATCAAACTGTTTTCTAACAGTAACGCATCTAGTTCTGTGTCAACAACTATATATTTTATATCAATAATTTGCTTGACGAGAACTCGTGTTTTACCGTTTTCTTGGTTCTTGTTGAAGTACGACGAAACTCTTTTCTTAAGGTTCTTTGCTTTACCAACGTAAATGATTTTTTCGTTGACGTCGAAATATTGATACACTCCTGGTTTTTCAGGAAGTGTTTGCAATTTCAATACAATGTCTGTGTTCTTAGACGCCATGACGTAAAGTTAAAAACTAATCTTTCACCACTCGAAAACCAACGTGGAAATAAGCATCGTTTTTAGAAATCGATTGACGTGAATCGGCTGAGTAGCCTTTGCAATATTCTTCATAGCATAAAAATGACCCACCTTTCATAGCATAAATTGAACTTTCTGAATCAAATTTACTGGCCGTTATTTCCCACACGTTTCCGAACATTCCATATAAGTTCAAAGCATTTGGCGGGTATTCTTTTGCAGGAGAAGTGTACAAATATCCGTCAACTTCGTCTTTTGTTTGCCCATGACTAATGTTGATGTTTTTTTGGGATGTTTTTCCCTCTAGACAAGCGTGTTTCCATTCCTCTTCGCTTGGAAGTCTTACTTTGGCCCAATTACAAAATGCCATTGCATCATTGTAAGTAACTTGCACAACAGGGTGGTTCATAATTTCTTCTATGGACGTTGATTTGCCCATTGGGCGTCTCCAATTTGCTGTTCGATCTATTGTCCACTCGCCATTTTTATAAACTGATCCTCCGTAATTGTCTTTTTCTGCTTCTGTGATATAATTAGTTGCCATCACAAATTGTTCGAACTGCTCATTTGTAACTTCAGTAGCCGCAATTTCTAAAGGGGCTAAATCAATTTTCAATGTAGAAACCCACTCGGTTTTATCAACTTCCGAAGAACAGGATAACAGAACGAAAATTAAGCTGGAAAATAATATACTTTTTCTCCAATGATGAATTTGCGGTCCATAATTCTTGGCCATAACGGTTTTGTTGGTAAATCTTTGTTCCATGCTTCGAAAAATTCGGTTAAATTTTGTCGTTCCAAGCTATTTAATCCACTTAAATCTATGATTTCACCCTTATCCGACTCTAAGTTATACAAATGCAACCAATTATCGCGAGAACTAAGCACCATTTTCCAATTTTTGTGTCGAATAGCCCGCACATGGTCACATCTCCAGTACAAAGTTTCGTGTGGAATACCTTCCTTTTTCTTGTTGATAAAAGGAATTAAATCTACACCGTCCAATGCAGATTGATTGATGTTCTTTATTTGAGATGCATTCAAAGATGTTGGAAATATATCTAACGCAGAAACAGCCGCATTGTATTTTGTTCCCGGTGGAATTGTTCCTTTCCATTGCATCATGAATGGCACATTAATTCCTCCTTCAAATAAAGTCAGTTTACCACCTTTTAACGGAGCGTTAGTCGTTGCTTTCGTATAACTCGCTCCTCCATTGTCCGAAATAAAATAAACAATAGTCTTTTCCAGTAAATTCAATGCTTCTAAATGTTTCATTACTTCACCAATTCCATCATCCAGAGCTTTAATCATTGCCAAATAAACACGCTGATTTTCATCTTTGATCTGCGAAAATTGATTGTAATATTTATCCGGAGCTTGGAAAGGAACATGTGGAGCATTGAAGTTCAGCATCATAAAAAAACTAGCATCCTTATTCTCCGAAATAAAGGTTTTCGCTTTGTTCGCAAAAGCAAAGGTTAAATACTCTTTTTCAATAATTTCCTTACCGTTTTCTAAAATCTTTGCATTATTTGTTCTACCTACTTTCCATTGGTATTTGCTACTAAAATCGTCTTGGATGAAGGTGTGGTACCCAGGTGTTTTTTCTTCGGGTGTGTAACGTGTAAATGCACCTAAAAAACCGTAATGGTAATCAAAACCGCGATTCATGGGTAAATGTTCAGTACCAAACCCCAAATGCCATTTTCCAATCAATGCTGTTTTGTAGCCTGCTTTTTGATAAACCTCCGCCAAGCTTGTTTCACTCACTGGAATCCCTTGGTGTTCCAACATATCTTTTTTTGGATAGGATGGTTCAGTTGCAACCGTCCAATCGCCCAAACGTTTCGCTTTTTTGGCAAGATGGTGTTTTATTTTTGAGTTTGGATAATACTCCATTGGTTGCGTTTCAAACCCGTATCGTTGCTGGTATTTACCAGTTAGGATTGCAGCTCTTGATGGCGCACAAACAGGAGAAGTCACATATGCATCATTAAAAACAACACCGTTTGCTCCAATTTTATCAATGTTAGGAGTTGATATTTGCGTTGCTCCATAAGCCGAAAGTTCAGATTTACCTAAATCATCCGCCACAATAATAATGATGTTTGGCTTGGAACCAGCGCCGCTTTCGATTGTAATTTCCGATTTTGTTGAGGCTGGAATGTCCCACTCGCTCGATTGTGTTGTTAAACAGCTCGACATTACCAATACTGGCAGAAATAATAGAGGGAAATAAAGTGATTTTGCGCGCATTGACAGTATAAATTACGGTACGAAGATAAGTTATTATAGAATAAAAAACTCCCTTTTCTGATTTCTCAAAAAAGGGAGTTTAAAATGTGTTAATAATTGCGGACCAATCATTTACACTTATGCTGTTGAACGATTCTTCAGTGGGTCGCCTTTCGGGCTCTCGATCGAAGTTGTCACTTCTCTTTTAACTGCCACACATATCGCAATCGTCTGGATTGTCAATTGAACATGCTATTTCTGCTGCTGCATCTTCTACTACTGCTGCCGTTGGTTCAGCCATTGACGTTTTGTCAATTGTAAACTTAATTGCATCTGTAGCTGCTTTTGTTCTAAGATAGTACATTCCTGTTTTCAATCCTTTCTCCCATCCATAGAAGTGCATTGATGTCAATTTACCAAAGTTTGCATTCTCCATAAAGATGTTCAACGATTGTGATTGACAAATATATGCTCCACGATCTGCTGCTAATTCAATGATTGATTTTTGTGAAATCTCCCATGCTGTTTTGTACAAGTCTTTCAGTTTTTGAGGAACTTCATTGATGTTTTGAACTGAACCATTCGCAACCATGATTTTTTGACGCATGTCTTTGTTCCACAATCCTTCTTTCACTAAATCTCTCAATAAGTGCTTGTTTACGATAATAAATTCACCTGACAACACACGTCTTGTATAAATATTAGAAGTATACGGTTCAAAACATTCGTTGTTTCCTAAGATTTGTGCTGTTGAAGCTGTAGGCATTGGCGCAACCAATAAAGAGTTACGTACACCGTGCTTAATTACTTCTTCTTTCAACACATCCCATTCCCATCTGTTTGTTGGAGTAACTCCCCACATATCGTATTGGAAAATTCCTTTTGAAACTGGAGAACCTTTGATTGTTTCGTACGGTCCATCAACTTTCGCTAAATCTTTAGACGCTGTCATTGAAGCATAGTAAATCGTTTCAAAGATTTCTCTGTTCAGTGCTCTTGCTTCTTCCGATTCAAATGGGAATCCTAATAAAATAAATGCATCTGCCAATCCTTGAACTCCTAATCCAATTGGACGGTGACGCATGTTAGAATTTCTTGCTTCTTCCACAGGATAGAAGTTTCCGTCAATGATTTTATTCAAGTTCAACGTCGCTTGGTACGTTACTTCAAATAATTTATCGTGATCGAAAGTTCCTTCTTCTGTTACAAATTTAGGCAATGCCAAAGAAGCTAAATTACATACCGCAACCTCATCTGGAGCAGTATACTCAATAATTTCTGTACACAAGTTAGACGACTTAATTGTCCCTAAATTTTGTTGATTCGATTTAGCGTTCGCTGCATCTTTGTACAACATGTATGGCGTTCCTGTTTCAATTTGAGACTCTAAAATCTTAAACCAAAGGTCTTGTGCTTTAATTGTTTTTCTTCCTTTTCCTTCTGCTTCGTAACGTGTATATAACGCTTCGAATTCGGCACTGTGTGCATCTGAAAGACCTGGACATTCGTGTGGGCACATTAGCGTCCAATCTCCATTTTCTTTCACACGTTTCATGAATAAATCTGGAACCCACAATGCGTAGAATAAATCTCTTGCTCTTTGCTCTTCTTTTCCGTGGTTCTTTTTCAAATCCAAGAAATCGAAAACATCAGCATGCCAAGGCTCAATGTACATGGCGAAAGAACCTTTACGTTTTCCTCCACCTTGATCAACGTAACGAGCAGTATCGTTAAACACTCTCAACATTGGTACAATACCGTTTGAAGCACCATTAGTTCCTTTGATGTACGATCCTGTAGCACGAATATCATGTATCGCTAATCCAATACCACCAGCAGATTGGGAAATTTGAGCACATGATTTCAAAGTATCATAAATACCTTCAATACTATCTGATTTCATTGTCAACAAGAAACAAGAAGACATTTGTGGTTTTGGCGTACCAGAGTTAAATAACGTTGGTGTTGCATGCGTAAACCAACCTTCTGACATCAAATTGTACGTTTTGATGGCAGCGTCAATATCATTTTTGTGAATACCAACAGAAACACGCATCAACATTTGTTGTGGACGCTCAGCGATCTCACCATTCAATTTCAATAAGTACGAACGAGTCAATGTTTTAAATCCGAAGTAATCGTATCTAAAATCACGGTCATAAATAATGCTTGAATCTAAACGCTCACTGTTTTCTGTGATGATGTTGTACACCTCTTCAGCCAATAACGAAGCGTTTTCACCTGTTTTTGGGTCAATGTAAGTGTACAAATCTGTCATCACTTCAGAAAACGTTTTCTTCGTTTCTTTGTGTAAGTTGGAAACCGCAATACGCGAAGCCAACAATGCATAATCAGGATGATCCATTGTTTTTCCAGCCGCTACCTCCGCTGCAAGGTTATCCAATTGTGTTGTTGTAACACCATCAAACAATCCTTCAATGACTTTCATTGCTACTGCTTCTGGTGATACTAATGGGTCTAGTCCGTAACACATCTTCACGATGCGCGCTGTGATTTTATCGAACTTTACAGCTTCTTTTCTTCCGTCTCTTTTTACTACGTACATGTTTTGCTGGTTGTTTTTGGTAATCTAATTAGTAAATATATTTTGGTTCTCTTAAAAGTCTTCGTCTGTACTGAATGTTTGGTCAGCATCATTGTTCAATACTCCCGCTTTTTGGTATTCTGCCACTCGTTTTTCAAAGAAGTTTGTTTTTCCTTGAATAGAAATCATTTCCATGAAATCAAATGGGTTTGAAACGTTGTAAATTTTATCGTTTCCTAGTTCTTGCAACAAACGGTCAGCAACAAACTCAATGTATTGAGCCATCAAATCACTGTTCATTCCAATTAAACGAACTGGCAGTGCGTCTAAGATAAATTCTTTCTCAATCTCAACTGCATCAACAATAATTTGTTTGATTTTCTCTTTTGACAATTTGTTCACAACGTGATTGTTATATAACAAACAAGCAAAATCGCAATGCAATCCTTCGTCTCTAGAAATCAACTCATTTGAAAACGCAAGTCCTGGCATAAGCCCTCTTTTCTTCAACCAGAAGATAGAACAAAACGAGCCAGAGAAGAAAATTCCCTCCACAGCTGCGAATGCGACCAAACGTTCTGCGAAATTTCCTTCATCAATCCAACGCAATGCCCAGTCAGCTTTCTTACGAACGCAATCCATTGTGTCAATCGCATTGAATAAATATGCTTTATCCTTCGTGTCTTTGATATAAGTGTCAATCAACAATGAATACGTTTCTGAGTGAATATTTTCAATAGCAATTTGGAACCCATAGAAAAATTTCGCCTCAGTGTACTGTACTTCAGATAAAAAATTCTCAGCTAAGTTTTCATTTACAATTCCATCTGAAGCAGCAAAAAACGCAAGAACGTGTTTCACAAAGTGACGCTCATTGTCATTTAGTTTTGATTCCCAATCCACTAAATCTGCTTGAAGATCAATTTCTTCTGCTGTCCAAAAACTTGCTTCCGCTTTTTTATAAAACGACCAAATATCATCGTGTTGTATTGGAAACAAAACAAATCTGTTTTTGTTTTCTTCTAAAATCGGTTCTACTTGTTCTGCCATTTTTCTAAAATTTAAACGTATATATTCCTACCCAAAAAACTGTGTTTTTTGTTTTTTTACTCAATAAAGTCGTTGTTTCCTCAAAATTAAATCGAATGCTTGATGCGTTGTTGATTTGCTTCTTAGAGGCATACAAAAATTGTCAAAAATCTCGCTTCTACCAACTAAAGAAATTCACAATTTCGGAACGTTATTAACATTGCCACTCGGAACTCCTTTGAAAGCAGACCTTAACGGTGTTATTAACACAACCTATAAAGATATTCACAGTACAAACCCCCAATTTTGTCGATAAAAAACCCTTATTCGTCTCATCGCCTTTAACATCAAGGCTTTAAATAAGGTTCTATAAATTTAATACAGAAACACCGTGTTGTCAAGAAAGATTTTTTGTTATTTTAAACAACGAAATGTTTATAATTTATTAAATTCAGACCACAATTTTCACCTCGGCCAATGAGAACACAATTTAAGGTTCCTTCTTTCATTTCTGATATAGGTAATTTAATTTTTCCCAATTCATGTTTGGCATGCGAAAAAGAACTTTCTCGTTTTGAAAATTATTTGTGTTCTTTTTGCGAAGAAGACCTTCCTTTGACCAATTTTCACCATTTTACAGAAGCGACACCAACTGACAAGTTGTTTTGGGGGCGCGTTGAAGTAAAAAGCACGTATTCGCATTTGTTTTTTGAGAAAAATAAAACGTCGCAAACAGTGTTATTCAACTTAAAGTACAAAAACAAACCTGAATTGGGTGTTTATTTTGGAAAGAAAATCGGAGAAAAGATAAAACTAATGCCCGCTTTTTCTATGGTTGATGCACTTATTCCCGTTCCATTACATCATAAAAAGGAATTTATGCGCGGTTACAACCAAAGTGATGTGTTAACCATCGGTATTTCTGAGAAACTGAACGTTCCGATGGACAACACAACCATCAAGCGCACAAAGCATTCTGCTTCGCAAACAAAAAAATCTCGCTTTCAACGGTGGGACAATGTCAATGAAATATTTAAGATTTCTAACAAAATTAATTCCTATAAACACATTGTACTTGTAGATGATGTTATCACAACAGGTTCAACTTTAGAATCCATCATTCAAGCTATTCGTAAAAAGAACGCTAATATTTTGATTAGTGTTGTTACTTTAGCGGTGGCATGACATTAAAAGATAGAACTTATATAATTGTTGGTGGCGGATTGGCTGGAGTTTCTGTTTCAATTCAGTTGATTCAAGCAGGCGCCCAGGTGATTTTATTTGATAAAAACGAAAATCACAGTTCCATTATTGCTGCGGGAATTATCAATCCAATTGTCTTCCGACGAATGACTAAAAGTTGGCGCGTTGATGAGTTTCTTCCTTATCTCAAATCATTCTATAATGAAATGGAACTGGAAACTGGGTCTACCTTTTTATACGAGTTGCCTATGCGAAGAATGTTTTCTTCCCTTCAGGAGCACGATTTTTGGCTGGAAAAACAAGAAAACATTGAATTTCAGCCCTATTTAAATCCCGTGACTCAAGAGGACATGAATTACACTGTTTCGAAAAACGAGTTTGGTTCAGGTAGGGTAAGTGCTGCTTATTATGTTGATGTAAAAACGTTTATTCAAAAGTGTAAAGCGTGGGTTTCAACCAAAGGTGAAGTAATTCAGGAAGAATTTAATTACGACCAGCTGAACGAAAACAGTTACAAGGACATCACTTTTGATGATATTATTTTTTGTGAAGGTTTTGAAAACAAAAACAACCCTTGGTTTGGAGAACTTCCTCTTGATCAAACGAAAGGACAAACATTAACGGTTCGTTCGACCGAGCTTCCGATAGGTGTCTCCTTGAATAGAAAGTGCTTTGTTCTGCCGTTAGAAAAAAATCTATTTAAAGTTGGATCAACCTACGAATGGCATAATCCTACAACTCATATTACCGAAGAGGCGAAAACAGAAATATTAGACCATCTTTCGTTTATCACAGATGAAAAAGTAGAAGTTATTTCTCAGGAAGCGGGTGTTCGACCGACAACAAGAGATCGTCGGCCATTGATTGGAACACATCCTCATCACAAAAACTTTCACATTTTCAATGGACTCGGTGCCAAAGGCTATATGATTTGCCCCATGCTGTCTCATGAATTTGTAAGTTATTTAGCACAAGAAACGTCTTTAGATAAAGAAGTCGACGTAAAGCGCTACTTCCCCAAGGATTAATGCTTAAATTTGCAGTATAATTAAAAAACAACAACTATGTATCCACCAGAATTAGTAAAACCAATGAAAGAGGACCTTACAAATGCAGGGTTCAATGAATTGACAACATCTTCTGAGGTTGACGAAATGATAGAGAGTAGCGGAGATAGTTTACTATTGGTCGTAAATTCAGTATGCGGATGTGCTGCTGGAAATATGCGCCCAGGTGTTAAACTTTCATTGAACAACGATAAAAAACCAATTACGTTAGCAACTGTTTTTGCTGGTGTTGATGGAGATGCGGTTGCACAAGCAAGAAAACACTTTTTGCCTTATCCTCCGTCATCGCCTTCTATCGCTTTATTTAAAGATGGAAAATTGGTTCACTTTTTAGAACGTCATCACATTGAAGGAGGAACAGCACAAATGATTGCTGAAAACCTTTCAGAAGCTTACAATCAATATTGTTAAAACTAAAAACCCTATTACTTTCGTAATCGGGTTTTTTATGCCTTATTGATTGTTTTCTTATTTCAATAAATCAGTAATCTCCGCATCTGTAGGTTTTACTCCTGACTTAAAGTGTGCAATGTACATTCCATTTTCATCTACAATGTATTTTTGAAAATTCCACATTACTTTACTGCTTTCTACTCCATTTTTCTCCTCTGAAGTCAACCACGTATAAATTGGGTTTTGATCACTCCCTTTAACATCAACCTTAGAAGCCATCAAAAATTCAACACCGTAGTTTTTTTGACAAAACGATTGAATTTCTTCTTCCGTTCCTGGCTCCTGCCCTCCGAATTGATTACAAGGAAAACCAATAATTACCACTTTGTCTCCATACTTTTCGTGCACTTCTTGTAACTCTTCATACTGCGGAGTGAAACCACATTTTGAGGCAACATTCACAAACATGATTTTCTTGCCTTTAAACGACGAAATGGAAACTTCATTTCCGTTTATATCCATGAAAGAATAATCGTAAATATCTTTAGATTGTGCTTTAGTTCCGATTGCTGTCATTACTGTAATTAGTATTAATAATATCTTTTTCATACTGAAATATACGTTTTTAAATGAGTGTTGGTTTTTGTTTTCTAAATTATTAATTATTTTAAGAGTAATTCGTTTTTTTTCATTTATAAAAAAATTAATGCGTTTCAATGGAAAACAAAAGTTACTGGAGTTCGCTAACGCTATCAGTAAAAATTAAACACATTGCCATGGTTATAGTTTCCGTTGTCTTTACTGTATTCATTACTCAAAACCTTGAGTTGATAGAGCTTGACGTTTTGTTTTCTGGAATCTATGTTCGTTTGGTTTTCGCATTAATTCTTTGCTTTTTAATCGGTGTTTTGATGACTTATATCTGGATGAAGTTTAAGTTTTCAAAGAAAAAATGGCCGCACTAAAAAATAAAGAAGCGGAATCTAAGGTTACAGAAGAAAAATAAATTTGAGTGCAGAGAAGAGTGTTTAATACAAGAAAGGCCAGTTACTGGAGTTAAGTAGTTTTTGCTCCTACTTTCCGATACAATAAGTAATTATATGGCTTTAATAGGGAATTGAAGGGCTAACATACAAATGTGACACAAAAATGCGGGTTAAACTTTTTATTCAAGTTGAGAGTTCTACGTTTTGCGATTTTTAAATCGTTTTGAACCTTTTCTGATAAATAGTATGGCCTCAACTTTTAACGTTCCCTTAAAAAGGCACCTTTTCTCCCAGAGTATCGATTTCAACTATTTCAATTGATCGATCTGCTTTTATCCTCAACTGATTAACGGATATAAATTTTCTGTTAATCCTATACCCTTCTGTTGTTCCATAATTGAGAATAAGATTTATGGTATTGGTTATTACTGTGGGGAGGTCGATAAAAGACACCTTTGTTAAACACTTATGTGTTTTACGCAGCCGTTGTGGTGCATGAAGACTATTGTCAAAAAGTAGGTTCAGCTTGATATAAGAGATTTCAAAAAAATAGATGTTGTAATAATTACAATATCTATTTTTTTTGTACTTTAACACCATAATTACTACATACTTATGAAATCAGCACTTTTAATACTCATTTGCATGGCATGCGTTGCGCCTGCCTTATATGCCCAGAACATTGTCGTGGATGGCGTTACTCTGGCTAATGCTGGCGGCAGCCCAACCAATTGCTCTGCAAATAGTTATAAATTAAAGGGGACTGCAGCTGCTAATGGTAGTTGTGTCTCACTCACATCAAATACATTTGACGCTGGAGCTTTATGGGTATGCGACCCAATCAACTTAAATGAATCTTTCAAGGTCTATTTTGAGGCCAATTTCGATTCATTTAATTCAGGTGATGGAATTGCTTTCGTACTTCAAAATGAGGGCGTACCGACTACCCTCGGCGCAGAGGCAGGAGGAATTGGCTATTCTTTAGGCAATCTCACTGGATGCATTCCTTTTGGTGATTGTATTATTTCACCTTCTGTCACGGTCGAATTGGATATATGGGATAACTCAGGCGCCGTGTGGGATGTAGGAAACCCTGGGCTCGGAACAATAAATGATATTTCATGCGATCACGCCTCCATTCAAACCAATGGAGTTCAACTTATGAGTAATGCGTTGGTTCCTCCAACGTGCCTTCTTCCAAGTGGAGTAGATGTTACCGATGGCTTAAATCATGACGTATGTATCATCTGGGATGTCGTTAATCTTCAATACTCCGTTTATTTTGACAGTGCACTTGTAGTTGTCTATAACGGGGATATCCGAACAAATTTTGTAACACCTGCATCAGTATTTTGGGGATTCACAGCGGGCTCTGGTGGAGCAACCCAAAACCAGCGAGTATGTAATGTAGACATGCTAACGAATATTGCAAATCCGTTCTGTACCTGTACGCTTCCCATTGCCTCGGCGTTACCTACTTCTGAAGACATTTGTTCTGGTAACACAACGAATATCTCTCTTTCGAGCACGGTAGCAGGTACTACCTACGACTGGGTTGCCACTGATAATATTAACGTAAGTGGAGAAAGTACAATTAGCCAGTCTGGAGCTACTATAGCAGAAACTTTAACGAATAATTCATCGGTCGATCAGACTGTAATTTATACGGTTACTCCAGACGCAGCAGGCTGTATAGGCTCAGATATAATTGTTTCGGTTATTGTACATCCAACGCCAGTTATTACAAATACGCTTACTACATTTGACATTTGCAGTGGGGGAGCGGCAACTATTACCCCAACATCGGATGTTGCAGGAACGACTTTTGGTTGGGCTGCTGTAGGATCATCTGGAAACGTAAGCGGATTTAGCGCGAGTGGTTCAGGAAACATCTCTGAAGTGTTGACAAACTCAGGAACCATTACAGAAACAGTTACCTATACGATAACCCCAACTGGACCAGCGACAAGTTTATGTCCAGGTTTACCCGTTAACTTTATCGTAACAGTCTATCCCACGCCAGTTATTACAAACGCACCTACTACTTCAGATATATGTAGTGGAGAAACGGCAACAATCATCCCAACATCGAATGTTGTGGGAACAACTTATGGCTGGACGGCAGTAGGATCCTCCGGAAACGTATCTGGTTATAGCGCGAGTGGTTCAGGAAACATCTCGGAAGTCTTACTAAATTCTGGTACTGGGATCGAAACGGTTACTTATAGTGTGACACCAACCGGACCAGCGACAAGTTTATGTCTTGGTTTACCTGTTGACTTTGTAGTAAACGTCTATCCAAGCCCCGTTATTTCAGGTGTAGGAACTGACCCAAGTACATGCGCAACGGCAACAGGAAACATTGAGGTTACCTTGATTTCTGGACTAACATCGTCTGGAACACTAACTTGGACTGGAACCCAGTCAGGGAACAATTCCACGGCAGATGTTACACTGGATTCGCCAGACATTGGGTCTCTCTTAGCAGGTGGTTATTCTGTAAGCTTTGTTGATGCTAACGGCTGCGCTTCAAATAATGTTGCCCTGTCTCTAGACGATCCTTTTGCACCAATATTTACTAATACTATATTTACACAACCTTCAACCTGTGGTGGATCAGACGGCTCAATATTTATTGAAGGAACAGGTACGCTTTTGCCAAGCACCAATTATAACTTGACATATAACTACGGAGCAACGGTGTTAGGGCCGCTTGTAATAAGTACAGATGTAAATGGCGACTACCTATTAACCGGTTTGACTGCAGGTTCATATTCATCCATCACTATGGAGTTAGCGGGATGCGTTGGGTCTCAGGTTGGACCTTTGATTTTGGTCGATCCTACACCGCCGGTTGCAAGTGCCGGAACGTCAACGGCTAATATTTGTGAAGGCTCCGACATCGTCTTGCTCGGAAACACGGTCGCGGGTGCAACTTATTCATGGACTGGCCCAAATACATTCTCTGATAATATCGAAGACCCTATTATCGTAGCGGCAAGTGTGCTTGCTACAGGAACATATAGTTTGACAATTACCTTAAATAATTGCGTTTCAATTGTGTCTACGGTAGATGTAATCGTCAATCAGATGCCTATCTTAACATTGAATGACCCAGTCGCAGTTTGTTCGCCAAGCACAGTTGATATAACCGTATCTGGAGTTTCATCAACGACTGCTGGATCATTGAGTTATTTTACGGATCCGGGATTTTTGACACCTGTGCCAGATGCTACTCAAGTTGGAGCTGGAACTTACTATGTTCTAGCTACAAACGCTGGTTGTTCAGCAAATGGAAGCGTGGTAGTAATGATCAATAATAGTAATTCAGGTTCTGAGAACGTGACCGCATGTGACTCGTACACTTGGCCGGCTAATACAACCACGTATACGAGTTCCGGAAGCTATACCACAACACTTACCAATGCAGTGGGGTGTGATTCTGTTGCAACATTGAACTTAACAATCAACTACAGCAATTCAGGTTCTGAGAACGTGACCGCATGTGACTCGTACACTTGGCCGGCTAATACAACCACGTATGCAAGTTCTGGGTCGTACACTGCAACCTTAACCAACGCAGCAGGGTGTGATTCGATCGCCACTCTGAACTTAACGATTAACTCCGTTGATAACGGAGCTACTCAAATCGATGATCTTACAATAGATGCGAATGCAGTTGGGGCAACTTATCAGTGGTTGGATTGTGATGATAATTATTCGATTCTTACCGGTGAAACGAGTCAGAGTTTCATTGCTTCAATTAACGGGAACTATGCTGTTGAAGTAACTCAAAACGGTTGTACCGACACTTCGACTTGTATTGCGATAACCAATGTAGGGTTATTGGAAAATGATTTTGGGTCTAATCTTGTCGTTTATCCAAATCCAACATCAGGCAAGGTAGTCATCGAACTGGGAAAAACTTATGAGGCTGTTGATATCAAACTGATCAACCTTATTGGTCAGGAATTGTACAAATGCACAATGAATCATACGGATCAGATTGAATTAGAAATAGATGCCATCATTGGGTACTACATAATTGAAATTGAAACATCAACTGGTAAAAAGGCAAGAGTCAAAGTGTTAAAGGAATGACAGTCGCAAACATCGCCTAAAAACCATAACCGACTTCAGGGAGTTTCTGTCGTCTTAACCGAATGATTAACATGTGTTTAGTCCTATTTTCCGATGCAGAAATTTGCAAAAATATTTGCAAGAAGATCATCTTCCGATATATCACCAGTAATGCTTCCTAAAAAGTGCATTGCTTGACGGATATCCATTGCCACGAAGTCTGCTGTGATATTTGTTGCTAATCCATGAGATGCTTGTTCTAAGGAAATTGCCGTTTTACGAAGGGCCTCATGGTGCCTTGCGTTCGAAATAATTATATCATCCGACAGGTTAAAATCTCCCTTCACAGCAGATGACAACCAACTTTTTAGGTTTTCTATATTCTCTCCTCCTTTTGCACTGATAAGTAATGCTTCTGGATCTGCAGCAACAGTGGCAATGTCCATTTTGTTCACCACTGAAATTATTTTTTTGTACGGATGCCTGAATTTCAATTCTGCAACCCAGTTTTGTACAAATGCAACATTTTCTGGCTTTGTTCCATCAGCAAGACACAACACTATCTTCGCTTGTTCAATCTTTTCTTTGGAACGTTCAATTCCCATTGCTTCAATTTCCTCCGCTCCATCACGAATTCCAGCTGTATCTATTAAACGGAAAATGATTCCATCGATATTCAGTGTTTCCTCAATAACGTCTCGCGTTGTCCCTTCAATGGCGGAAACAATTGCGCGTTCTTCTCCCAATAATTGATTCAATAGGGTGCTTTTTCCGGTATTCGGTGCTCCAACAATTGCAACAGGAACACCATTTTTTATAGCATTTCCTAATTCAAACGATTGAGCCATACGCTTAACGTGCTTTAGAACACTTGATACAAGGGCTTTTAATTCGTTTCGATCCGCAAACTCTACATCCTCTTCCGCAAAGTCAAGTTCTAACTCGACTAAAGAAGCAAAATGAATCAATTGTTCTCGCAAGTCCTTCAATTCACTTGAAAACTTACCACGTAGTTGCTTTAGGGCGATATCATGCGCGCTGCGCGATTGAGATGCAATTAAATCCGCTACAGCTTCTGCCTGAGACAAGTCTAAATTTCCATTCAAAAAAGCGCGCTGTGTGAACTCTCCTGGGTTTGCCATTCTGGCTCCATTAGAAGTTAGCGCTGTGATTATTTTTCCTTGGATAAACGAAGAGCCATGACATGAAATTTCGACGCTTTCTTCTCCAGTATAACTCTTTCCGTGTTCAAATATCGTTACCAATACCTCATCGATAAGTCCTTCATCTGAAGAAACCGTTCCAAAGTGCACGGTATGTGAATTTTTATCTTTTAGTGGTTTAGAAAAGATCGCTTCCGTAACCTCAAAAGATTTATCCCCCGAAAGGCGGATCACACCAATTGCTCCAACTCCATTTGCTGTTGCCAATGCACAAATTGTATCTTGATTTTCTAACATTGGTGCAAAAGTAACGGATTATAAAACACGGTCATAAAAAAACCTCTATCAATAACGATAGAGGTTCTAATAATTAAGTTCAATTTTATTTTTTACCCAATTTTATTAAAACGGTTTCAGTTCCATTCGTTATTCGAACGATATAAATTCCTTTAGATAAATTTGAAACATCAAACGTGTCTTGTGCTTTATCAAAAGAGCTAATTATTTTTCCTGAAAAATCAACTAATTCAACTTTGCTTTCAGCATCAATGCCTACTACTTGAAAAGATGTTTCAACAGGGTTTGGAACGATGAAGAAGCTTTCAGTTTTCAACTCATCAATTGATGCACATGCATTTACATTAATTATTGCATTTGCAGTGTTCATACAGTTATTACCATCAGTATATGTGTAAGTAATCGTGTGAGCTCCAAGACCCGCTGTAGAAGGTGTAAATGTTCCACCTGAAACTCCCGTTCCTGAATAAGCTCCACTTGCAGGTGCTCCTTGCGTTAAACTAAAAGCCGAATTATAAACACAAACATCCGATAAAGCTCCCATCGAAACTGTTGGTAAAGCATTTATTATAAGATCTGCCGTATTATCCGTACCTGTAGTCGCTGGGTTTGAAGAAACAACACGAACTCTATAACCCGCTCCAGCTGCAATTCCTGAAGGAATAGATGTAGCAATAGAAAGTGCACCAGAAGCTGTTGAGCTCAAGGTTCCAATGCTCGTTGGAGCAGCAAACGAACCTGCCGCATCAGACAATTGAGCTGTATAAACGTTACCTGCAGTAAAAGTTCCTGTAGAATTAAAGTTAACCGTACCTGTTGGTGTAGAATTAAAGCACCAACTTGCCGGACTTGCGTCGTTTGTTGTAGAAATTGAGTTTGATACACTTGCTATTCCCGAAATCAATACGTGATCGATAGAAAATGCTGGGTCTAAACCGCCTCCACCGTTTTGCCATTTAAATCTAATTTTAAATGCTGGTGAATTGTTCCAGGCTGGTAAAGAAACTGATTCTTGCGTCCATGAAGAGGTGTTTACGTAGCTCGTGCCTGTTGATACCCAAGTCGCACCTCCATCATTAGAGTACTCCATTGTTCCAAATGATGTGCCTGTTTGACCCGCCGATAAATACCAGAATGAAACAGTTATATTCGTATAAGTAGATGCATTAATAGAAGTTGCAACCTCTGAGTTTTGATTTGACGCCGAACCTGTGTCAAAATTTGCATTACAGACTCCTAGACCGCCGCAAACCGATTGATTTGTAACATGCATATACAAAGATTGCGGTCCATTTACAAATGTTCCAGGCTGATTTGGTGTGTCAGGAATAAGCCCTGAAAACCCAAGGTATGCATTGTTTACAACCCAGTTATTTGTTCCTGAACCTGTATTCAAAGTCCATTGCGAGGACCCCGTTTCAAAATTGTCTTGAAATAACGTTGTTTGTGCAAATGTTTGAGAAATAAACATAGAAGCTCCCAGTAGTAATAGTGTTTTCATAGTATTAGTTTAAAAGTTTGGTTAAAAGTAAATTATTTAAAAATTATATGCAAATATGCCTTCTCGTTGAGTGAATTAAGTACTCAGATGTTGTTGCCATTTATATTTAAGTCAATCAAAATAAGCACTCTTTTTTAATCGTAAAAAGGCCGAGTTAATTTCGCTTCATAGAAAAAAACAATTTTATCAAATCAGCGCACTCCGTCTCCATTATTCCTGATTCTACAACTGTTTTTGGATGATAAACACCTATGTGTTTTCCCGCCCCTCGCTTTTCATCTTTTGCGGCAAAAATTACTTTACCTATTTGCGACCAATACAACGCCCCTCCGCACATTGTGCAGGGTTCAAGCGTGACATATAATGTACAGTCTTTCAAATACTTTCCCCCTAAAAAATTTGAAGCGGCTGTTATTGCTTGCATTTCTGCATGAGCCGTAACATCCGTTAATTGTTCTGTAAGGTTATGCGACCGTGCAATTACTTGATTTTTACATACCACAACTGCTCCAACAGGAACTTCTCCAACCTCAAAGGCTTTTTGCGCTTCTTGAAAAGCTTGCTTCATGAAATAATCATCATTGTATGGAGTAATCATAGCCTATTATTTATTCTTCAAAATTAATCAATAAATTTACGGCATGAACTTATCCATTGAAGCACTTCAAAAAGGAGATATAATCGCAATTGTTGCGCCAGCGAAAGCAATAGAGCATGAATATGTTTCTTTTACGAAAGAGAAAATGGAAGCCTTGGGTTATAAGGTCATTATTGGGAAGTATGCACTAGGAAGATTTCAATACTACAGTGGTACAATTCCTGAACGACTTTCTGATTTTCAAGAAGCATTGGACAATCCTGATGTGAAAGCTATACTATGCGCTCGTGGCGGTTACGGATGTGTTCAACTCGTGGATATTCTCAATTGGAGTTCTGTTTTACGACAGCCCAAATGGATCATTGGCTTTAGCGACATTACAGTTTTTCATCAACGATTACAAAAATTAGGTCTTAAAAGTATTCATGGTACAATGCCCTTGAACTTTAAAGAAAGTTCAGATGAAAGCTTTTCAACTTTAATCAAGGCGCTGGAACAAAAAAACTACTCAATAAAGTCACAACCTCATACGAACAATAAGTTGGGAACAGCCGAAGGAATGCTTGTGGGTGGAAATCTTTCTATATTATACAGTCTCTTAGGAACAGATGATCAAATCGATTACAGTAACACCATTTTATTTATTGAGGACATCTCTGAACAACTTTATGTTTTAGACAGAATGATGTTCGCCTTTAAAAAAGCAGGGATTTTGGATAAAATCAAAGGCCTTATCGTTGGTGGAATGACGAACATGCCCGACACAACACCACCAATCGGAGAAACAACAGAGCAAATCATTTTAAAGCATTTTCAATATTCAAAAACACCGGTTTGTTTTGATTTCCCTGCCGGACACATCAATGACAATCGTGCTTTACGATTTGGTTCAAGGGCACAATTATCAGTAACTGAAGACGGTATTGAGCTAAAAATTGATGATTAAATCACCAAAAACCTTCGTGTTATTGCTTGGCCATCGAGTTTAACCTCAACAATATAAGTTCCAACTGAAAGACCATCTAGGAAAAATCCGTTTTTTTCAACCTCCCATGTTCCTACATACGTCCCTTTCGTGCTAACGACTTTGCATGTTGAGCCTTCAGGAGCATTTAAATAAATTGCCCCACTGGAAGGATTTGGAAAAACAGCAATTTCATATTCCGCCAAAATTCTTTTTTGAGATACTTGTACTATTTCATTGTCTGATGATTGAGCGTTTAAGGCGAAAACACACCCTAAAGCCAGAAAAAGGAGAGTGTTTTTCATGACGATTGTTTTAACAGTTCGACTTGGTAACGGTTTAGGCGTGATTTGTTACATTTTTAATTTCTTTATTTAAAATAAGTCTAAATAGTGAAATAAGGCCCTTCTTTTTTTTTGAACTGTTATCTTTGTAAGATAAAATATTTTTAACTCAAACTTCTATCATGAGTAAGTCAGGTATGCTAAAATCCTCAATCGCGAGAAAAGTTGCGATGGCACTTTCCGCATTTTTTCTAATGTTTTTCTTGCTTCAACATTTAGCGATTAATATTACATCTGTGTTCAGCGCGGATACGTTTAATGAATTATCCCAGTTCATGGGTACAAATCCAATTGTTCAATTTGTGATGCAGCCAATTTTATTATTCGGTGTATTGTTTCACTTTATCATGGGATTTGTATTAGAATTTAGAAACAGAGGGTCACGTAATGTGAACTATGTTAAAAATAATGGGTCAGCTAATTCGTCTTGGATGAGTCGCAACATGATTTTATCAGGTTTAGTCATTCTTGCATTCTTCTGTTTACATTTTATCGACTTCTGGATTCCAGAAGTCAACACAAAATTTGTCCAAGGAAATTGGTCAGGAATGGGACATGAAGGATTGTTAACGGGTGAATTCAGATATTTCCACGAACTACAAGAAAAATTTGAAAACCCTATTCGCGTAGGTGTTTATTGTTTAGCGTTTATTTTCCTTGCCCTACATTTATTGCACGGATTCAACTCAGCTTTCCAATCTGTTGGAGCAAACAATAAGTATACAAAAGGATTGAAAAAATTTGGAACTGCTTACGCGATTCTAATCCCATTAGGCTTTATTTTTATCGCCCTTTTCCACCATTTTAACCATTAGAAACTTTAGTGAATATGGCAAAATTAGACTCAAAAATTCCAGAAGGACCACTAAAAGATAAGTGGACAAATCATAAAAATCACATTAACGTTGTTAACCCGGCCAACAAACGAGCAATTGATGTAATCGTTGTTGGAACTGGATTAGCCGGTGGTTCAGCCGCTGCTTCTCTGGCTGAAATGGGATACAGTGTAAAAGCATTTTGCTTTCAGGATTCACCTAGGCGTGCGCACTCGATTGCAGCACAAGGAGGAATCAACGCTGCGAAGAACTACCAAAACGATGGAGATTCAATATTTAGACTTTTTTACGACACTATAAAAGGTGGCGATTATCGTTCGCGTGAGGCAAACGTATATCGATTAGCAGAGGTTTCTGCAAACATCATTGATCAATGTGTAGCTCAAGGTGTTCCTTTCGCTCGTGATTATGGCGGACTTTTGGATAACCGTTCATTTGGTGGCGTTTTAGTTTCTAGAACTTTCTACGCAAAGGGACAGACAGGACAACAATTATTGTTAGGAGCTTATTCTGCGATGAACCGTCAAATCGGGAAAGGAAAAATAAAAATGTACAACCGTCACGAAATGTTAGAGTTGGTGAAGGTTGATGGAAAAGCAAGAGGAATTATTGCTCGTAACCTAGTTACAGGTGAGATTGAAAGACATTCTGCACATGCTGTTGTAATCGCTTCCGGTGGTTACGGTAACGTGTTCTACCTTTCCACAAATGCAATGGGATCTAATGTAACAGCAGCATGGAGAGTTCACAAAAAAGGAGCTTACTTTGCTAACCCTTGTTATACTCAAATTCATCCAACTTGTATTCCACGTTCAGGAGATTACCAATCGAAGTTGACGTTAATGTCAGAATCGTTGCGTAATGATGGCCGTATTTGGGTTCCAAAAAACATGAAAGATGTTGAGGCAATCAGAAACGGATCTAAAAAACCTGTTGAACTTACAGAAGAAGAAAGAGATTATTACTTAGAAAGAAGATATCCTGCATTTGGTAACTTGGTGCCTCGTGACGTTGCCTCAAGAGCTGCAAAAGAACGCTGTGATGCTGGTTTTGGTGTAAACGCAACTGGAGAAGCTGTATTCTTAGATTTCGCCAGTGCAATTATGCGTTACGGAAAAGAACAAGCAACAATTCAACACGAGCACGATGCTTCGGATGCTAGAATAAAAGAATTAGGAACAAACGTTATCGAAAACAAATACGGTAACTTATTCCAAATGTATGAGAAGATTACTGATGATAATCCATACAAAACACCAATGATGATTTATCCTGCCGTTCATTATACTATGGGGGGTGTTTGGGTAGATTACAACTTAATGACAACGGTTCCAGGTTGTTATGCTGCTGGAGAGGCAAACTTCTCTGATCATGGAGCAAACAGATTAGGGGCATCTGCATTAATGCAAGGATTAGCAGATGGATACTTCGTATTACCATATACAATTGGGGATTATTTAGCGGGCGACATTAGAACAGGTGAGATTCCAACAAATACACTAGAGTTCGACGAAGCTGAAAAATCAGTTGTTGACCGATTGGATAAATTTATTAATAACAAAGGAACAAAGTCTGTAGATCACTTCCATAAATTACTTGGTAAAGTAATGTGGGATAAAGTTGGAATGGCGAGAGACGAAAAAGGATTAACAGAAGCAATTGCTGAAATCCGTCAAATTCGTGAAGATTTCCATAAAGATGTATTTGTTCCTGGAACAGTGCATGAATTTAACCCAGAACTTGAAAAAGCTACACGAGTAGAAGACTTTTTAGAGTTAGGTGAGTTATTTGCAACAGATGCTTTATTAAGAAAAGAATCGTGTGGTGGACACTTTAGAGAAGAATCTAAAACAGAAGATGGTGAAGCAAAAAGAGATGATGAAAACTTTGCGTATACCGCTGCATGGGAATGGACTGGAGACCCAGGAAAAGCCAATTTACACAAAGAAGAATTAACGTTTAACGATATTGAGTTGAAACAACGCTCATACAAATAAGAAAGCGACATGAAATTAATACTTAAAGTTTGGCGTCAAAAAAACAGTAACGATAAAGGAAGTATTCAAACTTATCCTATTGATAATGTTTCTGAACACATGTCATTTTTAGAAATGATGGACGTGTTGAATGAACAACTTATTACACAAGGAACTGAGCCTATCGCATTCGATCACGATTGTCGTGAAGGAATTTGCGGTATGTGTTCCATGTATATCAACGGAGAAGCGCACGGGCCTGATAGAGGCGTTACAACATGTCAATTGCACATGCGTAAATTCAACGATGGGGATACAATTTACGTAGAACCATTTAGAGCAAAAGGTTTCCCTGTTATAAAAGATTTAGTTGTTGATAGGTCTGCTTTCGACCGTATACAACATGCGGGAGGATTTATTTCTGTGAACACTTCAGGTAATACACAAGATGCTAACAACATTCCGATTCCAAAGGATGATGCTGATAAAGCTTTTGACGCGGCCACTTGTATTGGTTGTGGAGCATGTGTTGCATCATGTAAAAATGCATCTGCAATGCTGTTTGTATCTGCAAAAGTTTCACAATTCTCATTATTACCTCAAGGTAAAGTAGAGGCCAAACGACGTGTATTAAACATGGTGGAACAAATGGATAAAGAAGGGTTTGGAAATTGTACAAATACCGGAGCTTGTGAAGTTGAATGTCCTAAAGGAATTTCATTAGAAAACATCGCACGTATGAATAGTGAGTACTTAAAAGCTTCATTAGCATCAGATTAAAACAACTACCGTTTTTCATATAAAATTGAAGGTGAAGTTATACTTCACCTTTTTTTTGGCATTAAAGTTTTTTTAAAAATTTATTTAATTGTAACTTTAGTGTAACTAAAACAAATTCTATGAAAAAAATATTACTTTCTTTTACACTTATTGCTGCAGGCAGTTGGTCTTATGCACAAGTTGTCGTTTCGGGTGTTAGCCCTGCTTCAATCCAAGGAAACTACGATTATGGCTTTCAAGCTAACTGCGGTTCTTGGCCAGGTGAGGTTGATGACGCTTCGTGGGGAACTTTTCCTACATGGGATTTCAACACCCCGGGCGTATTTATCCAAGACACACTTATGTTGGCTGACGATGGTTCTTCAGGTTTAAACCTTCAAGGAAATCCTATATCAGCTGAAGCATGTAATCCTTTACAAAATGATTTAACAGGTAAAATTGCTATTTTATACCGAAACACCTGTGATTTTGCGACGAAAGCTTATAACGCGCAACTTGCAGGAGCTGTTGGTGTAGTTATTGTTAACAGAGAAGACGCATTAATTGGAATGACCGCTGCTAATCCTGGAGACGGACAAAGCGTTACAATTCCTGTTGTCTTTTTATCTAGTATTGATGGTAATGCCCTTATTGCTGAAATGAGTAACGGCCCTGTGGTTATGTTCATCGGGAATAAAATCGGTGCTTTTCCAAATGACATGGGTGGAGACTTAAACTTTCTATTAGTTTCTCCTTATGGTGCTGCAAATAGCATGATGGACAATGGATTTGATTTGGGTATCCAAATTTACAATTACGGAAGTGCTGTTCAATCT
>CAWUSK010000057.1:0-9215 GCA_963925035.1 uncultured Flavobacteriales bacterium
GGCTACAAAACTGCCAAAAGACGATTCTCAATGGAAATCAGGGATTTAGCTATAGCTATGATTGTAGTGCATTGCGGTGGGGATCCAGGCCTCTATTTTAAGACATAAAAAATGGTCGGAATTTCTTCCGACCATGACTACATGTAAGCCGCTTTTTTATTATTATATATTTTTTAATCTTTAAATCTTTCAATCACTTCTTGAGTTACTCCTGTATTAGAGAAACCTCCGTCGTGGAAAAGATTTTGCATTGTTACATATTTCGTATAGTCAGAGAACATTGAAACACAATAGTTCGCACAATCGAACGCTGTTGCGTTTCCAAGTGGTGACATTTTCTCTGAATAGTTAATAAATTCGCTAAATCCTTTCACTCCACTTCCTGCAGTTGTCATTGTTGGCGACTGAGAAATAGTATTTACTCGAACTTTCTTAGCGACACCATAATGGTAACCAAAGCTACGCGCAATTGATTCTAAATATGATTTATTGTCGGCCATATCATTGTAATCAGGGAATACACGTTGTGCCGCAATGTATGTCAATGCTAAAACTGAACCCCAATCGTTGATTGCATCTAACTTCATAGATGTTTGCAATACTTTGTGAAATGATAATGCCGAAACATCTAATCCTTTCATTGAGAAATCATAGTTTTCATCTGTATAGTGACGTCCTTTACGAACGTTAATAGACATTCCAATTGAGTGGAGAATAAAATCGATTTTACCTCCTAATATTTCCATTGATTGGGAAATTAGATTCTCTAAATCTTCAACACTTGTTGCATCTGCTGGAATGATTTGGCTATTTGTTTTCTTTGCCAATTCATTTATCTCCCCCATTCGCATTGCAATAGGTGCATTTGTCAAAACAAATGTTGCACCTTCTTCATGTGCTCTTTCAGCAACTTTCCAAGCAATAGATTGCTCGTTCAATGCTCCGAAAATAATTCCTCTTTTTCCTTTTAGTATACCGTTTGTCATAGTTCAACTACTTTGAGTTATGCAAATTTAGAATAATCTAAGAATATCTGACTATTCAAATGTCAATTTCAAGCTTTAATCCATCATAAGCCACGAATACGTTTTTAGGTAGTCGCTTTTCTATATCTTCGTGCTTCCCAAATAAATGGGAAATATGCGTTAAATAAGCGCGTTCTGGATTCATTTCTTTTATAAAAATCAAAGCCTCTTCTAGGTTAAAATGAGAAATATGTTCTTGTTCTCTCAATGCATTGACAATTAATATTTTAGTCCCTTTAATCTTTAACCTTTCTTCCGCTGAAATGGTTTTAGCATCTGTTATATAAGTGAAATCGCCCAATCTAAAAGCGAGCACAGGCATTTTGTAATGCATTACTTCAATCGGAGTAATCAATAAATCATTACTCAGCTTAATTGGGCTGTCCTTCCCTATTTGATTCAAATTGACTTTTGGAATACCCGGATATTGATGCTCACTAAACACATAATGAAATTCACGTTTTAAAGCCTCTTCTACCTGCTCAGTGCAATAAACTTGCATGTCGCGCTTTTCAATGAAATTAAACGCTCTAACATCATCTAGTCCTGCTAAATGATCTTTATGTTCATGCGTGAATAAAATTCCACTCAATGTTTTTACATTTTCACGCAACATTTGTTGTCTGAAGTCAGGACCACTATCGATTACATAATTTTCACCGCTAAAATTGATCAATACAGAACACCTTAAACGCTTATCTTTTGTAGAGAATGAAGTGCAAACATTACAATCACACGCAATAACTGGCACTCCTTGAGAAGTTCCAGTACCCAATAATGTAATTATTGCTTTTGCCATTTACCCGTTTTTTTGACGCGTTAATTGGACAATAAAAATAACCCAAGCAATTATCAATAACAATCCTCCAAGCGGCGTTATTGGTCCGAGAAAACTTAATTTAACTTCGATTATCGGCTGCAATGACAACCCATAAATTGAACAACTAAACAGCAAAGTACCTGCCAACAATAATCCAGTTATCCACTTTAATTCAAATTTGACCTTTGCAGCATTTAAACCTAAAATCAGTAAAGCAAACCCTTGGTACATTTGGTATCGCACACCTGTCTCAAAAGAGCTCAGTTGATTTACATCTAACTTTTCTTTTAACGCATGGGCACCAAAAGCACCTAGAATAATTGCGATAACTATCAAAACGGCTCCTGATATTGCAGTTTTCTTATTCATACTTTAAATTTAAGGTAAATCGCAGAACGTCCGACCAACCGTTCCATTTTTTATAATCTCCAATTGTTTCGTTGTGCCAGATAAAAATAAATTCACCTCCGAATTCGTAAACTTCATTGTAAAGCTCTTGGACTTTCAACTCACTTTCTGCTATGCTCAATTTCATGTATTCGTTCAACGTTCCGTCCATATAAGCGAAAGGATGAATTCTCAATTTTGTAACTTCACTCAGCTCCAAATTGAACCAAAAATGAGACCGTGCCGTGCCACTTCTAAAGCCTACTCGCTCGGAAAATCCCATAGAGTATTCATGAGAAAAGCCAGCGGTTAGCAATGAATTAAAAGTGCGAGGGATTTCAAATCTTAAAAAATGTTGACGCGATCGTATCACCTCTCTTCCTAGTACATCCTGAAGCTTAAGCTTTTCTTTTTCAATTGATTCAGCTTCTCCATTTGAATTATAACTTGGATGTAAATTTACTTCAAAATCACGATCTAAAGAAATAATCAATTGTTGATGATCTATAATGTCTATCGAAATATTTCTGTCTTTTTCTGCTCGTTCTCCAATCAACCAAAACAGTTTTGTTTCTTTATTTTTGATTCCTATTTCGCGAATCAATTCAAAGGTGTCGTATGGATCTTTTCCTCCACGATTTACAGCACGACGTTCTTTTAAACGCGAAAAATTAAATCGTACTAAATCTTTACAAATTGACAGTGTTTTATGAACTCCTGATTTTAATTTGTAAGCATAGGTATTATCAATGTCAAAAGTTGGAATCAATTTAACCTCTGACTTTTTGATGAGCGATTCGGCCTTGATAATTTTAATTAAATCAACTGCCCAACGATCACAAATACATTGTTCTATCCATTCGTTTTTTACTTGGACACTTTCTTTCGCTGGAAAACGTCCATGTTGGTCCTTGAAATCACAAGAATACTCTTCGTAGCGTGTTAAAACGTAGAAAATGGAAGCTATTATGTCAACCTCACCATCAAACGACAAGCAATCCATCTTATTAAAAACACCTTTAGTCACGACGATGTTTCTAATTCCTTCTTCATTTAGAACGCCACAAGGTAGAATTGAAAATTCATCATTTTTCAAGGATGAATAGTTGAGCTTAATTCCTAACGCTTGATCGTACTCATCGACCGTCGTAACAAGCGAATAATCTATTTCTCTTAACTTGAAAATGAAATCAAATGTATATTCGATTCGATTGGTGATATTATCAATGAGAACCGTAACCATAACCTAAATTTGGTCTACAATTGTTTGGCAAATAAACCTTGCTGCTTTTCCGTCTCCGTAGAAGTTTGGATAAGTGAAGTCCGTTTTTAGAACGAGTTCATTAAATCCATCGATAATTCTGTCGTAATTTGCATCTGTTAGAACAGCATTGCCGTTTTCCACAATCTCTACCCATTCTGTCTGTGGCCTCAAAATCAAACAAGGTTTCTCAAAGAAAAACGCTTCTTTTTGAAGTCCGCCAGAATCAGTGATAATCATTCGAGCATTTTTCTCTAAAGCGATTATATCTATAAATCCTGCTGGTGGAATGATTTGAATAAACTCACTGTTCTCTATCGATTCTAATAATTCTGAATTCAATTGCTCCTTCAACTTCGCCTTCGTTCGTGGATGTAAAGGCAAAACGATTTTCAATTCAGAATTCTCAGCGATAGCGAGTAAAGCGCTAAATATACTTTCTAAATTCTCTTTGATATCCGTGTTTGAATCACGGTGAACTGTGCACAAAATAAAATCATTCGAAGTAAGTTTATGGTCTTCTAAAAACGTCGATTTTTGATCTGAAACACTTGAAAAGTGTAAACTATTGTCGTACATAATATCACCACAATGATATATATGCGGATGATTTGCACTCGCCTTTTTACTTGTAACTGAAGAAAAACCTTCCTTCTTTAAATTTTGTATTCCAAAAATCGTTGGAGTAAACAATAAAGTTGACATATGATCGCATGCAATTCTATTGATTTCCTCCGGCATTGCTTTATTATAGCTTCTTAATCCAGCTTCAACGTGAACAACGGGAATAAATATTTTTGTAGCAGCCAAAGCACCAGCAATAGTCGAATTTGTATCTCCGTAAACTAAAACTGCATCTGGCTTTTCTGTAATAAAAATCTCTTCCAGCCCTTCTAACATTCTAGCCGTTTGCTTTCCGTGAGATCCACTTCCCACATTCAAGTTGTAATTCGGTTGTGGAATTTTCATTTCATTAAAAAACACACTGGACATATTCTCATCGTAATGCTGGCCTGTATGCACAATAATTTCAGTCAATTCATTCTCGAAATGAGTTGAAATTGCTCTGCTAATCGCTGATGACTTTATGATTTGAGGTCGCGCCCCTACGATTGTTATAATTTTCTTCACTTAAAATTGAATTTTAAATCATCCCGTTGTCAGCAAAACTATAATAATTCTGGTCAGTAACAATAAGATGGTCCAAGATATACAAATCAATATACTTACCGAAAGAAACCAACGATTTTGTCATTTTAATATCTTGATGACTTGGGTTCAATTGACCACTTGGGTGATTGTGGGCCAAAATAATTCCAGAAGATCTCATTTCTAATGCTTTATGGAAAATCACTTTACCATCAGCTATTGTGCCAGACAATCCACCTTTTGAAATTTGTTCCTTCCCAATAATTTCATTGGCGCGATTGAGAAATAACGCGTAAAACTCTTCGTGCATCAAATCCGTTAAATCAGCTTTTAAGAAATCATAAGCATCGCGAGAACCTTTCACTTTAAATCGCACGCGATCTGCCTGAAAAACCTTTCTTCGAGCAATTTCCATGGAAGCGTAAACTGTAATAGCCTTCGCCTCTCCAATTCCTTTGAACTTCATTAAATCTTTGATCGATTTCTGAGCAAGTTCACCCAAACTATTGTTTGATTTTGACAAGATTTCTCTCGCCAACTCTACCGCTGTTAATTCTCTCGTTCCTGAACCAATTAGTATGGCGAGTAATTCTGCGTCTGACAATGCCGAACGTCCTTTTAACATCATTTTCTCTCTTGGACGATCTTCTTCCGCCCAGGACTTTATTGTAGTGGTATTCATTTTTGAACAGTGTTTTTTAATAATCTGAAAATCGTTTCACCTTTAGTAAGTTAACGAAATTTATCAATTGAATTCTCTGCTACCTTATATTTCTTTCCATCTTTACGCTTTTAAAAAAATCGAATGGATTCAATCACACAAATCGTACTTGGTGCAGCTGTTGGAGAAGCAGTTGCGGGAAAAAAAATGGGCAGAAAAGCTGCACTTTGGGGCGCAATCGCTGGAACAATGCCAGATTTAGACGTTTTCTTTCGTGCATTTGTTCATCCGATTGAAGGCGCACTCTTGCATCGTGGATTTTCCCATTCCATTCTCTTTGCAGTGATTGCGAGTCCTATATTAGCATTCCTTGTCCATCGACTTTACAAAAAACGTTACGACTATAAAACATGGGCTTGGTTGTTTTTCGGAAGTATTATCACACATCCAATGTTGGATATTTTTACGAATTATGGAACTCAATTTTTCTGGCCTTTTGAATTGAGATGGACCTTCAACAGCGTTTTTGTTGTTGATCCACTTTACACAATCCCCTTTGCACTGTTGTTAATTATTGCGTTGTTTCTAAAGCGAGAAAACCGTTGGAGAAGAAAGCTAAACTATGCGGGAATCGTCTATTCATCTTTGTACCTTGTCTGGTGCGTAATCGTCAAGTTAACAATCCTCAATAAATCGGATGACTATTTTCAATCTGCTGGTCTTAAAGGTGAAAATACAATTGTAACACCCATGCCTTTTACTTCCTTTTATTGGATGATGCTAACAGAAAGTGATTCGAGTTATTACATCGGTTACAAATCTCTCTTTTATGATTTCAATCCAAATGACATAGAAATCATTGCGAAAAACCATGAAGCATTGGAACAACTAAAATGGAAGGGGAAAAATTATACTGAAACATTTAAATTTTTATCTAACGGCTACTATTCAACTGAACTAAAAAACGATACACTTTGTTTGTATGACTTGCGCTTTGGGACAACTACTCTATTTACCGAAGGGAAAATATCCACTCCATTATTTGCTTACGGTATGGTTATTGACAATGGAAATGTGAACAAAACGATATCCATTTCCAAAAACGGCTTGTGGAAAGAGGTTAACTTTAGAAGTTACTTTAATAAAATAGTAAACCGATGAAAATTTTAATACCAGCAATCTTTATTCAAATCTTTATTTTCCAATCTTGCGCGCGTGCTCAGAACAATGAAACTAAATCTATAGTTGAGCCTGTTGAGATCAATTTGGACGCATTTCTTTTGAATCATCCTGATTTAGATAAAAAGGTAGACAGTGTTTTTAATACATTGAATCAAAATGAAATCATCGCTCAGTTAATCATGCCTGCTGCCGGAAGATTAGGTCAACACTACGATACTATTAAAGCATTAATTCGTGACGAGAAAATTGGAGGAATCCTCTTATTGAACGGAACAAAAGATCAATTCACCAATTGGGTAAAAGACTTGAATGCGCTAAATAAAACTGCGGGGAATCTTCCATTTCTATATTCCGCTGATGCCGAGCCTAGTTTGGTAAACCGCAAAATTATTGGTTCAAAAGAAGTTCCTCGTGCGAGTGCTATAACAACAGCTGGACAAGTTACATATGTTGCACAAACCATTTCAAACGACTTGAACGATATTGGTATCAACTACAACTTCTCTCCTGTAGTTGACATGTCCGCAAACAAAACTGTTGGTTACAGAGGATTTGGAACAGACCCATCGAACATTGTTCCATTTTCAAATGCATTTATAGATCAGTCGCAAAAACAAAACATAATTGCAACCGCAAAACATTTCCCAGGTCACGGTTTAGTTACTGGAGATACACACAAGTCTTTACAAACCATTGATGGTGAACTGAAAGAATTGGGAATTTACCCTCCATTAATTGAAAACGGGGTTCTATCTATCATGATCGCGCATATTGCTGTTCAAAACAATCCCATTTACGACACAAAAGGAATGCCTGCAACAACATCAAAAGTTATTGTAACAGACTTACTTAGAAATGAAATGGGATTCCAAGGTTTAATTGTTACTGATGCAATGAATATGGGAGGAGTTGCTAAAGTTCCAAACGCTTCTTCTAGAGCCATTGATGCTGGCTGTGACATTCTTTTAATGCCATTAGATGCTCGTAAATCTCATGCAGAGATATCACAGAAATACATTTCAAATACTGAATTCCAGGAGAAAGTTGATACTGCTGCAAAACGCGTTATACGTATGAAAATCTGTCTCGGTTTAATTAATTAACTGTATTTTCAATTTCTTTTGAGGGAATTCATCTTATCCATCTTCTAATCCAATACGTACTGATTATTTTTAAAAATAATCACACGTGTTATTATGATTATGTTAAATTTGAGCTAAATGTCAGAATCAAACATCAGAAATCTACTTAATTCCTTTAAGTCAATAGGCTTGAAAGACATTAATGACGTTAAACTCATGGACCGCATTGACACAAAATTCTCATTCAGCATAAAAGATTTGGAACTATTTTTAGTGTCTATAGTTGAAAATTACGATGTTTTGGAAATTGAAAACAGCCCAATCTCGAAGTACAATAGTTTATACTATGACGATGCCGAATTGAGTGCATTCAATGATCATCGTCGTAAAAAACCGAATCGCTTTAAAGTTCGTTTTAGAAAGTATGTGCATTCCGATATTCAATTCTTGGAAGTAAAACATAAAGTCCACGGTAGAACTTTAAAAACAAGAGTTTCTTCAGATTCTATGCCTAATGAAATGAATACAGAACAAGAGAAATTCGTTAGTGATTCTGGAATAAATGGTAAATTACACGCTAATCTTCAGAACAAGTTCAACAGAATAACCTTGATTCACAAGGATAAAACTGAAAGGCTAACATTTGACTTCGATATAAGTTTTGAATGGGACGGAAAACAAGTTAATCTAGACCAAATTGTTGTTGCCGAACTAAAACAGGCGAAAGTAGATCGAAATTCACCGTTCTACAGGTTGATGAAAAAAAATATTATCCGTCCAATGAAACTTAGTAAATACTGCCTAGGTATGATCCTAATTCACGATAAAGAAAAAATAAAGTACAACCGATTCAAAAAGAAATTATTATTCATTAAAAAAATTCAAAAAAATGTTGCTTAAAATTAAACCAGTTGTTGAAGCTATTAATGTAGATTCTTCGAATGTATTTTTAGACATGACATTGTTCAGTGAAGACATTTACACGCTCTTGTTTCGCCTAGGGATCAACTTGTTTTTTATAACAATTATCATTCGATACTTGTACTACCCTATTACAAAAAGAAAGGATTATCTGTTTACTTATTATCTAATTGGAATCATTACATTTTTCTTGTGTTTTGCACTGAAAAAACTGGATATCGATACTGGAATGGGACTTGGTTTATTTGCCATTTTTGGTATCATTCGATACAGAACCGATGCAATTGAAATCAAGGAAATGACATATTTATTCTTGATTATTGGACTAAGTGTTGTAAATTCATTGGCTTCAAGACAAATTAGCATTATTGAACTAGGAACAATCAATGTTACAGTTGTAGGTTTGTTGTACGGACTTGAATATTTATGGTTAGTTAAGCATTTAACACGTAAAACAATCAACTATGAGCGTATTGATTTAATTACGCCGGATAAATACGAAGAAATGAAACAAGATATTGAAACTCGTACAGGACTTACTATTAAACGCGTTGAAATTGGGAAAATTGACTTTTTAAATGATACTGCTCAAGTTCGCATCTTTTATTATGCAGACGAACAAACGCTTTCGGATTATCACAATAGTTAATGAATAAACTCAGATTGATTTTTTTACCATTCAGTTGCATTTATGGACTAGTGCTGTCTATAAGGAATTTTCTGTACA
>CAWUSK010000058.1:0-30163 GCA_963925035.1 uncultured Flavobacteriales bacterium
AACTTATGGTCCAGGGCCATTTGATCCAAACGATCCATGTGATCCAATTGGAATCAATACAACGGATACTGATGGTGATGGAGTAACAGACTGTGAGGAAACTTCAGGAATTGATGATCCATCAACACCTTATGTGCCAACGGGCCCCTCTGATCCAAACGATCCATGTGATCCAAAGAATTGTGATTTCTCGATTCCAAATGGATTTACACCGGATGCAGATAATTACAATGATTTGTTTGTGATCGCAGGATTGGAAAACTACCCTGATAATCATCTTATGATTTTCAATAGATGGGGGAACAAAGTATTCGAGACAAGCAATTACGATAATTCCTGGGATGGAACAATGAATGTTGGCTCAGGTTTAGGGGATAATCTATTACCAACAGGCACATACTTCTATATTTTAGATACGAAAGATCTATTAATAGGGGAAAATGGAATATTCCAAGGATATGTTTATTTACAACGATAATTAGAGATACTAGAAATTATGAAAAGAATAGTTCTAATAGTAACGATAATATTGACTGGATGGATTTCGTTTGGTCAGCAAGATGCCCAGTTTACCCAATACATGGATAACAACTTGTATGTGAATCCGGCATATGCTGGTTCAAGAGGTATGATGAATATGACATCCATTCATCGGGAGCAATGGGTAGGAATGGATGGAGCGCCTAGATCGACAAGTTTTAGTTTACATTCACCATTAACATATGAGAGTTTGGGCTTGGGCTTAACAGTTGTAAACGATCAAGTTGGACCAATTAGTCAAACTATGATTTATGGGGATTTTTCATACACTTTGAAGTTTAAGAAGCGAATGGGTAAATTGTCCTTTGGTTTAAAAGCTGGGGTGAACGTGATCAACTCAAAAACCAATGAGTTGACAACAACACAAGTCAATGATCCTTCTTTAATAGGAGCATCACGTACGATTATGAATCCGAACTTTGGTGCAGGGGTTTATTACCATACTCCAAAATGGTTTCTTGGTGTTAGTACTCCAAAAATTTTAGAAGGAACCTATCCAGGTTCAGAACGGAAGTTGGAAAAACGTCACTATTTTATAATTGCTGGAGGAGTATTTGATATTCATAAAAATTGGAAATTACGCCCAACCTCTCAAGTGAAATTTACGGAGGGGGCTCCGGTATCTGTTGATCTAAGTCTTGCAGGAATTTATAATGAAAAACTTTGGTTAGGGTTGACGCATCGTTTTGGAGACAGTTTTGGAGGATTCGTTCAGTTTCAGATATCCCCTCAATTTAAAGCTGGATTGGCTTATGACTATACTACTACGGCGTTGACTTCTTATAATGTCGGGTCATTTGAAGTCTTATTATCCTATGACTTTGTATTCAAAAAAGAAGGAATTCGTTCCCCTCGTTATTTCTAAATTCAATTGAGAAACTAAAAATTAGATGAAAAATATTATACTAATACTATTTGTATCGATAAACGTTTTAGCTTGTGCTCAAGGCGGTAAGCTAAAAAAAGCAGATAACTTTTATTCAAAATTAGCTTATACGGAAGCCATTCCCTTGTATCTTGAATTGATAGGATCAGAAATGGACAGTCCAAAGCTGAAATCAAAACTGGCGAATTGCTATTACCAAATGGGGAATACCACTGAAGCTGAAGTATATTATGCTCAGGTGGTTTCATCAGAGGAAGGTACAGGTGATGATGCTTACAACTATGCTCAGGCACTGAAGAAAAATGGAGATTATTTAGCAAGTGATAAATGGATGGATAAATTCTCTTTGATGAAACCAAGTGATAGCCGCAGCCAACAGTTTATAGTAAACAAAGACTATGCAGCACAAATAGAATCACAAGGAACCTATTTGTCTATTAATCATTTGAAAATTAATACAGAAAACACAGAGTTTGGAGGATATACAGGAGTTGATGGTAAAGTTTATTTTATTTCAGACAAAAAGGAAAGCCCTGCTATCAAGAGATATTATACGTGGAACAATAGATGCTTTTTGGATTTGTACTCTGCAGAAGTCGATCAGAACGAAGAATTAGTGAAGCCAGAATATGAATCTAAGAAAATCAATAAAAAATTCCATGAAGGTTCGTTGTGTTTTTCCCCAGAAGGGAGAACAGTTTATTATACACGCAATAACATGTCGAGAGGAAAAGAAAGACGGGATGATGAAGGGATTCAGAACATGAAGATTTACATTTCCGATATCGATGAGGACGGCAAATGGATCAATGAACATGAATTCCCGCTCAACTCGACAAATTACTCTGTAGGTCATCCAACGATTAGTGCTGACGGTAAAACGTTGTATTTTGTGATGGATAAACCTGGAGGAAAAGGTGGAGCAGATATTTACAAAATGACCATCAATGATGACGGTTCATTTGGAGCTGCTGAAAATATGGGGGAACAGGTTAATACCGAAGGACAAGAAATGTTTCCATGGATTACCAGTGAAGGGCTGTTGTTCTTTGCTTCTGATGGTCATATAGGGTTAGGCGGTTTGGATGTTTTTGTAATGATACCTAACAAAGATGGTTCATTTAAGAAATTAATGAATGTGGGTAAACCAGTGAATAGCCCAAATGATGATTTCGCCCTAATAATGAATTCTGATAATGCGTCTGGCTATGTTTCTTCCAACAGAAGCACTGGTGAAGGATCAGATGATATTTACTCTTTTGTGCTACTAAAATCGTTCAAGGTGAATCTTTCTGTTCAAGGAGTGATTGCCGATTACCGTTCAAATGAAATAATTCCGAATGCTACCGTTCAGTTGGTTAACCCTTTAGGGAATATCATAGCGACAACTATAGCGGATGAACAAGGGAACTACTCATTTGAACTGGAAGAAGACCAAGACTATACAATCAATGTTCGCAAGGAGGACTACTTTGACAATAGTGAGACACTTACCACTAAAAACATTCTGAGCAATGTTGAGCAAATCAAAAAAGATTTGACCTTAGATAAAGATCCAGGATTGGCATTGTACGCCCTGATTTTAGATGCTAAAACATCTACTCCACTCGAAGGAGTTCAAATCAAAATCATTGATAACACAACAGGATCTGTTTTTTTGAAGGAAATAACCAAGAACACGGGAGATATTTTAAAAGGAATCGTTGATAAAAAGATCGATGATCAAATTTCATACACTATTGAGTTAGTAAAGGAAGGGTATTTTCCTAAAACGTTAACATTTAACTATTTGATTACAGAGTCTGGGCGGATTGATGTAAGCTCATTATTGAAAGGTTCATTGGAAATGGATGTTGAATTGAAGGATTTAGCCTTACTTATCAACCCAATCAATTTTGATATAGGAAAATGGAACATTCGTCCAGATGCAGGGATAGAATTAGACAAGATTGTAGAGGTGATGAATAAGTATCCAAACATGGTTGTTGAACTTGGTGCACATACCGATTGTAGAGCATCAGCAGCGTTCAATATGAAACTCTCAGATAAACGTGCCAAATCATCCGCAAAATATATCCAGGAACACATCACGAATCCAGAACGAATATCAGGAAAAGGATACGGCGAGTCATTGTTATTGAATGATTGTGGATGCGAGGGTGCGGTTACATCGGATTGTTCTGAAGAAGAGCATCAAGTGAATAGGAGAACAGAGTTCTTGGTTATCTCTACGGGAGATGATAAGGTGAAAGTGACCAATACAAGTACTGATTCATTTGAGCATTAAATTATTAACCATTCAGCCGGTTTAATAGGTTCTATCGCATCTATTTATCGTTCCAAAATTTGTTCAGATCAACGTCGTCTTTATACTCAAAAAGTTGATAAAACTCCATTTTATCTGTCAGGTGTGATCTTTCAACTTTACCATTGTGCTGAGGAGCTCCAGGCTTAATAAACTTGTAACGCATTCCAAGATCTTGCGCGTGCCAATGGAATTTAGATTGAAATTCATGACCGTTATCGGTTTGGATCGTATTAATCCTAAAGGGAAATTTCTCCACTGCATAGTTCACAAAATCTATTGAGCTTAATTGGTTATGTTTTTAATAAACTTTAAGCTCTCTAATTCTAGTCGCATCGTCAATTGCGGTATATTGGAATCGTTTTATTTTTTCACCGCTTTCACCTCTCAGAATTAAAAATTTGACATCCATTTGAATATGATGACCGGGTGTGGTTTTTTCGTAACGTTTTGTATGCATTGCTTGTCGAGTCGTTTTTCGATCAAGGGGCTTCACATTGTTCCTCTTTAATATTCTGTGCACGCTTGACTCCGATCTTGGTATATCTCCATGAACCATTTAATTCTCCACGTGCCTAATTTATACTCAGACCTTAGTTTCAATATTAATTCAACAACATCTGGACTCAAACAATTTCCATATGTTTCGTATTCTCTTTTTTCGCAACAAGCCCTGTTCTCCATTCTTTTTTGAATTTCTTCTTCCAGCTATAGAAGTTGATCTTATTGACTCCAACAGCGTTACATGCCTTTTTGCAACTGCCGATATCCTCAGCATATTTTAGAACTCTTAAATTTAATCTGTGCTGTAAATAATTCACTATTTCTGGCGGCTTTTCCATAAGGTTATTCTATATTAACTCTATCTCTAATATAGTTCACTTTTTGCTGACGTAGGCACAATGAAGGTTGGGAGAAGGCAATGGAGGGTTGTGATTATGTTTTACATGTTGTAGTGATTCATGTAGCGGCCTTAAAAAATGAAAAAGCAAATGGAAAACGTTTTATTTTTAGTGCTGAAAAAGCACACAAAGGGGCAGAGATGGCTGAAATTTTGAAGGAGAATGGCTACTCTAAAGTGAGCACGAAACTTGCGCCAAATTTTTCAAGATTATTAAATTCTTCTTCCCTCGTTTCCCAATTCCATTGATATTTAAGTTCAAGTAACAAATGCAACTTTTAGATTTACGTGTTTGATAGCTTCAAAACAGAAGGGAAATAAATGCTATGGGAAGTCGACTTTCTCTCCCTTGCTTGTGTTGGTTAGGAAAGTACGGTCCAGTAAATCGCTTCGATATCCCAACGTTTTTTAGCGCCGTTTTTATATTCGCTCTTGGTGTTTTAGAAGTTGGTTGCATTGACTGAGTTCACTTGCAATTCTATTGATTTGGTTAGCGAATTGACTTCACAACACGCTTTTTCTTAAATCACAAGCTAATTATTCCTCTGCCTAACCTGAGAGTGATGCATTAAGATGACGCTGGTGAGGTGTTATGCATCTGATCGATGGAATGCTATGGACACTCAGGTAGAGCACTAAGTTTTCAAAATAATTTTAGCCACTGCCCAAAACAATTCAACGGCATGAGTTGGTTTTTTTGATAAATCCGATAAAGCGGAAAAATTCTTCACAAAATCATTTTTCATCAATTGAGAACAATTCAGATTGTGATAAGCCATATTCCATTGTGGGAAAAGTCTTTCTTTCTTCTCGCCTTCAAGCAGGAGGATAACAGCCGAATGCCTCTCATCTTTTTTTATGGACGCGTATAATTCTTGAACTGCATCTTTCTCGCCCTCTAAAATTTGGAGAAACTCGTAATTGTGATACAATAAACATCCCGTTATGTTATTTTTAAAATTGAATCCTCTCGCTAATTTCAATATGTTCTCAATATCCTCAGGTCTCATATTAGGTCGAGCAGTAGAGCAATAAACTAATTCAAACATATTATTTTATTTTAACAATAATTCTATTTCTTTAAGACTAAGGTGTAAGTCTTAAAATTAAGGTGGATTTTTTCTTAGTTAAGGTTTCCTGTTAATTCAAAAATAAATTATTTTTTTGAATTTCCGACTTTTATATCATTTTAAATTGCTGATATTCCAATCATCACTATTAGCTTCACGTGCTGTATCTCCAACTAAACGCTTCTTTAGTGCCTCCAGAAATTCTTTGTTCCAATTATAGTAATTAGCTTTATTTATGCTTTCTTTTCGGCATAACTCAGCGATTGAATTTTCTCCACGAACTCCTTCGATAATGATTCTGATTTTTTATTCCGAATCGAGTTGTGTTTGAAATTGTGCATTGTAATTATTTATTTCAAGAGCTATGCTCGTTCATATGTTGGATGAGTTCAAGCGTTTTCGCTGAATATCCACATTCATTATCATACCATGAAACAACCTTCACAAAAGTTTCTGTAAGAGCCATTCCTGCATTTGCATCAAAAATGGATATTCTCGTATCCCCTAAGAAATCTGAAGAAACAACAGGTTCCTCTGAGTATCCAAGGATGCCTTTAAGGTTGGTTTCAGAAGCCTCTTTCATGGCTTTTTTAATTGCGTCATAAGTTGTTGGAGTCTTAAGATTAACTGTAAGATCAACCACCGAAATATTGGGTGTTGGCACTCTAAAGGCCATTCCCGTTAGTTTTCCATTCAATTCAGGGATGACCTTGCCAACTGCTTTTGCGGCTCCAGTGGAAGAGGGGATAATATTCTGAGAAGCTCCACGTCCACCACGCCAATCTTTGTTTGAGATTCCATCAACTGTATTTTGAGTCGCCGTTGTTGCATGGATTGTAGTCATCAGACCGTCTTCAATTCCAAATTCATCGTTCAAAACTTTAGCAATTGGCGCCAAACAATTTGTAGTACATGATGCATTTGAAACAAGGTTCATGTCACTTGAATATAAGTCATGATTCACTCCCATTACAAACATTGGTGTATCATCTTTTGATGGTCCAGTCATTACAACTTTTTTGGCACCAGCATCTAGATGTGCTTTGGCCGTTTCATTTGTCAGAAAACGACCGGTCGCTTCAATAATATATTCTGCGCCAACTTCACTCCATGCTAGGTTCCCAGGATTCTTCTCTGAAGTAACTCGAATCGCCTTTCCGTTGACAATTAGCTGATCGTCTTTTACTTCAATGGCTCCATTGAATCGACCATGGGTTGAGTCATATTTTATTAAGTACACCAAATAATCAAGCGCTACTAAGTCATTGATTGCAACAACTTCAAATGCTTCTTGTTCAATTGCCAAGCGAAATATCAAGCGTCCAATTCGACCAAATCCGTTAATGCCTATTTTAATTTTCTCCATATCTAGTCGCTTGTTAACCAAGATCCACCTACTGCGATGACATTGTTTAATTCCAAATATTCCTGATAATTTTCTTTGTTAATTCCACCGGTTGGGCAAAAGGATACATCTTTAAAAATATTGCCATATACTTTAAGTGCTTTGGCTCCGCCGAATAAATCCGCAGGGAAGAATTTAAAAACACGCCAGCCCATATCAATTCCTCTTATGATTTCACTTGGTGTTGAAACGCCTGGAAGAAAAGGGATTCCGCTGAAATCAAATTGTTGAATCATAGATGCCGTGAGTCCAGGGCTAACCATAAAATCAACCTTCAGTTTGACACATTTTAGAATGTCTTCAGCGGAAATGATCGTTCCAACCCCAACCTGAAAATCAGGATGTCTTTCCTTAAAAAGCGCAATAGCTTCCCACGCAATTTCCGTTCGAAGTGTGATCTCAATGCAATTGATTCCTTGCGAACTCAATTTTTTATAAACCTCATCAACCTGATCCAAATTCTCAATTGTAACAACTGGAATCAATGGATTCGCTTTTAAAATTGCCTCTATATTGTTCTGTAACATAATTTTTTAAATTATTCCTGCTCCTTCTTCACTAGATGAAATGAGAGCCCGAAGGTTTCTAAATAGTTGTCTTCCATGCGTTGAATCGTTATACTCAACATGACGTGTCGGGCGTGCTTCTAGATTCTCTTCCAAGCAATTCAATGTTCCTTTTTCGGCGTCTAAAATCAATCGATCTCCAGTCCGAATTAACCCAATTACCCCACCCTGAGCCGCTTCGGGATTTAAATGAATTGCTGCGGGAACTTTTCCAGAAGCACCAGACATTCTTCCGTCTGTTACCAGCGCAACTTTGTATCCTTTCTTTTGCAAAATTGACAAAGAAGGAGTTAGCTTATGTAATTCAGGCATCCCCTTTTGCTTGGGACCTTGAAATGGAATGACAGCGATAAAATCACGATTCAATTCACCTGCTTGAAATGCTGTTATTAAATCATCTTGATCGTCGAAAACAATTGCTTTGGCTTCAACAATTCTATGTTCTACGGCAACCGCAGAGGTTTTAATTACAGAAACACCAAGGTTTCCTTTTAACACCCTAAGTCCACCTGTTTTCTGAAATGGATCTTGTGCTGATCGAATAATAGATTCATTCAAGGATTCCGTCGGACCATCCTCATAGCTGATCGCACTGTCTTTTAGTTTTGGTTCAAGCGTATATTTGTATAATCCTTTTCCTACGATTGTATTGACGTCTTCGTGTAGTAAATTTCCATCAAGTAATGTTTTAATCACAAACGCCATTCCACCTGAAGCATGGAAGTGATTAATATCTGCAGCACCATTCGGATAAACACGTGCAATGGATGGTATCGCTTCAGAAAGATCAGAGAAATCATCCCAATTAATTACAATTCCGCAAGCCTTAGCCATGGCCACAAGATGCAGTGTATGATTTGTTGAGCCACCAGTTGCCAATAATCCAATGATGCCGTTCACAATACATTTCTCATCTACAATTTGGCCAATCGTAGTTGAGTAATCTCTATTTCTAATGTTATCAATGAGAATACGCACGGCTTCTTTGTTCAAAGCTCTTCGCATTTCCGAATCAGGATTGACAAAGCTTGAACCTGGCAATTGCAGTCCCATAATTTCCATCAACATCTGATTGCTGTTTGCTGTTCCGTAGAACGTGCAAGTTCCAGGAGAATGGTAAGAATCAGATTCACCTTTTAGCAATTCTTCTCTTCCTATTTTTCCTTCCGCAAACTCTTGTCTAATTCTTGCTTTTTCTTCATTTGAAATCCCTGTAGGCATCGGCCCAGCAGGAACGAATAGCGAATGTAAATGACCGAAGCTCAAGTTTCCAATCAGTAATCCAGGTACAATTTTGTCGCAAATCCCCATATTCATAACACCATCAAACATATCGTGAGAAAGTGCGATAGCAGATGAGAGAGCAATAACATCTCGACTTAAAAGGGAAAGATCCATTCCTGGTTGACCTTGTGTTACACCATCACACATCGCCGGAGTTCCACCTGCAACTTGAACGGTAGCGTTAAAATCGTTGGCGTATTTGCGCATTTCATTTGGATACGACTCGTAAGGTTTATGTGCCGAAAGCATATCGTTGTAGGCCGTAACAATCCCAATATTCGGTTCGATACCTTCTGCAATTGTTGACTTGTCAGAAGGCCCGCAACCCGCAAAGGCATGGGCTAAATTTCCACAACTCAAACGGTTTCTGCCACGAACGTTGTCAAAATTAACGCGAGTATTTTCCAAATATGAATCTCTAGAAGCTTTACTTCTTTTAATGATTCTATCTGTAACTTCTTTTATTTTTGAATGTATCATTTTGCTAGAAAATAGATTTTAATGTCGTCCCTCTTTTTGAGCACATCGTGAATGGGTAACGAAAGCTCATTGTTTTCAAGAATATTTAATTTTTCATCACCTGAAATGATCAAGTATATTGATGATGCATTTGTAATCATGTCAAGACTACAGGTAATTCTATGCGTAGGATGATTAGGAGCTTTGGTACTAAAAATGCTATTTTCATTGCTAGAAAGTACTTCATTTGATTGAGGATCGTTTGGAAAAATTGATGCTGTATGCCCGTCGGTCCCCATTCCAAGAATTACAACGTCAGTTCTTTCAATGAAGTTTTGGTACTTTGTGTTTAGCAGTTTAATATTGTTAGCCTCGTCATCAATATCGTGAACCATTCCTTCGATATTGTAGAGTTCACTGGGCAATTTTTTAAAACAAGATTTGATAAATCGCTCATTGCTAAACTCACTATCGGATGCAACAAATCGCTCATCAACCAATCCAATTCTAAAATTTTTAATGAATGTACATTTTTGATCCAATAATTTGTAAATAGGACCAGGTGTAGTTCCACCTGAAAGTAGGATGTTAGCAGTTCCATAGGAATTTACTGATTGTTCTAATTCAGAAATTAGAGTTTCAACAATGGAATCAATTAATCGACCTTCCATTTGGAATACATTCATCGTCATCTTTATTTCGTTTTCCAATTTGTGTTTTTATCAAGGATTTGGTCTCCAGGTCCCCAAGTGCCGGATTCATATAATGAAAGAGGTGTTTCCTTTTTCAAATGCTTCGTTATTGATTCAATCCATATCCATGCCGCTTCAAGCTCATCATGACGCATAAACAAGGTCTGATTGCCACGAATTACATCAATTATCAAGCGTTCGTATGCACCAGGCATGCGGTCTTGAAATGAATCTATAAAATCCAGTTTGAGCGAGATCGGTTTGAAACGATATCCACCTGGTCCTGGAATTTTACTCAATTGAACCAATTCAATGCGCTCTTCAGGTTGCAAGCGAATAATCAACTTGTTTTGAAGGGGGTGTTTTGATTCTGGAAAAATATTATGCGGAAGTTCCTTGAAGTTAATTACAATATCCGAGTAGCGTTTTTTCATGCGCTTCCCAGTCCTTAAATAAATCGGAGTGTTTTTCCACCGCCAATTATCAATATGTGCTTTAATAGCAACAAAAGTCTCCGTTTCAGAATTGTACTGCTTAATATCTTCAAGATACGAATTTAATTTCTGTTCACCATTTGCACCTCTTGTATATTGACCCCGTACCACATTATTTTTGATTGATTCTTTGTCAAAAAGGCGAAGTGATTGAAGGACCTTTACTTTCTCATTTCGAATAGCATCTGGATTTAAACTTGACGGCGGTTCCATTGCAATAAGGCAGAGTAGTTGCAATAAATGGTTTTGCATCATGTCAAGCAGGGCACCAGTATGATCGTAATATCCTGCACGTTTTTCCACACCTAAACTTTCTGCTACCGTAATTTGTATGTCTTTTATGTTTTCGGCATTCCAGGCGCGTTCAAACAAATGATTTGCAAAACGCAAGACCATTAAGTTTTGAACCGTCTCTTTTCCGAGGTAATGGTCAATTCTGAATATTTGCTGTTCTTTAAATGCCGCTGAAATAATGTCGTTGATTGCGATACTTGATTTTAAGTCGTGCCCTAACGGCTTTTCTAATACGACTTTACTTTTAGAATTGACAAGGTTTGAACTTTTGAGCGTATTACAGATTTCAGAGAAAGCTCCAGAGGGAACAGAGAAATAATAAACGTTCTGATAATCCTTCGTTTCATCAAGGTTTGCTTTTAATTCGGCATATGATGCGGTATTATTTTTTTCAATTTTGATAAGCTTTAGGTGCTTTAGGAAATCATCAATTATTGCGTTTTTTTCGCTATCCTTCAAGTCGAGGTTAATAAATTCTTTAAGTGTCTTCTTAAATACTACTTCATCGTTTAGGCTTCTTGATATACATATAATTGTAAAGTCAACTTTAATTTGCTTGTCTGCAAATCGATGAAATAGAGCCGGGATTATTTTGCGTTTAGAAAGATCACCGTCACCGCCAAAAATTACTAGGTTAAAAGGCGTTATTTCGTTTGGAATAGTTTGTCTTGAAGTCATGTACTAAAATAGAATAATTTAATTCAAAATTAAATACTTTTTGTAAATAGTACCATAAGAATATGTTTTTTTATTATATTTGAGTCAATCAACAATTTATATATTCATGATTTTAGTAGTTGAGAGTGGTTCTACAAAGGCCGACTGGATGTTAGTGAAGGATGGTAAAGAAGCTGTTTTTAATACGAAAGGGCTTAATCCTTTTTATCATTCAAAGGAAGATATTTTAATTGAATTAAATGATCATTTGGAATTGGATGTTATCAAATCTGATGTAAGAAAGATTTATTTTTACGGTGCGGGATGTTCTTCGCCAGAGTTGAATGCAATTATTGAATTTGGACTTCAGGAGTTTTTTACAAATGCAGAAATACAGGTCAATCATGACTTGGCTGCATGTGCATACGCATGTTACGAAGGCGAGCCTTTAATTTCTGCGATTCTTGGAACAGGTTCTAACTCTTGTTATTTCGATGGAGAAAACGTAACTGAAGTTGTTCCAGCATTGAGTTATATTCTCGGTGATGAAGGAAGCGGCTGTCATTTTGGGAAAAGAATTCTTGCAGATTTTCTATACAATAGACTCCCTGATCCTATTTCAAAAGAATTAAAGCAAATGGGAATTAACAAAGCAGTGATCAATGAAAGCGTATACATGAAACCAGATGCTAACGTTTTTATTGCATCGTTTATGCCTGTACTTATCCGTCACAAAAGTCTGAACTACTCTCAAGCCTTAATTGAAAAGAATTTCCAAGAATTTATCGACGTACATATTAAATGCTACGCTGATTACAAGAAAGTTAAAGTTCACTTCGTTGGATCCGTCGCTAGTTTATTGCAGGATGAATTAAAAGCAGTTTGCGACAAAAATGACATCCGAATTGAATCGATAATTTGCAGGCCACTTGACAAACTTGTGAAGTACCATTTGAAAAAGGAAAGTTTTGCACTAAGTGCACTTGAAACTGAAGATAAGAGACAATTGAACTAATTTTTTTATATCTAATCGCTTACACGATGGGTGGATTTGTAAATAACCTCTATTAATTATTGACTATGCTGAAAAAAAATTTCATTACTACACTGCTAATTGCGCTGAACTTTGCAACTTTTGCTCAGGCTCAGTCTAATCCTGCAATTGAGGCTAGAATTACAGAAATTATTTCTTCAATGTCTGCTCAAGAAAAAGTAGGGCAGACCTGTCAGATTACACTTGATGCTTTATTTGTTAGGGATGAAGAAGGGAAGGTAGAGCTACCTGAAAGAATTGATCCAAAGAAGCTTAAGGAAGCCATTAATGAATATGGAATTGGTTCTGTGCTGAACGTCAGTTGGCATACTTTTGACATGGGTATGTGGGAAATAGTAATGAGTCAGATTCATGCTCCGTTTAAAAATAGAGAAGTGAAAGTTCCGATTATTTATGGAATTGATGCGATTCACGGTGTGAATTACACTGTTGGAGGTACATTGTTCCCACAAGAAATTGGCTTGGCTGCAACTTGGAATCCGTCTTTAGCAATGAAATTTGGTGAAGTAACGGCCTACGAAACAAGGGCATCAGGGATTCACTGGAATTTTTCTCCAGTATTGGATTTAGGGAGACAACCATTGTGGTCTCGAAACTTTGAAACCCTAGGTGAAGATCCATTGTTGGTTTCAGAAATGGGGAAAGCGATTATCTGTGGTTATCAAGGAAAAGGCGGTATAGGGACTGAGCATGTAATTGCTTGCATGAAGCATTTCGTTGGGTATAGCAATCCATTAACAGGTCGAGATAGAACACCAGCCTGGATTCCTGAGAAGTATATGAAAGAATTGTATTTACCCTCTTTTAAGGCAGCGGTGGAAGAAGGCGCATTAACTGTAATGATTAATAGCGGAGCTGTAAATGGAATTCCGGGACACATAAACTATAACTTAATCACTAAAACGCTCAAAGAAGAATGGGGATTTCAAGGCTTTGCCGTCTCTGATTGGGAGGATTTTATTTTCCTTAACAATGTGCACCAAACAGCAGAAGATTATTACAAAGCAATTATAAGTGCTTTTAATGCTGGTGTTGATATGAGTATGGTTCCATACAATCCGCAGTACAAAGAGTACTGCAATTTGATGATTAAAGCTCTTGAAAATGGAGATGTCACAAACGAAAGGCTTGAAGATGCTGTAAGAAGAATTTTACGCGTGAAAATATTAGCAGGTCTTTTTGATAAAAACAGGAGTCAGTTGAAAAAATATCCTAATTTTGGCAGTAATGAATTCAGAGCAGTTGCCCTGGAATCGGCTTTAGAATCAATTACTCTGTTAAAAAATGAGATTAATATACTTCCACTTTCAGCTTCTTCTAAGGTTTTGATTGCCGGTCCTACATCAGACAATGTGATATTTTTAAATGGTGCTTGGACACATACTTGGCAAGGTGCAAATACAGATTTTAATACAGTTGGAGCCAAATCAATTCGAGAAGCATTCACTGAGAAATTAGGATCAGAAAACTGTTTGTTTGCTCAAGGTGCCGAATTGTATCTGGATAAAGAATTCGAAGCGACGAGATTGGTGGAATTGGAAGATTTCAAATCCAAAGCAAGTAAAAGCGATGTAATCGTTCTTTGTCTTGGTGAATATCCAAGTACTGAAAAGCCAGGAGATATTAGATCATTAAATCTAGACCCACAGCAATTAGAACTTGCCAAAGTTGCATATGCAACGGGGAAACCGGTAGTTTTAATTATGGTCGAAGGAAGACCAAGAATTATTCGCGATATCGTTGATGGTGCGGATGGAATTGTTCAAGCATATTTGCCTGGTGATTATGGAGGAGAAGCACTTGTAAAACTAATGTTTGGAGAAGAAAACTTCAGCGGGAATTTACCTTATACATACCCAAAGTACGACGGAATTTTTGAGTTTTATGATCATCCAAGAAGCGTTGATCGTTCAAAGAATAACGATTTTAAGGCCTATGATCCACAATGGAATTTTGGATTCGGATTGGATTACAGCACAGTAGAATATTCTAATTTGCGTTTAAGCTCAGAAACAATTTCCAAAACGGATTCATTGATAATCGAAGTTGATATAACAAACATCGGTAAAATGGATACTAAAGAAATTGTACAATTGTATGTTTCTGATCTTTTTGCTTCGATTATTCCAACTGGGAAATCACTTAAAGGATTTGACAAGGTTGAAATTAAAAGAGGAGAGATGACCACAGTTAAATTTGTTCTTTCATCGGAAGATTTGCAATTTGTTGACACATCGGGTAATTGGATTTCTGAAGCAGGAGACTTTGAAGTTTCGATTGGAAAATTATTAACTAAATTTGAATTAAAATAGTATTGGATGGGGTATAAAATTAAGTTTGATAAATTCTTTTCGTATTCATTCTCATTGGATTGCCTTATTTTTGGGTTCCAAGATGGACAATTAAAGGTGCTGCTTATTAAGCGTGCTATGGAGCCGTATATGGGCCAATGGGCGATTCCAGGAGACCTGCTATATCCAGCAGAAGATTTGCCGGATGCAGCTACTAGAATTTTAACTGAATTGACAAGTCTAGAAGATGTTGTTTTGCACCAAGGACGTACATTTGGGAAACCTGATCGTCATCCACAAGGTCGCGTAATCACAAATGCTTATTTTGCTTTGGTGCAAATAGATGATATTCAAGCAAAAGCTGCGTCTTGGGCAGATGAATTGAAATGGGTTCCAATCAACGAAGTCGGTGAGTTGGCTTTTGATCACAACGAAATCTTAGCTTCTACTTATGAGATTTTAAAGAATAAATTGAAAACCGAGCCAGTTTGTTTCGATTTACTCCCTGAAAAGTTTGCACTTAATGAGATGCAACAGCTATTTGATTACACGTTCGATACAAAAATGGATAAAGCCAACTTCAGAAAGAAGATCAAGTCTATTCCTTTGGTTAGTTTAAATGTGAAACAGAAGAATGTAAAACACCGCCCTGCAAATCTATTCATGTTTGATAATGATATGTATGAGGAGATAGTTGAGAAAGAAAATTATACCTTTAAAATGTAATTTTTAAGTAATATTTTTTACTTATTGTATTTTTTACTATATTAGATGTATTAACTTAAAAAATAAATAAATATGAAAAGAATTATTACTCTAGTATCACTTGTTTTTATTGGTACTTCACAATCATTTTCTCAAAACGATGTTGAGTCGTTTGCAGCAGATAATTGGATAGCTTATTTGAATGTTTTTGAATTGCCTAGTGCAGGTGGGGCATATCAATTTGGATCGCCTTGGGCTTTAGCAGATGTTAAATCCACTGCGGACCTAAGTTCTAACACAGTGATTTTGCAACCAAACTTTAATACTTATGCTAACAATCCTACAGATGCTTATTGGGTTAATCAATCTACTGGTGCAGGAAATAAAGACATGGATGCTAGTACTTTTGTTGAGCCAGGACCAACATTCAATGGTCAGGATTTGACGTTCCACGGAAGAGTCCTTTCTCATACTTTGGATCAAGGCTACACAGCCCAGTTCTTTATAAAAGCTTTGGATTCTTTAAATGGATACTCAGATGCTTTAGGTGGAACAAAAGTGTTTAATTTACCAATGAGTGGAAATTTCACTGTAAGTGTTACTGCTGCTGAAATTCCGTCAGGTTTAATCGTTCAATACGGTTATAACATTCGCGGGACAAACGCGAACCCACTTGACGAGGCTTCATTAGGAAGTGTTGTTATTGGAGCTGAGAATGTTGGGATTAATGAATTGGATAATGTTTCAATCGCATTGTTTCCAAATCCATCTACAAATTCAGTGAACATAACTAGTTCAGAAAATATTGTTGGTTATGAAATCACAACTATTTCAGGACAAATTGCACTTTCAGGAGATAACGCAAACAACATCGATATTTCAAGCTTAGAAGCGGGTACTTATTTCGTAAGTGTTCAACTTGAAAATTCAGTTGAAATTAAGAAATTGATCAAGCAATAATCGTATTACCAATGTTATAAAAGGGAGGCTTGTTCTCCCTTTTTTTTATTTTATCTTATTATGAAATTTTCACTATTTTTATTCTTGTTCCCGTTGTATTTGAATGCGCAAACATATTCTCTTGTCTGGTCAGAAGAATTTGACGGACCAACTTTAGACTTGTCGAAATGGGTGCATGAAATAGGCGCAGGTGGCTGGGGAAATAACGAATTGCAGTACTATACAGCGAATCCAAATAATATTTTTATTGACACAGGTTATTTGAATATTGTAGGACAAATCGAATCTGTTGGAGGCGCCAATTTCACTTCAAGTCGAATTAAGACACAAGGGCTATACGATTTTCAGTACGGAAGAGTAGAATCTCGAATCAAAGTTCCTGTGGGACAAGGTTTGTGGCCAGCATTTTGGATGTTAGGATCGAATATATCAACGGTCAGTTGGCCTTTATGCGGTGAAATTGATATCATGGAACATGTGAATAACGAGCTTATCATCTATGGAACACACCACTACGACTATTTCGGTCATACCTATGACGGTGGACAAGATTGGGCTGACGCTTCAATTTTCCATGTGTATTCAATCGAATGGACGGATACTGAAATCATTTGGTTTTTAGACGGCGTTCAATTTTTTCAAACCGATATAGGACCTGGATCTACATCAAAAGAAGAGTTCCACAAACCATTTTTCTTGCTTCTAAACCTTGCAATTGGAGGGAACTGGCCAGGTAGTCCAAATGGTTCAACAACGTTCCCTGCATCAATGTGTGTTGACTATGTGCGTGTTTATCAAGAATCGAATACTTTACCAGAAGTAACTCCAGATTTATTTACACTTTATCCAAATCCAGCTTCGGATGTTCTTACTATCGATGCTATATCAGATGTTAAATCTTATACAATTTCAAACCTTCAAGGTGAGCAATTGTTATCAGGAAACACGAATGTTATTGATTTAGAGGCTTTTATTCCTGGGATTTACTTTGTGCAAGTCACAGTTTCTGACGGGAATCAGTCTACTGTTCGATTTGTAAAGAATTAGTTCAATATCAATACGCCCCAGTTCTTCGGAGACTGATGAAATCCAGTTTCAAATCCACTGTTCCAACGGATTTGTTCATCGCGGCCTTCCAATGTTCCGGAATCTAGCGCTACTTCTAAATCTAAGATAAATCCAGCTTTTGGTTTGAAACTATAAAACATATTATTCGGTATAGCCATTTCAACGCTGTATCCTTTATGTGTTAATTTGACACTAAAGTTTGCAACATCAACTGTTGCATTGCTTTTCCAATTCCAAATATATGGATTCTCGCCACAATTAATTCCAATATGTTGATCGCTCAATAGAAGGAATTTCCTTTTTTTATCTGCGTCCGGATTCGTCGAGAAGGCAATTTCAATAGCGTCTCCTTTCCACAGGTTCTCTTTCTGACCATTGTTCTGTCTAGGAGAAGAATCTGTGATGTTAAAGGCGAAATATAGAGAGTCTTCAGAATGTCGTATCGCGAATTCGTATGAATCATCCACTTGAGTAAAAGACTCTTGCCAGTCGCTTAAATCACCATCAATAGTTATTGACTTCGTCCTTTCCTTGGCGATTAATTCTTTTTTCAACTTGCCTTGAAACGGAATTAACTGAATAGATTGAATTTCTATTTCACCGCCTGAAAACATTTGAATTAATAGCTGCTTGATGTTTGTTAAATCAACATCAAATTCCTCATAAGGAAATAACTGAAGCGGAACTGTTACTTTGCTCCATTCCTTACCTATCGATTTGTCCTCTAAGAACCCTTTGTTAAATCCCATCCACGCTTGTCCGCCAGAGTAATCTTCTAAACAAAATGCCCATGGAATATTTGTAAATGGTTCACTTGTAGATCGAACAGTCAATTCTAAAGCGAGAGTATCGGCAACATAGCCTAGATCTTTTCCCGACCAGCTGTCCCATCCAAATCCCATTCCAACCCAGTCGCAATCGCTTCCTCCTTGGTTCCATTTAACTAGTAGGTTTTGAGAATTCGCGTCTGCTGTAATTTTACCTGAAACACAATTTGAACCTTCTGATGTCCAAAAGTCGGCTAAGCTTCCATCAAAGATGGTTGTTTGTGTAAACCCACGGATATTGTATTCTTCAATAAATTCACCATCGTACAAGCCGATTTTCTTGAACCCATTTCGCTTTCCAGTTACTCCGACTTCGCCGACTTGAAGTGTATCTTGCGCAATGATATCAAAAGAAATCAATGCCAAAAAGAGGATTAGTATTTTACGGATTAAGCGCTGCATTTTCAGTAAAGATTATATAGTCTAATTTAGATTTAGCAAGTCCAGAAGATGGATCTGCAAGGTGCAGCATGTTGATTGCATTAATTCTATCCGGATTGTGCGTTCCGCCGCCAGCACCATTACCAACAAGGTCACTATATTTAACAGACACTTGTTTCCATCCTTCCCAATTAATTAAAATTTCTATTGCGAACTGATCTTCATTTACAGCCGTAAACGTTCCTCCTTGATCTTCGTCTTCGTCAAATTGAAAGAGAACGCGACTGTTTGGAAGACCAGGTTGTCCATAGATAAGAACGTTGAAATATAAGTTCTCAGCATTATCTGTAAGTGGAAGTGTAGAGGATCCGTATGAAACAGCATTAAAGTTGACCAATCCAACAAGCCAATCCCAATCAACGATTCCCTGCATGTTGAAGTAAGAACCTTGTTCAGCTGCGGTGCCGTCTGTTTTAATATTAAAGTCCATGTTTCCACCAGATTGAATGAACGACGTCCATCCGCCAACCCATCCGGATTCGAAGTCTGCAATGACAAATCCAGCATTGGTTTTTGGTGAATCAACGGTTACGGACGAATACAAGGTATCTACTTCACCTGGGAAGGTTAGCATCACGTCACATACTTCAGCCTGAAATATCGGGAAGTTTGTTGTGCTCCCGTCCCATGTACTAACTGAAGCGTCAATTATTTTTCCAGTTCCAGTAATGATTTTTTCAGCGCCACTTGTTTGGCCTGTAATTCTCAATTCCCAATCTGTTATGATGCTGATTTCGCTTGTAAAATGTACTGATTGCCCTGCTGCAAAGTCTACATTAGCCTGACTTGTTGATAGAGTATTAACGACTTCGAATATGCCGTAAATATCCATAAGATTTGGCCCGTCGCTTGTTTCTATTTCGTCCTTGCGGCAAGAAAACAGAACCGAGACCACTAAAAGTAATATTCCGTATTTTTTCATTCTTTTAAAATTTCATTACATAATAAATCGACGTTTGTCTAAACTGATAAGGGTTATCAACAACAAACGAGTTTTTGTTCCACTCATACATTGCAGCTAGATAAACCTTTTCCGAAAAAGCGAATTTTAATCCTCCAGCAATATTGGATTCAATTCCGTCAACCCTAAAATCTGAATAGTTCACAATTACATCGTTTGCATCACGAACAGGGAGTTGATCAGTTCCTTTGCTTTGCAACAGAAATAAATTTGCCATTATCGAAAGTTTATCAATCACCTCAACTTCAAATCCAGTATTCACAGTTATGGAAGTCAAGTCTACATTCTCAAACGTAAATTCTCCGTCACGCGTTGTTTTTTGAAAAGCTAGCCCAGCATGAATGTTTACTTTTTTCTTCCATTTCATCAAGTTTGATAAGCTGAAATTCACGTCTAAGTTAGCGTAATGGAAAGACTTTAGTGCTGTTGTACCTTGTCCTCTAATTTCGCTCAGTAAATAATATTTCGCGCTTGCATCAATAATTTTTGCTGAATCCGAATAGCTGGCACCTAAATATCCTCCTCTACGGTTGAATGTTGCAATTCCATACGGTAACGCATTGTTCATGGAGGGATTGTAATCCATAACACCTGCTTGAATTCCATTTGAGAATAAAGTAGGATCGTTGTAGATATCATACATTGAAACAGGTCTCAAGATTTGATCGTTTGTATAGCGATTAAAGAAATTGTTCTGCTGAGAGTAATCTATTCGCTTAGATTGAGCTCCAAAACTTCTGAAATCTGCTCCGTTGTCCATGTATCCAAGATCAAAAGCAAGATGTTTCTTTTTAAAGTTTAAATAGGTGCGGGCATGCAAGAAGTAATCGTTTAACGCATCTTCAGGGGCTTGACTTAATCCACTAGATGAAATTCCAGATTCGCCATCAACTCCATACTTGAAATTCTTAGCGTCAAATCTAAGGTCATAGGTTAGTGTGCTGACATTATTAGAATATGCATTGCTGTCTAAAGCTGTCCCGGCTAGATCAAAAATGCTTACATGATTTAGTCCAATTGTAAGATGTTTCCCTTGTGTGATGACCATGTTTCCTCCACCATAAAGGCGCTCCATGATGTCAGCAAAATTAGTCGGGTTCATTCGCGTTATAAAGCCATTGAATTCAATTTCTTTTACAACTTTAGGAAATTGCAATGCAAAATTGATTGAAGCTCCTTGTTGGCGCCATGTATTCTTTCTGTAGAATGATTCGTAGTTGAATATGTCCTCCTTAATGGCCATTGTTCCAACTGACTTTGTCAGTATATCAGCGTTATGATTGTAGAACGTATAAGGTGTTAATTTGTAATCGAGATTTCCAACTTGGTACCGCAGTACTTTTCCAGCAACTCCGCGAATGTATAATTGACGAACTCCAAACGTAACTCCACTTCCCCAAAAACCACCAAAGTCATTTCGAATACGGAACATTCCAAGAATTTCTGTCGACTTGTTTGGGTTGATTTTAATTCCTAAATCAACCAAGGCGTAGCCACCTGTATATTTAGGTGCAGTTGTTGAATCGGATGGATCTGACTTAAAGCTCGAATTCGACATTTGTGACCTTGCACCACCAACGAACTGAACTTTCTTTCCGTCCTGCCCATAGGAAGTAGAAAGTAGAGCAATAAAAACTGTGAGTATTAAGTACTTCATCTTTAGAAAAATATTTTTAATTCAACCGTTGTTTCTGATCCTTTGTATTGATCCAGTTCAAAACTGTAATCTTGATAAGTCATCCATCGCTGTCGCAAATAGAGTCCTACATTTTTTGAGAGTTGGAAGTCAACTCCTATAGCATAGCTAATTCCTTGCTGGTTTTTTGCTCCTAAGGTCGTTGCATCAACTTCTGTGTTTTCTCCTCCATATATTCTGTCGTATCCTAAGTAATTAGAAACGGTAACTTTTGGAGCCAATTCATAATAAAACTCGAGTTGGTGGTTGTAGCTTTGTAAGTAAGATGCTTTTGAGAATTTAGGCAAAACTGAGAAGTCACGTTGAACAGTATGAATTCCACCTAAATAGAACAACATTAGTTTTCGGTTAAAGATTTTGAAATGCGTTTTGTAGCTAACTTCTATCGAATTAAAGCCTTTAGCGGAAATAGAATCTGTAATGTTCATTGATTCGTAAACACCTCGATACACTTTGTTTAAGTTTCCGTAAGGTCCAACATCTGAAGGGAATCCCCATCTCCAAAAACGCGATAAAGCAAGATTGTTTGCCGGGTGACCATAAGTAATGCGGCTTGAGCGTGCTTCTATTTCGCTCGCCATGCTATAACCCAATGTTATTTTATGTCGTTTGAATTTCAAATCAGTATTCAAAATTAGTGCACGACGATTATTCGTCATTTGTCCAATTGAAATCAATGAACTCGCGAATGGAAATAATAATGGAGTTTGTCCTCCATCTAATGGATCAACAGCTTGTTCAGGTGAATATTCTTCTATTGAAGTATTCCAGAATACACCGTTGTTATTAATCACATTAGGACTCACTTGGAAATAGCGAACTTCAATAGGGAAGAAAGTCATTTCTTTTCCGAAATTCAATTTAACATCGATTGCTTCACCCCATTTTCTTTCACTTGTAGGAGAAAAATAATTTCCAGCACCAACTTCACCTGAGAGCTTTATGTTCTTTGTGAGGTTAACATGAAATTCCGAAGTAATCATATTGAATCCAATCAGTTCCGTAGCAAGGCTATCGGAATATGTTTTACTTCTGATTCCATTAATACTGACAGAGTTCTTCCCGAAGCTTTTCGCTATTCGACCTCCGGTCATATTGTTTGGAGTTGGAGTCGCTCCACCGTTTAATTGCGATTTTCCTTGCATGAAATTGAAAGAGAAATCGTGTGGTAAATCAGAACCCTCAAAGATGAATCCGTGAAATGCTTGCTGACCCCAGCGAGTATCTTGGGTTAATGATCCATTTTCATAGAAAGTCTCGTATCTATCAAAAGTGTTTCTTGTGTTTGGATCCCAAGGATTTCGCTCGAAAAGGCTGTATCTATTGTATCCTGTGTTGGCTGCAAAAGTCATCGGACTTAATTTATACCAATGAATTCCTCCCGTTTTTACTCCAAACGTTCCATATTTAGTTGAATGACTTCCAGCGAGATTAATTCCCAACAATAAACCCTGAACATAATCTTCTTCCGATCCCGTCATAGGTGTCCAGATGTAAATGTCTGTAGAAAACATAGTATTCTTTGTAGGAACAACCGTGATCGTTGTGCTCAATTGAGGAAGATTACTATCATCCCCGAGAAATACTCTATTTTTGATCTCGCCCATTTCAGGGTATTGTCTCTTCATTGAAGAATAGGCACCCATGAAGCGATAATATCCAGAAACGGATATATTCTTCAGTCCTGACTCATACTTCTTAGGGAACAAACCACCTGAATTCGGTTTGAACATGCTTGAGTCCTGATTTGATTGAGCATAAGTCAAGCCAAAAGAACAGCTGAAAAACACCAATAGGCAATATGTTATTTTACTAATACTCATCCAATTGTTCTAATCGTTGTGTCTTCAAACGAATTCTATTATTTTCTAATTCGGGGCTATTTTGAACATAAAAAGGAATGTTTGTATAGGCCATTTTTTGATTGTCATCAATAAATACGTAAAGGCGGTAGCATCCTTCGATTAAAGGTGCTTTTAACGTTATGGAAGGTGATTTTCTATTCTTAACTTTACCTGTAATTAGTGGTGGTTTTCCTTCTGCATCGCCACCTGTTTTTAGGTCAGTGCTTTCAGGGTATAGTTCCCATGAATAGTTCAATTTATCTCCGTTCTTATCAGCAGCAAATACTATGACTTCGTTCCTCGATCCTGCATCTGTTATGATATTTAGCAATTGAGCTTTACCATTAAATTGAACCGAATCAATTGTAGGGGCGCGGTTTTCAGGATAGGTTCCCGACCAGCAGTATTGAAGTTCATCAAGCGCAGCAGTTGGCATTCCATCTTCAGTGAATAAGCCATACCACGTTGAAGTGTATTCTTGTTTTTGTCCCCAAAGGAAGCAAAATGAACCTATGCATTGCTCTTTTTGAGAACCTATATATTTCGTAAATCGTTCGAGGTAAGAAGCAGACTTTTCGGTACTGCTTTGTTCAACAGACGAGTTCCACATTGTTTTTGTACACTCCCAGTGCCCGGTAGGGCCCCATTCCGTGATCATATATGGGCCCTTAAATCCTCCATCTTCGATAACGTCTTTAACAACATTGATTCCAGCATAGGTGTTGATCCCATAGATATCAATTTCAGTTAATTCATCCATCACGAACTTTAATTTCTCAGCATTTGTTCCTGCTGTTACTGTTGTTGTCGGATGGTTTGGGTCTTCTTCGTGAACCATTTTTGCTATGTCATTAACTGCGCTCCAAACTTTTGTGTTGGAGTAATTCAATTCATATTCATTTCCTATTCCCCATAGCAGCAGAGCTGGGTGGTCCTTGAACCGTTTAATGTCATTTCTGAAATTCTCTAATTGTGCTTTGACAGCCGCTTCATTATCGTAATCAAAACCATGGCGTTCATGTTGTACCCATAATCCCATCATTACTTTTAAACCCTTAGCGTGCGCATTATCTAAAATTTGAAGTCCGTTTTCAGTACCCCAAGTTCGAATCGTATTTCCACCTGCTTCAACAAGAATGTCTAAATAATCAATTCCACCAGCGCCTCGAATATAGTAGGGTTTGCCATCAACCTTTAATGACCACCCTACTTCATTGTTAGATACCTCAACTTTATTTGCTTGTGCAAAAGAGTGATGCATTAAAAGTAAAGCAAAGATTGGCAGGAGTGTCCTGATTCTTATTTGATACGATTTTAGTTTCATTCGATTCACCAAGTTATGGTATTTTATACAATATTACAATTTTTATCTTAGATCTTTAATAATCATTTGAAATATGAGAAAAAAATAGGGTAAAACTATTATTTTTGATTTGAATCGCTTGTTAAAATTACGCGTGAGCTACGTAATACGAATGGATTTGTCATGCAGATTTTACAACTTAGTTATTGTAATTGATACAATAACAAAAAAAAAGTATATCTTTCCACTCTGAATGTTCGAATTATTTCAAACATATTTCGTTATTTCAACAGAGAAGAATACGATTACCATAACGCTCAAAACACTTTTATGAATAATCAATTTGAATTTATTGACTACCTAGTTTTTGCTTTATACGCCTGTTTAATATTGGGAATTGGACTCTGGGTTTCTCGAACAAAAAAAGGTGAAGTTAAAAGTGCTGAAGATTACTTTTTAGCGAGTAAATCATTGCCATGGTGGGCAGTAGGAGCTTCCTTGATAGCCGCTAATATTTCTGCCGAACAATTCATTGGAATGTCTGGTTCAGGATATAAAGTTGGTCTTGCAATAGCATCCTATGAGTGGATGGCCGCTTTGACACTTCTAATTGTCGGAAAGTATTTTCTACCCATATTTATTGAAAAGGGATTATATACGATTCCAGAATTTGTAGCAAAAAGATTTTCAGAGAAATTAAAAACGATCCTCGCTGTCTTTTGGATTTCGCTATATGTCTTTGTGAATATCGCCTCCGTTTTATATTTAGGATCTTTGGCACTTGAGACAATCATGGGTGTTCCAATGATTTATGGTGTTATCTGTCTTTCACTTTTTGCGGCTTCTTATTCATTGTATGGTGGACTATCGGCCGTTGCTTGGACAGATGTTGTACAAGTTGTTTTCTTAGTCTTTGGCGGTTTGCTTACAACATATCTCGCGCTGAACGCAGTTTCTGGTGGAGAAGGTTTTTTTGCAGGTTTAACTAAGATATATCATGAAGCTCCGGATCGATTTGTAATGATTCTTGAAGAATCAAATCCTGAATATTCAAACTTGCCGGGTATCGCGGTTCTAGTCGGTGGAATGTGGGTAGCAAATCTCTATTACTGGGGGTTCAACCAATATATTATTCAACGAACATTAGCCTCGAAATCTTTGAAGGAGTCTCAAAAAGGGATTATGCTTGCTGCTGGACTTAAATTGATTATTCCCTTGATTGTTGTCATCCCTGGAATTGCAGCCTACGTTATGACCCATGATCCAGAGCTGATGAATAGTCTTGGAGAAGTTGGTCAACAGAATATTCCAACAATTGATAGTCCCGACAAATCATATCCCTGGTTGCTACAAATCCTACCAGTTGGTATAAAGGGATTGGCTTTTGCGGCTCTTACTGCTGCAATTGTATCGTCTCTAGCGTCCATGTTGAATTCAACTTCGACTATTTTCACAATGGATATTTACAAACCATATTTCAATAAAAAAGCAAGCGATAAAGAACTTGTTCGAATAGGACGATTGAGTGCGGCTGGCGCACTATTATTAGGAGCGATCATTGCACCTTTATTGGGTGGTATTGACCAAGCATTTCAGTTTATACAAGAATATACGGGGGTGGTCAGTCCAGGAATTTTAGCCGTATTTATGCTTGGTCTATTCTGGAAAAAGGCAACGAGTCGTGCCGCAATTATTGGGGTGTTGAGCTCTATTCCAATTGCGATGTACTTTAAAATTGGACCTAAAGGTTGGATTGATAGTGCCCTGTTCGTTGATTTGCCATTCTTACATCAAATGGGAATAACAACGCTTCTTACAATGCTAGTGATTGTTATAGTAAGTCTTCGTCAAAATAAAGGTGCCGATGATGAAAAAGGAATCGAAATTAATTCCTCGACCTTCAAAACTTCTCGTGGCTTTAATATAGGAGCATTCGCCATAATACTTTGCTTAGTTGCACTTTATGCACTTTTCTGGAAATAAAATAGTATAATAGAAAAAACAAATGAGAGAATTAATTAAACAGTTCCCGAACCAATTATTAGAAAGCGTTGAGATCTCTAAGAGTTACTCAATTAGCATTTCAGTTGAAATTAAGAATGTCGTGGTTTGTGGCCTTGGCGGATCTGGAATTGGAGGAGAGATTATTAAACAATGGGTGCGATTAGAAGGGAATTTCCCGGTAGAGACGTGTCACAATTATACTTTACCAGGTTATGTCAATAAGGAGACACTGGTTATTGTTTGTTCTTATTCTGGAAATACGGAAGAGACTCTTTCAGCGCTTGAACAAGCTTTAGATAAGAAAGCCAATATAATTGGAATCAGCAGCGGTGGAACAATAGAAAATGTTCTTCGTGAGAATAGTAAGCATTGCATTAAAATTCCTGGTGGACTGCCTCCACGCTCTGCATTGGCTTATTCATTGGTTCAACTTGTTGAGATCTTTGAGCAATGCAATTTGGTTTCTACTTCTCTTAAAGAGGAGGTAGTGAAATCCATCCATCTACTTCAATATGAGCAACCTGAAATAGAAGCGATTGCTGGTAAATTACTTAAGAAAAGCGAGTCAAAGCAAATTTTATTCTACAGTGAAGAGTCATTTCGACCTGCTTTATTAAGAGCTTGTCAGCAGATAAATGAAAACAGTAAAGCCCTGAGTTTCTTCAATGTTGTTCCCGAAATGAACCATAATGAAATTGTTGGATGGGCTGCAGAACCGCAAGATTTATTTGTAGTGTTCATCCGAAGTAATCTTGAAAATGACGCAAATAAAAAGCGACTCGATATAACGAGCAAGATCATCTCTAAAAAGACCGATTCAAGGATTACAGTAAATGCTATTGGGGTTGGACTGGTGCAGCAAACTTTGTATTTGATTCATCTACTTGATTGGTTTTCACTCCTGAAAGCAGAAGAGAAAGGGGTTGATGTAATGGAGGTTGATATAATCGATTTTTTGAAATCGGAACTGGCAAAAAGTTAAATCTGGATTTAAAATCGAAATAGCAATTATAGCACATGATGGAAAAAAAGCTGAAATGGTTCAGTTCCTAAATGAGCAAAAGGATATTCTAAAAAACAATGATATCCATCTAGTTTCGACTGGCATGACCGGAACAAAGGTTGAAAAGGCCGGTTTTGAAGTGACTAAATTTAAATCAGGACCGCTTAGTGGTGATGCACATATTGCAGCGAGAGCGGCTGAGGGAAAGTGAGACATGGTCATCTTCTTTCGTGATCCCTTGGAGAAACATCCGCATGAGCCAGACATTTTTATGTTAATGCGTATTTGTGATGTATATGATGTTCCACTTGCAACAAATCCTGCCACTGCCACGATGTTATTTGAGGAATGCGTAGGCACTTATAAGCACATCTTTTTATAAATAATTGTTCGTTTTTGACTAAACGCGAAATAAAGAAATTGTATTTTGTACAATAAGATAAATCTTTTGTACATTTAGGTAAAATATTAACTATGAAAAATCTTTACTTACTACTTGGGGTTATTTCCATATCTATGTTTTCGTTCGGGCAGAATGTCCCTATCGATTTTGAAGCAGGTGGTTTTGGTGACTCTTGGACGTGGACTGTTTTTGAGAATACATCTAATCTGCCGTTAGAGGTTGTACCAAATCCTGATCCTACTGGAGCTAATACTTCTTGCACTGTGGCAAAATTTACAGCTTTGCAAACGGGTCAGCCTTGGGCTGGATGTGAAAGTCAACATGTTACTGACCTTGGGTTATACATTTTGAGTGCTGGCAACAGTGCCATTACTATAATGGTATGGAAGCCGGTTATTAGTGATGTAGGCATTAAATTGGTGAATCCAACTAACGGTGCAATGCCCGAACTTAAGATTCCAAATACGTTGATCAATCAATGGGAAGAGATAACTTTTGATTTTTCTGCATATATCACACAACCTGTTTATGCTTTGGGCATAGATCAGATTGTTATTTTCCCTGATTTCGATTTAAACGGAAGAACTCAAGACAATGTTTGTTATTTTGACCATGTTTATGGGTCTGGGGTTCCATTAGTTAACTGTTGTGCAGAAACATCTTCATCAATTACTATTACGAATTGCATTTCTTATACAGGACCAAGTGGAACTGTTTATTCATCAACAGGTTTATATCCAGATACAATTGCTAATGTAGCAGGTTGTGATTCCATCATTAGCATTGACCTTACGATTAATGAGGTTGATAACACAACAACTCAAACCGGCACTACGATTATGGCAAACGGATTGATATCAGCTTATCAATGGTTAGACTGTGATAACAATTACGCTTCAATTTCAGGTGAAGTGAATCAAAGCTATACGGCAGTAACTAATGGGAATTATGCAGTTTCGATTACAACGGATGGTTGCACAGACACTTCTGCTTGTGTTAATATCCCGTCAGTTTCAATTGTCGAGAATGAGCTTAATGTCAAGACACGAATTTATCCAAATCCAACTAAAGGGATCTTTAATGTAGATTCAGAATTAGATCTTGGAATTATTCAAGTACTGAACTTAGCAGGTGAAATATTGCATTCAGTGGAAGCTGTCAAAAATTCAACGAATATTGACTTGTCAAATATACAAAGTGGAGTGTACCTTGTTAAAATTGAACGAGAAGGAATGATAATAACAAAAAGAATTGTAATTGAATGAAACAATTGGTTTTAATCCTATTGTGGATCTTTTTTTTGTCTAAAATATTAAGGGCTTTCATCATTTGATTAGATGCCTTATTTATAAAAAAGGGACCTTCAATTTTCTCTTTATCTTCTATTTAGTTTTTGATTTTCTCAGAAGCTGGACTTGCAATATAATTCTGGACACTGAGTTAAGTTACGCTGCGTATTTGTGATTACTTATTTCCAATTCAAATTCTTTAATTGTTTTGTGTTTAAAGCTGAATGTCTTCTGTTTCTGTTGTAACAAGTTTATATCCATTTAAATATGGATATTTCAGTATCAGTTTTCAAAAGATACGTCTTTTTGTAAACCAATTCAGTTTTTAAGCTTTTAAAAAACGTTCTTCTTGGCATATTGCTAATTTAATTTAAGCAATCGTATCTTAACTTACTGTCCAATTATTTATAGTACATCCAGTTGAATACTTCTCTTTTATCAATAATTTAAAGGCAAAGATTCATTGATAATATACGCCTTGGTTAGTCAATCGTTGGGCAGAAACGAAAAAAGCCGCTCATAGAAATGAGCGGCTTTGTTGTCCCACCAGGACGACTGATTGTAACTTCAATCATCTGTTATTGCTAGTTCCTTGAATTTGTGGTAGCAAAATGGTAGCAATTAGTTGATTTGACTTTAAGAAAATCAAGAATTTATGAAAGCACTCAACGAAGGGAGTTTAAACCTGATGAGCTCAATCAAGAGTTGAAATATTGGCTAAATTCAACTAATTGAATCTCATTCTTGACTGTTCTAACGAT